>JBGVKW010000044.1:0-150976 GCA_045123895.1 Agathobacter sp.
AACTTTGCAAAACCTTTACAAAAGTTTTACGCTGGCGCGATTATGAATTTTACATTACAGGCATATGATGCATATGTAAAAACAAAAGCGCTAATGTTTAAATTAAGTAAATTAAGTTTGAAAGAGGTAAAGGTTTTATGAAAAAGAAAATATTGGCAATGGTACTTACAGGCACACTTATGGCTGTAGGAGTTACAGGATGTGGAAGCGACAAATCAAGCGATAAATCAAGTGAGAGCAGTACAGGAGAGTCAACAACAAATAAAGAATTGAGTGGAAGCATTTCACTTGCAGGTTCGACATCAATGGAAAAATTATGTGAAGCAATGTCAGAAAGCTTCATGGAGGAAAATCCAGGTGTGACAGTTACTGTTGAATATACAGGCTCAAGTGCAGGACTTGAGTCACTTTCAAGCGGTTCAGTAGATATAGGAAATGCATCAAGAGCATTGAAGGACGAGGAAAAAGAAAACGATGCAGTTGAAAATATCGTGGCAATCGACGGAATTGCAGTAATTACAGAAAAGGACAATACAGTCGACGATATTTCTTCAGAAGATCTTGCAAAAGTATACAGTGGAGAAATCACAAATTGGAGCGAGCTTGGTGGAAAAGACGAGGCAATCGTTGTAATTGGTAGAGAGGCAGGCTCAGGAACAAGAGATGCATTTGAAGAACTTCTTGAAGTAAAAGATAACTGTGATTACGCACAGGAACTTGATTCTACTGGTGGAGTACTTGCAAAAGTATCATCAACACCAGGAGCAATTGGATATGTATCTCTCGACGTGGTTGACGACTCAGTAATCGGAATGAAAATTGACGGAGTAGAACCAACGGAAGAAGAAATTCTTGCAGGAAACTATGTACTTCAGAGACCATTTGTTATGGCAACAAAGGGAGATATCAGCCAGCAGAACGAACTTGTACAGGCTTGGTTTGATTATATTAATTCAGATGCAGGAAAAGAAGTAATTAAAAAGGTCGGACTTATTATTCCACAGTAGGTGAGTATATGAACAGGAAAGCAGTTGTAGAAAAAACAGCAAAAACGATATTCCTGGTTTGTGCAGTTGTAGCTATTTTTGCGGTAGGTGCAATTACAGTTTATATGTTTATAAAGGGTGCTCCGGCTTTAAAAGAAGTCGGGGCATTTGATTTGCTTTTTAGTGAAATCTGGAAACCAACAGCACAGGAACCAGCCTATGGAATATTTTATATCATATTAGCTTCAATTGTAGGAACAGGAGTATCGGTACTTTTAGGTGTTCCAATTGGACTTCTTACTGCAGTATTTCTTTCGGAAATAGCAGGCAAAAAAATCGGAAATATCGTAGGTGGTGCGGTTGAATTATTAGCAGCAATACCTTCAGTTATTTACGGACTTATAGGAATGATGGTGCTAAACCCTTTTATGTATAGTCTGGAAAAGAAAATATATGAGGGAGACAGTACGCATCAGTTCACAGGTGGAGCAAATATGCTTTCAGCCATTATTGTACTTGCGATTATGATTTTACCAACGGTAATAAGCGTAAGTACATCTTCACTAAAAGCAGTAAATGACAACCTTAGAAGTGCATCTCTTGCACTTGGTGCCACAAAAGAACAGACAATATTTAAAGTAGTAATTCCTGCAGCAAAATCAGGAATACTAACAGGAATAGTTCTTGGAATTGGACGAGCTTTAGGTGAAGCAATGGCAATAAATATGGTTGCAGGAGGCGCGGTAAACATACCACTTCCATTCAACTCAGTAAGAACTCTTACCACGCAGATAGTAAGTGAAATGGGATATGCTCAGGGACTTCACAGACAGGTGCTTTTTACAGTAGGACTTGTGCTTTACATTTTTATAATGATTGTAAATTTCATACTACTTAAAGCCAGAAAGAAAGAGGTGGCACAGTGACAGGCAGAAAAATAAAAGACGCAGGAATGAGACTTTTAATATATATGTGTGCTTCCTTTTCGGTAATACTTTTGCTCGCAATAATTGCGTATGTATTTGTAAAAGGAATTTCTTCTGTAAACTGGTCATTTCTTACATCGGTTACAAGTGTATTAAAAGGAACAGTTGGAATAGCGGGAAATATTGTAAACACATTGATTATCATTTTCCTTACAATGATTATTGCAACACCGATAGGAGTGGGAAGTGCGATATATCTGAATGAATACGCAAAACCGGGAAAAGTGGTTACGATTATCGAATATGCAACAGAAACATTATCCGGAATACCATCAATTATTTTTGGACTTTTTGGAATGATGTTTTTTGGTGAGAAGCTAGGGCTTGGTTACTCACTATGGACAGGTGCCCTTACACTTATAATTATGGTTTTGCCACTTATCACAAGAAATACACAGGAAGCGCTAAAGACGGTTCCAGATACGTACAGAAGTGGAGCAATAGGGCTTGGAAGCGGAAAATGGCATATGATTAGGACTATTTTAATTCCAAGTGCAATGCCTGGAATCATAACAGGTGCCATACTTGCAGTAGGAAGAATCGTGGGAGAATCAGCAGCACTATTGTTTACGGCAGGAAGTGCAAAACTTTTACCAAATGGACTTGAGGGACTTTTGGATAAACCTTTTCAGTCAGGAGGAACGCTTACTATACAGATGTATTTATCAGCGACAAGTGAGGGGGACTTTGATACTGCATTTGGAATTGCAGTGGTACTTCTGATAATTGTTTTATGCATCAATTTGGGTACAAAAGCATTTGCAAAACATTTTGATGTAACCAGAAAGGATTAATTATAAATGGAAAAAACTAAGATATCAGTGCATGACCTCAATTTATATTATGGCGAAAATCATGCACTAAAAAATGTAAATATGGAAATAAAGGAAAATGCGATTACTGCCTTTATCGGACCGTCAGGATGTGGTAAATCAACATTTCTAAAGACCTTAAACAGAATGAATGACTTGGTGGACAATGTAAGTATTACCGGCAAGGTTGAACTTGATGGTGAGGATATATACGAAAAGGGTATAGATACCACCATCCTTAGAAAAAAAGTAGGAATGGTTTTCCAGCAGCCTAATCCATTTCCAATGAGCATATACGACAACATTGCCTATGGACCAAGAGTGCATGGTATAAGGGATAAAAAACGTCTGGACCAGATTGTGGAAGAGAGCTTAAGAGGTGCAGCAATCTGGGATGAAGTAAAGGATAGACTAAAAAAATCAGCGCTTGGGCTTTCTGGCGGACAGCAGCAGCGAATCTGTATTGCAAGAGCACTTGCTGTTTCACCGGAGGTTCTTCTTATGGATGAACCAACTTCAGCACTTGATCCGATTTCCACAACAAAAATCGAGGATTTAATGGAAGAACTGAAGAAAAAATACACAGTCGTAGTCGTAACTCACAATATGCAGCAGGCAGTTAGAGTGTCAGATTACACCGCATTTTTCCTGGTAGGTGAAATGGTTGAATTTGGAAAGACAAATGAGATTTTTTCATATCCACAGGACAAGAGAACAGAAGATTATATAACAGGAAGATTTGGTTAGAAACAGGAAAGGGAATCTGTATGAGAAGCAAATTTGATGAACAGCTTTTGGAATTAAATAAAGTAATGGTTGAGATGGGAAACAGAATAGTGGACTCAATTTCAAAGGCTATAAAGGCGTTAAGCGAACAGGATCAGGAGCTTGCAAAAAATATAATGGAAGAAGATTCACAGATAGATGATCTTCAAAAGAAAATAGAAGGAATTTGTTTTAATTTACTTATACAGCAGCAGCCGGTTGCAAAGGATTTAAGAACAGTAACAGCTGCAATGAAGATGGTAACTGACATGGAAAGAATTGGAGATCATGCAGCAGACATCTCAGAAATGACAATACTTATGGGTGACAGTAGCCATATTGAACGCTTTAGTCATATAAGTAAAATGGCATCAGAGACTATGCTTATGCTAACTCACAGTATCGAGGCATACGTAGAAAAAAATGAGAAAAAAGCAAGAGAAGTAATTGCGCATGATGATATTGTTGATGGTCTTTTTGATGAGGCAAAAAGAGACATAATTGAACTTATATTGTCAAACTCAGGAGAAGGTGAGGAAGCAACAGACTTACTAATGGTTGCTAAATATTTTGAGAGGATTGGAGACCATGCAACCAATATTGCTGAATGGGTAATTTATTCTTTAAAGACAACAGCAAAATAATTATATACAAAATGAAAAATTTTACATAAAATTTACATAGAAAGTCTGTGGATTTTACATTATGTAATTATAATTTACTTTGATTTTAATTAAAAACAATAATAAATTTAAATGAGGTAAAATCTATGGACATTTTTGATATTTTGAAGCTGGTAGGAGGACTTGCTCTATTCTTATTTGGAATGAATGCAATGGGAGATGGTCTGTCAAAAATGGCAGGAGGAAAGCTTGAAAGCGTTCTAGAAAGACTTACCTCCAAGAGAATTTTTGCTGTTCTTCTTGGAGCTGGTGTCACTGCTGTTATTCAGTCATCTTCTGCTACGACGGTAATGGTTGTAGGTTTTGTAAACTCCGGAATTATGAAATTAAAACAGGCTGTTGGAATCATAATGGGAGCAAACATAGGAACTACAGTTACTTCATGGATTCTTTCGCTTGCGGGAATAGAGGGAGACAATTGGTATATTGAGATTCTGAAACCTACTTCTTTTGCACCGGTGTTTGCAGCAGTAGGAATTATTCTTACAATGGTAGCAAAAGGTGAGTCAAAAAAGAAGGATGTAGGAAACATCATGCTTGGTTTTGCAATCCTTATGTTTGGAATGGAAATGATGAGTGATTCTGTTACAGGACTTCAGGGAAATCAAGAGTTTAAAGACCTGATGACAATGTTCTCGAATCCTATACTTGGAATGATTGTAGGTGCACTACTTACAGCTATAATTCAAAGCTCATCAGCATCAATAGCAGTATTGCAGAATCTTTGTGACAGTGGTGCTGTAACAATCGGATCATCTATTCCGATTATTATGGGACAGAATATAGGAACCTGTGTTACATCAATTATTTCGTCAGTAGGAGCCAAGAAAAATGCTAAAAGAGCAGCTATGATACATTTGTATTTCAACATTATTGGTACATTACTTTTTATGGCTGTATTCTACGGAATAAACCAGTTCGTGAACTTTGCCTTCCTTACAGATACAGCAAATAAATTGTCAATTGCTATCATTCATAGTCTGTTTAATGTGGTGGCAACCCTTGTTCTTCTTCCATTTGCCGATAAATTGGTAAGACTTGCAGAGATTACAATTCCAGACAGAGGAGACGAGGAAGAGCTGGAGCAGGCACAGGAGCAAAAAGCAGTTGTTATCGACGAGAGATTCCTCGAGAGACCTGCATTTGCAGTTGAGATTTGCAGACAGAAAGCATATGAGATGGCACAGAAGACAAAAGAAGCATTATGCATTAGTCTTTCTGTTTTGAAAAAATACGACAAGAAATCAGCTCAAAAAGTTATAGAACTTGAGGATGTGATTGACGATTATGAAGACGTACTCGGTTCATATCTTGTAAAGCTTTCAAGTAAAAACCTTTCTGCAAAGGACAGCCTTAGTCTGTCGCAGATGCTTCACTGTATAAGCGATTTTGAAAGAATTTCTGATCATGCTATCAACATAGTAGAATCAGCAGAGCAGATGAAGAAAAAAGACCTTGATTTTTCCAAGGCTGCAAGAAGGGAAATGGATGTTCTTTGTCAGGCGGTTGGAGATATTGTAGCTAAAGTGACAAAGATTTTTGTGGAGTCTGATTTAGAGAGCGCTATTCACGTAGAACCTCATGAGGAAGTGATTGATTCGCTAACCAAGAAAGTAAAAGGTCATCATGTAAAACGTTTACAAAAAGGCAAATGTACTATCGAGATGGGAATCATTCTTGAGGATGTGCTTACAAACTTAGAGCGAGTGTCAGATCATTGTTCAAACATAGCAGTTGAGATGCTTACAATAAATGACAACGGATACGAGACTCATGAATATATTGACGATATGTCCCCAGAGGAGAGAGCACGTTTCAAAGACGAATATAAGGAATTAAAAAAGAAGTACAGTCTTAGTAAAGACGATGATACAATAAATGAATAATAGAAATAAAAAAGGGTGAGAAAATGGCTTTAATTTACATCATAGAAGATGATGAGAGTATTAGAGAAATCGAAGAATTTGCACTTATCAATGCAGGACACAAGGTTCTTGGATTTTCCTGTGCAAAGGATTTTTACAAGAAAATAGACCAGATTATTCCAGATTTATGTCTGGTGGATATCATGCTTCCGGATGAGAATGGAAATGAGATAGTCAGAAAGCTAAGAAAGAATCCTGATACCAGAAAATTGCCGGTTATTATGGTAACAGCCAAGACAACCGAGCTTGACCTGGTAAAGGGAATCGAGGATGGAGCAGATGATTATATCAAAAAGCCATTTTCTGTTATGGAGCTTATTTCACGTGTGAAAGCAATGCTTAGAAGATGTCAGAAAACGGTTGAAAAAGAACTTACTCTAGATGGAATAGTGGTAAATAATACCAAACATGAGGTGTCAGTTGACGGAGAAGTAATTGAACTTACTTTTAAGGAATATGAGCTTTTATCATATTTTTTGACCAACAAGGGAATTGTCTTAAACAGAGATGCCATCATGGATCATATCTGGGGAATCAATTATGAGGGAGAATCCCGTACACTTGATATGCATGTAAAGACATTGAGAAAAAAACTAGGTCAATATGGAAATAGAATCAGAACAGTAAGAAACGTAGGATATGTGATTGAATAATGAAAAAGAAGATTAACATTCGACTTGCAGGCATTACTATTCTTGCGATTATATCAACAGTAGTAGGCATCACAATAATATATTATAGTCTTTTTCAAAAGCAGGTCAGAAATGATCTTCAGGTAAGTGCCAAGCTTTTAAAGGATACACATTATTTTGAGAATGTGGACAATAGCAAAGATGATATTGATTTATCCACAGATATAAGTGAGCTTCGAGTGACGTGGATTGATATAGACGGAAAAGTTCTCTATGATAACGACGCCAGTGCAGAGACTCTGGCAAACCATATGGACCGTCCGGAGATAAGGGATGCTTTTGAAAATGGTGTTGGTGAGTCTGTCAGAAAGTCAGACACTATGAACCAGAATACTTTTTATTATGCTGTGCTTCTCGATAATAGGACAGTTCTTCGAGTAGCCAAAAACGCAAAAAGTCTGGGGTCTGTATTTTTGTCTGTGGCACCAATGACGGCAGTTATCATTCTTTGTATTATATTAATCTGTATTGCAATTTCGCATTTTTTGACGAAACAGCTTATACGTCCTATTGAAACTATGGCAAAGAATCTTGAGGATGCAGAATTTAAGGCTCCGTACAGAGAGCTTAAGCCTTTTGGTGATATGATTAGAAAACAGCATGCAGATATTTTATCGGCGGCAAAGGCGAGACAGGATTTTACTGCAAATGTATCTCATGAATTAAAGACACCTCTTACTGCCATATCTGGTTATGCCGAACTCCTCGAAAGTGATATGGTTGCAGAAGAGAAGAAAAAGCATTTTTATCAGGAGATTCAAAAGAATTCAAATCGTCTGCTCGCTCTTATAAATGATATAATCAGATTATCTGAGCTTGACAGAAATGAAAGTGAACCTCTTTTCGAGGAGCTTGATTTATATGATGTGGCAGCAGAATGTATGGAGGCGCTTGAACTTAATGCGAGAAGGCGTGAAATAGATTTATCTTTTGACGGAAAACACTGTATCATACATGGCAACAAGGACATGCTAAAAGAACTTGTTGAAAATCTTGTTCAGAATGCAATCCGTTACAATAACCCGGGTGGAAAAGTAATGGTTAGAATAAAAAATGATGGTGAAGCCATGCTTATGGTAAAGGATAACGGAATAGGTATTCCTGCATCTGAGCAGGAGCGAATCTTTGAACGCTTTTATCGTGTAGACAAGAGTCGTTCAAAGGCAACCGGCGGAACAGGTCTTGGACTTGCAATTGTAAAACATATCGTCGAATTACACGATGCAAAGATTGAACTCGACAGTGCACCGGGTGTCGGCACCACGATAAAGGTATTGTTCTAAGTAAACTTTACACTTGTATATGTGTATTTTATGCCGGTAAACATTTTGACGGTGGAGCAGGACCCAGAGGGGAGGCTCTCGATTTTGACGAGTCGTGTGCAAGTAAATGTCGTTATCAGCTAAAGTTTGTCCGGGAAATCCTCGTTCAAGCGTAGCGCGTTTTGGATTTCCCGCGGCATAATAGACGTAGCTGATAACGACATTTACTTGCACTAGACGAAGGAAACTTAAGAGAGCCTCCCCTCTGGGTCCTGCTCCACCGTCAAAATGTTTACCGGCAGATTTATATATATACAACCGTGTGTGAAGTTTCCCAATTGACAAGTGAAATAATAAAGATATAATGAGTGGTAATGTAAAAAGATACCACTCATTTTATTTACCCATAGTAAAAACGCGGTTTTTGGACATAAATAATTAAAAAAGAAGGAAAATATAATGAAATATATTAAACAGATTTTAATTATTCTAGGGATTTCATTTTTAGGTGAAGTATTAAAATTTGTTTTACCACTTCCTATTCCGGCCGGAGTTGGGATTATGACAAGCTGGGGGCTGCTTAAGCCGATTTTGCTTCCGGTAAGCATAGTAACGGTTGTTACGATTACCGTTGCTGTAATTATCATAACCGGAGTAATTGGAAACATGATAGGAGAGCTGATTTGCAGAATTTTTCGTATTCACGAACCTATTTCAAAAGGACTGGCATTTGGAGCTAGTGCGCATGCAATTGGAACAGCCAAAGCAATAGAAATAGGAGAAGTCGAGGGTGCCATGAGTGGACTTGCAATAGCAGTGTCCGGAATTTTTACAGTGATTTTTGCCTCATTTTTTGCAAGTTTAATGTAAGAGGAATAAAATATTATAGAACAAAAGGGAAGTAGAGAGGGTAATACAATGATAAAGATACTTTCAAAGATTTTTATTAATAAAACAATGACCGAGGAGGAAGTCAGAGGCGTATACGGTGTAATGTGCAGTACACTTGGAATATGTCTCAATATTCTGCTTTGTGTTTTTAAGCTTTTTGCTGGAATCATAAGCAGCTCCGTTTCAATCACAGCAGATGCATTGAACAACCTATCAGATGCAGGCTCATCAATCATTTCGCTTATTGGGTTTAAGCTTGCTGGACAAAAGCCTGACTCAAAGCATCCATACGGACATGGAAGAATGGAGTATATCTCAGCATTTGTTGTTTCTGCAGTTATCATTGCAATGGGACTTGCTCTTTTAAAAGAATCTGTAATGAAGATAGTTCATCCAACAGATATAGATTTTTCAGTTGTTGCGGTTGTCATAATGATTACTTCAATTGCTGTAAAAGCATACATGGCAACATACAACCTGATGATTGGAAAGAAGATTTCATCAGTAGCCATGAAGGCTGTAGCCAGCGATTCATTGGGAGATTGCCTTGCCACATCCGTTGTACTTGTTACCATGCTTATCGCAAGATATCAGGGAATAAATCTTGATGGTGTTGGAGGTCTTATCGTCTCGCTTGTTATTCTTTTTGCTGGATTTTCTGCGTTAAAAGAATCCATTGATCCATTACTTGGAACACCACCGGAAGAAGAGTATGTAGAGAAAATAAAAAAGATGGTGGTGGAGTTTGATGAAAATATTATTGGTGTACATGATTTGATGATTCATGATTACGGCCCGGGAAGAAAATTTATCTCCCTTCATGCAGAAGTTCCGTCTGATGGGGATATACTGGTTCTTCACGACATTATTGACAATCTTGAGAAAAAGCTCAACAAAGAATTTTCTTGTATTGCAACTATACATATGGATCCAATAGTAATAAATGATCCACGAGTTTTGGATTTAAAACAGCGAATAAAGGATATACTAGTAAAGATTGATAATGATTTATCAATACATGACTTTAGAGTTGTGTGGGGAGAAAGCCATACCAATCTGGTGTTTGATATAGAGGTTCCATTCGCCTGCAAATACTCTGAGGACAAAATTGTTCAGGATTCTGAGCAACTGATTAAACAGGAATTAGGAAAGAACTACTATACAATAATTGAAGTAGACAGGGTGTAAAATGAATTTACCAAAATTAGTTATTTTTGATATGGATGGTCTGATTTTTGATACGGAAAGGCTGTTTATGAACAAAAAGGCTGCAGTGCTAGAAGCATACGGCTATGAGGCAAAAGAGTCTGATTATATTCAGACAGTAGGACTTGCAGGTAAACAGCTAAATGATAAACTATTTGAGATATACGGTTTTGATTATCCAGCACTTGAGATTTCTCATAAGACTAGAGAAATAGTAAATGAACACATGGAAAAAAACGGGCCTGATGTAAAACCTGGAATAAGAGAATTACTCAAATGGCTCCAGACCCAAAAAGTAAAATGCTGTGTTGCTTCATCTACACAGAGTCAGTATGTAAAGAAATATTTGAAGATGGCAAATCTCGATGAATATTTTGATTTTGTGGTAGGAGGCGAGATGGTTGAGCGTTCTAAGCCGAATCCGGACATTTTTTTACTAGCCTGCGAGAGGGCAAAGCAGTCACCAGAGAATGCACTGGTGTTTGAGGATTCTGAGAATGGAATAAGAGCATCTTATGCCGCGCATATCCCAGTAATATGTGTGCCGGATTTAAAATATCCATCAGAAGAAATAGAAAAAATGTGCTACGGAATGTGTAAACGGGCAGATGATGCGATTGAATATCTAAACTGCTATGAGCAAAACTAGGGATTCTGAAGGTTTGGACGTACATTATTTACTAAAAAAGGACGGTTATTATGCCGTCCTTTTTGTGTGCGTTCTTGAAGTTAAATTGTTTTTAAAAGATTAACCATCTCAATTGCAGAGCAAGCTACATCATAACCCTTGTTTCCGGCTTTTGTTCCGGCACGCTCAATTGCCTGCTCGATATTATCTGTTGTGATAACACCGAATAATGTAGGAACACCAGTCTGTAAACCAACTGTTGCAATTCCTTTACTTGTCTCAGCACATACAAGATCGTAATGTGTTGTAGCTCCTTTGATTACAGCTCCAAGACAAATAACTGCATCATATTTTCCAGACTCAGCCATTTTCTTAGCAACGATAGGAAGCTCATAAGCACCTGGAACCCATGCTAACTCAATATCATCATCATTAACACCGTGACGAACTAAAGCATCCTCTGCACCTCCAACAAGCTTTGAAACGATAAACTCATTAAAACGAGCTGCAACGATTCCGATCTTAATACCTTCTGCTACTACTTTTCCTTCTAATACTTTCATGATTGTTCTCCTTTTTCATTAAACTAAATTTATTTGTAATCTGTCATGTGATTCATTTTATCCTGCTTTGTTTTGAGATAGAAATAGTCAAATTTCTGAGCCTCAATCTGAATTGGAACTCGCTCTTCAATCGTGATTCCATATCCAGATAAACCAGTAATTTTTGTAGGGTTATTTGTGAGAAGTCTAAGCTTTTTAGCTCCTATATCACACAAAATCTGGGCGCCTATGCCATACTCACGCATATCAGCAGGGAATCCAAGCTTGATATTTGCTTCAACTGTATCGTATCCCTGTTCCTGAAGCTCATAGGCTTTTAGTTTGTTGATAAGACCGATTCCACGACCTTCCTGGCGAAGGTAGAGAAGAACTCCACGGCCTTCCTTTGCAATAGCTTTCATAGCTGCGTCGAGCTGGTCTCCACAGTCACAGCGGCATGAACCAAATACGTCACCAGTCAGACACTCAGAGTGAACACGGCATAAAACTGGTTCGCCGTTTGCTACATCACCCATGGTAAGAGCTACATGGTGCTCGCCATTTACAGTGTTTCTGTAGCCGACAATTGTAAACTCGCCATATTTTGTAGGCATTTTTGCACATGCTTCACGTTTAATTAGGCTGTCATTTTTCAAGCGGTATTTGATGAGGTCAGCAATAGTAATTACTGTCATATCAAGCTTTTCGGCAAGCTCTAAAAGCTCTGTTGTTCTCATCATTGTTCCGTCTTCACGCATGATTTCACAGCAAAGTCCACAAGGCTTTAATCCTGCAAGCTTACATAAATCAACAGTAGCCTCTGTGTGACCGTCTCTTACAAGGACTCCACCTTCTTTTGCACGAAGTGGAAACATATGTCCAGGACGTCTGAAATCGGATGGTTTTGCATTGTCATCAACAGTTTTCATAGCTGTAAGTGAACGCTCAACTGCAGATATTCCTGTAGTTGTATCTACGTGGTCAATGGAAACAGTAAATGCTGTCTCGTGGTTGTCTGTGTTGTTTGCAACCATTGCGTCAAGCTCAAGCTTATCGCAGAGTTCTCCACTCATAGGCATACAGATAAGTCCTTTTGCCTCGCTTGCCATAAGGTTTACATTTTCCTGTGTCGCAAATTCAGCAGCACAGATAAAGTCGCCTTCATTCTCGCGGTCAGGGTCATCAATTACAAGAATGACTTTCCCTGCTCTTAAATCAGAAAGGGCTTCTTCAATTGTTCCAACTTGTTTAGCCATTATTATATCCTCCTAAAATACTCTTAGTAATACTCTAAAAAAATCCGTGTTCGCTTAAAAAGCTTTCGGTAATTTTACTTTGTGGTTTATTCTGTGTTTCTTGGGAATTAAAGCCCAAAAGCTTCTCAACATATTTTCCAAGAATGTCACATTCAAGATTTACTAAATCACCCACACCTTTACTTCTAAGCGCAGTAACCTGTTGAGTGTGTGGAATGATTGAAACCTTAAAACAGCTATCATCAACATAAGCTACTGTAAGGCTGATTCCATCTATTGTGATTGACCCCTTTTCAACGATATATTTAAGAAGCGAAGAACCGGCATCAACCGTATACCAGATTGCATTGTCATCTTTTTGGATAGAACTGATTGTACCTGTTCCGTCAATGTGTCCCGATACAATGTGACCTCCAAAACGTCCATCGGCTGCCATAGCTCTTTCGAGATTAACAGAAGCGCCAGGTTTTAAGAGACCAAGAGAGCTTCTGTTCATAGTTTCTGACATCACATCAGCGGTGTAACCATTTGATGAGAGGGAGGTTACAGTAAGACAGACACCATTTACTGCAATACTGTCACCAATTTTAGTATTTTCAAGAACAGTCTTACATCCGATAGATAAAATACATGAGCGCTGTCCTTTTTTTATATTCTGAATTGTTCCAACTTCTTCTACCAAACCGGTAAACAAATTATTCACCACCTTTATTTTCGATATTATCTTTAGGATATCCAACGATACAGATATCATCATCAAAATGCTCTATCTCAATGTTTTCCAAAGAAACTGCATTTGCCATAAGTGAAATTCCCTCTCCTGAGACTGGGGAAGGAGCATTTTTCCCACCAACCAGTTTTGGTGCAATAAATGCATAGACCTTGTTTACGATTCCGGCTTCAAGAGCAGCCCCATTTAATGTGGCGCCACCTTCAAGTAAAATGCTATCAATTTTTCTTTTGCCAAGCTCTATCATCAGATAATTCAAGTCCACAGAATTGGCAAGGCCAGTATCAGCAGAATCAGGATTATCAGAGCACATATTTTCAGATTTGCATGGAGTGGCAATTATTTCAATTCCGGCATCTTCCAGTTTTCTTACTATTTGAGGGCTCTTTTCTGCCCAAAAGCTGTTACAGGCCACAATTGTAGGAATTTCGTGAGCAGTTCTTACAATTTGACTGTCCAGCGGAATTCGAAGTCTGCTGTCGC
This sequence comes from Agathobacter sp., assembly GCA_045123895.1. Lineage (GTDB taxonomy): Bacteria > Bacillota > Clostridia > Lachnospirales > Lachnospiraceae > Roseburia. The sequence goes on from JBGVKW010000044.1 coordinate 13,848, forward strand.
AGATAATTCTTACAGGATCAGCATCCTTATAAAGTCTGCAGTTAAGCATTGGATCATCTGCCAAAACAGTGCCTATTCCAACCATGATTCCCTTGTAAAGTTTTCTGAGATTTTGAACCATAGCACGGGATTTTTCGTTTGTTACCCACTTTGAGTCACCGGTTGAACAGGCGATTTTTCCATCAAGTGTCATGGCATATTTCATAGCCACAAAAGGAAGTGAAGTTTCTATAAAATGAAAAAATACCTCATTCATTTTCAGACATTCTTCCTCGAGAATACCTGTTTCTACTTCAATTCCGGCATCAAGCAGCTGTTTTATGCCTTTTCCACCAACAAGTGGATTAGAATCCATGCTACCAACATAAACCTTAGAAATCTTTTTCTCGATAATTATTTCAGTACATGGAGGGGTTTTGCCCTGATGGCAGCAAGGCTCTAAGGTGACAAAAAGTTCAGCACCTGTAGCATCTTCCTTGCAGTTTAGCAAGGCATTACGCTCTGCATGAAATTCTCCGTATCTCTTGTGATATCCCTCGCTTATAATACGGCCATCTTTTACTACAACGCATCCTACCATAGGATTAGGATTTGTGTATCCGGCAGCCTGCTTTGCAAGAGAAATGGCACGTTTCATATATTTTTCTTTGGATAAATTGTCCATATGACACCTCCATTTTATCTCAGTTGGAGACTAAAACCCCTTACTAAGATAAACAAAAAACCCCGAGAATAGTCTCAGGGTATAAAAAGCATAATTTTTGTTATTCTATAAAAAAACAGAAAAAATACAAATGCTTCTTCCATCCAGACTTTACTGTCGGCTTTGGAGTTGTCAAAGACTCACCAAATCAGCACAATTGTGCTCGCGGGCTATACCGCCGGTCGGGAATTCCTAAAAAGGTCACCCTGCCCTGAAGATTCTTTTCTGAAAAGATTATAAACCATACAATAAGTATAAACAACCCATTTTTGAAAAATTCAATCATGCGGCAGTTGTAACTTTCAGTAAAAAATACATATATTGAAATGTATCTCAATAAGGAATATAGTTTTGTTATGTAGAGAAAATCGGTTAAAAAGGAGAAGGAAAAATGGCGGATTTTTTTGATTATATTCAGTGGAGAGGAGATGTCCCTTTTTACGACAATTCTATAACAGAGGTTGATGGGCTTATTTTATCCACATTTTCATATATAACTCCCACGACAGAAATTCTTGGTAATTTACCAGCTACAATCGAAGACTTACAACATTCTTTTGAAAAGCTTTCTGAAAAAAGAAAGATAAAACTAACAAGGGTTGATGATGATATAAAGCTGTTAGAGGCGATGGCTGGGTGTGATAGATTTAAAAATATAAAGATTCTTTCCTTTAAAAAAATCACAGACAAGCAAAAAGAAATGCAGTTTGCAGCGTATTGTCTGGAGTTAAAAGAGAATCTTCTGGCGATAGTTTTTAGAGGAACAGACGGTTCAATTGTGGGCTGGAAAGAAGATTTTAACATGGGATTTATGGATACAATCCCTGGACAGTTACAGGCTTCAAAATTCATAAAAAGAGAAATATCAAAGTATGATGGAGACGTGATAATATGCGGTCATTCAAAGGGAGGTAATCAGGCGGTTTATACGGCTGTAACCTGCGAAAGTGAAATTGAGAGCCGCATTATTGGAGTATACAATTATGATGGTCCTGGGTTCAGTGACGAATTTGTAAAAAGAGAGCAATATCAGAAGCTGATAGATCGAATCTACTCATTTTTGCCAGATAGCTCAATTGTAGGGTTATTATTTGAGCATGATGAACCGGTAGATGTCATAGAAAGCAGAAATACCGGACTTCTTCAACACGAACCATACAGCTGGAATGTGATGGGAAGCAAAATTGTAAGACAGGAGCAACGGTCAAATGTAAGTTTTATCTTAGACGATGCAATTCACGACTGGCTAGATAAGTTGACGAATGAACAAAAAAAGGAATTTGTAGAGATGCTATTTGGATTATTGGATGATAAAAATACAGAATCTCTAGAGGATATAACAAAAATAAGGACCTTGTTTACAGCAAGAAAAAAATATTCTGAATCAACAGATGAAGAGAAAAATCTTTTCACGAAATCAATAAATCAGCTTGTAAAGTCTATCTCCACTAGCATGAAGAATAACCGCAGGCAGGAAAGAGAGTTTGATAACTAAAAATTTCACTTATGGTTAAAGGGCAGCTGGCGTATACAGGCATCCCCCTCTACGGGCCGGGTATTAATTCTTTTTTTGACGTGTCGTGTGCAAGTAAATGCCGTTATCAGTTAAAGTGTGTCCGAGAAATCCTCGTTCAAGCGTAGCGCGTTTTGGATTTCTCGCGGCATAATAAACTTAACTGATAGCGGCATTTACTTGCACTAGACTAAGGAAACTTAAGAATTAATACCCGGCCCGTAGAGGGGGATGCCTGTATACGCCAGCTGCCCTTAATTCATAACCTTTGTGTAATTTTTAAACTTCAATCACGAGTAACTCGTATCCTGAAAGTTCAATGCTTGTTCCATTAACATCTGTTCTATTTACATTGCTAAGAATAATCTTCTTTGCCTCAGAAGGAAGTTCAACAGTCTGTGCATCTTTCTGGTAGTTTGCAATCACCAAAATTGTATTCTCAGCTGAGCGGGTGAATGCAAGAAGATTTTTCTGCTCTTCTTTATAAGTCTTAAAATCACCATAAATAAGAGTATTTGCATAATCAGCATCTTTTCTAAGAGCGATAAGCTTTTTATAGAAGTTGTAAACTGAATCAGCATCATTCATCTGAGATTCAAGGTTGATATCCTTGTAATTTGGATTAATCATAAGCCAAGGTTTTCCAGATGTAAATCCAGCATTCTCATTTGCACTCCACTGATAAGGAGAGCGTCCATTATCACGGGAAAATTTAGCAGCAACCTTAAGTGCCTCTTCCTCAGAAAGACCGGCTCTAAGTGAAACCTGATACTCATCTTTTGTTGAACAGTCATCAATATCATCGATGTTGTCAATTTTTGCAAAGTTTTCCATACCGATTTCCTGACCCTGGAAAATAAATGGAATACCAGGCATAAGGAAGTTGAGACCACCAAGCATCTTCTTGCCGGCATCTGTCAGTTCACCCTCAGGAATATAGTGAGAAACTCCACGAGGTTCATCATGGTTTTCAATAATATTAGAAAGGAAACCAATTCCCTCAACTCGCTTATGTGCATCAAAAATAGCTTTTTTGTATTGCTCAGCAGTAACAGGTTTGTTATCATACCAACCGTTTACGCTCTTGTTGATAATAGTTTCAGAGAAATCAAACATAGAAGAAAAATAACCATTTTCTCCGATGAAAAGAGGAATTTCACCTTCCTTTTCGTAGAATACTTCTCCAACAGAAAAAGCATCATGTTTTCTAAATGTCTCATTGGCCATCTCTGTAAGGAAATCACCCAGGCCTTTAGCTTCTTCAAGCATGCAGCCTATATCACAAAGTCCATCATCACGGTCTGCCGGATAGTCGCAGAAAGGAAGACGTTTTTTGATGTTAATTATCGCATCAATTCTAAATCCGCCAAGTCCTTTATCAAGCCACCAGTTAATGTTTTTATATACTTCTTCACGAACCTTTGGATTCTCCCAGTTTAAATCAGGCTGTTTTTTATGGAAAATGTGAAGGTAAACCTTGTCATCATGTCCAGGGAGCTTATCCCAGACAGAGCCACCGAATGCACTTCTCCAGTTACAAGGAAGTTTTTCACCATCCTTGCAATCCTCGATATAGAAGTATTTTCCATAAGGTCCATCAGGATCTTCACAAGCTTTTTTAAACCATTCATGTTCATCTGAACAGTGATTAACAACGAGGTCCATTAAGATAGAAATGCCTCGTTTCTTACCCTCTGCAATAAGTTCTTCCATGTCCTCCATAGTTCCAAAGCGTGGGTCGATATTATAGTAATCAGAGATATCATAACCCTGATCTGCAAGAGGAGAACAGTATATTGGAGAAAGCCAGATGATATCAATTCCCAAATCCTTTAGATAATCAAGCTTGTTTATTACTCCGCGCAAATCACCAATTCCGTCACCATTAGTATCCAAAAAGCTCTTTGGATAAATCTGATAAGCTGTTTTTCCGTGCCACCATTGTTTCTTCATATTTTACCTCTCCTTAATATAACGGTAGTGTCAAGTTAACTACCTTTTTTATTTTTGTAAACCTTATATTTTCAAGGATTTCTCACATTTTTTAAAAAAAAAAGTGATTACCCCCTAAAAAAACAGTATAATTGAATCTGCGAAAACACAATTATCCGTATAGAAAGGTAATCACCTATGGACATTATAATGTATCTGATTCAATATATTCAATACCAACATAAACAAATCTGCTGGCTTTTAAATTTTATTTGTAGATATATACCACTTCGTCAGTGGGCTTTCGACGATTCTCATTCACCTAAATATCAAAAGTTTAAAATCGATAAGCTTCCAAAAATCATTTCTCATAAACAGGAATGGAATTGGTGTGACCTCATCAACTACTATGAGCAGCGATACCATAAGACAATAAAGCCTGTTTTCCGTCATGGCGAATGCGACATACCTGAAGACTATCGCTGTCTTTCGTGTGATGCACCATTCCAATACCTTTCATGGAACAACGGCAAGAAGAAAACACAGTTGATTTGTAAAGTCTGTCAGTCTCGTTTCAATCCTGCATCTGACACAAGATTTTCCAAAACACATACTCTTCATTGTCCTCATTGCAATCATGCTCTTGTTCACAAAAAAGATCGTAAACACTTTGTTGTACACAAATGTGTAAATCCTGAATGTCCTTATTACTTACACAATCTCAAAAATGTTGATAAAAAGGATTTAGACTCTAACAAATATAAATACAAACTCCATTACATCTATCGTGAATTTCAGATAGATTTCTTTCGCATGGATTTAAACAGCCTTCCTAAAAATGCATCATCTTTACGCTTCAAAAAACATGACAGCTATGTCATGTCTCTTTGTCTTACTTATAAAGTCAACCTTGGTCTTTCTCTCCGCAAGACAGCACAGGCATTAAAAGACATTCACGGAATCACTATTTCCCATCAACAGATAGCAAACTACTGTAAAACTGCTTCTGTCTGCATTAAACCATTCGTAGACAACTATGATTATGATACTGGAAAAGTATTCACCGCCGATGAAACATACATCAAAATCCGTGGTATTAAAACTTATATCTGGTTCATAATGGATGCTGCCAAACGTTCCATCATTGGTTATCAGGTTTCGGATAATCGTGGGGTAGGTCCATGTATTCTGGCAATGCGCATGGCCTTTAGAAAACTTGCTGAATTACCAAAAAACTTTAAGTTTATTGCAGATGGATATAGTGCATATCCTCTTGCAGCTCAGCAATTCGCAAATGAGTATGGCGATAAATTCAAGTTCGACATAACTCAGGTAATCGGCTTAACTAACGATGATGAAGTATCCAAAGAATATCGACCATACAAGCAGATGATTGAACGACTTAATCGCACATACAAAGCTTCTTACAGAAAAACTAATGGTTTTGACAACATTGATGGAGCGAACTACGATTTAGCTCTTTGGGTTGCTTACTACAACTTTCTACGTCCGCACCGACACAACAACTATAAAGTATTAAACGAAGTTGAAATGCTCTCACAAGCTGATACAATGCTCGGCAAATGGCAACTATTAATCTTTCTAGGCCAACAGACTATCCTAAATCTTCAAAATGCCGAAGGCAATAACTGTTCTTAGATTCAGAGCCAGAGGTAATAACCTAGCCACCGCATCGCGGCTTGCCCTTGATGGCACGAAAAAGAACGGCTACACTGCTGTATACGACGGAAAAACTGAACTGTTCTTGAGTTCTTCGCCGTCGGTTATTAACCTACAGCAGTTCTTTTTCGTGCTGTCAAGGGTGGCGGACGTCTGCCACAACCTCTAATATCTACAATTTTCAAGGTTCATCTGAGCCTAATTTTTTAACTCAGTTTTTTCATATCTTATTTGACACTACCAATATAACATAGTTTATCTCAGTTGGAGGGTACAATCCCTGACTGAGACTAAAACCAAATTCTGTCAGGCCCCCCTGACACAAGCTAATTATATAGGAAAAATAGACCAGAAAGATAGAGGGAAAAAGAAGGTTATGAAAAAACCCACAAAACATACAGTTTTGTGGGCATCATTTGTGAAAAATATTTAAACAGAATCTCTTTCGATTAGTGTGGTTGGAAGAACGATTGTCTTGGGTTCATATTCCGAATCGTTTATCATCTTAACCATTTCGTCAACAGCAAGTTCTGCTTTTTTTCGAATATCCTGTTTAATGGTTGTAAGAGCTGGCGCTGTCCAGCGTGTAGAATAAACTAAATCATCAAAACCAGCTATTCCAATATCATCCGGAATTTTCAAGCCTTTGCTTTTCAGATATCCAATTGCTTCGAGTGCGAAATAATCAGACATAAAGAAAGCAACCGTTTTGTTTTTAAAAGGGATATGTTTGCTCAATTCACGATAATACTGCTTTCTATATTCCCAAGTAGTCCCTATTATATCAAGCTGAAGCTTTTTCTGGGTCGGATAGTTACATTCACGCCAGGCGTCCTGAACACCCTCCCAGCGCATGTGGTCGTTACCATAGTCTTTACAGGCGCAGACCAGAATATTTTCATAACCCTTTTGAAGCAAATGTTTTGTCATGATATATCCACCCTGCCTGTTGTCAATTCCAATATCAGGAACACTGCTAGACACAGATGGCTGACAATGCGAATCGACGGCAATAATTGGCTTGTCAACAAAATGGCGAAGCTTCTCACAGTTTGTAGCTGAAAAAGTGATGGCAATAACGCCGTCAACATCCCAGGTCATTATCATATGAAAAATGTCGTCAATGTCAGAAGCTGAATAAAACATCATATAATATCCTGCTTCTCGAAGTCTGCTTTCGATAAAACCAATAATTTCACCGTAAAAAGGGTCGGCAAGAAGAGACTCCTCGTATGTCTTGTGAGAATTGACAACAACAGCAATAAGTTGTGACTTATCATTTCTAAGAACATTAAAACCTTTTCTCTGAATATAACCCATTTCCTGGATAAGCTTATTAATCTTTTTGATGTTTTCAGGGGAAACTTTTTTTGTATTGTGATGAATAACATTGGAAACTGTAGTTGTACTAACCCCGGCACGCTCAGCAATCTCTTTAATGGTTACCATTTTAACTTCTCCTAATCGTATAAATGTGATTTTAAAAAATTATAACATATATATAAGGAAAAGAAAGACTAATATGTTAACAAAAGGTTATAAAATATCATAAAAAAACCGTCAAATGTTACAAAAAACGCCATAATATTAAGTGCGTTTTATAGGTTATGTTCATAACCTGTTTACGAATTGTACATAATTTGGTATTGTATATACAAGCCGACGGGGGAAACGTTCGGAGATAAGGAGAAGGGCACTATGAAGATGGCATGGTGGAAGGAAAGTGTAATATATCAGATTTATCCTAGATCTTTTTGTGATTCAAATGGAGACGGAATAGGAGATCTGAATGGTATTCGAGGGAAACTCGATTATTTACAAAAACTTGGAATTAATGTAATTTGGCTGAGTCCGGTGTACAAATCACCAAATGATGATAATGGATATGATATATCCGATTATCAGGACATCATGGATGAGTTCGGAACAATGGAAGATTTTGATCTGTTGTTAAAGGAAGCTCATGAACATGGAATTCGAATTGTAATGGATTTGGTAGTTAATCATACTTCAGATGAACATAAATGGTTTGTGGAGAGCCGTTCGTCAAGAGATAATGATAAGAGAGACTACTACATTTGGAGAGAGGCTGTTGATGGCCACGAACCAAATAACTGGGGAAGTTGTTTTTCAGGTTCAGCCTGGGAGTGGGATGAAACCACACAGATGTATTACTTACATCTTTTTTCAAAGAAGCAGCCAGATTTGAACTGGGATAACCCAAAGGTCAGAGATGAAGTATTTAATATGATGACCTGGTGGTGTGACAAAGGTATTGATGGATTTAGAATGGATGTAATATCCATGATATCTAAACCGGAAGGTCTTCCTGATGGGGAAATGCACGAAGGTAGCCTTTACGGGGATACATCTCTTACATGTAATGGACCTCATGTACATGAGTACTTACAGGAGATGAATGAGAGAGTCCTTTCAAAATACAACCTTATTACAGTTGGTGAGTGTGCTGGAGTTACTATTGAGGAGGCAAAAAAATATGCCAATGCAAAAGGAACTGAGCTTAACATGGTATTTCAGTTTGAGCACACAAGCTTAGATCACGATGAGAATGGTAAGTGGACAACAAAGAGATTTTATCTTCCAGATTTAAAGAAAAATCTTTCAAAATGGCAAGATGAATTAGATGAGACAGCATGGAATTCACTTTACTGGGATAATCATGATCAGCCAAGAATTGTATCAAGACTTGGCGATGATTCACCACTTTCTGCAAAATGTATTGCAACAGTGCTTCACATGATGCAGGGAACACCTTATATATATCAGGGTGAAGAACTTGGAATGACAAATTGTCCATTCGGTTCAATTGAAAACTACAGAGATATCGAAAGTCTTAATGCTTACAAAGAATTAACAGAAGCAGGACTTAGAGAACCAGAAGATTTGATGGCTGGTATTGCAGCAAAGAGCAGAGATAACGCTAGAACACCAGTACAGTGGGATGCATCAGAGAATGCAGGTTTCACAACTGGAACACCTTGGATTATGGTTAATCCAAATTACGTTGAAATCAATGCAGAAGCTGAGTTGGCGGATGAGAATTCAGTATTTTACTATTATCAGAAACTCATCGAACTTCGTAGAAGAAGTGAGTGGTCAGATATAATCGTTTATGGAAAATACGATTTACTTGATCCGGATGATGAAAATGTTTTCTCATTTGTCAGAATTCTTGATGGAAAGAAACTTCTTATTGTATGTAATATGACAGACAAGGTGGTTGAATATAGTATTCCAGACAACATTGAAACAGACGGTAAGAAGACGTTGATTAGCAACTATGAATCAGCAGAATTGGAAAGAAATATGAAGCTTGAACCATGGTTTGCAGGAGTTTGGGAGATTTAATCCCACATTAGAAACGAATCATTGAGCATGAGCTCTTTGAAAATAAATTTTTCATAATTAAAAGGAGAGGAAAGTATGAAAAGAAAAGTATTATCACTTGCGCTCGTTGGAGCAATGGTAGCAGGTCTTACAGCTTGTGGGGGATCTGGAGACAGCACAGAGTCAAAGAAAGGTTCTAAAGATGGAATCCGTCTCGTAAACGGAAAAATCGAAGTAGATTCACAGCTTAAGAAATTAGCTGAGATGTACGAAGAAGAGACAGGAGTACACGTAGAAATCGAGTCTATGGGTGGTGGAGTTGATATCCAGGGTGAATTAAAAGGATACTACCAGTCAGACAACATGCCAGATATCTTCGTATGTGGTGGAGAAGCAGACTATGCTAACTGGGAAGGTCTTGTTGAAGATATGAGTGATGAAGATTGGGCAAAAGATACAGATGCTGCTTATGTAAATGATGAAGGAACAGTTGGATTCCCATATACAACAGAGGCAGTTGGTCTTGCATACAACGCTGACATCCTTGAGAAAGCTGGAATCGATCCTGCATCTATCACAGGACCAGAGTCAATGAAAGCTGCTTTCGAGACACTTGATGCAAAGAAAGATGAGCTTGGACTTACAGCTGTAATCGGATACTATGCAGAGCCAGTTAACCTTTACTGGTCAACAGGTAACCACTTATTCGCTAACTACCTTGACGCAGGTCTTGACAGAGATGATACAAAATACATCGATATGTTAAGCGATGGTGGAAAACTTGATGCAGACAGATTTGCAAAATTCGCAGACATGGTTGAATTATTCAACAAATATGCAGATCAGGAAATGCTTGTTTCTGGAACATATGATCAGCAGGTTGCTAACTTCGCAGCTGGAAAATATGCTTTCGTAACACAGGGATCTTGGATTGGAGCTACAATGACAGGTGACTGCGCTGATGCTTACGCTGAGGCTGGAAACTTCAAATGTGGAATGATTCCATACGCATTCGAAGAAGGAATGGATACAATCCTTACAAACTCTCCATCATGGTGGGCAGTTTACAAAGATGGTAACGTAGATGAAGCTAAGAAATTCTTACAGTGGATGGCTGGAGATAAGGCTCAGGAAGTTCTTGTAAAAGAAGCTGGTTTCGTAAGCCCATTCAAGTCATGTACATATGTTGCAGAAGATCCATTTGCTCAGACAATTTCTGACTACACAAAAGATGGAAAAACATCAGCTTGGCATTGGTTAGGAATGACAGAAGGATATGCACAGAACTATACAGGACAGCTTTATGCTGACTTTGCTCAGGGAACAATTGATAAAGCTGGATTCATCAAGACATATGAAGATGTAACAAAAAATGCATATGCTCAGTAATTAATAATTAATTATGATGGGCTACCTGTGGTAGTCCATCATTTGTATAAGAGAAAGGAGTCTTACGAATGAAAGGCAGTAAAAAGAGCAAATTAGCCTTATCCGCAATTCTCTTAATAGCAGGAGTTGTTTTGCTAATTACAGCATTATATCTTGATTTTTCAGGTTCTGATGCTTCGTATAGGGGTGCTTTACTTATAGTAGGCGCAATAGGATTTTTGGCTGGACTATACTTTATTCCTACAGAGAAAAAACATAGATCAATTATAAACTTTTTATTCTTGTTCCCACTTTTATTATGTTTTGTGGTAACAGTAATTATCCCATTTGCTTTAGGTTTGTATTATTCAACAACAAATTGGAATGGAATTAGATTAACTGAATTTGTTGGAATTGATAACTATAAAGCAATGTTTACACAGGTACCATTCTTATGGTCACTTATCATCACAGTACTTTTCGTAGTAATTAATATGATTGTAATCAACGTTGTTGGACTTGCACTTGCGGTTCTTTGTACAGGTAAAATGAAAGCAGTTGGATTCTTCCGTGCAGCTTATTTCTTACCAAACCTTATTGGAGGTATCGTACTTGGTTACATTTGGCAGTTCGTATTTAACAATGTGTTATTAAAGTGGACAATAAGTGCATTTGGATATAATTCTTCAATGCTTTCAAAAACTAATACAGCCTTCGTTGCTATTGTAATAGTATATGTATGGCAGTATGCAGGATACATAATGATGATTTACATCACTGGTCTTACAACTATACCAGGAGATGTTCTTGAGGCAGCAGCAATTGACGGAGCTACAGGAATCCAGACATTCTTCAAGATTAAGCTTCCAATGATTGCTTCCACAGTTACAATTTGTACATTCCTTACACTTCAGTCAGCATTTAAACAGTTCGATGTTAATATGTCTTTGACAAATGGTACAGGATCCGTACAGGATTTCATGGGACAATATCTGACAAATGGTACTCAGATGCTCTCATTAAATATTTATAACACAGCGATTGCAAAGAATAATTATGCTCTTGCTCAGTCAAAAGCGGTAATATTCTTTATTATCCTTTCAATCGTATCTATCATTCAGGTACGTGTATCAAATTCTAAGGAGGTGGAGATGTAATGGTAAAGAAGCTTACTCCATTAACAATAATAGTAAGAATTCTTGCGGTAATAGTTGCATTATATGTTCTGTTTCCTTTTGCGTTAGTAGTAATTAACATATTCAGAAAAGCAGCAAGTATCGTTCAGAATCCTGTAAGTGTTGAAGGAATGTCTTTCTCTCAGCTTCAGGAGAACTTTAGTAAAGTAATAAATAACTCAAACTTCAGCTTTTGGTCTGCATTTGGAACATCAGCTCTAGTAACGATAGCATCACTTCTCCTTTTAGGATTATTTGGAGGAATGGCTGCGTGGGTAATTTGTAGAAACAAAACAAAATGGTCAACAGTAATCTACATGACATTTATTGCATCAATGATTATTCCATTCCAGGTTGTTATGCTTCCACTTATCGCTACATTTAGAGATGTAGGAAAATTTATCGGAATTGATATGCTTCAGTCATTCCCTGGAATCATTTTTGCTTACCTTGGATTTGGTGGAGCTATGACAGTATTTATACTTACAGGATTTATCAAGACTGTACCTTATGAGCTTGAGGAGGCTGCAGCAATTGATGGATGTTCACCAGAACGTACATACTTTGAGATTATTTTACCTCTTCTTAAGCCACCAATTGTAACAGTAACAATTCTTAACGGAATGTGGATTTGGAACGATTACCTTTTACCATCACTTATGCTTGGTCATAATGGTAAGGTAAAAACTCTTCCAGTTGCAGTACAGGCATTTGTAGGTTCGTATGTAAAACAGTGGGATTTGATTCTTACTGCTGCGTTCCTTGCGATTATTCCAATGATTATTCTTTTCTTATTTGCTCAGAAGCAGATTATGGGAGGAATGGTTGACGGAGCTGTTAAATAATTAAAAAGAATTTACAGTAATAGATAGGCTTTTGTGATGACAATTGCCTATCTATTTTTTTGGAAAAAAGTGTTTAGATTAATAAAATAAGTCATAAATACACTTGCACTTTAAATAGTATGGAATGTATACTATGAAAAGCAAATTAGAAAAGGAAGATAGTTTAGTGAAAAAGATAGTTGTTTATTTATTGGTAATTGTATTAGTAATTTTTGCGGGAAAATCATTAGTTTCATCACTTAATTGTGGAGGAGATAATGAAAGTAGTACAGAGGCTGCAAAATCCAAGGAAAAAAAGGGAAAAGCTGAAACAGAGACAGAGGAAGTCAAGAAGTTATTTTCTGCAACAGAAACAGATGATACAGTGGGGTTAGGACCGGAAATTGACAGCGGTTTTGCGGTAGTAATTGATGAGCAGGAGGGAGTCATTATTGCAGAGAAGAATGCTCATAAAAAAATGACACCAGCATCCATGACGAAGGTTCTTACAATCCTCGTTGCATCAGAGCAGATTACGGAATCAGACTTAGATGATGTCGTTACAATAACTTTTGAAGCAACAGATTATGCATATGTAAATGATTGTAGTGTGACAGGATTTAAGAGAGATGAAAGAGTTACAGTAAGAGATTTGTTTTATGGAACAATTCTTCCATCAGGTGGAGAGTCTGCGTATCAGCTTGCTCTTTATTCAGCAGGTTCAATGGATAATTTTATTGAGCTTATGAATAAAAAGGTTGATGAACTTGGACTTTCAGAAACATCACATTTTACAAATCCTGTTGGAATATACGATGAGAATTTGTATACGACACCATATGATATGGCAATAATAATGCAAGCGGCTATGGAAAACGATATATGTAGGGAAGTACTTACAAAGCATACATACAAAACTACAATGACTGAGCAAAGTCCTGAAGGAATAACAATTTCAAATCTCTTTTTAAGAAGAATAGAAGACCAGGAGCTCGGTGGTGCAACTGTATTAGGAGCAAAAACCGGTTTCGTTAATCAGTCTGGAAACTGTGCTGTAAGTTACGCAGAGGGACCATCAAAGAAAACCTATATTTGCGTAACAGGCTCTGCTTCAAGTGGATGGCAATGCATATATGATCATGCATATTTATATGCAACATACGGAAAATAATATAATCAGGTGATATTATGGAAATCAAAGAATATAAGCCATGTCAATACGCAAAAAAATGTGGTGGCTGTGATTATCAGGGAATAGAATATAAAGAGCAGTTAAAGAAAAAACAAAAATACGTGAAAAAATTGTTTGAACCATACTGCCAGGTTGAACCTATTGTTGGGATGAAGAACCCTTACAATTACAGACATAAGGTTCATGCAGTATTTGATTGCGTCGGCAGAGGCAAAATTGTTGCCGGTGTGTATCGCAAGAATACACATGATGTGGTAGATATTGAGAGCTGTCAGATAGAGGATAGTGAGTCAGATCAGATTATCAGGGATATCAAGGATCTATTAAAGTCATTTAAGATAAAAACCTATGATGAGGATACTGGTTATGGACTTTTACGCCATGTGCTTATCAGAAAAGGATATGCAACCGGTCAGATAATGGTAGTTTTGGTACTTGGTTCGCCAATTCTTCCATCAAAAAATAATTTCGTAAAAGCAATCAGGAAAAAGCATCCAAATATCAGCACAGTAGTCATAAATGTAAATGACAAGAAAACCAGCATGGTTTTGGGTGAGCGAAACATAGTTGTGTACGGAAAAGGTTATATTGAAGATAAACTATGTGGATGTACATTCAGAATATCACCTAATTCATTTTATCAGGTTAATCCTGTGCAAACAGAACTACTGTATCAAAAGGCAATTCAGTTTGCTCATCTTACAGGAAAAGAAAAGGTAATAGATGCCTACTGTGGAACAGGAACAATAGGAATAATAGCAAGTAAATGTGCCAGGGAGGTAATCGGGGTTGAACTAAATCGTGATGCAATAAAAGATGCAATAATAAATGCAAAGCGAAACAGTTCAAAAAACATTAGATTTTATAATGATGATGCCGGAAAGTTCATGGTTGAAATGGCATTAAAGGGTGAAAAGGCTGATGTTGTCATAATGGATCCACCAAGAACAGGAAGCAGTGAAGAATTCTTATCGTCAATTGTTAAGCTGTCACCGGACAGAGTAGTATATGTATCTTGTGGTCCAAAGAGTCTAGCAAGAGACCTCAAATATCTGACAAAGCAAGGATACAGGGTAAAAAAGGTAACACCATTTGATTGTTTTCCATTCACAGAACATATTGAAACTGTCTGTTTGTTGACGAAAAAATAGCAGATGTTATGGCTGATTAGATACTAAAATAAAAAAGGATAAGTGTTCTCAGAAAAACACATTCAAGAACGCTAGAGCGTTCTTGAATGTGTTTAAAATGCGTTATTAATATTATTTTTTAATGTATTAAGCTCTTCAATCAGAATTGGATGGAGAGCTTTTATTCTGTCAAAATTCTGTGATTTTGCAGCCATCTCAAGAAGTAGGGCAAGCTTTGAAACCATTATGGCGCCAATCATGTTTGTTGAACTTTTTACGCTGTGAACTCTTATAGCGTAGTCATGGTGCATATTTTCTATATCATCGGCGTATTGACTTAGAGAAGCAATATCATCATCAAATTGATTTGCAACCATCTGAGTTGTTTCAAGCATTAACTCTTCGTCAGGGAAATACTTGATTGCACTTTCCCAGTCAATATTATCAATCTGAGGTAAATTAATCTCAGGCAAATCAATTTGCTTAGCATCATCATCAGTTGATGTGTCAGCATTATCTAAATCATTATCAGTCTGATTTATCAGATTAGAAGGTAGAAGTTTTGCAATAACACCTTCTAGCCTTTGTGGTTCAACTGGTTTAGAAAGATAGTCATCAAAACCCAGACTTAGAAATCTTTCTTTCTCACCAACTACTGCATTGGCAGTGAGGATAACAATTGGTACGTTCTGACACATATGTGTTTTGTCTGCACGAATCATCTCAAAAGTTTTTTCACCATCTAAGTCCGGCATCATCTGATCCATAAAAATCAAATCATAATGATGGGATTTAATCTTGTGTATACATTCCATACCCGAAGCGGCTTCATCAAACTGAATTTTCGTCTGCTTAAGCAGATTAAGAATAATTTTTCTGTTGATTTCATTGTCATCAACTACGAGTACTTTTGCAGAAGATGCAACGAAGCTTGGTGCATAGTCAAAGTCTTCATGTACAACGGAAAAGTCTCTGTCAAATTTTCCGATAGGAGTACAATCAATTATATCCTGTACAATTTCAAATGAGAAGGTACTGCCCTTTCCATATGTACTGTCTACCTTTATTTCTGAATTCATAAGATTAAGCAAGCCGATAACTATGTTCATTCCAAGACCGGTTCCTTCAATATTACGATTACGTTTTTCGTCAATTCTTTCGTAGTCATGCAATAATTTCGGCAAATCTGTTTCTTTGATTCCGATTCCAGTGTCTTCTACAGCAAAGAATAGTTTTATTTTATTATCTATAACCTGACCTGAAATATTAAGCTTTACATAACCGTTTTCCGTATATTTGATAGCATTGTTTACTATATTTATAAGTATCTGGCGAAGCTTATTATCATCTCCATATAGCGTGTTTGGAATATGCTCGTCAATTTCTAAAATAAAATCAAGGTTTTTATCTTTTGCCTTTATTGTCAGAAGACTTGCCAAATCTGCGATGAAACTGTCAAGCTTGTATTCTGCAGGAACAAGTTCCATTTTTCCAGATTCAATTTTGGAACTGTCTAAAATAGCATTAATTATCGAAAGCAAAGCGGAAGAAGATTTTTTTATATCATATGCATATTCCTTGATTTCATCCTGAGTAGACTCTCGAAGAATCATTTCGTTCATGCCCATTATTGAATTAATAGGAGTTCTAATCTCATGAGACATTTTAGCAAGAAAATCAGACTTTGCCTTGTTGGCTTCATTTGCAATTCTAGCCTGTTCCTTCAAACTTATCTCGTAATTTTTCTGAGAAGTAACATCCTTTATCATGTACATGATGCCACAGTAAATATCCTTTTGGTAAAGATCTTTTCTGCTCACATTATAAATACAGTTATCTCTATTTATTTCACCATTGTTTTCATATGTTTCTTCAATTACCTTAAGATTTCTGCTAAAATGAGAACCTTGTATCTTCGGATAAATTGATAATAGCTTGTCATTTATGTAAACAATATGGTTATCCGTGTCCAAAACAAGAAGTCCATCCGGAAACTCGTCAAGAATGTTTTCTCTGGCAATTCCAACTGCATCAAGAATGTCATATTTTACCATACAGAAGAACAAGCAAACCGTACCTACTACATATGATAAAACAGTACAATCATAGCCTTTTGTTATTCCGGTATAGTATATTAGGAGACCGGAAAATGATTGGAGAACAATAAGTGTTAGAAAAATTGCACGCCAACGGTCAACTTTATTTGTGGAGGTAATAATTTTTTTAATTCCCAGAATAATGAGAATAAGCATATATACTATGATTAATCCCATATATGCATAGTATACAGGACCATGAGAAAAAATAAGGTGAGGGAAAAGACCTTCATTTGTAAAGCTTTGCTCACTGTAATACAGATGATGGTATTCATTTGTATTTACCAGAAAAACAATCAAAACCTGAATAAATGAAATAAGCGCAAAAGCCCAACGTGGAAATCTGATTCTAAAATATTTAATGCAAAAGAAAAAGGTTCCCAGAATAATAAATGGTTTTCCAACATATATGAATTTCACTGCCAAATATGCAACATCAGCACTGGTTGCCTTCATTTCCATAGTATAACCCAAAACATTTATCAAGGTGGAAATAGAAATGAGCAAAACCCACTTTTGCTGTGCTGTTGGCTTTTGATTAAAAACATACGCAATCTGTATAATTAGAATGATAATTCCTATATTTTGAATAGCTAACAGGGTATCAAGCATAAACTTCCCTCCTATACACAAGTAGTACTTACGTCACAAGTTTAACACAAAAAAGCGACTAATACAAATGAGTTTTTCCTTTACTTTTGATTAGTGAGGTGCTACAATATCAAAGTTAACGGATGGTATTCCAAATGGAAACTGTACCGGCATAGATAGTATATTCAGAGTTATCTGGTAATCGCGTCATCTTGAGGAAAGTAGGGTGATACGATGAAAATAGGTTTTATTGGAGCAGGGAAGGTTGGTTGTTCCTTGGGAAGATATTTTGTAGAACGACAAGTTCCGGTGATCGGCTATTATAGCAGACACCCAGAATCTGCACAGGATGCAGCGAATTTTACAAAGACAGAATTTTTTGATGATGTTTCAAAGTTGGTTGAGCAAAGCGACGCGATTTTTGTAACAGTACCAGATGGACAGATTTCATCAGTATATGATGAGATAAGGAAACTGAATATAAAAAATAAACAGATATGTCATTGCAGTGGTGCTATGACTGCTAGGGAAGCTTTTAGTGATATAGCAGAGCATGGGGCTTTTGGATATTCAATACATCCGCTTTTTCCTGTAAGTAGTAAATACGAATCGTACAGGGAATTGAAGGATGCTTTTTTTTGTCTTGAAGGAGATGAAAAATATCTTGGTGAATGGATGGAATTGTTTCAAGGTTTTGGAAATCCAACCAGAGTAATCGACGGGACGAAAAAAACTGCATATCATGCAGCCTGTGCCATATCCAGTAATCTGGTGTGCGCACTTGTATCGGAAAGCATTTCTCTTTTATTGGAATGCGGGTTTTCCGAGGAGGAAGCATTGCAGGCGCTTATGCCACTTGCAAAGAGCAATATAAACAAGGTGTTTCAGGTTGGACCCAAAGAGGCATTGACAGGTCCGGTTGAAAGATGTGATGTGGAAACAGTAAGAAAACATTTAGATTGTTTTTTAAGCGAAGAACAAACACAAATGTATAGAGCCGTATCAAGATGCCTGGTTAAGATAGCAAAGGAAAGACATCCGGATGTAGATTACAGTTCTATGGGAAAAGTAATCAATTAAGTTGTTGGAGGATTAGATTATATGAAGAACACAGTATTGACATTAGCTCAGATGAAAGCAAACGGAGAAAAAATATCTCAGGTTACATGTTATGATTACACAACAGCTCGACTTGTTGAGGCTTCAGGAATCAATATGATTCTTGTTGGAGACAGTCTTGGAATGACAATGCAGGGATATAAGGATACACTTCCAGTTACCGTAGACGAGATGATTGTATATGGAAGAAGTGTTCAAAGAGCCTGTGAAGATACCTTTGTGGTAGTGGACATGCCATTTATGAGTTATCAGGTATCTGTTGAGCAGGCACTTATGAATGCAGGAAGAATTATGAAAGAAACTGGAGCAAGCGCAATTAAGCTTGAAGGTGGAGTTGAGGTTTGTCCGCAGATTAAAGCGATTACAAACGCTGGAATCCCAGTAGTAGCCCATATTGGAATGACACCACAGTCGGTAAATGCCATGGGCGGATTTAAGGTTCAGGGTAAAGGTGAAGAAAATGCAAAAAGAGTATTAGCCGATGCACTTGCAGTTCAGGAGGCTGGAGCATTTGCAGTAACTTTAGAGTGTGTTCCACCAAAGCTTGCAGCATTAATTACAAAGAAGCTTGACATTATTACTATAGGAATCGGGGCAGGAACAGAATGTGATGGTCAGGTTCTTGTATATCAGGATATGCTTGGAATGACAGGTGATTATGTTCCAAAATTTGTTAAGAGATTCGGTGAAATCGGAGAAGCAATGAAAGATGCTTTCAAGGCATACGATAACGAAGTAAAAGCTCAGACATTCCCAACACCAGAGCAAGCGTACGTAAAGAGTGACTGTTCAGATGAGTTTTTGGCAACATTATAAAATTAAGCGAATTCGAACGGCTACCTTTACAGGTGGAAGCCGCCAGAACCAAGGAGGATGAAATGAAAGTAGCAACAACTATAGCAGAAGTAAGAGCACAGGTTGCTCAGTGGAAAAAACAAGGACTTACAGTTGGACTTGTTCCAACAATGGGATATTTACACGAAGGACATGCTAGTCTTGTGGACAAGGCTGTTAGTCAGTGTGACAAAGTGGTAGCATCTGTATTTGTAAATCCAACACAGTTTGGACCGAATGAAGATTTAGAGACATATCCAAGAGATTTTGACCATGACTGTAAGCTTTTAGAAGAGCATGGATGTGATATGGTATTCCATCCTGAAGTATCAGAGATGTATTTTGAAGACGCAGCTACATATGTAGAGATTCAGTCAGATATGCCAAAACAACTCTGTGGAAAGACTCGCCCAATTCACTTCAGAGGCGTATGTACAGTTGTAGCAAAGCTTTTCAACATTGTTACACCGGATAAAGCATTTTTCGGACAGAAGGATGCGCAGCAGCTTGCAATCATAAAGAGAATGGTACGCGATATGTCATACGGAATTGAAATCGTGGGATGTCCAATTATTCGTGAGGAAGACGGACTTGCAAAGTCTTCTAGAAATACTTACTTAAACGAAGAAGAAAGAAAAGCTGCACTTGTATTATCAAAGAGTATTGAACTTGGACAGAAGATGGTAGAAGAAGGTGAAAAGGATGCAAATAAAATCGTTGATGCAATGATTTCAAATATCAGCAAGGAGCCACTTGCAAAGATTGATTATGTATCTGCAGTAGATGGTGTGACAATGATGCCTGTTGAAAAAATAGAGGGCTGTGTATTAGTTGCAATGGCTGTATACATTGGAAAGACAAGACTTATAGACAACTTTATCGTAGAGGAGTAATAAGATGTTAGTAGAGATGTTAAAAGGAAAAATTCACAGAGCAACCGTAGTACAGGCTGAATTGGACTATGTAGGGTCAATTACTGTTGATCAGGACCTCTTAGATGAATCAGGAATCTATGAGTACGAGAAGGTTCAGATTGTAGATGTAAATAACGGAAGCCGTTTTGAGACATATACTATCGCTGGAGAGCGTGGTTCAGGAATGATTTGCCTGAATGGGGCAGCTGCTCGCTGTGTAAGTACAGGTGATAAAATTATTATCATGGCTTATGCCCAGATGACTCCTGAAGAAGTAAAGGATTACAAGCCACGAGTTGTCTTTGTGGACGATGATAATCATGTTTCCCGTGTTACTTCATATGAAAAGCACGGACTTCTGAAGGATATGGAATAGAATAGTATATAAGGAAAGCATTAGGTGTTTACAATATAAGTATTCATGTGTTAATATGTGCACAGCTTCATAGAAAGATAATCGGTGCTTGCCAGGGTGCATACCCTGGGAAGGTAAAAGGGAAACAGGTGAAAATCCTGTGCGATCTCGTCACTGTGAAAAGGGAGTAAAGCTTTGATAAATGTCACTGACAGAAGTTGGGAAGGCAAAAGCTTTATGAAGATCTTACAGCCAGGAAACCTGCCAATTATCTGGTACAGGGTAATAACCCAGATCACGAGGAATTGGTCGTACTGTAAATAGTCGCTATATCTGCGGCTTGTTTGTTGACCGATTCTCCGTTCGATTTCGAGCGGAGTTTTTTGTTTCAATGAGTTTTTCTCATATATAACAAAAAACATGAATCATCAATAATAAAGGAGGAATAACTATGAAGAAGAAATTATTAGCACTTTTCCTATCGTGCGCATTAGCTGCAGGAGCGATTGGAGGTTGTGGAAGTAACGATGATACCGAAACAACAGGAAAGGTAGATGATCAGGCAGAAGCAGATAAGGTGGCAGAACTTATTGATGCCATCTATGTACAGGAGCGAACTGACAAAACTGATGAGCAGTGTAAAACTGCAAAGGAGGCTTGGGATAATTTGACAGACAAGCAGAAAGAACTGGTACAAGGAGAATATGCAGACCCTGACTATTTCGGAAGAGATACAGGTGATGCCTCAAAGGATGATCCATTAAACTCAGATGATATTGGAGAGAACGAGCTTTTAGTGGTAAGCTTTGGAACTTCATTTAATGACAGTCGAGTAGAGGATATCAGCAGTATTGAAAAAGAACTTCAGGAGCAATATCCTGACTGGTCAGTACGAAGAGCATTTACATCTCAGATTATTATTAATCATATTCAGGCAAGAGATGAAGAGAAAATCGACAACATGGATCAGGCACTTCAAAGAGCAGTTGACAACAAGGTAAAGAATCTTGTTATACAGCCAACTCATTTGATGAAGGGAATTGAGTATGAGCAGATCATGGATTCCGTAGAAAAATATAAATCAAATTTTGAAAAGGTTACAATTGCACAGCCTCTTTTAGGTGATGTTGGAGCAGATGAGACAGAGTCAAATACAGACAAAGAAAATGTATCAAAAGCTGTTGTGGAGGATGCCTATAAGGATGCGGGCTATGATAGTCTTGAGGCAGCAGAAGAAGATGGCCTTGCCTTTGTATTAATGGGTCATGGAACTTCACATTCTGCAAAGGTAACATATACACAGATGGAAAAACAGATGTCTGATCTTGGATATGAGAACGTATTTATTGGTACTGTTGAGGGTGAGCCGGAAGAGACTGCATGTGAAAATGTAATTGATTCTGTAAAGGAAGCTGGATATAAAAAAGTTGTATTAAGACCTCTTATGGTAGTTGCAGGAGACCACGCCAATAACGATATGGCAGGCGATGATGAGGACTCATGGAAGAGCATGTTTGAAGCTGAAAAAGTATTTGATTCAGTAGATGCCCAAATTTCAGGACTTGGTTCAATTGAAGCAATCAGAGCAATTTATGTAGCTCACGCAAAAGAGGCAATTGAGAATCAGATACCGGTTGAATCGTCAGTGGCAGGTTCTTCATCAAAGGATCTTGCTGATGGAAAGTATACAGCCGAGTTTAAGACAGACAGCTCAATGTTTCATGTAAATGATGCAAAGAAAGGACTTGGAGATCTTACAGTAAAAGATGGAAAGATGACAATTCATATTAGCCTCGTATCAAAGAAGATTTCAAAGCTCTATTTAGGAAAGGCAAAGGACGCCGGAAAAGATGGGGCACAGGTGATTGAGGCAACAACAGACACTGTTACATATGAGGATGGAGCTACAGAGGAAGTATACGGATTTGATGTACCGGTAGAGAGTCTGGACAAGGAATTTGACCTTGCAATTTTCGGAAGCAAGGGAACCTGGTATGACCATAAAGTAAGCGTAACAAATCCCCAGAGAAAATTAGAGGAAGTAGTAGATGGAGAATACTCTGTAAACGTTACATTAGAAGGTGGTTCTGGAAAAGCAACAGTAAACTCTCCTGCAACAGTCAAAGTCAAAGATGGTAAGGCATATGCAACAATTGTATGGAGTAGCAAAAATTATGATTACATGATTGTAAATGGAGAAAAATACATGAATGAAAACGATGGAGATTTTTCAACATTTACTTTCCCAATTGATGGAATAAATTGTGAAATGAATGTAATTGCAGACACTGTTGCAATGGGAAAGCCACATGAAATAGAATATGTACTTACCTTTGAAGCAGAGGATTAATTAGACTAAAAGATATGGGAAAAATAAAGAAGATTTTTATACTTCTTACAGTATTTGCATTTCTTCTCGGTGCCTGTGGCACCGGGAGCAATGCAGATACCAGTAAAGAGGAAAGTGGAATAGATTTTGAAAGTCTTGAAAAGACAAAAAGTGTAGAACTTTCTTACGCTACACAATTCAATATAGATAAGTATGGTGAATATGAAATGATTACGATCGTTGACGGCGGTCGTTTTTTGCTTGTATCAGAGGATGCGCCTGTACCGGATAATATTCCGGAAGATATAACAGTGATTAAAAAGCCATTGTCGGATGTTTACTTACTTTCAAGCTGTGCCATGGATTTGATAGTACAAACTGGCTCTATGGACTGTGTAAAATATACAGCAACCAAAAAGGAGGACTGGTGTGTCGAGGAAGCAGCCAGGGCAATAGATAATGGAGATCTAATCTATGCAGGTAAATATAGTGCACCTGACTATGAAATGCTTGTAGCTGGAGAATGTAGATTTGCCATAGCAAACACCATGATAAATCATAATCCCGAGGTGAAAGAAAAGCTCGAAGAGCTTGGAATTACAGTTATGGTAGAAAGAAGCAGCTATGAAACTCATCCGCTGGGAAGACTTGAATGGATAAAATTATATGGAGTGTTGTTTGACAAAGAGGAAGAAGCAAATGCTTATTTTGAACAGCAGGTAAGAGAAGTTGAGCCTATAATAGAAAAAGACAATACGGGTAAAAAAGTTGCATTTTTTGCAGTTAATTCAAATGGTTCAATTACTGTCAGAAAGCCGAATGATTATGTGGCAAAGATGATTGGGCTTGCAGGAGGAAATTATGTCCTATCCGGATATGTAGAGGAAGAAGAAAATGCTTTGTCATCAATGAATATGCAGGTTGAGGATTTTTACGCATGGGCAAAGGATGCTGATGTGCTAATATACAATGGAACAATTGAAGGGGAACTGTCGAGCGTTGATGAGTTGATAGAAAAAAACAGCTTGTTTGCAGATTTTAAAGCAGTAAAAAATGGAATGGTTTTTACAACCGGAAGTGATTTTTACCAGCAGACATCCCAGACATGCATTTTTATTGAAGACCTGAATAAAGTACTTGAAGGAGAAACAGTAGGGGAGAACAAATTCCTGAAAAAACTGAAGTGATAAACTAAGGTGACAAATTGAGGTAGCGATAAGAAATGAAACGATACATAACATCATTTTTAGTGATAACTGCATTATTGATAGGATTATTTATATGGAATGTGGCTTATGGAAGTGTTGAATTGTCACTTGGACAGATAGTTGATATTTTTTGTGGTGACAGAAGTGATATTACATCTTACAACATTATCTGGCAGATTCGTATGCCACGAATAATAGCTGCAATTGTACTAGGAGGGGCACTTTCTGTATCCGGTTTTTTACTTCAGAGCTTTTTCCAAAATCCAATTGCAGGACCCTATGTGCTTGGAATTTCATCGGGAGCAAAGCTTGTTGTTGCACTTACAATGATTTTTTTGCTAAGTCAGGGTGTGGTAATAAATTCTTTTGGGATGGTAGCGGCAGCGTTTGCAGGTTCGATTCTTGCAATGGGATTTGTTCTTTTAATTTCTCTAAGAGTCCAAAGGATGTCACTTCTTGTTGTATGCGGAATAATGATTGGCTATATTTGTTCTGCTATTACAGATTTTTGTGTAACCTTTGCAAATGATTCAAATATTGTTAACCTTCACAATTGGTCACTTGGAAGCTTTTCAGGAATGACATGGGACAATATTAAAGTGATGACAATTTTAGTTTTTGCATCTGTGCTTATTACTTTTTTTATGGCAAAGCCTATCAGTGCTTATCAGATGGGGGAAAATTATGCGAAAAATTTAGGTGTAAATGTGAAGATGCTTAGAGTGATAATGATTTTTTTGTCTAGCATTTTATCAGCATGTGTGACAGCTTTTGCAGGGCCAATTTCCTTTGTGGGAATAGCGGTGCCACATCTGATAAAGGCTGCCACAAAGACCTCAAAGCCGCTGGTACTTATTCCGGGATGCTTCCTGGGTGGAGCTGTTATAACGTTGTTTTGTGATGGAATAGCAAGAACTGTTTTTGCTCCAACAGAAGTAAGTATAAGTTCGGTGACAGCGGTGCTTTTAGTTCCGGTAGTAATTTATGCAATGGTTAAAAGACAGGGGGAGAGAGTATGAGCGCAAGGACAGAAAACCTTATTGTCGGTTATAAAAAATCACCCCTTATAAGAAATATTAATCTGGAAATAAAAGAAGGGCAGGTTCTTACCTTGATTGGACCAAATGGTTGTGGTAAATCTACAATCTTAAAGACGCTTACAAAGCAGTTGTCTCCACTTAAGGGGACGGTCTTTATTGGTAAAGAAGATTATAAAATACAAAGTGAGAAGAAGCTGGCCAGACAGATGGCAATGGTAATGACAGAGCGGTTAAAAACGGAGCAGCTTTCGTGCAAAGAGGTGGTTGCATCAGGCAGATATCCCTACACAGGAACTTTGGGTATACTGTCAAAAGAAGACTGGGAAAAAGTGGATGAAGCCCTTGACATGGTGCAGGCAAAAGATGTGGCAGATAATGATTTTAACCAGATAAGTGATGGGCAGCGACAGAGAATAATGCTTGCAAGAGCAATATGTCAGGAGCCGGAAATTCTGGTGTTAGATGAACCCACATCCTTTTTGGATATGAGATACAAACTGGATATCCTTCAGAATATCAGAAGGCTTGCAAGAGAAAAAAATATGGCAATAATAATGTCCCTTCACGAGCTTGACCTTGCCCGTCAGGTGTCTGATAATATTGCTTGTATAAAGGGTGACAATATTGATATGATAGCAACACCAGGAGAAATTTTTGCAGGAGATTACATTCAAAAACTCTATGGAGTGGACAAGGAATACTTTGACCCACTGACAGGGCAGATGAATCTATGTGGCAATAAAGGTGAGCCCAAGGTGTTTGTGATAAGTGCCGGAGGCTGTGGAATACCAGTGTTTTACAGACTTCAAAGGGAGAATATCCCTTTTGCAGCCGGAATTCTTTATGAAAATGATATTGAATATCCGATTGCAAAATCATTAGCATCAAGTGTGATTTTAGAAAAAGCTTTTTATGAGATAAGTGATGAAAACTTCGATAAGGCAAAAGAGCTGATAAATAAATGTGAAAAATGTATTTGTACACTTGAAGAATTTGGCCCTTTAAATGAAAAGAATAAACAGCTTATGGAATACGCAAAGAAGATTGGAAAAATAGAATGGCAAAAGTAATAATGGTACAGGGAACCATGTCAAATGCGGGAAAAAGCCTTGTGGTGGCCGGACTTTGCAGAGTTTTTAAGCAGGATGGCTACAGAGTGGCTCCCTTTAAATCCCAGAACATGGCATTAAATTCATATATTACAGAAGACGGGCTTGAGATGGGACGAGCTCAGGTAATGCAGGCAGAAGCATGTCAGATAAAACCGCAGGTGTGCATGAATCCCATTCTGCTTAAACCTACAAACGATGTGGGTTCACAGGTGATAGTAAACGGTGAAGTAATTGGGAATATGTCTGCAAGAGAGTATTTTGCATACAAAAAAGAACTGATTCCCGATATAAAAAAAGCTTTTCATGAATTGGAAAAACAGGCAGATATCATCGTGGTTGAAGGAGCAGGAAGCCCGGCAGAGATTAATCTAAGAGATAATGACATAGTAAACATGGGACTTGCCGAAATTCTTGATGCACCTGTGCTTTTGGTGGGTGACATTGATAGAGGTGGAGTATTTGCACAGCTTCTTGGAACGATAATGCTTTTATCAGAAGAGGAAAGAGACCGAATAAAAGGTCTGGTGATAAATAAATTCCGAGGGGACAAGACCATTCTTGATTCAGGAATCAGTATGCTTGAGGAAAAAGCAGGCATTCCTGTAACAGGAGTTTTACCATACATAAATGTATCAATTGATGACGAGGACAGTCTTAGCAGCAGACTTTCAAATAAAGAGGATGGAATCATAAATATAGCTGTCATTAGATTGCCAAGATTGTCAAACTTTACTGATTTTTCTGCATTTGAGCAGGTAGATGGTGTAAGCGTAAATTATGTGAAAAATCCTAGAGACTTGGAAAATGCTGATATGATAATTATTCCGGGAAGTAAAAATACTATTGCAGATATGAAGTGGTTAAGAGAGTCTGGTTTTGAAGCGGAGATAAAAAAGCAGTCTAAAGAAAAAATAATATTTGGAATTTGTGGTGGATTTCAGATGCTGGGTAATATTATAAATGATCCTGATTGCGTAGAGGAAGGCGGAAGTATCCGTGGCATGGAGCTTTTAGATGTGGAGACGACACTTCTATTAGATAAGACAAGAACACAGGTAAAATCTGTAATATCAGGATGTGACGGAGTCTTCTCTTGCCTAAATGGCGAGGAGCTTTTGGGCTATGAGATTCATATGGGAAAGACAAGGCTTGGAGTAAATGCCAGGGAATTTCCAGGTGGAGCTACATCAAAGGATTCAAATAAAAATGTATATGGCTCTTATATTCATGGCTTTTTTGATGGAGGCGCAATTGCCTATAAAATAATACAGATTCTGGCAAAAAATAAAGGTGTAGAGCTTGGTGAAAATTCTGAGCAAAATTATGAAGAATTTAAACAGACACAATATGATAAATTGGCGGATATGGTTAGAAATCATATGGATATGGATGCGGTTTATGGCATGTTAAAATAGCATTAGGAGATGACAAAAGATGGAGTATTATACCAAGATAAAGAAAAACTGGGATGCTGTTGCAAAACCCTTAGATGGAATGGGGGTTTTTGAAGAACTCACGGCAAAAATCGGTCAGATACAACAGAAGGAGGTTCCTGTTACTGATAAAAATGTTGTCCTTGTTCTATGTGCAGATAACGGAATCGTAGAAGAGGGAATAAGCCAGTCTGACCAAAGTGTTACTGCAATATGTGCAGAAAATATCGCCAAGTCAAAATCAACTGTTGGAATCATGGCAAAGACAGTAGGAGCAGATGTGGCTGTAATTGATGTGGGAATTAACTCTGACCAGCAGTTTGAAAATGTAAGAGATTTTAAGATAAGAAAAGGAAGCAGGAATTTTTCCAAGGAGCCGGCAATGACTATGGAAGAGTTGGATGATGCAATAGAGACCGGAAAAAAACTTGTTCTTGAGTACAAGAACAAGGGATATGAGATGATCTGCACCGGAGAGATGGGAATCGGAAATACCACTACAAGCAGTGCCGTTGCAGCAGCTCTGCTTGGTATGAAAGCAGAGGAAGTAACAGGAAGAGGCGCTGGATTAAGTGATGAAAAACTGGCACACAAGAAGAAGGTTATTGCTGATGCTATTGATAAATATCAAATTGACCCAAGAGATACCAAAGAGATTCTTCGAACCTTTGGTGGATTTGATATAGCGACAATGTGTGGAGTTTTTCTTGGAGGAAAGCTTTATAATGTACCAATCGTAATAGATGGATTTATCAGTATGGTTGCAGCGTTTGCAGCCGAAAGGATAGCTCCTGGAATAAAAGACTGTATGATTCCTTCTCATATGAGTAAGGAGCCCGGTGTAGTAAAAATAGTAGAAGAACTGAACCTTACACCGGTAATTGATGGGCATATGGCTTTGGGAGAAGGAACGGGGGCTGTTATGATGCTGTCTTTATTAAATATCGCAAACGAGGTATATAAGAGCAGCTTTTCTTTTGATGAGGCAGGCGTTGGTCAATATGAACGCTTTTAGGAGGCAGAATGATAACCCTTGTATTAGGTGGAAGCGGAAGCGGAAAGAGTGAATTTGCTGAGGCACTTCTTTTGGAAACAGATTCAAAAAATAAATACTATATTGCAACCATGAAGGTCTACGGAGAAGAAGGTCAAAAGAAGGTGGACAGGCACCGCAGACTTCGAGAGGGAAAAGGCTTTTCGACAATAGAAAGTCCAACTGATTTGACTTGTAGCATAGGAGAAATAAAGACTAGCCCGGAAAATAAGGCGTCAGGGATGCTTGAATGTATGTCAAATCTGCTTGCAAATGAAATGTTTCAGAAAAATAATATAATTTTAAAAGAAATAGTAGTTGAAAAAATCATTCGTGATATAATAGACATATCTCACTTTTTTGAACATCTGATTATTGTAAGCAACAATGTGTTTGAAGATGGGGTGGAATACGAAGATTCTACACATGAATATATCAAAGCTTTAGGGCTGATAAATCAGGAAATTGCAAAAATATCTACACAGGTGTTTGAAGTGGTTGTTGGAATACCTATAAAACAGAAAGGATAAATTACTATGAAAATTAAAAAATTTTTCAGATCGTTTGCGGTAGCGTTTTCAATGTACAGTAAAATACCTATGCCGACCTTCAAATGGGGGTCAGATGACATGAAATATCATTTTTGTTTTTTCCCATGGATAGGTTCAATTATTGGTATCATTCTTTATGACTGGTATGCATTTGCAGCTATTTATGAGCTTCCGGAAATACTGTTTATAGCAATTCCAATATTGATTCCACTTATTATAACAGGCGGATTTCATCTTGATGGATTTATGGATACAATCGATGCGCTTTCTTCACATGAGAGTCGTGAAAAGAAGTTGGAAATCTTAAAGGACCCTCATATAGGGGCTTTTTCGGTGATTGGTGTTGCTTCATACTTTATTCTCTATATGGGATGTATGTCGCAATTGATACGTGATACATCGGCATATTACATTTTTTGTTTTTCGTTTTTCTTGTCACGAGTGCTCAGTGGATTGTCAGTTATGATAATAAGACCGGCAAAACCTGATGGAATGTTAAGTACATCACTTAAAACTGCAGCTAAAAAGACAGTAAGCATTTCGCTTCTTGTTCAGGGATTAATATGTATTGTCTTAATGATAGTTATCTCGCCAATATATGGAATTACAGCAGTTGCGGCAGCTCTTGTAGCAGTATTTTATTACATTCGTCAAAGCTATGGAAAATTTGGCGGAGTAACTGGTGACTTATCGGGATTTTTTGTATGCATCAGTGAACTTACAACAGCAGTTTTTCTTACTGTAGTTTCTATTTTAACTTAGCAGGAGAAGAATTTCGTTTTTGGAGCAGTGGAATGGAATTATACATAGGTGGTTATGCGCAGGGGAAATTTAGCCTGGTGGCTGACAGATACCCTGATGCTGCAGTCTTTGATGAAAAAAATTATGATAGGCTATTTGATTATCTAGAGGAAATGGATGACACAGAAAAAGTTATTATTAATCATTTCCATTTGCTTGTAAAAGAAGGGTTTGATGATATAGAGAGACTATTTTTCTACAAAGATAATCTGATTATAATTAGTGATGAGGTTGGAAACGGAGTTGTTCCAATTGAAGAAGAGGAGAGAATGTACAGGGAAAAGACAGGAAGGCTTCTGACAAGAATTGCTTCAGAGTCAGAATGTGTGGTGAGAATAATATGCGGACTTTGGCAGAGAATAAAGTGATAATTTATCTCATAAGACATGGACTGACCCAAGGAAATAAAGAAGCCAGATATATAGGAAGAACAGATGAGCCCCTGTCGTCAGAAGGGGCTTTATGTATAGAAAATATTAGAGAAAATAGGCATAAAGGGATTGTTTTCGATTATGTTTTTTCAAGTCCCATGAAAAGATGTCTAGAAACTGCCCGAATTCTTACAGGAAAAAGCGAAGCTGATATTACTGTAATTGAAGATTTCAGGGAAACTGATTTTGGTGATTTTGAAGGTAAAAATTATCTTGAACTAAATGGGAATTCTGATTACCAGAGATGGATAGACAGTAATGGAACACTACCTTTTCCTGGGGGAGAGAAATTAGAAGACTTTAAGAAAAGAACCCTAGAGGGATTTTCTGATATGATGGAAACGATAGAGCTGTCTGCGCGGAATCAGTCTATGGATAAGGGGGAAGAGATAACAGTGGCAGCAATAGTGCACGGTGGAACAATAATGGCTGTACTAGAGAATTTTTTTGGAGGAGAGTATTACAGTTATCAGGTTAAAAATGCACAGGGGTATGTTTTTATGGCAGAAAAAAATAGTGAAAATGTTTGGCAGTTTTCAAATTTGAGGAGATGTTGATGCTTTACCATATAATTGCTTTTTTATGTGGATTTATTCTCGATTTATTAGTAGGAGATCCATATTGGCTGCCTCATCCAATAAGATGGATAGGAAGCCTGATAGGAGCACTTGAAAAGAAATTCCTGCAGGATGAAAATCAGACAGCGGATGCAAAGAGAAGAAAGGGAATAATAACTGTTGTTCTTGTGATTACAATTACAGAGTTGTTTGTAATTGGACTATTACTCGGAGCATATTATATTAATATAGTTTTTGGTGTCATGGTAGAAACAATTATGACATACCAGCTTCTTGCCACAAAATGCCTTAGAAAAGAAAGTATGAAGGTATATAGGGAGCTTCATAGAATAAAATCGGGACAGGGGACAATAGAAGATGCAAGATATGCCGTTTCTATGATTGTTGGAAGAGATACCCAAAATCTTGACCAAATTCAGATAGCAAAGGCAGCTGTTGAAACTGTTGCCGAGAACACTTCTGATGGTGTTATTGCACCTATGATTTTTTTGGCATTTGGAGGACCCATAGCAGGTTTTTTCTACAAATCAATAAATACTATGGATTCCATGATTGGATATAAAAATGACAGGTTTATGGATTTTGGAAGATGTGCGGCAAAGCTTGATGATGTGGTTAATTTTTTACCATCAAGAATAAGCGCCTGGTTTATGATAATAAGTTGTTTTTTCCTGGGGAAAAAGTATAGTGCAGTTGAGGCATACAGAATATTTAAAAGAGACCGTTTTAACCATAAAAGTCCAAATTCGGCACAAACTGAAAGTGCTTGCGCAGGGGCTCTTGGAATACAGTTGGCAGGAGATGCCTCTTATTTTGGAAAAATAGTAAAGAAGCCTTTTATAGGTGATAAATTACGGGAAATTGAGATAGATGATATAAAAAGGGCCAACAATCTATTGTATGCAACAGCAATTATGGGAGAGGTATTATTTGTAGCAATTTTGTGTATTTTAGGGGTAATAAATTAATTTAGAGGATAACAAAATGCACGGCGGAGATATTTATAGAAATAAAATAGAATATGATTTTTCAGTTAATTTAAATCCTTGTGATACACCAAAGCAGGTTATTGAAGCTGCAAAAAAATCCCTTGATTTTATTGACACATACCCGGATATAAAATGTGAGAAATTAAAAAAGAAATTGTCAGCACTGTTTGGAATAGATTCAAACTGTATAATCTGTGGAAACGGTGCATCAGAGATTCTTATGGCGGTGATTCATGAGGTCAGACCACAGAGCGCTCTGCTTTTTGCACCGGGTTTTGCAGGCTATGAGCATGTATTAAGGGCATATGATACCAAGGTATCTTTTTGTTTTGACGAGTATGATTTGGATAGGAAGATTCGTACCCTAAAGCCGGATATATTTATCTATGCAAATCCCAACAATCCCACTGGCCGACTTAGAACAAGGGAAGAAATAGAGGCTTTAGCAGATGCTTGTCAAAAATCAGGAACAGTGTTTGTGGTGGACGAATGTTTTATTTCACTTACGGGAAAAGAAAAAGAGTCTTCAATAATTCCAGTACTTAGAAGATATAAGAACGCCATAGTTCTTCGGGCTTTTACAAAGAGTTTTTCTGTGCCAGGTGTAAGACTTGGATATGCATTTATAGAAAATGAAAAGTTTGCGGTTTCCATAGAAAGACATCTGCCGGAGTGGAATGTGTCGGTGATGGCTCAATGTGTAGGGAATGCGGCCTGCGCTGAGAGAAAATTTGTAGAGGAGTCTGCCGGATATATCAAAAAAGAAAGAGAGTATTTGTCAGCAGAGCTAAAGGAACTTGGTTTTGAGGTAACAGAATCAGAGGCAAATTTTATTCTTTTTTACAGGAATGAAAGTGAACAGGATAATTTAATAGAATCAGAGAGTTCCAAGAATTTGTATGAAATGCTGCTTGAAAGAGGAATATTGATAAGAGACTGCAGCGACTACAAGGGGCTCACAAAGGGATACTATCGTGTAGCTGTTAAAAAGCATGATGAAAATGTTTACCTGATAGATAAAATAAAAGAGGTTTTAGGAGTATAAAACTTTTATGGATATAAATAATACAATTGAGTTCGTGCTTCCAAAGGATATTGAGGCAAGAAGCTTTGAACTTATTGGTGAGGAACTAAAACAGAAAAATATAATCTTAGACCCACAGCAGGAGCCGGTAACAAAGCGTGTTATTCACACAACAGCTGATTTTGAATATGCCACTACCATGGCTTATTCAAAGGATGCCATAGGAATTGCAAGAGAATTGATAAAAAATGGTGCGGATATCGTAACAGATACCAATATGGCAAAAGCCGGAATCAACAAGACAACACTTGCTAAGTTTGGTGGAGAAGTTCACTGTTTTATGGCGGATGAAGATGTTGCCGCTGAGGCAAAAAAAAGACAGGTCACAAGGGCTACAGTAAGCATGGAAAAGGCGGCATTAATTAAAAAGCCTGTGATTTTTGCCATAGGAAATGCTCCGACAGCTTTGATTAGTCTGTATGAGATGATGCAGCAGCAAAAATTTAAGCCG
Organism: Agathobacter sp.; assembly: GCA_045123895.1. Classification (GTDB taxonomy): domain Bacteria; phylum Bacillota; class Clostridia; order Lachnospirales; family Lachnospiraceae; genus Roseburia. The sequence continues at coordinate 47,662 of JBGVKW010000044.1, forward strand.
GCATTTGTGATAGGCGTTCCAGTTGGATTTGTAAATGTGGTGCAGGCGAAGGAGCTTTTTGTGGAAAGTGATGTGCCGTATATCATAAATCGTGGACGAAAAGGTGGAAGCAATGTGGCTGCGGCAATTGTTAACGCATTAATGTATGGAATCTAAATTTTCCACATATGGTTGCATTAAGTTTAGCAGGGGCCTGTCAGGGAGCAGGTTTACCCCAAATTTGTTCTAAAGTTTCCTGCGTCTAGTGCAAGTAAATGCTGTTATCAGCTATGCTTATTATGCCGCAGGAAAGCCAGAACGCGCTACGCTTGAACGAGGCTTTCCTGGGCAATCATAAGCTGATAATCAGCATGTAACTTGCACACGACTCGTCAAAAATAGAACAAATTTGGGGTAAACCTGCTCCCTGACAGACCCATACAAATCATAATACAAGTGGAAAATTTGAGTAAAATAATTACTGGGATAGGATATGAAATTTGGATTTACAACGGGAAGCTGTGCCGCAGCTGCTTCAAAGGCTGCGGCATTTATGCTTCTTACAGGAAAGACGAAAAATAAAATATCGATTGAAACTCCAAAAGGTATTACCTTTGATGCGGATATAGTTGAGATAAAAAAAGAGGAAGATTCTGTCACCTGTGCCGTTGTTAAGGATGGAGGGGACGACCCGGATATTACAACAGGAGCCCTTATTTTTTCAACTGTATGCATCAGGGATGATTCAAATGGGGATTCAGATTGCACTCAACAGGAGAAGCTGGTTCATAATGTGATAATTGATGGGGGATCTGGTGTTGGAAGAGTGACAAAGCCAGGGCTTGACCAGCCTGTTGGAAATGCTGCAATAAATCATGTACCAAGGCAGATGATAGAAAAGGAAGTTTCACAGGTCATGGAACTTTGTGATTTTACAGGAACGCTTGCAGTGACAATCTCAGTAAGAGACGGGGAGGAGATTGCAAAGCAGACCTTTAATCCAAGGCTTGGAATAGAGGGTGGAATCTCAATACTTGGGACAAGCGGAATTGTTGAGCCAATGAGCCAAAAAGCGCTGCTTGATACCATAAAAGTAGAGCTTTCCCAGAAGCTTGCTTTGGGTCAGAAAGTGGTTGCAGTTTCTCCGGGAAATTATGGTCTTGAATTTATGAAAAGGACATATGATTTTGACCTTGATAAAAGTGTAAAATGCAGTAATTTTATTGGAGATACAATCGATTTTGCAATTGAGCTTGGTTTTAAGAAAATGCTTCTTACGGGACATATAGGAAAGCTAATAAAACTCTCCGGAGGAATAATGAACACTCACTCCAAGGAGGGGGACTGCCGAATGGAGCTTTTGGCAGCTGCCGCGATCAGAAAGGGAGCAACTGCCCGGACGGCAAAAGATATACTTGATGCAGTCACAACAGAAGAGGGGATTAGTATTCTTGAAAAAGAAAAAATACTTGAACCTGTCATGGAATTTGTAATGGATAAAATAATGTTTTTCCTGAACAAAAGGGCTTCAGGAAAGCTTGAAATAGAGTGTATGGTCTATTCTAATCAAAATGGATTGCTTGCAAAAAGTGACCATGCAGAGGAATTGTTAAAGGAGATAAAATGGTACATTTCGTAGGTGCAGGAAGTGGAGCGGTGGATTTGATTACGGTCCGTGGTAAAAATTTACTTGAGAAAGCAGATGTGATAATTTATGCAGGCTCCCTTGTAAATCCCAAGCTTCTAGATTATGCAAAAACAGGATGTAAATGCCTAAACAGCGCAAAAATGACACTTGATGAAGTGATAGAAGAGATAAAAAATGCAGAAGAAAAAGAGCTAATGACAGTTCGTCTTCACACCGGCGAACCAAGCATATATGGTGCAGTAAGAGAACAGATGGATGAGCTTGATAAACTAGGGATTTCCTATGACAGCACACCGGGAGTAAGTGCCTGCTTTGGAGCGGCGGCAAGTCTTAACATGGAATACACTCTGCCACAAGTGTCACAGTCACTTATTATCACCAGAATGGAAGGAAGGACTTTGGTTCCGCCAAAAGAAAGCATAGAAAGTTTTGCTTCCCATCAGGCGAGCATGGCAATCTATCTAAGCACAGGTATGTTGGAGGAATTGTCGAAGAGACTGATAGATGGAGGATACAGCCCGGACACACCGGCTGCTCTTGTATATAAAGCAACCTGGCCGGAGGAGATAAAGCTTGTAGGAACGGTTAGTACCCTTTCAGATATGGCAAAAGAGCATGGTATCACAAAAACTGCCATTGTCCTGGTAGGGGAAGCAATTGCACAGAGCGGATATGAAAAATCCAGACTCTATGCACCGGATTTTGAGACTGAATTCAGGAGAAAAAAGATTGATAATTAGAGTATGTTTTTTTACTGAGGCAGGAAAACAAAAGGCTTTGGAGTTATTTGAGAAACTACATAATTTTACACCGTTTTATTTTGAACGTGAGAAGGACGATTTTAAAGATTGGCTTTCTGATAGCTTTAGAAAGCATCTGCCGATTTTGTTTGTGGGTGCGTGTGGAATAGCAGTGAGGGAAATTGCTCCTTTTGTAAAGGATAAATTAAGTGATTCCCCAGTTCTTGTAATGGACGAAAAATGCGAATTTATAATCCCTATTTTGTCAGGGCACATGGGAGGTGCTAATGAACTTGCAAGGATTTTTTCTGATGCAATAAGTGCAACTCCTGTAATAACCACTGCAACAGATGTAAGAGGAAAGTTTTCAGTGGATGTTTTTGCCAGATTAAATGGATTTAACATCGCGGATAAAAAGTCAATTGCCAAGGTATCGAAGAAGATTTTATCAGACGAGAAGATAACCATGGCGGTGGATGATGATATAGAGATTGAAGAGGTTGACATTCCAGCGGAAATAGAGCTATTTAGGGTTTCCCAGTGGAAACGTGTAAATGACAAAAAGTCCGTTGATGTTTTAGTAAGTGACGAAGAAAAAATATCCAACACACTATGGCTTGTGCCAAAGCATATGGTGTTCGGAGTGGGCTGTAAAAAGGGAAAGACCTTTGAAGAACTGGATAGCTTTTGGCAAGCAAATGCCAAAGCTGAGCTATCGCAGCTTTTTGGAATTTTTTCAATTGATATAAAGAAAAATGAAACAGGACTGATGGAAGCTTGTCAGTATTTTCATGTTCCATTTATCACATTTTCAGCAGAGGATTTGGCAAAGGTTGAAGGTGAATTTTGTGAATCAACGTTTGTGGAATCAAAAACAGGAGTATCAAATGTATGCGAAAGAGCTGCTGTTCTTGGAAGTGAAAATGGAAAACTAATAAAAAGCAAAACTGCAGAAAATGGAATGACGCTTGCAGTTGCATATAGAAAGGCAAAGATAATAAAATGGCAGGAATAATATATGTTGTAGGAATGGGCCCAGGAAGCAGGGAAATGATGACAGAGCAGGCCCTTTCAATAATAGAAAAATCAGATGTGGTAGTGGGATACACTGTCTATGTAAAATTGGTCCAGGAAATTTTTCCAGAAAAAGAATACAAGACCACAGGAATGAGACAGGAGATAGAAAGGTGCAGGCTGTGTTTTGAATTGGCACAGGATGGAAAAAGCGTTGCAATGGTATGTAGCGGAGATGCAGGCGTGTACGGAATGGCAGCGCCTATTTATGAATTGTCTGCTGAGTACAGCGATGTAGAAATAGAGATAATTCCCGGCATCACAGCTGCAAACAGTGGAGCGGCAGTTTTGGGCTGTCCGTTAAACCACGATTACTGCGTGATTAGTCTTAGTGATTTGCTTACTCCATGGGAGACGATAGAAAAAAGGTTAAAAGCAGCGATTGAGGGGGATTTTGCAATTGCAATCTACAATCCTTCCAGCCATAAGAGAGCTGACTATCTGGAAAAAGCCTGCCGCATTATGATGGAGGCGGGAGCCAATGAAGATAGAAAATGTGGATACGTGGAGAATATCGGGCGAGAAAACACCAGCTGCCATGTATGTACACTAGGGGAGCTTATGCATGCAAAAGTAAATATGTTTACCACTGTTTTTGTGGGCAATTCCCAGTCGGAAAATATGGATGGGAAGCTTGTTACTAAAAGAGGATATCGCATATGAAAGATATTTTGATTTATTCAGGAACTACAGAGGGGCGTACCCTGGCACAAATTCTGGCAAAGTCAGGATTCCATTGTGATGTCTGTGTAGCGACAGAATATGGTTCCCTTGTGATGGAGGAATCAGATAACATTAGCATAAAACAGGGGCGTCTGGATGAAAACCAGATGAGAGAATTGTTCGAAAGTAAAGCGTACGAGGCTGTAATTGATGCCACGCATCCCTTTGCAACTGAGGTGTCAGGGAACATCGTAAACAGCCTTTCTGCTTTGACTAATCCCCCCTTGTACAGACTTAAAAGAGATGTAAGTCTGGAACTGGATGGAATAAAAACCTTTGAAAATACAGATTCCTGCGCGAAAGCCCTAGCGGAGGCTGTGGAAAAAACTTCAGGGAATATTCTGATTACAACAGGAAGCAAGGAGCTTTCCTGTTTTTGCAGGAATGAGAAGTTAAAAGAGCGACTTATTGTAAGAGTGTTACCGGGACTTGAGAGTATAAATCTCTGCTACGAAAATGGCCTTTTGGGCAGACAGATTATAGCAATGCAGGGACCTTTTTCAGAGGAGATTAATCTTGCGATTATAAGGCAGTACAACATCAGCGTCATAGTTACCAAGGAAAGCGGAAGAATTGGTGGTGTTGATGAGAAAATTTCTGCAGCGAAAAAAGCAGGAATCGATTGTTTTCTGATTCGAAAACCAGTCACGAATTTATACAAAAAAGAATATACACTTGAAGAAATTTGCAGGATTTTTTCTGTAAATCCGAAAGCTTTCATGAAGACTACGAACTTGTCGGTTAAAAAATCTGAGACTGTAAAAGCTGACGACATAGTGTCAAACGAACCAAAATCGCATAACATGGAAGTGAGTATATGCGGTATCGGCATGGGAAGTACTGATTATCTCACAGAAGCTGTAAAAAGCAAAATAGAAAACGCAGATGTGATTTTTGGGGCTCCTAGAATGATAGAGCTTGTGGACAGACTGAATGCAGATTGTTTTATGGTAGATAAGGCTCTAAAAAGTAAACAGGTTTATCCATATTATCTGGCAAAAGATATTGTGCCTGTTATTCAGAAGCTTTTTGATGACAAAAATTGTGACAAGGGATATCAGAAGGTTGTAGTTCTCATGTCCGGAGATACCGGATTTTACAGTGGAACGAAAAAGTTATGTGAGAAGCTACAGACACTTTCAAACGTGAGCGTAAACGTGTATCCGGGAATATCTTCTGTGTCTGCTTTGTCTGCAAAACTGTGTACAAGCTGGAATGACGCAGTTATTATTTCAACCCATGGGGTGTTAAAGGAAGAGTGGCAGGCGAGAATGCTTGAAGCGGTGAAGACAAATCAAAAAGTCTTTTTTATCGCATCAGGAAGAAGTGATATCAATGAGATTGGCGGGCTTTTGCATGGACTTTCAGTATCAGTTTATCTGGGTAACCATCTTTCATATGAGGATGAATATGTCAAAACATTAAGCCCAGCAGAATGCGAGAAATTCGAGGACGAAGGTCTTTTTGTAGGTCTCATAAAAAATGAAACTGCTTTTTTAAAGAGAATCGTTCCAGGAAAATCCGATGAGGAATTTATTCGCGATAAAGTACCAATGACAAAGGAAGAAGTGCGGGAAATCTCCATTTGCAAATTGGCACTCACAGAAAACGCTGTTGTCTATGATGTGGGAAGTGGAACCGGTTCCATTGCTATTGAGATGGCGGCTCTGTCCTCTACCGTAAAGGTGTATGCAATTGAAACCAATCCGGCAGCAGTATCGCTTATCAGACAAAACAAAGAAAAATTTAATCTGCCAAACATTGAAGTTGTACAGGCTCTTGCACCAGAAGGTCTTGAAGAGTTAAAAGCTCCAACCCATGCTTTTATTGGTGGAAGTAAAGGTAATCTAAAGCAGATCCTTGATGCCCTTTACAGCAAAAACCAGAAAATGCGTGTGGTAATAAATGCAGTAAGTCTTGAGACAATTTCAGAGGCGAATTCGATTTTGGAATCGTATCCGATAGATAATCTTGATGTAGCAATGGTAAATATCAGCAAGGCAAAAAAACTAGGAGGCTATCATCTGATGCAGGCTGCCAACCCGGTTTATATTTTTTCGTTTGATTTTAGGGAGATTTAAATGGCAAAACCAAGAATACTTTTAGCAGCACCAAAAAGCGGAAGTGGAAAAACACTCATAACATGTTCGCTTTTATCGGCACTTTTAGCCAGAGGAAAAAAGGTGAAAGCCTTTAAAAGCGGACCTGATTATATCGACCCCATGTTTCACAAAAAAATAATAGGGGTACCATCTAAAAATCTGGATTTGTTTTTTGCAGATAGTGATACAGTGAGAGAAATTTTTCTCCGGGAAAATGATTCGGATATTTCAGTTATAGAAGGGGCTATGGGGTTGTATGACGGAGTCGGGGGAATCACAGACGAAGCCTCTGCCTATCATCTGGCAAAAACCCTTTGCGCGCCTATAATTCTTGTTATAGATGCAAGGGGAATGGGGCGTTCAATCCTGGCTGAAATCTCTGGTTTTCTTGCCATGGACAAAGAACATCTGATAAAGGGAGTTATTCTAAATAAAACCTCAGGAATGTTCTACCAGACCATTAAATCTGTAATTGAGCACGAACTGGATATAGCAGTATTAGGATATTTCCCGGTTCAAAAAGATATTGTTTTTGAAAGCAGATATCTGGGACTTAAGCTTCCAGATGAAATCGAAGACATTAAAGAAAAAGTAAAAAAAGCAGGCTGCGAACTTGAGAAATCCGTTGATATAGATAAGATACTTGAAATTGCAGAATGTGCACCGAACCTAATAGATGAAAGAGCCATAGAATCAGCAATTGCTTTGGATAAAGAAGGTCCGGTTTTCAGGAAACTAAGAGAGCAGGCTTTATTAGCGGGCAAAAAGATAGCAGTTGCAAGAGATGAGGCATTCTGTTTTTACTACGAGGACAATCTGGCTGCACTTGAAGCATCCGGTGCGACTTTGGAATTTTTCTCCCCACTTCGTGATGAAAAAATACCACAGGGTGTAGATGCAATTTTATTTGGTGGTGGATATCCTGAACTTTTTGCAAAGCAACTTAGTGAAAATACATCTATACTAGAGGATATTTACCGCATTTCCAAGACAAATGTGAGGATAATTGCTGAATGTGGTGGATTCATGTACCTTCACGACGCCATCATTGTGGATAAGGTTAAATACAAAATGGCTGGAGTAATAGGAGGTGAATGTGAAAAGACCGACAGACTGGTTCGATTTGGTTATGTTTCAATTGAGGAAAAACAGGAGAATTTTTTGGAAAAAGGTGCCATGATAAAAGGACATGAGTTTCATTATTATGACAGCACCTCAAATGGAGAAAGCTGCATAGCAACCAAACCGGTAACCGGCAGACGCTGGGATTGCATACATGAGACACACAATCTCTTTGCAGGGTTTGAACATCTTTATTATCTGCCGGATGGACCGAAGCTGTTTGCTTAGTTTAATAATCTATGGAATAGTGTATATTTGATAACTACTTGAGGTCTTAAGTGCATTGTATACGTCTTGTAAATCAACGTATGTACGATTGCGCTTAGGACCTTTTGAATCTGTCAAAAAAACCTGATCGCTTGATTCATCATAGAGCCAGAGATTTACATAATGTCCGGGAACATCTTTCCATATAGCAGTATCATTGTTGCTGCTTACAAGCACCAAAAGGGTGGTGTTCTCTTTTGCCATCTTCTGAAATTCGCTGTAGTCATCTGGCTTTTTTGCAAGTGTTCCAGGGCAGTCAAGCTTGTGGCACATAGTATCAATCTGCGACCAGCTGAGGGCTCCCACACCAGAATCCGGGTTGTAATCTGTATATTCTTTGCAAAGTTCATACATTAGAGAAGGGTCACACTCCTCCTCTGAAAAAGTGCTGTACATATTCGAAAGACAGCAGATACCACAGCCAAACTGTGAAAAAGTCTGGTTTCCAGCTGAAATGTTGCACCAGTCACCAGTCCATTTTAACCCCTTTTCATAGGATTTTACCCCTTGCAGATAAGAATGGATTTTCTGCTCGTCGGCTGTTTCTGTGGAAATGTTTTCTTTTTCAGAAGTATTTTTTTCGCTGATTTTTTCGGTTTCTATTGCTTTCTCATTTGAAGACTCAGTTTCGGTAACGACATTTTTTATATGCACTTCTTTTTCTTCTTCGGGAGAACTACAACAAGCTGTTCCAAAAATAATTCCTGTAGTAATTAATGCTAATAATAATTTTTTTCTCATAGCAACCATTATAAGTCTTTCACTATGAAAAATCCATGCGAAAATGAACGTGCAAAACTTGGCAAAAAATAATACAATAGCAGAAGAAACCCATGCTAGGAGGAACCAATGCAAAAAGTAGATTTATACATAGAAAAAATCCATAGTATTAAAAATCGAAAGGCGGATATCGAAAAACTGATAGCACCATATTATCTTGAGAAATATCATAAGATGAAGCCAGAAAAATCCAAGCTTCAAGAACTTTTAGCAGGATATATGCTTTATAAATATTTAGGTGCTGGTTCAGACAGCCAGATAGTCGAAGGCCCGCATCATAAACCATTTCTATCTTCTAAATCACAGTTTAATCTATCTCACAGTGGAGATTATGTGGTACTTGCAGTATCAGACCTCCCGGTTGGTGTTGATATCGAGAAGAAAGATAAAATAAAGTGGCCCGTTATAAGAAAACTATTTGGACCAGCCCAGATAGAATATCTGCAAAAAATAGAGCAGGAAAATCCCAAGCAATTGCAAACAGAATTTGCAAAGCTGTGGACTGGCTATGAAGCAATAATTAAACTTCGAGGAACTGGTTTTGCAGAAAAGCTATCCATGGAAGAGATGAAATCATACCAGCATCAGATGCAAAGCATAGAGCTTGAAGAGTTCGTAATCACTTGTGTGGGGGAACAGGAATTGGAATTGAATATTTACAGAAGAAGTTCACAATAAAAAGAATTGAGATAAAAGCCGATTTGAAATTTTTGTCTTTGTCATACTTATCTGATATAATTAACTGCTGAAAAATGTTGTACACCGTATAAATTAAAAAGAGGGAGACAGTTATGGATGGAATAATTAGAAAGCTGAAAAAGAAAGCAAAAATTAAAGGAATTATTATTGGTATATTAAGCATTATTCTTGGAATGATTTTAGGTCCGCTATTATGCTTTAATGTAATTAAATATTACACAGTAGAAGAGTCATTATTTGATCATACGGCAGACGAACTTGATAAGGGACAATGGTATGCTTGTGATAGCAATATGATTTTGGACTATTACGCAAGTGATGATGACGGATATTATTACATAATTCCAGTCAATACAAAAGATGGAAATGGAACATTTATGGGCTTATATGTTTCAGAAAAAGATTATGATTTAGCAAATAGCATTGCGGACCAAACGTATTCATACCTGATGGGCCAGGGTGGCGAACCACAAGAGCATATTGTTGGTGTAGGTAAGATTCATGAAATGAAGTATGATGAGCGAAAATGTTTCATGGATTATTTAGTTGAAAGTGGTATGGATTATAGCAATATCGGTAAATTGAGTTATTATACACTGGAATTGACTACAAAAAGCAATCTTTGGGGATTTGTTGAAATACTTGGTATAGGCTTATTACTGTTTTTTGTTGGACTGGGAATATTTATTATTTTTAAATACTTATCTGGTGGCAATATGAAGAAGTTTAATGCGGTCATGAGCCAGAATAATATTTCAGCAGAGAGTATTGAATCCGATATTAGCATGGGAACACATATAGGAAATTTTTACATCGGAAGAAAATACATAGTTGTGTCTGAGATTATGCCAAAGCTTATTATTTTAGACCAGCTTGTGTGGGTTTATCCACATCTTCAAAAGACTAAGCATACTGTTAATCACATTATTCCGGCTGGAACAACAAAGTCATATAGTGTTATTTTGGTGGATAAGCTTAGAACAAGTTATCAGATTCCGGTTAGAAAAGAGGCGCAAGGGCAGCAGGTAATAGATGAAATAAGTAGAGTTGCACCATATATCATCGCTGGTTATAGTGATGAAATTGCTAATTTGTATTCAACAGATTTTGCTGGAATGTGTAAATATGTAGATGATAAGAAGCTCAATTAATTTTACATCGGGGACGGTTCTTTTGAATTAGAACCGTTCTCTTTTTTTGGTAATGTACCATAATGTTGGTAATGCACCATAATGGTGACAAGGTATTTCAAGGTGGTGCTTGATGTTGTTTTGGGAAAATGGGATACTAAAATCACATCTGCAGATAAAATTAATGCGAGAAAGGAGCAGATTTGATATGGTCGAATTTGGCGAACAACTAAGAAGAGCGAGAGAAGAAAAGGGAATGACGCAGCAATCTCTTGCTGAACAATTATATGTAACAAGGCAGTCAGTTTCCAGGTGGGAATGTGGTGACAGATATCCCGATTTACTTACAACAAAGAAAATATCGCAAATTTTGGAAGTAAGTCTTGACGACCTCTTATCTGGAAAAGAAATGACTAAAGTAGTAGAAAGAAACCCTGTAATTGAAAAAAAGATACCTAATAACATAATGATTGCGCTTTATGCGTTTGTTGTTTTATCGTTTTTTATTACAATAATGGATATCATTGTCAGATATCCATCAGTAAAAATTGATAACAGCGATATTAAGTTTATTGCAGTTAGTATATGTGGAATGCTTATTCAGATAGTATTTTTTTCTTATGGATTATTTCAGGCGATAAGGGGAGACTTGTCACCTAAGAGAATGGGAGTTGTAGTTGTTGCTTTTTTTGTAGCAATGTGTATAGCTAATTTTGAGAATTTTTCAAGGATACAACTTGTAATTGTTGGTATCTTTACGATTGCTCCAAATTTAATAGGTGCAATTTCATCGTATTTTTATTTTATATGTAACAGGAATATAAAAGTATTGTCTTGCCTGATATCGATAACTTCAATCTTGGGGATTGTACGTATTTTAGCATACAATTATCAGATTATAAGTAGTTCAAGACAGTTCTTTTCATTGAATCATATATTGAGATTTGTTCTGGAAATGGCAATCTATGGCTTAATTCTTTATCAGACATATACATTAGCAAAAAAGAGAAAAAATGCTAAAGAGATAAGCGAAAAAAAATAGAATATTTTATCTCCTTTTGGAGCAGATTATGAGTATTATGTGAAATCCAAAAGGAGATATGAAATGAATTATTTGCGAATTGAAAGAGTAATCGGAAGAGAAATACTTGATTCCAGAGGCAATCCAACAGTGGAAGCAGAAGTTTTTCTAAGTGGAGGAGCAGCGGGAAGAGGTTGTGCGCCATCTGGGGCATCAACAGGAGAGTTTGAAGCGCTTGAACTGAGAGATGAAGATGAAAGATATGAAGGAAAAGGCGTGCAAAAAGCTGTAAGAAATATAAACACAGCAATAAATGAAAGATTAACAGGAATGCCTGCCTTTGATATTTATCAGATAGATGCTGCAATGATTGAACTTGATGGAACTAGTGACAAATCAAAGCTCGGAGCCAATGCAATTCTTGCGGTTTCAATTGCTGCAGCCAAAGCAATTTCAAATGCACTTCGAATTCCATTATACAGATATCTTGGCGGAATATCCGGAACCCGACTCCCAGTTCCAATGATGAATATCATAAACGGTGGAGCACACTCGAAAAACTCCATTGATTTTCAGGAATTTATGATTGTGCCTGTAGGTGCCTGCTGTTTTAAAGAGGCACTTCGAATGGGAACAGAAGTATATCACAGCTTAAAAAAAGTATTAGAGTCAAGAGGGCTTTCTACAGCCGTTGGAGATGAAGGAGGTTTTGCCCCTGATGTGGCAAGTGTAGAGGAAGTACTTGTTTTGTTATCGGAGGCGGTAGAACAGGCTGGATACCAGTGTGGAAAAGATATTTGTTTTGCACTTGATGTAGCAGCAAGCGAGTTTAAATCAAAAGATAATTCTAAAATGATGTCATCAGAGCATCAGATTACGGGACAATATAGCTATCATTTGCCAAAGTCAGGTAAAGATTATAGTTCAGATGAACTGATTAATCTGTATAGAGAATTAATTCAAAAATATCCTATTATTTCAATAGAAGACCCTCTTGATGAGGAAGACTGGGAGGGCTGGAAGAAAATCACAAGAGACTTAGGTGATAAGGTTCAATTGGTTGGAGATGATTTATTTGTTACAAACACAAGTCGTCTTGCCAGAGGAATAGAAAACAAATGTGCCAATTCTATTCTCATAAAGTTAAACCAAATCGGTTCAATATCAGAAACCCTTGAAGCCATTAAGATGGCAAAATTGTCAGGTTACACTGCAATTGCCTCCCATCGTTCCGGAGAAACTGAGGATACAACAATAGCAGACCTTGCAGTTGCCCTGAATTGTGGTCAGATAAAGACTGGAGCGCCTTGCAGAAGTGAAAGAGTTGCAAAGTATAATGAGCTTCTTAGAATAGAGGGACAGTTAGGATCAAGCGCTGTATATTCTGGGATGAAGGCTTTTAATATAAAAAAGAATATTGCAAATTAATTGATACACGTTGTGTAATTATACTGTTTGAGGCATAATGTACGCAACGTGTATTTCGTTATTTTTTTCTTGAGAAATATTTTAGACGTGTGTATAATGATACCAAAGCAAACATTTTCTTTAATAAAGCAGGCAATGAGTTACTTTTGTAATCAGATGCGCAGAGTGTCCTAATCATTGTCTAGTGAGGTCAATTCTAAATAGTATATAAGTCAATTATCCTGAGAATCTTGCTTTTATTTCCTATTAACCAATTTAATAAAAGCAGGAGTGTATTGGCGGTTGTCTCCTGCTTTACGCGAAGGAGGAGTTAACTATGAGTAATGGTAACCGTGAGTACAAGAGTGATGTTTTTAGTATGCTAATGGAGGATAAAGCAAATGCTTTATCAGTTTACAATGTTTTGAATGGTACAAATTTTACTAATCCGAATGAGTTGGAGATTCATACACTGGATAAGGGTGTTTCGTTAACAGTGCGCAATGATGCAGCTTTTGTAGTAGATGCTGCTTTAAGTATATACGAGCACCAATCCACTGTTTGTCCGAATATGCCGGTTAGAAATTTGATTTATTACACGACAATCATTAGTAAAATACTAAAAAACAGAAATATATACGGAAGGTCATTAATAAAGATTCCGGTTCCAAAGTTTGTGGTGTTCTACAATGGAGACGAGAACCAGCCGGAAGAGTATGACATGAGATTGTCCGATGCATTTGAGAAAAAAACAGATAATCCTGAACTTGAATTAGTTTGTAAAGTATACAATATCAATTTTGGTAAGAATACGTCTCTTCTTGACAAGTGCCCTATAATAAAGCAGTACATGATTTTTGTTGATTATGTGAGATACTATCACAAGAAACAGGAATATGAGGATTTGGAAACTGCGATAAATCGTGCGATAGACAGATGTATAGAAGAAGGCGTTCTTGCAGATTTCCTAAAGGAGAACAGAGCCGAGGTGGTAAAAGTGACACAGTTAGATTATACATTTGACAGGCAGATAATGCTTGAAAGAGAAGAGGCTAGAGCAGAAGGAAGAGCAGAAGGAAGGGCAGAAGGAAGGGCAGAAGGAAGAGCAGAAGGAAGAGCAGAAGGAAGAGCAGAAGGAGAAGCACGAGGAGAAGCACGAGGAGAAGCACGAGGGGAAGCAAAAGGAAGACGTGCGGAGATAATTTCATCAGTACGAGAAGGGGATTATAGTAAAGAGCGTGGTGCGGAAAAATTAGGAATATCCGTAGAAGAATTTGAGAAAATAATGAAACAAAGTTAATAAAAAAGTAATTGGTGTTTAGATTAAAGGGGATGTTCGTACTTACATCCCCTTTATTTGATTGACATTATGTAAATTAGAAAATATACTGAGAAGATGAGTGTCATAGTAATTTTAGATGGAGGCACTAAAATATGAGATTAAAAAATATATTAATTGTAGTAAATGACATGGAGCGTGCAATTAAATTTTATAAGGAAATCTTTGGATTACAGGTAATACTTGACCAGGATGGCAATGTCATAATGACAGAAGGTTTAGTTCTTCAGGATGCCAAAATCTGGAAGAAGTATTTAGACAGAGAGTTGATTACCAAGAACAACATGACAGAGTTGTATTTTGAGGAGAAAGATATAGATGCCTTTGTAAGGAAACTTGAAAAATCTGATTTTGAAATTGAGTATGTTAATAAATTGATGGAACATTCCTGCGGGCGCACGAAGTCTGGTGGACTGCAGTCTGGCAATAATCGAAGCGGAGGTATAGACCAGAAGGTTGTTAGATTTTACGACCCGGATGGGAACTTGATTGAGGTTGGAACTCCGATTAATTAGAAGAATAAGTTAGAAGAAACTAATTCAATATAAAGAAAAAGAGGAAAATAAATGGCAGGTGAAGCATTTTCAGAATACAAATTTAGTGAGCTTGATTTAAAGAAAGATATTCTAAGAGGTCTTGAAAAATTGGGTTTTGAGCTTATGACTCCGATTCAGGCGGAGTCTATTCCAGTTATTTTAAAAGGTCAGGATGTAACAGGGCAGGCGCAGACAGGAACAGGAAAAACAGCGGCATTTGGAATTCCAATTCTTGAAAAGGTTGATCCCAAAAGTAAAAAGCTTCAGGCAATAATATTGTGTCCAACAAGAGAGCTAGCGGTGCAGGTGGCTGGAGAGCTTAGAAGCTTTATGACATACATGCATGATGTAAAAATTCTTGCAGTTTACGGCGGACAGGATATAAAACGACAGATACAAGGCTTAAAAGGTGTTCAGATTGTGGTTGGAACGCCGGGGCGAGTGATGGATCACATGAAGCGTCACACAATAAAAATGGATCATATAAAAATGTGTGTTCTTGATGAAGCTGATGAGATGTTAAAGATGGGCTTTAGAGAGGATATGGAAAATATCCTGGGTAAGATTGAGCATCCCCATCAGACATGCCTCTTTTCAGCCACAATGGCAAAAGAAATACTTGATATAACACATAGATTCCAGTGCAATCCAAAGCTCATAAAAGTAACACCAAAAGAGCTTACAATGTCCAGAATCAGACAGTATTACTATCCTGTGAAGTGGGAGTATAAAACCCATGCGATACTTAGACTTTTGGCATATTATCAGTACAAAAAATCAATCATTTTCTGTAATACGAAAGCGATGACTAATACATTATGTGAGGAATTGAAAAAAGAAGGCTATCAGGCAGCTGCATTAAATGGTGACTTGGACCAGAGACAGCGAGATCGCGTTATGGATAGTTTTAGAAAAGGAACTTCAAATATTCTTATCGCAACTGACATTGCTGCAAGAGGAATTGATGTAGATGATGTGGAGGCAGTGTTTAACTACGATATTCCACAGGAAACAGAGTTTTATGTTCATCGAATTGGAAGAACAGGAAGAGCAGGCAGAGAAGGTGTATCCCACACCCTGTGTAAGAGTAAAGAGTTTCAGCGAATTCGTGAAATAGAGCATATCTGCCATGCTAAAATGGAAGAAAAAAGAATTCCATCTTCAATGGATATAAACGAGGCCAGGGAAAAGCTTGCACTCGATGAGGCCCTTGGAATTGTATCTGAGGGAAAGAGTGGAAAGTATATCCCTGTAATAAAGGCGTACTGTGAAGAAAATCAAATAACGGTTGAAGAATTGGCTGCTGCACTAATAAAAAAAGAATTGGGTGAGTACTTAGAGGATATCGAAATAAATCTCCCAGGTAAAAAAGACAAACGAAAGAAATTTGGTAAGAAAGATTTTAATAAGAAAGAATTAAAGAATAAAGATTCTAAAGGGAAATCATTCAAAGACAGAGATAAAAAAGACCGAAAAGACAAAAAACGTAATAGTGATAAGGATTTCAAATTAAGCAAGGAAAAAAGAAAAGAAATTAAAAAGAAGAACAAAGAGATTTCCAAGAAACAGCTAAAAAAAGCTTACAAAGAAATACAAAAATAAAAAATCCCCCCTATTGCCAATCAGGCGGTTGGGGGATTTTAATTTATTATGCAAGTAACTCATCAACGAAGGCATTGTAGTCTTCCATTGTAGTACATTTTGGTGCGTAGTTTACGAGAAGTTCATTTTTTTCCTGAGCCTCTTTAACCTTGACACATTCTCGGATTTTTGACTCGAAAAGTCTGGTTCCTGTCTCGTTGGCGAAGTTCTTTAGTTTCTCAAGAACCTGTTTATCCAGGTTAGAGCGACCAGAATATTTCACAAGTAAAAGACCAGCAATCTTTAAATTTTTATTCTGCCTTTTCTGAACTGACTTAATGGTATCATAAAGCTGTGTCAGACCCTGAAGTGAATATGCATCTGCAGTAACAGGAATAATAACTTCATCTGCAGCAATCAGACTGTTATAGAGAATAACAGAAAGAGATGGCGCAGTATCAATAACGATATAATCATATCCACCTAACTCATCAATTGCATCCTGCAAATGATAAAGTCCATCTATATCACCATCAAGCATTTTTTCTGATTTTGCAAGAAGTGGATCAGAAGCAACGATATCGCCATTTGGAAGGTGCTGAATAGCTTCGTCCAATGGAACGTGGTCAGTATCAATAATTACGTCGTATAATGTAGGACAATCCTCGATCTGAGCCTGATATGTAAAAGTGCTGTTACCCTGCTGGTCGGCATCTATAAGAAGAGTCTTGCCTTTCTTTGATAAAATACCAGCTAGTGTAGTAGCTGTAGTTGTTTTTCCTATACCACCTTTTTGGTTAGCGATTACAAAAGTCTTTGACATTTCTATTACCCCTCTTAAAAATCAATTTTGCCTTCAATTTGTTTATTAATTACATAGAAAACAGCTTGTTCTTCAGGTTTGATGTAGACGTTTAGTTCTTCAATATCCTCGTCAACTACTCCTTTGTTTGAAGCATCATTTTTAATCAGACGAAGGAGATTGTCTACTGAACGCTCTCTCCCTTGAAACTGAATATTGATATTTTTCTTTGCTGTTGCGAACCCACCTACTTTTAAAGCCGCGCGTTCTACGCTACATTTTCTTGCCATAACACATCTCCTTTTTTATCTCAGTTGGAGTCTTCTCCAGATAGAGATAAGTAATACTCTAGTTGTAATTCTTATAATATCTTAGCACAACACATATAAGAGAGCAAATTTTAAAAAAATGTGATATACTAACATAATTAACGTAAAGGAAGGTATCAATATGAATCCAGCAAATATAATGAAAATCATGAAAGCTAAAAATACATTTACTGCAAATCATCCTAAATTTGTAAAGTTTTTATCGTATGTTTTTGCCGGTGGTGTGCAGGAAGGAACTGTTATTGAAATAACTGTCACAAAGCCTGGTCAGGAACCTGTCACATCGAATATGAGAGTGATGCAGTCGGATTTGGAATTAATGGACAGCTTGAAGGATTTGCAGAAATAATAGAAGCAAAAATAGCTAAAGCGAGGGGAAAATGTTATATCAAATCAAAGACGCGACAGTCTCATTGGGTGGGAAAACCATATTGTCGCACGCTGATTTTACTGTAAAAGAAAAGGAAAAAATAGCTATCGTCGGAAGAAATGGAGCGGGAAAAACCACGCTTCTTCGACTTTTAGCAAATGAGTTAGAACTAGACAGAGACGACCGGCGAAAGGGTCCTGGAATCTATTCTGCGAGAAAAATATCCATTGGATATCTCAACCAGATAAATAAAAGTGATAATGACCGCACCGTTTTACAACTTTTTGGCGAAGAGGAATACCATGTGGCTTATGACAAATTATTTACAGGAATGGGCTTTGAAATAAAGGACAAGAAAAAAAGATTCTGTGAGTTCTCAGGGGGCGAACAGACAAAGATTTCGCTAATTAAGGTGTTACTTTCGAAACCGGATTTACTGCTTCTTGACGAGCCAACCAACCATCTTGATATAAAAGCGCTAGAGTGGCTCGAAAACTATCTAAAAAATTACGAGGGCGCGGTAGTAATCGTTTCCCATGACCGATTTTTCCTAGATCAGATTGTAGGTACGGTTTATGAAATTGAGAACAAAAAACTTACAAGGTATGCAGGAAACTATACGGATTACAGAAAAGAAAAACAAAAGTCTCTTGCAATTCAAAAAAAGGCCTACGAAAGACAGCAGGCTGAGATTGCAAAACTGAAATCTCTTATAGAAAAATTTAAGCATAAACCCACAAAAGCATCTTTCGCCCGTTCAAGAAAGAGCATGCTTGAGAGAATGGAAAAAATAGAAAAGCCATGCGAAGAAGAGGTTCACATTTTTACTGGTGAGATTACACCTGAATTTCCAGGCAGTAAGTGGGTTTACGAGGCAAAAAATTTAAAAATAGGATATGACAAGGAAGTGCTGGCAGAGCTGTCACTAAAAATTAGGCGTGGACAAAAAATCGCAGTTATTGGAGAAAATGGAGTAGGAAAAACCACTTTCTTAAAAACTGTAGCAGGGTTTATTTCGCCAATAGATGGAGAATCGTCTCTTGGAAACAGCATTCTAATGGGATATTTTGATCAGTTGTCAGCAGCAATCGATTCTAAAAAGACTGTAGCAGAGCATTTTCATGATTTGTTTCCAGCGCTTACAGAAAAGGAACTAAGACGAACACTTGGAGCATATTTATTTAGAGGGGCAGATGTAAATAAGAAGGTTATGGATTTGTCGGGAGGTGAAAAATCACGACTGGTGCTTGCGGAACTTACTCAGAGCAGACCGAATTTTATGGTGCTAGATGAACCTACAAATCACATGGATATATCTGCAAAAGAAACCTTTGAATCTGCATTTAAGGCATATAAAGGCACCATGCTTTTTGTGTCCCATGACAGGTATTTTGTAAAAGAAATAGCAGATGCAATATTATTGTTTGACGAGACTTCAGTTATGTATTATCCTTTTGGCTATGAGCATTATCTGAATAGATTAAAGCAGTCAGATGAAATGGATATTGCCGCTATGATACAGGCAAAAGATCAGGCAATGATAGCTGGACTTAAAGCAGTTCCCAAACCGGAAATGCATCGATTAAGGGAAATCGATATAACAGAAGCTTATCTGGATTGGAAACTAAGGCTTGCAAAAGAACCACTTATGGAAGCCTTTGGGATAGCGCTTGAAAGCTTTGAAAATCTTCAGAAATTTGAGGAAGAAAACCAGGAAGAGATATGGTTTAAACAGCAAGATATATTATCAGAATACAATGCTATTGTTGATGAATTTGAAAAGAATATGAATAATTATACGATAAAATGCTTAGAATATTACGATGCATTTTTGGAAGAGGGATTATAAATGTGGTTGTCTAGATATTTTGTATATTTTGTTATTTATAGTGTGATGGGCTGGATTTATGAAAGTATTTTTTGCACAATATATAGTAAAAAATGGGAGAACAGAGGTTTTTTATTCGGTCCTTTGTGCCCAATATATGGAGCCGGTGGTGTGGGAATAACTGCCATAGCGGAATTTTTTGATAAAGTATTAAAAATAGATTTTCGCTGGTGGCAAATTTTTATTATTTCATTTTTCGGAAGTATAATTCTTGAGTATTGTACTTCATGGGTTTTGGAAAAACTATTCCATGCATACTGGTGGGATTATAGTGATTTACCTTTAAACATAAATGGCAGAGTATGCCTCATATATTCATGTGGATTTGGAGTCGCGGGGATTCTTGTTATTGAAGTTATTGCGCCATTTACAATGTTTATTACAAGCTGGATGACACCAATAATGTTTGAATTTTTTGCACTTGTGCTGATGGGAATAGTTGCAATGGATACAGCATTTACAGTAGCTGCACTTTCGGATTTTGATCGTACAATCGTGGAATTGGAGAATACTGTAAATCAGTATATGGAAGAATTTGTAAACCAGTTTAAAGAGAAGAAACTTGAGGCAGAAAAAGAGAGAGAAAGAGTAGCAAAAGAGAATTTAGACAAAATAACCATATCAATGGGGGCATTTAGGAAGTCGGCACTTAGAAGAACTGTGGGATTTAGAAATCCAAAGATTGAGGCCGGTCATTTAAGAACGATTTCAGAAAATATAAAAAACATTTCGAAAAATAAAAAAATAAATAAAAAATAAAAAAACACTTGCATTATAATATACATCATGATATTATAATACACGGTTCGTTGGTCAAGCGGTTAAGACGCCGCCCTCTCACGGCGGAAACACGGGTTCGATTCCCGTACGGACTGCTCTATTTTAAATAAATAGCCCAACCCATTGAAGACACTGCATTTGCAGTGTTTTTCTTTTTACTGTTATTTCTTCAAATTTCTTTTAAAATCTTTTGATTACCCTTTGATTACAGGAATTACACATGTTATAATCACCGTTATGAATACGAAAGAAAATAATAAAAAATACAACAAATGGGTTGCCTGCTGGGGCAACGCAACATCAATTACAGATCAAAAAGAAGCCATGTACGCAAAGGACATTACCTTGCGTTATCCAATA
The DNA here is from genome assembly GCA_045123895.1 of Agathobacter sp. GTDB lineage: Bacteria > Bacillota > Clostridia > Lachnospirales > Lachnospiraceae > Roseburia. Next base: position 68,339 of record JBGVKW010000044.1, read on the forward strand.
AAAATATGTTTTTCAGGAAGTGCAATTAGACTTCATTTTTCCAATTTAACAGGAACAGAGCCTGTAACACTTGAGAAAATATATGTAGACAGAACCCCGGTTACTTTTGGAGGAAAAACAGTTCTAATTATGGCTCCGGGAAAGGAATATGAAAGTGATGAGATAGCTTTTGCGGTTTATGCTGGACAGGAAGTAAACGTAAGCATCTATATAAAGGATTATGCGCAGATGAATGCAGGAGTTCTTATCACAGGGCCACTTTCAAAGGGGTTTTATTCCTATGGTGATTATGCTCTGGCAGATGAACTTCCTGATGATTATACCAGAAGCACTAACTGGTTTTATTTTCTAAATACAATTGATGTATTCACAGAAGAAAAAAACCATGCACTGGTATGTTTCGGGGATTCTATCACAGCACAGTCATGGCCTGACTATCTGGCAATTAGAGCCTGGGAGGAAGGTTATAGAAATATTTCAGTGATTCGAAGAGCCGTAAGTGGAACAAGAATTTTAAGACAGTATGACTGCATCACCTACGCTGCTTATGGATTAAAAGGAGAAACCAGATTTCCAATTGAGTCCGAGGTTGCCGGTGCAGATACAATGATTATCCAGCATGGAATAAACGACATTATTCATCCGGTCGGAGTGGAGGTAAACAAATTCAGACCTTGGAGCGATATGCCTACCACTGAGGATTTAATAGATGGAATAGAGCAGATATATCTTGGCCCTGCAAAAGAGAAAGGCTACAGAGTATATAGCGGAACCCTTCTTCCAATTTATGGATGGAGAACATATGATAAGTCCAGGGATCAGATAAGACGTGAGATAAATAACTGGTTAAGAGTATGTGACGCCTTTGATGGCTGTTTTGATTTTGATGAGGCTGTAAGAGATAAGGAACAGCCTGAAAAATTCGCAGAAGGAAATGATAGTGGTGATCATCTTCACCCAAGTGAAAAAGCATATAAGTTGATGGCACAAGCTGTCAGATTAGATGAAATCTGCAATGGAGTATATACGAAGGAATGACTAAATACATTGTCATATACAAATAAAGGCTTCAAAAAATATGAGCCAAAACAATTTGTGGAGTTTGGTAATCTGGCTGGATTTGAGGTTCAAATTTAAACATTTTGATTCATGTGAACTTGCATTTACTGCCCTACACCAAATTGTTTAATCAGAGGCAGTAAATTTTTAGCAAAAAATGAAGGTTTTTCCCAAATTTTACTGCTTAATATCAAAAAAGCTTTGCCCAAGCAGTATTTTTTTTATGTAAACAGCAATATTCATCAAAATTTTACTGCCTATATATCACATTTTCACGCAGTGGCAGTAAAATGCCTGAGACCAGCCGGAACACAGCAAGAGAGCAGCCGAAGACCAGACGAAACACAGCCGGAGGGCAGCCAGGGACCGGCCGGAGGACGGCCCCAAAAAACACTCAGAACGTCCAACAGGATAAGAAACATAATAAAACGGACAGGAGAACGAAATCCCCTGTCCAATATTTATATGCCCATATCAGCAAAACTGACGTGCATTTCGCAGCAATAACGCCAAGGCGCTATTGATTTACTTACGTTTCTCGGCTTTAATAACTTCCTGATAACGGTCAAGCTCTTTAGCAATAACACCGCTCATTGCAAGTAAACAGATAAGGTTTGGAATAGCCATAAGTGCGTTAGCTATATCCGAGAAGTTCCATGCAATCTTAAGTGTTGTAGTTGCACCTAAGTAGACGATAAGTGAGAAAAATACTCGGTAAACAATATTGAATTTATGTGTATTAAATAAGTATTCAAAGGCTTTTTCACCGTGGTACTCCCAACCGAGAATAGTTGAGAATGCAAAAAGTGCAATTCCGATACAAACAAGCCAGCCACCCGGCTCTCCAAGGATTGTCTCGAATGCAGCGATTGTAAGTGCAGAACCAATTACAACTTCTTTGTATTCAAGGCTACCGTCTTTTGAGAAAATGTATTCGTTTTTGGATGCGTCATACCATGTACCCTCACCAGTAAATGAATCGAGCTCATCATTTGTAAGAACAATAGCATCTCCCTCATCCGGTGTAAGTGTGAGGGTTGAAACCTCTTTGTTTGAAAAATCCACATCATAAGTAGTCTCTACAAGCTCTGAATCTTCTTTAAGAGAAAGGGTGATTTCATTTGCGCTTGCATTGTATTCATAAGAACCTTTTCCAACTGTATCAGTGGAACCTAAAACACCTGAACTTGCGATACAAAGTCCTGTGATAGTACAAACAACAATTGTATCCCAGAAGGTACCGGTCATGTTGATGTAACCCTGTTTTACAGGATCAGTTGTGCTGGCAGCTGCGGCTGTGATAGCAGCTGAACCCATACCGGCTTCATTTGAGAAAACACCACGGGCAACACCAAAACGAAGCGCCTGTGTCATGGAAGCAACAAGACTTCCGCAAAGACCACCACCAATAGCTTCAAAAGAAAATGCCATCTTAAAAATCATCGCAACTCCCGCTGGAACATTGCTGATATTTCCAATAATGATAACAACTCCGGCAATTATGTAGAAAAGAGCCATGAGTGGAACCACAACCTGTGAAACCTTTGAGATAGATTTGATTCCGCCGATGATAATCAAAAGAGCAAGAATTGTAATGATTACACCAGTTACTTCAACAGGCACCGAAAAAGTAGAATTAAGTGCAGAAGAAATTGAGTTCGCCTGAGTCAGGTTACCGATTCCAAATGAAGCAATGACTGCAAAAAATGCAAACATCCAACCCATAACGGCACCAAACTTTTTGTGCTTAAAGCCCTTTTTCATGGTGTACATTGGTCCACCGGACATCTCGCCCTTTTCATTTACCTCACGGTACTTGATAGCAAGCATACATTCACTAAATTTTGAAGTAAGACCAAAAGCAGCTGAAATCCACATCCACACAAGTGCTCCGGGACCACCGGAAACCATAGCTGTTGCAACACCTACAATGTTACCAGTTCCGATTGTAGCAGCTAGTGCTGTCGTCAGTGCTGAAAAAGGGGAAACATCACCATCTCCTGTTTTCTGGCGGGCTTCCTTACTCAATACACTTTTTAAAGCATAAGGTAAATTGCGCCAGCAAAGAGCCTTTGTTCGAATAGTAAGGAAAATACCTGTTCCTACCAATAGGCAAAGCATTGCGGGACCCCATACAAAGTCGTCAATTAGAACAAGAATATCTGAAAACTTTTCCATAACAATCCTCCTAAAAATAAAAACTTTATAAATTTCTTGATTAAAAATTCTATCATAGTATATATAAATACGCAAAAAAAATCGCCACAAGATGTGGCGAAACTTTTTTGTTAAGGAAATAACACAATAATTTATAAGATAATTATGCTGGCGCATTTCATATCATTTGCTAAATTATAAACCGTTCCAGATTCAACTCCTACCACGGTAGGTCTTAGAATATAATGTGGATTATTTTTTACAACACGGGCTTTTTCACCATTACTAAGCATAACAAGGGAATCAACAGGGTATAAAATCATACTTTCAAGAAAGGCTCTCATCGCTTTAATATCAAGTTCTGCTGTCATGGACATAATCATCTCAACAGCGTCTCGCTGTGAATAAGCTGCCTTGTATGGTCTCTCAGTAACAAGTGCATCATAAATATCTGCAACAGTAAGAATTTTTGCATAATCTGATATTTTATTGTCATCAAAACCAAGCGGATAACCGGAGCCGTTGATTTTTTCGTGATGCTGAAGAACACCGAGTGAAATAGCATTGTTAAATTCCGGGCGGTCTTTAACCATTCTGTATCCAAAAACGGAATGCTGTTTCATTGTATCAAATTCTTTTTCATCAAGCTTTCCAGGTTTATTTAGTATCTCGAGAGGAATCCTTGTTTTTCCAATATCATGAAGTAGACCCGATACACCAAGTTCATATATTTCCTGATTTGACATACCTAGTTGCTTTGCAACAATCATTGAAATCGTAGCAACATCGACACTATGCTTGAAGGTGTACTCATCACTGGTTTTAAGCTCACTGATATCAATGGCAATGGCGTCATTCTCTGTGATTGCAGTCATTAGATGACTCGCAATCGAATCTGTTGCATGGGCAAATTCTTCGGATTCAGTGTTGTTATATATAAAGGCAATTCCTTCAGAAACCTGTTTTTTAACACTATCAGAAAGAGTAACCTTTGTGCGGTCTGCCGTACGAAGCTTCGATACTTTTTCGGCGGCTAAAGGAGACAGGACTTTGTCAGGGTCATCCGGATCATACTCGCCATCCTGAATATATACTGTCATAACACCGAGACTGATAAGAGACTCAATGAGGTATTCATCGAGCTCGGCACCTCTTTCAATGAGGTTACGCCCCATTCTGTCTACAACAACCTGATCAATTTTCATTCCGGGAACAAGCTGTCTTGTTCTCATAAATTTTCGTCTAATCACTAGCGTAATACCTCTTGAGAAATTAAAGTTGCACATATATTATATAGGATAATAGTCCTAAAAACAAGCGATAATCAAAAAATCAAGAAGCCTTCCTCTGAAAAATAGAGAAAGCCACCGGCGGATTGCAGCAATGCGCAGAGGAAGATGTCAGCAAGGCTGACGCGCATTCAGCAGCAATAACACCAAGGCGTTATTGAATATTAAATTCGATGACTGCCACTACTGTGACTTGCATGACCGCCGCTGCGACCACCACCGCTGCGACCACCACCATGGCCACCACTGTTTGAACTGTTTGAAACATATTGTTTTGTTTGATGAGTAAACGTGGTTCGTGCATCGCGAACATCAATATGTGAATATATTCCGGATAGAATCTCCTGGCCGGTTGCTTTTTTCATATGGGAAACCCTAAGGGCATAAATAAAACAAAACAGCATACCAAGTGCAAGAGAAATAAAGGCACTGGAAATATATTTCATTGGCTGAGCGATATGACCACCGGACAAGACAGTATTGACCTGACTAATGGTTTTGTATGTACAGGTATAGTAGTCATAATTGTTTTCCTTTGTAGCATAAATATATGTGTTATCGCAGATGACATCGCATTTTGCATTTGATATTTTTCGTTTGGCACGTCCTTCAGAACATAGGCAAATCTCATTTAACCTGCGGTCCACGACGAAACAAATGCTTGTTGAACTGTATCCAAAATTATTTTCAATACTTGAAAGTGCTAAATCTTCTGTGGAACTATATGAATGATTATTTGTAAAAATAATCATAACATTACAATAATTTGTGGTATCCTCTAGCAAATCTTCAATAATTTTTTCCTCTGAGTCCGTAAGAAAATCAGCATCATCCTTAATGACATATCGAAAACCGGTAGAATTATTCATACCGTCAAGGTCTGCAAATACACTTGTCTGTGAAAAAGCAACTACAAATGCAAAAAAGACAGAAAGCAAACAGAGTATTTTTTTCTTTGAAAATATTTTATGCACGGTCATCACCTCCTCTGTGGTCAAACTGAGGCAGCCTTCTTGTAGAAAGATAATTGTAAGCCTGTAATGTATCAGCAAGTATGGCAAAAGTTGAAAGTAACAATAAAATTTCAGCCAGATAGAACCACATATCAAGAATAGGAGAAATAAGGACGACTGCAGTAGAGGCAAGGAGTGATACAATATTAAATATCAGTCCAAAGAGTCCTTTATGTCCTTCAATTTTGTCGTATTGCGAAAAAGCTCTGGCACAGCAAATAAGTGCAATAAGTGTCACAATAAGCCATGTGATTTTTGTACCGCCAAGTCCCGTAAGTTCTGATAATCCGCTGCTAAAGAAAATAAGTAAAACAGTTATCAGTCCATAAATCGTAGTAAAAGTAGTAGCTACTTTAGAAGCAGAGCTTTTTTTCTTAATGGTTTTACTGTATTTTATTGCAGAAAGACTGTTGAGTTGTCCAAGTCTGTCCGGATAAATTTTAGAAAGCTTACCCTTGTCATCGTTAAGCGTTTCCCTTATCGCAATTTTAGCCAGCTCGCCTGCAAAACAAAAATTGGTAATGGCAGAAATAATTCCGACAATAAGTAAAGACATTTCCGGGGTAAGTGTTGTCAAAAGACAAAGTATAATAAAAATTGGCAGCGCTACAAGTAAAGAGCCAAGCATGAATTTCCTGATTGAAATAGGAATATCGGCAACCACTTTTCCCGTCTGTCCATTTACAGTTGCGTATGAGACGCGATCCTTATTTCTGTAGGACATGAACCATACAGGAAACATTGAATAGTCCGCCTCCTCTATTTTCGAATGGAAAGTACCTGCGTTTGTATTGGTTGTTTCAATTGTAAGACCTCTAAAAGCAGGAGTCATTCCAAGGTGTTTTACAGTTTGGTCATAACCATAAATATGAGCCTCCTGACTGTAAAGGTTTTCATCCACATCGGCCACATCTGCATAGAAACCACTAAAGTATGAAGGAGTAAAAGCTTTCATACCTTTTACATCATAAGGTGCAAGTGACTGACTGATGTTGTCATCAAAGCTTGAAGATGCATCAAATGAAACTCCTTTGTAGTAGGTATCACAGTCTCCCTCAAGAATATAGTGATTAGTAATTAGATAATCCCCGCTTCGGGTTGTTTTTTTACCCCTTAACTTAATAGGACCCTGTTGTGAGATATGATACACCCAGTAAGGCATATAAATTCCACGGAAGCTTTCAATATGAGCAGGATCTTTAAGTTCCTTTGGGGCAAAAATAGCCTTTTCCATCATTGAAGAGTACAGCTGTTTACATTTATCCTTTGAAACTATAAAAGGAATGATATAATGTGGTCTTCGTTTTTGTTCCATACGCTGGTACAAAACGGTAGACGCACCACAAAAGCTACAGAAACCGGCGACTGTTTCGTCAGTGCTTAGTATTTCACCACCACATTGCGGACAGGAAAAAACAGTAGCATTAAAATTATCCTGGGTTTCAGCATCGGAGCTTTTGTCTTCATACGAATACGGATCAAAAAGCGTGTGACAGTATTCGCACGAGAGTTTACCTGAATCAATGTCAAATTTGACATTAGCACCGCAGTTTTTACAAGCAAACATTATATAATTTCTCCCTTCTTTTCTTTTGTAAAGATATATTTGTAAAGATACAATGATTGTATCATAGATAAAAATTTGATGAAAGAATTTCAAAAAAATGCTACAATAGCAAGAACGTCAGAACGTTGTGGGAAAGGATAGATAAATGAATAACTTTTTGAAAGCAAATTATCATACACATACATATCGCTGTCAGCACGCAATTGATACGGAACGGCAATACATTGAAAAAGCTATCGAGATGGGAATTGAGGTGCTTGGTTTTTCAGACCATGTTCCTTGTCCATACAAAGACGGATATGTATCCGGAATCAGAATGACTATGAACGAGGCTCCTGAATATGTAAGTACACTTCGCATGCTAGGAAGAGAGTATGAGTCTGATATTCGAATTTTGATTGGGTTCGAGGCAGAGTATATTCCGGAATTTTTTAATGAGCAGATGAATATGTTTAATTCTCTTGGATGCGATTATCTTATTATGGGACAGCACTTTCTGTGTTTAGAGGAAAAAGGACCATACATGGGAGCTTCCACAGCAGATGAGAGCAGAATCAGAGATTACGTGGATGTTGTCATAAAAGGTATGAAAACAGGCGCTTTTAAGTATCTTGCACACCCTGACCTGATTAACTATCAGGGGCTTGACTCAGTTTACGACTGGGAGATGACAAGACTATGCAAAGAATTAAAGGAACTAGATATCCCTCTCGAGATAAATCTTTTGGGAATAAGCGAGGGCAAGCACTACCCGGCAGAGAAATTTTGGAAAATATCAGGAGAAATTGGAAATAAGGTGATAATGGGACTTGATGCACACTGCGCAGCTCAGATTGGAGCCATAGACAGTTATCAAAAAGCTCTCGAACTTGCGAAAAGATATGGACTGAATTTAATTGATTTTCTAAGATTTTAATGCATTTTATCCGATAACAATAATAAATATTTAAAAGTGCAAGGAGATTGAAATTTGACATTTGATGACAAAGAATACACGGACAAAATGAACACTCTGGTTTTGCCATTTTTGAAGGAAAAACTGGAGAATGGCAGTTTCAACAGTTTCGATGGAGCACAGATTAATTACAGTTTTATAAAAAATCCAACAGGAAAGGCAGCCGTTGTAATTTCCCACGGATTTTGTGAGTTTATTCCCAAGTACTATGAAATGTTCTACTATTTTTATCAGCAGGGATATTCTGTTTATATGATAGAACACAGAGGACACGGATATTCCCAGCGATTTGTAGATGATTTGAGCATGGTGTATGTGGACAGCTTTAATGATTATGTTGAGGATTTGAATTATTTTATAAATGAAATAGTGAAAAAAGAAGAGCCGCTTAACAGATTGTTTTTCTATGGGCATTCTATGGGCGGTGGGATTGCAGCCCTGTATCTTGAAAAATATCCGGATACGTTTAAAAGAGCTGTACTTTCAAGTCCAATGATAGGTATTAATTTTAAAAAAATTCCTAAACACTGGGTAAAAGCTGTAATGGCTATTTCAAAGATAATGCACTGGGATAAAAATTATGTTCCCGGAAACCATGAATTTAGAGGAAAAAGGAAATATCCAAAGGGTACTGCAATGTCTGAACCGAGATATGATTACTATTTTAACTGCCGTAAACAGGATGAAAATTACAGTACTTATGGTGCGAGCTTTAGATGGGCGCGGGAAGCAATTTTGGCAACAAAAAAAGTCAAGAAAAATGTAGACAGAATACATATTCCGGTATTGCTGTGCCAGTCTGGAGATGAAACTCTGGTAGACAATAATGCGCAGAATTATCTGGTAAATAAATCAGACTATATTACCAAGATAGAATACCCGAATGCAAAGCATCAGCTGTACAATGCCACAAAAGAAATAAGAGATAAATTTTACAAAGATATTTTCGCATTTTTAAGTGAAGCATAAAAAGAAAAAGTTCTCAAATCGAGTAATAATAAGGGGCTCATAATTCTAAAAAATAGTCAAGTGGAAAAATTTACATAATTACTATATTCTTTTGTTAGTTTTGCCTTATGGCAAAAACCTACAAGATATTGTATAATCATAATCGTTAAGAAACTAAACATAGTGAGGAGAAAAAGTATGTCAGACGAAGTTTTAGACGATGTTATGATTAAAGGTAATTGTAAGGGGAAAGCCGATGCGATTGTTGCGTGCCAGTGCAATATAGAGAGTGCACCAGTCAGATGTGACCAGGCAGAGCATTGTATGTTTTATTCATATTACAAGTGCAGCAAACAGTGGCAGAGATTAGCATAGCGTATCTGAAACGATTATGAACAACTTAAAATTAAAAATGAGAAAAACTTCTGTGCCAGCGAAGATGCCGGTGACAGAAGTTTTTTGCGTTTTTGAATTTTTATATAGACATATTTAATTTCTCTAATTAAAATTTAATTAATACATTTTACTGAAAGTGACGTTTGAGTATGAAAAGAATTTTGGTATTAAGTGATTCACATGGTGATATAAAAAATATGCTTTACGCAGTAAAGAAATCAAAGCCGGATATGATTATTCATCTTGGTGACTGTCAATCTGATGCTGAACGGTTAAGGGAACGTGTTCCTGATATAGAATTTGTAAATGTACCGGGAAACTGCGATTTTTCAACTGAAGAAGCGGAGCTGATGATTACAGTTGAAGGATTTAAGGTTTTGATTTGCCATGGACATACATATGCAGTTAAGATGTCGTATCTGTCACTTGAATATGGTGCACAGGAAAAGGGAGCAGATCTCGTTATGTTTGGTCATACCCACAGGGTATTTTATGATATACACAACGGCCTGTATATGTTTAACCCGGGAAGCATAGGGGCACCTGGTTTTGGGACGCCTGCTTCTTATGGAATTGTTACATTAGATGGCGAAAATGAAAGCATAGATTTGGACATTTCTTACATTGAATAAATATTCAATTGACTTCTTGTAATTTAGGACTGTATAATACTAAATTATTGGATAAAGAGGAGCAGAGAAATGGTTAAGGTTGTAAAATTTGGTGGAAGTTCTCTTGCAAGCGCAGAGCAGTTTGCAAAAGTAGGCGATATCATCAGAAGTGATGAGAGCAGAAAATATGTAATTCCAAGTGCGCCAGGAAAGAGAAATTCTAAGGATACTAAAGTTACGGACATGCTGTATGCATGTTATGCATTGGCTGAAAATGATGAAGACTTCAGAGTCTCTCTTATGAAGATTAAAGACAGATATGATTCTATCATAAATGGTCTGAATCTTAAGCTTGCCCTTGATGAGGAATTTAGAAAAATTTCAGAGGATTTCAAGGCAAAGGCCGGAGTTGAATACGCTGCATCACGTGGTGAGTACTTAAACGGTATCATCATGGCTAATTATCTCGGTTATGAGTTTATAGATTCTGCAACAGTTATTTTCTTTGACGAGGATGGAAATTTTGACGCTGAAAAGACAAATAAAGTTCTTTCGAAGAAACTGGCAAAAACTGAGAAAGCTGTTATTCCTGGATTTTATGGAGCAGGCCCTAACGGAGTTGTAAAGACATTTTCTAGAGGTGGTTCAGATGTAACAGGCTCAATCGTTGCAAAGGCTTGCCACGCAAGCATGTATGAGAACTGGACAGATGTTTCAGGATTCCTTGTTGCTGATCCAAGAATAATTAAAAATCCTGAGCCAATCAAGGTAGTTACATACAGAGAGCTTAGAGAGCTTTCATACATGGGAGCATCAGTTCTTCACGAGGATGCTGTATTTCCAGTTAGAAAAGCTGGTATTCCAATCAATATCAGAAACACAAATGAACCGGAAGCAGCTGGAACACTTATTGTTGAGAGCACATGTCAAAAACCTGATTTTACAATTACCGGAATTGCTGGTAAAAAAGGTTTTGTAGCAGTAAATATTGATAAAGACAAGATGAATTCAGAAGTAGGTTTCTGTAGAAAAGTTCTTCAGGCTTTCGAAGAAAATGGAATTTCTATCGAGCATATGCCATCAGGAATTGACACAATGACTGTATTTGTGCATCAGGCAGAGTTTGAAGGAAAAGAGCAGCAGGTAATCAGCTCTATCAGAAGACTTGCGGATCCAGATGTAATCGATCTCGAGGCAGATCTTGGTCTTATTGCAGTTGTTGGTAGAGGAATGAAATCTACAAGAGGTACAGCGGGAAGAATATTCTCGGCACTTGCACATGCCAATATAAATGTCAGAATGATTGACCAGGGATCTTCAGAGTTAAATATCATCATAGGCGTAAGCAATGATGACTTTGATGCTGCAGTAAAAGCGATTTATGATATTTTTGTAGAGACAAGACTTTAATATATGATTTAAAACCGGAGCGGATGGCTCCGGTTTTTTTGTGGCAGATACAAGAATAACTGCATATCTTAATATTGGAAGGAAGAAAAATGCAAAGAGATGTAGTTATATTTGTTACGGATCAGAGACAAAAATTTCTCGCCGAGATATTGGATGGAGAAAAACAAAGTTGTAATCAAAGTAAAAATATAGATTATAGCAGGGTGGGAAGTATTATTTTTCCAACTCCGTTTCAGAAAGCAAAATTTAGTGACCTTGAGCTATCAGAGTTAAAGGAAAATATAGAAAAATATAATATAAGCACATGGGGAGGAGTTATGCCCCCGAATTTTCCGGGTCTATCCAGGGGAAAGGATTTGATGACAGATGAACAGGTCATACTGGAAAATGCCGTAGTGACAGCGGAGGCAACAGTTTCTCTTGCTATCCAGAAAAGTTATTATTCCATTAGTAATTCAAAAGTTGTTGTGAGTGGATTTGGAAAATGTGGTAGACGAATTGCAGAGTTATTTGACAAAATGGGAGCCATTGTAACCGTGGTGGCAAGAAAGGAATGTGATAGAACAGAGGCAAAAAAACGGGGATATAATGCATATTCTTTTGATGAATATCCAGAATTCTGTATGCAAACAAAGATTCTGGTTAATACAGTGCCTGCTTTGGTGATAACTGAGAAAATTATCAGAATGTTAAGCAAAGATGCAATAATCATCGATATAGCTTCAAAGCCGGGGGGATGTGATTTTGAAGCAGCAAAAAGATATCAGATAAGCTGCACTCATGCATTGGGGCTTCCGGGAATTTATTGTCCAAAGACAAGTGCAAAAATTTTAGCAGATGGATTGAAAAGAAATGGAATGGCGGAGGGCCTATGGATATATCAAATCTTACGATAGGATTAGGGATAACCGGGTCATTTTGCAGTTTTGAAAAAACAAAACTAGTCACAAAAGAACTGGTAAAAAAAACAAAAAAAGTCATACCGGTGTATTCCTATAATTCACAGATGTTAAATACAAGATTTACTATGGCAAAGGATTTTTTAGCCTCAATAAAAGAACTGACCGGGGAAAATGGACTGAAAACTATTCAGGATTCGGAGAGAGTAGGACCGGAAAAAATGTTTGATGTTTTTGTGATTTTTCCCTGTACAGGAAATACAGCGGCAAAGCTTGCAAATGGAATAATTGATTCACCGGTTCTAATGGCAGCTAAAGCTCATCTTAGAAACCAGAGACCAGTGGTAATTGGAATATCAACCAATGATGGACTGGGAATAAACTTTACAAATATAGGAAAATTAATGAACATGAAAAATATATTTTTCGTACCATTTGGTCAGGATGATTGCATTGCAAAACCAAATTCGCTCGTATGTGACATAAATAAGATAGATGCTGCGATAGACGCAGCAATGGGAAATAGGCAGGTACAGCCTGTGTTAGTGTGAAATAGAAAAGCATAAGGGATATATTTTGGATTTTTCCAAGATATATCCCTTTTTAAATTATGAATTTTGTGCATCAAGCGCTGCACGGCAGGCTTTTGCAAGCTGGTCACCGCATGAGGTATTTTTGAAACCACATTTAATGCCACCGATTTTTTCCTCTACCTGGGCAACAGTAAGTCCTTCCACAAGCTTAGGAATAGCCTGTAAATTGCCATGGCATCCGCCAGTGAATTTCACATTGTGAACAACATCTCCATCAAGTTCAAGTTCAATCTGAGTTGAGCATGTTCCTTTTGTTTTATATATGTATGACATTTCAATCCTCCTTAGTAGTTTAATGTACTCTCGAAATAATTTAAGTGCATTGATTATATCACATAAAACCGTGCAAGTTTATAAAAAGTTCATAAAACATTATTTTAATAAATAGTTGAGAAAAACTTGTTAAAGTGTTACAATTTCAATATTGTGTGGCTTGCAATATGCAGGCAATTAGATGTTATAGGAGATTGATATGGGCGCATTGAAAAAAATCTTTGGAACTCATAGTGAAAGAGAACTAAAAAGAATATATCCGATAGTAGATAAAGTTGAGTCTTATCAGGAAGAGATGGGAAAACTCTCTGATGATGAGCTTAAAAATAAAACAAAAGAGTTTAAAAAACGTCTTGAGGAAGGAGAGACATTAGATGATCTTCTTCCAGAGGCATTTGCCACAGTAAGAGAGGCTGCAAAGCGTGTTCTTGGAATGGAACATTACAGAGTACAGATTATTGGTGGAATTATTCTTCATCAGGGACGTATTGCGGAGATGCGTACTGGAGAGGGAAAGACACTTGTTTCTACACTTCCTGCGTATTTGAACGCATTAGAGGGAAAAGGTGTATGTATCGTAACAGTAAATGATTACCTTGCAAAACGAGATGCAGAGTGGATGGGAAAAGTACATGAATTCCTTGGACTTTCAGTAGGTATTGTACTTTCAGGACTTGAGAATGATGAGCGTCGCGAAGCATATAACTGCGACATTACATACGTTACAAATAACGAGCTGGGATTTGATTATCTTCGTGACAACATGGTTATCTACAAAGAACAGCTTGTTCAGCGTGGACTTCATTATGCAATTATCGATGAGGTTGACTCGGTTCTTATCGACGAAGCCAGAACACCACTTATTATTTCAGGACAGAGTGGAAAATCTACAAAGCTGTATGAGGCATGCGATATTCTTGCAAACCAGCTTCAAAGAGGTGAAGATGTTCCTGAGTACTCAAAAATGGATGCCATCATGGGTGTAATCCAGGATGAGACAGGGGATTTCATCGTAAATGAAAAGGATAAGGTTGTAAACCTTACACAGCAGGGAGTAGAAAAGGTAGAGCAGTTCTTCCATATTGAGAACCTTGCTGATCCGGAAAATCTTGAGATTCAGCACAATATCATTCTTGCACTTCGTGCTCATAATCTTATGTTCAAGGATCAGGATTATGTAGTAAAGGATGATGAAGTATTAATCGTAGATGAGTTTACAGGACGTATTATGCCAGGTCGTCGTTATTCAGACGGACTTCATCAGGCAATAGAGGCAAAGGAACATGTAAAGGTAAAACGTGAGAGTAAGACACTTGCTACAATCACTTTCCAGAACTTCTTCAATAAGTTCGACAAGAAAGCCGGTATGACAGGTACAGCTCTTACTGAGGAAAAAGAGTTCCGTGACATCTACGGAATGGACGTAGTTGAAATTCCTACAAACAGACCAGTTGCGCGTATTGATTTACATGACGCAGTATATAAAACTCAAAAAGAAAAATTCAGAGCAGTTGTTGAGGAAGTAAAAAAGGCTCATGAAAAAGGACAACCTGTTCTTGTTGGTACTATTACAATTGAGACTTCAGAACTTATCAGTAAAATGCTCAAAAAAGAAGGAATAAAGCATACAGTACTTAATGCCAAATTCCACGAGAAAGAGGCTGAGATTGTAGCACTTGCAGGACAGCACGGTGCAGTTACAATTGCTACAAACATGGCAGGTCGAGGAACTGATATCAAGCTTGATGATGATGCAAAAGAAGCAGGTGGATTGAAGATTATCGGAACTGAAAGACATGAGTCACGTCGAATTGACAATCAGCTTCGTGGTCGTGCAGGTCGTCAGGGAGATCCAGGTGAATCACAGTTCTTTATTTCGCTTGAAGATGACTTGATGAGACTCTTTGGTTCAGAGAGACTTCTTTCAGTGTTTAACGCGCTTGGAGTACCAGATGGAGAGCAGATTCAGCATAAGATGCTTACATCAGCAATTGAGAAAGCGCAGGAGAAAATCGAAGGAAATAACTTTGGTGTTCGTAAAAACCTTCTTGAGTACGATCAGGTTAACAATGATCAGAGAGAGATTATCTACTCAGAACGTCTTAAGGTATTAAACGGAGACAACATGAGAGATTCAATCTTCAAGATGATTCAGGAGCAGGTTGAAAAAGCTGTTGATACATGCATCTCAGGAGAGATTGGAAGAGAAGATTGGGATATTACAGAGCTTAACGAGCTTATTCTTCCAACAATTCCGATTGAGAAGATTAAGAAAGCTGATTTAGAATCAATCAAGAATGAAAAAGAATTAAAACAGTACCTCAAAGAGAAGGCTGTTAAATTATACGAAGCAAAAGAAACAGAGTTCCCAGAAATTGAGCAGTTCAGAGAAATCGAGCGTGTGGTTCTTCTTAAGGTTATTGATAGAAAATGGATGGATCACATTGATGATATGACTCAGCTTCGCCAGGGAATTGGATTACAGGCATATGGACAAAGAGATCCACTTGTAGAGTATAAGATGGCTGGATTCGATATGTTTGACTCCATGACTGCAGCTATTCAGGAAGACACAGTAAGACTTCTCTATCACGTTCAGAATAAACAGAAGGTAGAGCGTGAGCAGGTTGCAAAAGTAACTGGAACAAATAAAGATGATTCAGCGAACAAGACAAAGAAACGCACTGAGGAAAAGATATATCCAAATGATCCATGTCCATGTGGAAGTGGAAAGAAATACAAACAGTGTTGTGGTAGAAAATAAATATAATAAATAATAAAAAAGGCAGTAGCTAGGTACAATATGTATCAGCTACTGTTTTTTTAAAAAATAGTATTATGCAAACATAAAGGAACAAATGTTCTAAAAATTATGGACAAACATATAAAAATATGATAAGATTTCGATTATCAAACAAGCACATATATTCTGTGAGAAGAGGGGGAGAACTTGGACAAATTTGTATTACACTCACAATATAAACCGACTGGTGACCAGCCACAGGCGATAGATACACTTGTAAAGGGGTTCAAGGAAGGTAATCAGTTTCAGACACTTCTTGGTGTAACTGGTTCCGGTAAGACTTTTACAATGGCTAATGTGATAGAAAAATTGAATAAGCCTACTTTAATTATTTCACATAACAAGACATTAGCTGGCCAGCTCTATGGTGAGATGAAAGAGTTCTTTCCTGAGAATTCGGTTGAGTATTTTGTATCCTATTATGATTATTATCAACCAGAGGCATACGTTCCACAATCCGACACATACATTGCTAAGGATTCGTCAATAAACGATGAGATAGACAAATTGCGTCTTTCGGCGACAGCGGCAATGGCGGAGAGGAAAGATGTAATAATTGTTGCATCTGTATCATGCATATACGGAATAGGTAGTCCTGATGATTATATGAATATGCTATTGTCCATGAGACCGGGAATGGAGATGGACAGAGATGAGGCCATTAAGGGCTTAATCAGCATGCAGTATAATCGAAATGATCTAGATTTTAAACGAGGCACATTCAGGGTACATGGCGATGTTCTGGAAATATTTCCGGCAAACAGCACGGACACAGCTGTCAGAGTTGAATTTTTTGGTGATGAGATAGACAGAATAACAGAGGTGGATGTATTAACCGGAGAAATCAAATCGGAATTAAAGCATGCCGCTATTTTCCCGGCATCCCATTATGTTGTTCCTCAGGAAAAAATACTTGAGGCGTGTGATCGTATAGAAGCAGAGATGGAAGAACGAGTCAAATATTTCAAAGGAGAGGATCGTTTACTAGAAGCCCAAAGAATAGCAGAACGAACCAACTTTGATATAGAGATGTTAAAAGAGACTGGATTTTGTAGTGGAATTGAGAATTATTCCAGACATCTTTCTGGACGAGCAGAAGGTGAGATGCCTGATACTCTGATAGATTATTTCCCGGATGATTTTTTGATAATTGTTGACGAGTCGCATATTACAATACCTCAGATAAGAGGTATGTATGCAGGAGACAGATCTAGAAAGACAACTCTTGTAGATTATGGTTTCAGACTTCCGTCAGCATTGGATAATAGACCCTTAAATTTTGAGGAATTTGAAAGCAAAATAGATCAGATGCTTTTCGTTTCTGCTACACCTAACGTGTACGAGAATGAACATGAACTTCTAAGGGTTGAACAGATAATTCGACCAACGGGTCTTTTGGATCCAGAGATATCTGTCAGACCGGTTGAGGGACAGATTGATGATTTAATTTCTGAGGTAAATAAAGAGGTGGCAAACCATCATAAGGTTCTCATTACAACTCTTACAAAACGTATGGCGGAGGATTTGACCAACTACATGAGCGAGTTGGGGATTAGAGTAAAATACCTTCATTCTGATATCGATACTCTTGAGCGAGCAGAGATAATTCGAGATTTGAGACTTGATGTATTTGATGTTCTTGTTGGAATTAACTTGTTGAGAGAGGGTCTTGATATACCTGAAATAACATTGGTGGCTATTCTTGATGCGGATAAGGAAGGATTTCTTCGTTCAGAGACTTCACTTATCCAGACAATAGGAAGAGCAGCCAGAAATAGTGAAGGTCATGTAATCATGTATGCGGACAAGATAACCGATTCTATGAAAGTAGCAATAGAAGAGACTGAGAGGCGAAGAAAAGTACAGCAGCAGTATAATGAGGAGCATGGTATTACACCTCAGACCATTCAGAAATCAGTTCGTGAACTTATCGCTATTTCGAAGAAGGTAGCGGATGATGAGATGAGTCTGGATAAGGATCCTGAATCAATGAGCAAGAAGGAACTCGAGAAGCACATTGCTGATGTTCAAAAGAAGATGAAAAAGGCGGCTGCAGAACTTAACTTTGAGGCAGCAGCAGAATATAGAGACAGATTAATAATGCTAAAGAATACATTAAGAGATTTGTAGATTTCAAAAAAATGAAAAAGATTTGATAAAAAATGTTCTTTGGCAGATGAGGTAATTATAATGGCTAAAAACAATAGAAAATATATCAAGATAAAGGGAGCAAGTGAACATAACCTGAAGAACGTAAGTATTGAAATTCCAAGAGACGAATTTGTAGTGCTTACAGGTTTATCAGGTTCTGGAAAATCATCACTTGCATTTGACACAATTTATGCTGAGGGGCAGAGACGTTATATGGAATCTCTGTCTTCATACGCACGACAGTTCCTAGGACAGATGGAAAAACCAAACGTGGAGTCAATAGAAGGACTTCCCCCAGCGATTTCAATTGATCAGAAATCTACAAATAGAAATCCAAGATCAACAGTTGGAACTGTAACCGAGATATATGACTATTTTAGATTGTTATATGCCAGAATAGGAATTCCACATTGTCCTAAGTGTGGAAGGGCGATTTCTAAACAGAGTATTGATCAGATGGTTGATGCGATTATGGGGTTGCCGGAGAGAACAAGGATACAGCTACTAGCACCCGTGGTACGAGGCCGAAAAGGCGAGCATCAGAAACTTTTTGAACGAGCAAAGAAAAGTGGGTATGTTCGAGTAATAGTCGATGGAAATATGTATGAACTGTCTGAAGAAATTCCAATGGATAAAAATATCAAGCACAATATTGATATTGTAGTTGACCGACTTGTCATAAAAGAGGGTATTGAGAAGAGATTAACAGACTCATTGGAAAATGTATTTGAACTATCAGAGGGAAATGCTGTAATAGATGTTATTGATGGGGAACAATTAAACTTTTCGCAGAATTTTGCCTGTCCTGATTGTGGGATTAGTATTGACGAGGTGGAACCAAGAAGCTTCTCGTTTAACAATCCATTCGGAGCCTGTCCGACATGTTTTGGACTTGGATATAAGATGAAATTTGATGTTAATCTAATGATTCCGGATCAGACTCTTTCTATATCCGAAGGTGCAATTCAAGTATGTGGATGGCAGTCGTGTACAGATAAAAAGAGTTATACCTATGCAACATTAAAAGCATTAGAAGAAGGGTATGGACTTTCGCTTGATACTCCATTTAAGGATTTGTCAGATGAAATGAAAAAGGTATTTTTATACGGTGGAGATGGAAGAATACTAAAAGTTCGCTATAAGGGGCAGAGAGGAGAAGGCGTCTATGATTTAGACTGGGAAGGTCTTGTAAAAAACGTGGAAAGAAGATACAAAGAGACATATTCAGAGACAATGAAGGCTGAATATGAACAGTTTATGAGAATTACACCATGTGAGACTTGTAATGGAATGAGGTTAAAACAGTCTTCTCTTGCGGTTACGGTTGCTGATAAAAATATTCATGAGATGACATCGTATTCTGTCAAAGATTTGTGTGATTTTCTTGAAACAATAGAACTATCTGCTCAACAACATTTAATAGGTGATCAGATATTAAAGGAGATAAAAGCCAGAGTTGGATTCCTAAAGGAAGTAGGTCTGGAATATCTTACTCTTACACGAGCAACAGGAACTCTTTCGGGAGGTGAAGCACAGCGAATCAGACTTGCTACACAGATTGGTTCGGGACTTGTTGGTGTTGCATACATTTTAGATGAGCCAAGTATTGGATTACATCAAAGAGACAATGCAAAATTACTAAATGCGCTCATGAATTTAAAGGATTTAGGTAATACTCTTATTGTTGTAGAACATGATGAAGATACAATGAAGGCAGCAGATTACATTGTTGATATAGGACCTGGGGCGGGCTCTCATGGTGGTGAGATTATTGCTGCGGGAACATATCAGGATATCATCAAATCAAAAAAATCCATAACAGGAAAATATTTAAGTGGAAAGATAAAAATTCCTGTTCCACAGGAAAGAAGGACACCAACTGGCTTCATAAAAATTCGTGGAGCAAGAGAGAATAACCTAAAAAATATAGATGTAGAGATACCACTTGGAATTATGACATGTGTAACAGGTGTATCAGGCTCGGGAAAAAGTTCCCTTACAAATGAGATCCTTTATAAACATCTGGCAAAGAGTTTAAACAGGGCAAGAATAATAGCTGGTGACCATGATGGAATAGATGGAATAGAGCAGCTTGATAAAATAATAGATATTGATCAGTCTCCAATAGGACGAACACCAAGGTCAAATCCTGCAACATATACAGGCGTATTTGATATGATAAGGGATTTATTTGCAGCTACTCCTGATGCAAAGGCAAAGGGATATAAAAAGGGACGATTCAGCTTTAACGTAAAAGGTGGAAGATGTGAGGCATGCAGCGGAGATGGAATACTGAAAATAGAAATGCACTTCCTTCCGGATGTTTATGTTCCATGTGAAGTTTGTGGAGGAAAGCGATATAACAGAGAGACACTTGATGTAAAATATAAGGGAAAGAGCATTTATGATGTGCTGGATATGACAGTAGAGGAAGCGCTGGAATTTTTCAAAAATGTACCAAGGATTCATAATAAAATACAGGCTCTCTACGATGTTGGATTATCATATATAAAACTAGGACAGCCATCAACTGAATTGTCGGGAGGAGAAGCTCAAAGAATTAAGCTTGCAACAGAGCTTAGCAGAAGAAGCACAGGAAAGACAATTTATATTCTGGATGAGCCTACAACCGGACTTCATTTTGCAGATGTGCACAAGCTGGTGGAGATATTGCGAAGATTGTCAGATGCAGGAAATACGGTGGTAGTAATCGAGCACAATCTTGATGTGATTAAGACCGCAGATTATATTATAGATATGGGACCAGAAGGTGGAATTGGCGGAGGAACTGTTATCGCAGAAGGAACTCCAGAGGAAATCTGTAAAGTTGAAGAGTCCTATACTGGACAATTTTTGAAACCGTATTTATCTTAGCAAAAGTCTTATCCAACCAGGGAAAAATAGTATTCCTTAGTCAAAAGAAAAAATAATTTGGTATCATATTAAAAAAAAGTTTGAAAAATGGAATTATTTGTATATAATTAATACGTATATGTAAAAATATGATTGAATGTCTTTCTATGCCTAACGGCACAGTATAATTTGTGTAAGAGGTAGTAAATAGAAAGTTAAAATATCTAGTAGTAATTGATTATGGACAAATAAGAAAGGGGCCAGTAAAGATGGTAGGATCAGATATCGGAATTGACTTAGGAACAGCGAGTATCCTTGTATATATAAAAGGAAAGGGCGTAGTATTAAAAGAGCCTTCAGTAGTAGCGTTTGACAGAGATACAAATAAAATAAAAGCAATTGGTGAGGAAGCCAGACTTATGCTTGGTAGAACACCAGGAAATATTGTAGCAGTAAGACCTCTTCGTCAGGGAGTTATTTCTGATTACACAGTTACTGAGAAAATGATTAAGCATTTTATTCAGAAGGCACTTGGTAAAAAGAGTTTTAGAAAACCATTAGTAAGTGTATGTGTACCTAGTGGAGTAACAGAGGTAGAGAAGAAAGCCGTTGAGGATGCAACTTTCGCAGCAGGAGCAAGGGACGTAAAGATTATTGAAGAACCAATCGCAGCAGCTATTGGTGCTGGTATTGATATTGCAAGACCATGTGGAAACATGATTGTAGATATCGGAGGTGGAACAACCGATATTGCTGTTATCTCCCTTGGTGGATCTGTTGTAAGTACATCGATAAAGATTGCCGGAGATGATTTTGATGAGGCGATTGTTCGTTACATGAGAAAGAAACACAATCTTCTTATTGGAGAGAGAACTGCCGAAGATATCAAGATTAGAATTGGAACATGTTATACATCTACTAACGATACAATGGACGTAAGAGGAAGAAACCTTGTTACAGGACTTCCAAGAACTATTACAGTAAGTGCAGAAGAGACAGAAGAGGCTCTTCGTGAAGCAACACTTCAGATTGTTGAAGCAGTTCACTCAGTACTTGAGAAGACACCACCAGAGCTTGCAGCCGATGTAGCAGACAGGGGAATTGTACTTACAGGAGGCGGAGCGTTACTTCGTGGTCTTGAGGAGTTGATTGAGGAGAAAACTGGAATCAATACTATGACAGCAGAGCAGCCAATGACATGTGTTGCTATTGGTACTGGAAAATATGTAGAATTCATTGCTGGAAAACGTGATGAAGAAATATAATTAAACATTGATACGATTATGTGATTTGATGCATTTATTATGCATATAAAGAGATTATCGCTAAATGGTAATCTCTTTTTTGGATTGGGGATTTCTTTTTTATTTATAAAAATAAGTATTTAATAAAAAAGTATAAGTATTTATTAATAAAAGCCGATATATAATATGACGGTGCAGGCAAAATAGGAGAGAAATATGGTTAAGGGGTTATATACAGCCTATACAGGCATGGTAAATGAAATGAAAAGGATGGATACGCTGGCAAATAACTTGGCGAATTCAGATACATATGGATATAAAAAAGAAGGAACTACATCTCACGCCTTTAAGAAGGAGCTTGCGATACGTATAAAAGATGCTTCAAGTGGTGGAATTCCAACAAAAATTGGAAAAATGTCATATGGAGTACATTTGGGTGAGACCTATACAGATTGGAGTTCAGGAAGTTTTAAAGTTACTGATAACAGTACAGATTTGGCAATAGGTGGCAAGGGATTTTTTGCAATTGCCTTTACAGATAAGCAGGGACAGACTTCGATTAAGTATACAAGAGATGGAGCATTCAAAGTAGATGCTAATGGGTATCTGGTTACAGCTGATGGAGATCATGTATTAAATGCAACTGGAGCATTGGGTAGCAATGCGGCACAGGAAAACTGGGTTAGAGTTGATCCAAATGCTACTTTTTCAGTTAATTCACTTGGATATATTGTACAGAATAATCAATTGGTAGGTACGGTAGGACTTGTGGATATTGATAACTATGATTACATAGAAAAGTATGGAGAGAATTTATACAATCTCGTTGATGGTGGAAATATTATAGCTAGTAATGCTGAAATTGAATCGGGATTATTAGAGACATCAAATGTAAACGTAGTAAATGAAATGGTCAATATGATTACAATACAAAGGGCATATGAGGCAGGACAAAGAGTAATCACATCGATTGACACAACGTTAGATAAAGCAGTTAATACAGTCGGAAAAGTTTAAGGAGAATGATGCCTTATGATGAGAGCACTTTATACAGCTGCAACAGGAATGATTTCTGAGCAGACAAATGTTGATTCCATAGCAAACAATCTTGCTAATGTAAATACATATGGATACAAAACACAGAGAACGGAGTTTAAATCTCTTTTATATCAGGAAATACAAACGCAGACAACGTCTGGTAATGGTGAAGCGAAGCCAGTAGGAGCTCAGGTGGGATTAGGAACAAGGGTAGCAGCAACGACTTCTATATTTACACAGGGAAATGTTACAGCAACTGAAGTTCCAACAGATTTTGCATTAGAGGGTGATGGCTTTTTTGCATTGAGAGGAAATGATGGTGGAACCTATTACACCAGAAATGGAGCTTTTACATGGAGTCTGAATAATGCGGGTCAGACGATATTAACAGATTCGTCTGGAAATCCAGTGCTTGATACAAGAGGAAATGTAATTACAGTTCCAAATGGAGTATCTGCAGAAAAGATGAATTTCAGTCAGGATGGTGCAATCGGATATTACACAGCTGAAGGAAGATATGTGGCGCTTAATCAGACAATGGCAGTATATCAGTTCAGTAATCCAACAGGACTTGAGAAGGTTTCAAATAGCTTGTTGAGAGCCACGGTTAACTCAGGAAATCCACTTCTTGAAGGGCAGACACAGGGATTGAAACCTAGTAAAGTTTGTAACGGTTTCCTTGAGGGTTCAAATGTAAAAGTTGCAGATGAGATGGTAAACCTGATTGTTGCTCAAAGAGCGTATGAATTAAATTCAAAAGCAATCACGACAGCTGATTCAATGCTTGAAACGGCAAATAACCTTAAGAGATAGCATAGGCAAAATAGGAGAAGTATATGGATATAAATAGTTTGACAGCAGTTGGGGGAAGAAATAATTCAATAGCAAATTCGGATGCACTTACAAACTCGGCGAAGAACCTTTCGGCAAATTCGACAGAGGATGAATTAAAAAGTACATTAAAAGAATTTGAGTCATATTTTTTAGAAGAGATAATAAAAGATATGCGAGATACCTTTACCATGAAGGATGAGAAAGAAAGTTCAATTATGGGACAGTATTCAGATTTCTTTATGGATACGGCAATCGAGGAATTAAGCGACCAGGTATTAGAAAGTTCTGGACAGAATTTTACTCAGCAACTTTATGAACAGATGAAACGAAATTATAATATTGAATAAGAAAATTAGAAGGAGGACAGTAAAATGTCCTCTTTTTTCTGTTAACAAAAGATTGTTAATGCGAATAAACTCTACTATAATATAGTGCAGTATTAAAAGCACAGGAGATACAGGTTGGAAACAGTTAAAGGTTACGTTGACCACATAATATACAGAAATAAAGACAACGGATACACAGTGCTCGTTCTCATAGTAGATGAGGAGGAGCTTACCTGTGTTGGTGTATTTTCAGATATAGCCGAGGGGGAAAATATAGAAGCTATTGGAGAATACACGGATCATCCTACCTATGGTAAGCAGTTCAAGGTGGACTCCTTCGAGGAAAAAGAACCGGAAGATGAGATGGCAATAGAACGTTACTTGGGGTCAGGAGCCATCCATGGAATAGGAGTTGCCCTTGCCGCAAGAATAGTAAGACGATTCAAAAAGGACACATTTAGAATAATAGAGGAAGAACCGGAGCGCCTGGCTGAGGTAAAGGGAATAAGCCAGAGAAAAGCAATGGAGATCGCTGACCAGGTAAATGCAAAAAAGGATTTAAGGCAGGCAATGATTTTTTTGCAGCAGTATGGAATCAATATGAATCTGGCGGTAAAAATTTACAATACATATGGCTCAGAAATCTATTCAATATTAAAAGAAAACCCATATCGAATGGCGGATGATATAGATGGAGTTGGATTTAGAACTGCTGATGAAATTGCAACAAGAGTAGGGATTAGAACCGATTCAGATTTTAGAATTAGAAGTGGAATTATATACGCTCTCCAGCAGGCATCGGCCGAGGGACATACATATTTACCTATGGAAGAGTTGACACAGAAAACATCAACCCTTCTTGAGATTGCACCAGAATATATTGAAAAACACTATATGAATCTGGCAATGGACAGAAAGATTGTAATGCATCAAAAAGAAGATGTGACGCAGATATTTGCGTCGACATTTTATTACATGGAAGCAAATGTAGCTACAATGCTAAAGCAACTTGATGTAAACTATGATGTCCCAGATATAGAGATAGAAGCTACAATTAGAAAAATAGAAAAGCAGACAAAAATGGACCTGGATGAACATCAGGTAGAAGCTGTAAAAGAAGCCGTAAGAAATGGTCTTTTGATTATTACTGGAGGACCTGGTACGGGAAAGACAACAACCATTAACACAATCATAA
Organism: Agathobacter sp.; assembly: GCA_045123895.1. GTDB lineage: Bacteria > Bacillota > Clostridia > Lachnospirales > Lachnospiraceae > Roseburia. Next base: position 93,953 of record JBGVKW010000044.1, read on the forward strand.
AGTACTTTGAAATGGAAGGACTAGACATTTTTCTTGCGGCTCCAACAGGAAGAGCGGCAAAAAGAATGAGTGAGACAACAGGTTTTGAAGCAAGAACAATCCACAGAATGCTGGAGCTAAATGGCGGGGCTGATGGAAGTGGAAGCGCAGGTTTTGAAAGAAATGATAAGAATCCATTAGAGACAGATGTAATAATCATAGATGAAATGTCAATGGTAGATATATCCCTTATGAACTCTTTGCTAAAAGCGGTAGTTGCAGGAACAAGATTGATTCTTGTGGGTGATGTAAACCAGCTTCCAAGTGTAGGGCCGGGAAGTGTTTTAAAAGACATCATCGATTCGGAATGTTTTCATACTGTAAAGCTTACCAAGATTTTCAGACAGGCAAGTACAAGTGATATAATTGTAAATGCCCACAAGATAAATAAGGGTGAAGCAGTAACACTTGACAACAAGAGCATGGATTTCTTTTTCCTAAAAAGATATGATGCGGATAAAATCATAAATGTAACACTTCAGCTTGTAATGCAGAAGATGCCCAAATACGTAGATGCATCTGAATATGATATTCAGGTATTAACTCCAATGAGAAAAGGTCTCCTGGGAGTGGAAAGACTAAACAATATTTTGCAAACGTACATTAATCCGCCTGATAAGAGAAAACGTGAAAAAGAATACAGAGGTATTGTTTTTCGTGAAGGCGACAAGGTAATGCAGATAAAAAATAACTACCAGCTTGAATGGGAAGTCAGAACAAAATATGGGCTTTGTATTGACAAGGGAACCGGAATATTTAACGGAGACACTGGAATAATAGAAGAAATAAATGATTTTGCAGAGACCATGACAGTTTCTTTTGATGAAGGGAAAAAAGTAGAGTATCCATTTAAATTACTTGAGGAACTGGAATTAGCATATGCGGTGACTATTCATAAATCACAGGGCTCAGAGTATCCGGCAGTAGTAATTCCGCTTTTGTCAGGACCAAGAATGTTAATGAATAGAAATTTATTATACACAGCTGTTACAAGAGCAAAAAAATGTGTTACTATTGTAGGGAATGATGAAACTTTCAATTTGATGATTCAGAATAATATTCAGCAGAAAAGATATAGCGGACTAAAGGACAGAATCCTTGAAGAAAGGGAAATGTAGTAATGATTATTCGTAAATTAAAAAGAGAAGAAATACCACAGGCAATGGAACTGGCAAAAGCTGTATTTGATGTTTGTGTCAGAAATGTATATTGTGATGAGGCGGCAAATAACTTTTTTGATTCATATGCGAGAATAGATAATCTGATGGCGCAATATGATAGTCACAAGCTGGAATTATTTGGAGCTTTTCAAAATAAAAAATTATTGGCTATGTCATCAATGACAACTGATGGACAAATCACAATGGTATATGTTATTCCAAGATATTCAAAAAGACACATTGGAAGAAAACTTGTAAGGGAGATGAGAATACATGCAAGAATGCAACTTAATCTCACTCAGGTTACTGTGAACGCAATGCCTGCGATGATATCCGGATTTTTCCGAAGACTGGGTTTTGTGGATATTTACGCAAATCCAGTAAATGAACCGTATGTTCCTCTGTATAAAAAATCCATTTATCAGGTGGATTATGAGAAAAAAGAAATTCCAAGAGGTCTTTTGCTCGGCGGGTCAATAGCAATGGCAGTAGGATTTTTCTTACTAGGTATGTTTTATATTTTATCACTAATATAATAAAAATATTTAGCACTTTTTTCGATTTAAAACTGTTGAAAAAAGTGCTTTTCTATGATACACTTTTTACAATTTAGGCAGATAAAGGCATACTGTGTCTTTTTTTTTGCATATGTGTATGAATTTGCTAAAAGAAAAAACGAAAGGCAGGGTAAAGATGAAAGCATTTTTAATTCTCGAAGATGGTACAGTATTTACTGGAACCAGCATAGGTTCTACAAAAGAAGTTATCAGTGAGATAGTATTTAACACATCCATGACAGGATATTTGGAGGTACTTACAGATCCTTCATATGCTGGACAGGCTGTTGTTATGACTTATCCGCTTATTGGAAATTATGGAATTACTCCGGATATGGAGTCAGGGCGTCCATGGCCAGATGGATATATTGTAAGGGAGTTGTCTAGAATGCCTAGCAATTTCCGTTGTGAAGGAACAATTCAGGATTTTCTTGTAGAAAATGATATTCCAGGTATCAGTGGAATTGATACTCGTGCTCTTACAAAGATTCTTCGTGAGAAGGGTACAATGAATGGAATGATTACTACAAACGAGAATTACAATGTAGATGAAATTATCCCTAGACTTAAAGAATATACAACAGGAAATGTAGTTGACAAAGTGACTTGTGAAAGCAAAAAGGTATTAAAAGGAGCAGGTAAGAAAGTTGCTCTGTTAGATCTTGGTGCTAAAAACAATATTGCAAAATCATTAAATGACAGAGGCTGTGAAGTGACAATTTACCCTGCTCACACAACAGCAGAAGAGATTCTTGCAACAAACCCAGATGGAATAATGTTGTCAAATGGACCTGGAGATCCAAAGGAATGTACAGACATTATTAAAGAGATTAAGAAATTGTACGATAGCGAAGTACCTATTTTTGCAATTTGTCTCGGACATCAGCTTATGGCACTTGCAACAGGAGCTGACACTCACAAGATGAAATATGGACACAGAGGTGGAAATCACCCTGTAAAAGACCTTGCAACAGGTCGCGTATACATTTCTTCTCAGAACCATGGATATGTTGTTGATACAGACAAGCTTGATCCTAAGGTTGCAGAGCCAGCATTTGTAAATGTAAACGACGGTACAAACGAAGGCCTAAAATACGTTGGAAAGAACATCTTTACAGTTCAGTTCCATCCAGAAGCTTGTCCTGGACCACAGGATTCAGCATACCTTTTTGACAGATTTATCAACATGATGGGAGGAGAACAGTAATGCCAAGAAATCACGATATTAAAAAAGTATTAGTTATCGGTTCTGGTCCAATCGTAATCGGACAGGCTGCAGAATTTGATTATGCGGGAACACAGGCTTGTCGTTCTCTTAAAGAGGAAGGTGTAGAGGTTTGTCTTGTAAATTCAAACCCTGCCACAATCATGACTGACAAGGAAATTGCAGATCAGGTATATATTGAGCCACTTACATTAGATGTATTAAAAGAGATTATCATAAAAGAAAAACCAGACAGTATCTTACCAACACTTGGAGGACAGGCTGGACTTAATCTTGGAATGGAGCTTGCAGAATGCGGATTCTTAGAGGAGCAGGGCGTTAAGCTTATCGGAACAACAGCGGAGACAATTTTCAAGGCTGAGGACCGTCAGGCATTCAAGGATACAATGGAAAAAATCGGTGAGCCAATCGCTGCATCACTTGTAGTAAACAACGTACAGGATGGAATCGCTTTCACTAATAAAATCGGATACCCTGTGGTACTTCGTCCTGCATTCACACTTGGTGGATCGGGTGGTGGAATTGCCCACAACGAGCAGGAACTTGTAGATATTCTTACAAACGGACTTAGACTTTCACGTGTAGGTGAAGTTCTTGTTGAGAGATGTATCGCAGGATGGAAGGAAGTAGAGTACGAGGTAATGCGTGACGCTAACGGAAACTGCATTACAGTATGTAACATGGAAAACATTGACCCTGTAGGAGTTCATACAGGAGATTCAATCGTAGTAGCTCCATCACAGACACTTGGTGATAAAGAGTATCAGATGCTTAGAACATCAGCGCTCAACATCATAGATGAGCTTCAGATTACTGGAGGATGTAACGTACAGTATGCTCTTCATCCAGAGACATTCGAGTACTGCGTAATCGAGGTAAACCCTCGAGTATCACGTTCATCAGCCCTTGCTTCAAAAGCAACAGGATACCCAATTGCAAAGGTTACAGCGAAAATTGCGCTTGGATATCACCTTGATGAGATTAAAAATGCAATCACAGAAAAGACATACGCAAGTTTTGAGCCAATGCTTGATTACTGTGTAGTTAAGATTCCAAGACTTCCATTTGATAAGTTCCTTACAGCAAAGAGAACACTTACAACTCAGATGAAAGCAACTGGAGAGGTAATGAGTATCTGCGATAATTTCGAGGGAGCACTTATGAAAGCTATCAGATCCCTTGAGCAGCACGTTGACTCGCTTATGTCATATGATTTCACAGAATTATCTGATGATGAACTTGCAGAACAGCTTAAAGTTGTAGATGACAGAAGAATCTGGGTTATCGCAGAAGCACTCCGTCGTGGAGTAAGTTATGAGACAATTCATGACATTACAAAAATCGATAACTGGTTCATTGATAAAATTGCAATTCTTGTTGAGATGGAGAACCGTCTCAAGACAGAAGAACTCACAGTAGACTTGTTAAAAGAAGCAAAACGTATTGAATTCCCAGATAACGTTATTGCAGCACTTACAGGAAAAACTGAGAGTGAAGTAAAAGAAATGAGATATGCAAATGGAATCGTTGCAGCATATAAGATGGTAGATACATGTGCAGCAGAGTTCGCAGCAGAGACTCCATATTACTATTCAGTATTTGGAAGTGAGAACGAAGCAGCACAGACAAAACCAGAGAAAAAAGTATTGGTACTTGGTTCGGGTCCTATCCGTATCGGACAGGGTGTAGAGTTCGATTACTGTTCAGTACACTGTACATGGGCATTCGCAAAAGAAGGTTGGGAGACAATTATCGTAAACAATAACCCAGAGACTGTATCAACTGACTTCGATATTGCTGATAAGCTCTATTTTGAGCCACTTACACCAGAAGATGTAGAAAGCATTGTAAATATAGAAAAACCAGACGGAGCAGTAGTTCAGTTCGGTGGACAGACAGCTATCAAGCTTACAGAAGCCCTTATGAAAATGGGAGTAAAAATTCTCGGAACAAAGGCTGAAGACGTAGATGCAGCAGAGGATAGAGAATTATTTGATGCAATTCTTCAGAAGACAGAGATTCCAAGAGCAGCAGGTGGAACTGTATTTACAGCAGAAGAAGCTAAAAAGGTAGCTGCAGAAATTGGATATCCGGTACTTGTACGTCCTTCATACGTACTTGGCGGACAGGGCATGAAGATTGCCTGGAACGATGATGAAATCGAAGAGTTCATCGGAATTATCAATACAATTGCACAGGATCATCCAATCCTTGTAGATAAATACCTCATGGGAAAAGAGATTGAGGTAGATGCAATCTGTGATGGAGAGGACATCCTTATTCCAGGAATTATGGAGCATATCGAGCGTACAGGAGTTCACTCAGGAGATAGTATTTCGGTTTATCCTGCTCATACAATCAGTGAACTTGCAAAGGAAAGACTTGTTGATTACACAGGAAGACTTGCAAAAGCACTTCATGTAGTAGGAATGATTAACATTCAGTTCATCGTAATGGATGATGACGTATATGTAATCGAGGTAAACCCACGTTCATCAAGAACTGTTCCATATATCAGTAAGGTTACAGGAATTCCAATCGTAGACCTTGCTGCAAGAATTATCATGGGTGAGACAATCCGTGGAATGGGATATGAGCCTGGACTTGCCCCAACAGCAGATTATATTGCAATCAAGATGCCTGTATTCTCATTCGAGAAGCTTCGTGGAGCCGAGATTTCGCTCGGACCTGAGATGAAGTCGACAGGTGAGTGTCTTGGAATTGACAAGACTTTCAACGGAGCTCTTTACAAAGCGTTCCTTGGAGCGGGAGTTGAACTTCCAAAACATAAACAGATGATTATGACATTAAAAGATGCTGATAAGCCGGAAGGGGTTGAGGTTGCAAAGAGATTTGAGGCATTAGGATATAAAATCTATGCTACAAGAAGTACAGCAAAATACCTTAATGAGCATGGAGTAAATGCACTTCGTGTAAATAAGATTTCTCAGGAATCACCAAACGTAATGGATCTTATTTTGGGACACAAGATTGATCTTGTAATCGATACTCCTACACAGGGTAACGGAGATAAGAGTCGTGACGGATTCCTTATCAGAAGAAATGCAATTGAAACAGGAGTTTACTGTATTACAGCAATGGATACAGCAAATGCACTTGCACATTCGCTTGAGACAGCAGCAGAGAAAATCACACCGGTTGATATTGCAAAGGTAAAAAATATATAATCAGGATAAAGATAGTGGCGGTCATAGTGACCGCCATTACTTTTTTATACAATATTTTTGGACACTTTGAATATATTTTTTTTTGAATTTTTGTGGACTTTTTTTATTGCGTGTTCTTTATTAGTACAATAGTAAGAAAGTAATTGCTTTTAGGTATAAATTATGATAAAATAGACATTGTTAAAAAATTAACAGCACGAAAGTGTGAATAATAAATAATAATTAAAGGAGATAACAAAATGTCAAGAAAAGTTGTAATCGCAAGTGCTTGCCGTACAGCAATCGGCAGAATGGGTGGTGCATTAAGCAATACTCCAGCAGCAGAGTTAGGAGCAATTGTAATTAAAGAAGCTTTAAACCGTGCTGGTGTAAAGCCAGAGTTAGTAGATGAAGTAAAAATGGGATGTGTAATCCAGGCTGCACAGGGCCAGAACGTTGCACGTCAGGCTTCAATCAAAGCTGGTTTACCAATCGAGGTTCCAGCAGTTACATTAAACGTTGTATGTGGATCAGGACTTAAATGTGTAAACGATGCTGCTACAATGATTATGGCTGGAGAGGCTGATATCGTTGTTGCCGGTGGTATGGAGAACATGTCAATGGCACCATACGCAATGACAAAAGCACGTTTTGGATACAGAATGAACAATGCAACAATCATTGATACAATGGTTAACGATGCTCTTACAGATGCATTCAACAACTACCATATGATGATTACAGCAGAGAACGTTTGTGATAAATATGGAATTACTCGTGAAGAGTTAGATGAGTTTTCAGCAAACAGCCAGCAGAAATGTGAAGCTGCAATCGCTGCAGGAAAATTCAACGATGAAATCGTACCAGTACCAGTTAAGGTTAAAAAAGAGATGGTTGACTTCGTTACTGATGAAGGACCACGTGCTGGAACAACAGCTGAGTCTCTTTCTAAATTACGTTGCTGCTCTGGTAAAGAGGGTGGACTTATTACAGCTGGTAATGCATCAGGAATCAACGATGGTGCAGCTGCAGTAGTAGTAATGAGTGAAGAGAAAGCTAAAGAGCTTGGTGTTACACCACTTGCAACATGGGTAGCTGGAGCACTCGGTGGAGTAGAGCCAGAGATCATGGGTGTTGGACCAGTTGCATCTACAAGAAAAGTATTCGAGAAGACAGGTCTTACAATTGATGATATTGACCTTGTTGAAGCAAATGAGGCATTTGCTGCACAGTCAATCGCTGTAGCAAGAGACCTTAACTTTGATATGAGCAAAGTAAACGTAAACGGTGGAGCAATCGCACTTGGACATCCAGTAGGAGCTTCAGGATGCCGTATCCTTGTTACATTATTACATGAGATGAAGAGAAGCGGAGCAAACAGAGGTCTTGCAACTCTTTGTATCGGTGGTGGAATGGGATGTTCTACAATCGTTGAGAAATACTAATTCATATAAGAGTTTTTGATTAATAAGGGGGATGCATTGCGTCCCCCATAATCTACATTATTTAAATAATTTAATTAATTTTAGGAGGAACCAAAATGAAAGTTGGAGTTATCGGAGCTGGAACAATGGGCCAGGGAATCGCTAAAGCATTCGCACAGGTTGATGGATACGAAGTAGCACTTTGTGACATCAAACAGGAGTGGGCTGAAGGTGGAAAAGACAAGATTGCAAAAGGATATGCAAGACTTGTAGAAAAAGGAAAAATGACACAGGAAGCTGTTGACGCAATCGTTAACAAAATTACTCCAGGTCTCAAAGAGGACCTTTGTGCAGATTGTGACCTTATTGTTGAGGCTGCTTTCGAGAACATGGAAGTAAAGAAAACAACATTCGCTGAGTTAGATAAAATCGCTAAACCAGAGTGTATTTTCGCTTCAAATACATCATCACTTTCAATCACAGAAATTGGAAACGGACTTACACGTCCAATGATCGGTATGCACTTCTTCAATCCTGCAGACCGTATGAAACTTGTTGAGGTTATTGCTGGTTGCAATACACCTGCTGAGACAGTTGAGACAATTAAGAAAATCTCTGAGGAAATCGGAAAAACACCTGTACAGGTTAACGAGGCTGCTGGTTTCGTAGTAAACCGTATCCTTATCCCAATGATCAACGAAGCTGCTTTCATCAAAATGGAAGGTGTTTCAGATGTAGCTGGAATCGATGCAGCTATGAAGCTTGGTGCTAACCACCCAATGGGACCACTTGAGTTAGGAGATTTCATCGGACTTGATATCTGTCTTGCTATCATGGATGTTCTCTACAACGAGACAGGAGACAGCAAATACCGTGCATGTCCACTTCTTCGTAAAATGGTTAGAGGTGGAAACCTTGGTGTTAAATCTGGAAAAGGATTCTACGTATACAACGCAGACAGAACAAAAACAGCAATGGATGCATAAGATTGCATGAGATGTTTTAATAAATATATAAAATTTAAGGAGAAAAAATCATGGATTTCACTTTAGACAAGAAACATGAGATGGCTCGCGACTTATTCAAACAGTTCGCAGAGACAGAAGTAGCACCTCTTGCTCAGGAAACAGATGAGACAGAGGTTTTCCCACAGGCAACAGTTGACAAGATGGGAAAATATGGATTTATGGGAATTCCTGTACCAAAGCAGTACGGCGGACAGGGATGTGATGCTCTTACATATACAATGTGTGTAGAAGAGTTATCAAAAGTATGTGGAACAACAGGTGTAATCGTTTCAGCTCATACTTCACTTTGTGTAGATCCAATCATGACATACGGAACAGAAGAGCAGAAGATGAAATATCTTCCAGATCTTTGTTCAGGAAAGAAACTCGGTGCTTTCGGTCTTACTGAGCCAGGAGCAGGAACAGATGCTCAGGGATGTCAGACAAAGGCTGTTTTAGATGGAGACGAGTGGGTTCTTAATGGATCTAAATGCTTCATCACAAACGGAAAAGTTGCTGATGTTTATATCGTTATCGCTATCACAAGCATTACAGAAGACAAACGTGGACGCAAGAAGAAAAACTTCTCAGCATTCATCGTTGATAAAGACACACCAGGATTCACATTCGGAACAAAAGAGAAGAAGATGGGTATCCGTGGTTCTTCAACATACGAGCTTATTTTCGAAGATGCAAGAATTCCAAAGGATGCATTACTTGGAGTAGAGGGAAAAGGATTCCCAATCGCTATGCACACACTTGATGGTGGACGTATCGGAATCGCTGCTCAGGCACTCGGAATTGCAGAAGGTGCATTAGAGAAGACAATCGCTTATACAAAAGAGAGAAAACAGTTTGGACGTTCAATCGCTGCACAGCAGAATACTCAGTTCCAGTTAGCAAATATGGCTACACAGGTTGAGGCTGCTAAACAGTTAGTATACAAAGCTGCAATGAAGAAACAGGAGTTCGCAAACGGAGCAAGAGTTTCTTACTCAGTTGAGGCTGCTATGGCTAAATTATTCGCTGCTGAGACAGCTATGGATGTAACTACAAAGTGCGTACAGCTCTTCGGTGGTTATGGATATATTCGTGAGTACGACGTAGAGCGTATGATGCGTGATGCTAAGATCACAGAGATCTACGAGGGAACTTCAGAAGTTCAGCGTATGGTTATCTCTGGTGCTCTTCTTAGATAGTCGTATTTATAGAACGGGTAAAACGTGTAGATAATTAAAATATAAGGAGAAAAAGATACATGAATATCGTAGTATGTATTAAACAGGTTCCTGATACAAAGGGTGGAGTTAAATTCAACCCAGACGGAACTCTTGATAGAGCAGCAATGCTTGCAATCATGAACCCAGATGATAAAGCTGGTCTTGAGGCAGCGCTTAGAATTAAAGACGAGACAGGAGCAAAAGTTACTGTTTTAACAATGGGACTTCCAAAAGCAGATGCAGTTCTTCGTGAAGCATTAGCTATGGGTGCAGACGATGCTGTTCTTGTAACAGACAGAGTATTAGGTGGAGCTGATACATGGGCTACATCTACAACAATCGCTGGAGCACTCAGAAACATCGATTATGACCTTATCATCACAGGACGTCAGGCTATCGATGGAGATACAGCACAGGTTGGACCACAGATTGCAGAGCATCTTCAGCTTCCTGTAATCTCATACGCAGAGGAAATCAAAGTAGAGGGAGATTCTGTAATCGTTAAACGTCAGTACGAGGACAGATATCATGAAGTAAAAGCTAAAATGCCTTGTCTTATTACTGCACTTGCAGAATTAAATGAGCCAAGATATATGACACCAGGCGGAATCTTCGATGCTTGTGAAGCAGAAGTAACAGTTTGGGGAAGAGCAGATCTTAAAGACGTAGATGATTCAAACATCGGTCTTAACGGATCACCAACAAAGATTGCTAAGGCATCTGATAAGGTAGCTAAGGGAGCAGGAGAGAAAGTAAATCTTGATCCAGCAGAGGCAGTTTCTTACCTTATGGATAAGTTTAAAGAGAAACATATTGTATAATAAAGATATGGAGGAAACCACAAAATGGGTTTAGAAGAATATAAGGGCGTATTTATATATGCACAGCAGGTAGATAATGAACTTAGCTCAATCGCTTTCGAGTTAATCGGAAAAGCAAAAGAATTAGCTAGTGATTTAGGAACAGAAGTAACCGCTGTACTTCTTGGATCAAACGTAAAAGGTCTTACAGACGAATTAGGTGAGTATGGCGCAGACAAGGTAATCGTTGTTGACGATCCAGCTCTTGAGACATACCGTACAGAGCCATATGCACAGGCTCTTACAGCTGTTATCAATGAGTTCAAACCAGAGATCATGTTAGTTGGTGCTACAGCTATCGGTCGTGATCTTGGTCCTACAGTATCAGCAAGAGTTCAGACAGGACTTACAGCTGACTGTACAGTACTTGAGATTGGTGATTTCCCACTCAATCCAATTCCTGGAAAAGAGCAGAAGCACAACCAGCTTCTTATGACTCGTCCAGCATTCGGTGGAAACACAATCGCTACAATCGCATGTCCTGACAACCGTCCACAGATGGCAACAGTTCGTCCAGGTGTTATGCAGAAGCTTCCAAAAGAGGCAGGACGTAAAGCAGAGGTTATCGACTTCGATGCTAAGCTTGAAGAGAACAACCGTTACGTAGAAATCCTTAACATCGTTAAGGCAGTAGGAAACGTAGAGAACATCATGGACGCTAAGGTATTAGTATCTGGTGGACGTGGAGTTGGAAGCGCAGAGAACTTCGAGATGTTAAAAGAGCTCGCAGCTTGCTTCAATGGTGGAATGGTATCATGTTCACGTGCAGCTGTAGAGAACGGATGGTTAGCACCAGATTATCAGGTAGGACAGACAGGAAAAACTGTACGTCCACAGATTTACTTCGCAATTGGAATTTCTGGAGCAATCCAGCACGTTGCAGGTATGGAAGAGGCTGACCTTATCATCGCAATCAACAAAGACGAAGATGCTCCAATCTTCGATGTAGCTGATTACGGATTAGTAGGAGATCTCAACAAGATCGTACCTCAGCTTACAGCAGCTATGAAAGAGGCTACAAAATAGTCTATAATACATAGTTTTGTAATTAAATATGACATGAAATGCCTGTTTCAGAGTAAAATCTGAGACAGGTATTTTTTATACTTTGAAGCTAAAATCTAATTATTAAAATTTACTAAAAAGTATGTACAATTCATAAAAAGAATGGACAAAATTTACAAAACTTAACTTTTTTAACAAAAGAGGTTGATTTTTGAAGGTTAATGGAGTATCTTAGTTTCAGAATTAATGTACACGAATTTGAACGAGGGCGTTCCACAAGGCTGGAGTGCCCTTTTTTTACTATATGCGTACAGAAAGGATGTAAAAGATATGAGTGAACAGGAAATAATCAAAGTAACAGAAATCTTTGGAGAAAACGTATTCAATGATGCAGTTATGCAGGAGAGACTTCCAAAGAAAGTTTACAAAAAACTTCATGAAGTGATTGATGAGGGAAAAGATCTTGATCTTGAGACAGCAGATGTTGTTGCACATGAGATGAAAGAATGGGCTATCGAAAAAGGAGCAACACATTATACACATTGGTTCCAGCCACTTACAGGAGTAACAGCTGAGAAACATGATTCATTTATCACATCTCCAATGGATAACGGAAAAGTTCTTATGAGCTTCTCTGGAAAAGAGTTAATCAAAGGAGAGCCTGATGCTTCATCATTCCCATCAGGGGGACTTAGAGCAACATTCGAAGCTAGAGGATATACAGCTTGGGATTGTACATCACCAGCATTCGTAAGACAGGACGCAGCTGGAGCAACACTTTGCATTCCAACAGCATTCTGTTCATACACAGGCGAGGCACTTGATCAGAAGACACCACTTCTTAGATCAATGGAAGCAATCAACGAACAGTCACTTAGATTACTTAGATTATTTGGAAATACAACATCAACAAAGGTAACACCTTCAGTTGGGCCAGAGCAGGAATACTTCCTTGTAGACCGTGAGAAATACTTACAGAGAAAAGACTTAATCTTCACAGGCCGTACACTTTTCGGAGCAATGCCTCCAAAAGGACAGGAAATGGATGATCATTACTTTGGAGCAATTCGTGAGAGAATCGCAGCTTACATGAAAGATGTAAACAAAGAGCTTTGGAAACTTGGTGTTTCAGCAAAGACTCAGCACAACGAGGTTGCACCAGCACAGCACGAGTTAGCACCTATTTATGCAGAGTGTAACGTAGCTGTTGATCATAACCAGCTTACAATGGAAACATTAAAGAAAGTTGCTGGACGTCACGGACTTCAGTGCTTACTCCATGAGAAACCATTCGCAGGTGTAAACGGATCAGGAAAGCACAACAACTGGTCAATCACAACAGATGACGGAATCAACTTACTTGATCCAGGAAAGACACCACATGAGAACGTACAGTTCTTATTAGTACTTACATGTATCCTTAAGGCAATTGATGAGCATGCAGCACTTCTTCGTGCATCAGCAGCTGATGTAGGAAATGATCACAGACTTGGAGCCAACGAGGCACCACCAGCAATCCTTTCTGTATACTTAGGAGATCAGCTTGAGGACGTATTAGAGCAGCTTATCAGTACAGGAACAGCAACACATTCTCTTAAAGGAGAGAAGCTTGAGACAGGTGTTAGCACAATTCCAGATTTCATGAAGGATGCTACAGACCGTAACCGTACATCACCATTCGCATTTACAGGAAACAAATTCGAGTTCCGTATGGTAGGCTCTCAGGATTCAGTTGCACAGCCAAACGTAGTACTTAACACAATTGTAGCAGAAGCATTTTCAGAGGCTTGCGACGTGCTTGAAAAAGCAGACAATTTTGATTTAGCAGTACATGATTTAATTAAAGAATATGCAGTGACTCATCAGAGAGTAGTATTCAATGGAAACGGATACTCAGATGAATGGGTAGAGGAAGCTGAGAAACGTGGTCTTCCAAACATTAAATCAATGGTAGATGCAATTCCAGCATATATCGCACCAGAGTCAGTTGAGGCATTTGAGAAATTCTCAGTATTTACAAAGGCAGAGCTTGAGAGCCGTGTTGAGATTGAATACGAGACATATGCTAAGACAATCAACATCGAAGCAAGAGCTATGATTGATATCGCAGGAAAACAGATTATTCCAGCAGTTATCTCATACACAACAGAGCTTGCAACATCTATGGGATCAGTAATGGATGTATGCGAAGAGGCAGATGTATCAGTTCAGAAAGAACTCTTAATCGAGACTTCAGCACTTCTATCAGAGACAAAGGTTGCACTTTCTAAATTACAGGAAGTAACAGAAAAAGCATCTGCAATGGAAGAGGGAAGAAATCAGGCTGTATACTACAGAGATGAAGTTAAGACAGCAATGGATGCACTCAGAGCTCCAGTTGATAAACTTGAGATGATTGTAGACAAAGATATGTGGCCAATGCCATCATACGGAGATTTAATCTTCGAGGTATAAAAACCAAAATAAAAAGATTTATAAAGAGACATTTTTTCGAACCACGAAGCTGTGGAGATACGGGAAAGTGTCTCTTTTTATTTATACAGAATTTGAATGTATAAATTAAATTTAAGGAGGATAAGAATATGGAAGAGATTAGTGGAGTTGTATTCGGAGTCTGGTTCCTTATTGGAGCAGCATTAGTATTCTGGATGCAGGCAGGATTTGCAATGGTAGAGGCAGGATTTACCAGAGCAAAAAATACTGGAAATATCCTTATGAAAAACCTTATGGATTTTTGTATAGGAACAGTAACATTTATAACAATAGGTTTTTCGCTTTTACTTGGAGAAGATTTACTTGGATTTATTGGAAAACCAGGATTTGATGTATTTACAAATTACGCAAATTTTGATTGGTCAAACTTTGTATTTAACCTTGTATTCTGTGCGACAACAGCAACAATCGTATCAGGAGCAATGGCAGAGAGAACTAAGTTCTTATCATACTGTGTATATTCAGCAGTAATTTCCGGACTTATTTATCCGGTTGAAGCACACTGGATTTGGGGCGGCGGCTGGCTTGCTCAGATGGGATTCCATGATTTTGCAGGTTCATGTGCTATCCATATGGTTGGTGGTGTATGTGCTATTATCGGTGCAAAAATCCTTGGACCACGTATTGGAAAATTTACAAAAGATAAAGATGGAAAAATCACAAAAGTAAACGCTATTCCTGGACATAACATTGCACTTGGTGCATTAGGATGTTTCATTCTATGGTTTGGATGGTATGGATTCAACGGTGCAGCTTGTACATCAGTAGAGCAGCTTGGTTCAGTATTCCTTACAACAACAATGGCACCTGGAATTGCAACAGTAGTATGTCTCATTTTTACATGGGTAAAATATGGTAAACCAGACGTTTCAATGTGTCTTAACGCTTCACTTGCAGGACTTGTAGCTATCACAGCTCCATGTGATGTAACAGATGCATTTGGCGCAATTGTAATCGGTGCAGTAGCAGGTCTTCTTGTATGCTTCGGTGTATGGCTCCTTGATTACAAGCTTCACATTGACGATCCTGTTGGTGCAGTAGCAGTACATATGATGAATGGTATCTGGGGAACACTTGCAGTTGGACTTTTTGCAACAGACACAGCACCTGGATACGCTATCGCAAATGCAAGCGGTAAAAAATTAGTAGGACTTTTCTACGGTGGAGGCTTTGAACTCCTTGGATTACAGGCACTTGGTGTTGTAACAGTTGCAGCATGGGCAGCAGTAACAATTACAATTGTATTCTTAGCAATTAAAACAATTTTTGGACTTAGAGTATCAGAAGAAGAAGAAATCACAGGTCTTGACGCTACAGAGCATGGACTTCCATCAGCATATGCGGGATTCTCAATCATGGATATTTCAGGAGATATCATGGATGTAAACGAGAACACAGATCTTGGTGTAGAGGAATACGCTCAGGCAACACAGGTAAAGAAGGATGCAGCAGTTCCTGTAGTGGACAATACATATGCTCCAGCGTCAACAGGACTTCACAAAGTTGTTATCATCGCAAAACTTTCTCGCTACGACAAGCTTCGTAGAGCATTAAATGAACTTGGTGTAACAGGAATGACAGTAACTCAGGTAATGGGTTGTGGAATTCAGAAGGGGTCTGGAGAGAAATATCGTGGAGCTGAATTAGATGCAACATTACTTCCAAAGGTAAAAGTAGAAGTAGTTGTTGGAAAGATACCTGTAAAAGATGTTATCGAGAAAGCAAAAGCAACACTTTATACTGGACATATCGGAGATGGAAAGATTTTCGTATACGATATAGCTCAGGTTGTTAAGGTTAGAACAGGTGAGGAAGGCTTAGAAGCACTTCAGGATGTAGAGTAAAATGCATAAGATAGATGCAAAAAAGTAGCAAAATAGCTACCCCCGGGGTAGAATCTAATCCCCTTAATTATACATCAACATAAAAACAACCAAGGAACTTTAGTTCCTTGGTTGTTTTTTGTTTTAATTTAATTTGTGGTTGGTGTTTGCGGTTTATTAGGATTATTTGTATTACCCGGTGGATTGGTTGTCTGATCAGCCGGTTGGTTAGGATCAGTGGTGCCTGAATCACCAGGTGTATCTGTACCAGTACCAGCACCAGTCCCCGGATTTGTTCCATCGCCTGGAATTGGCGTCACGGCATTTGGATCGCCGCTTGGAGGAACAAGGGTATCAGCAGTATGTAATGTACAAACAGTATCAAGGAAAGTCTGGTCTACGAGATACGGTCCGTCTGAAGATGATGAAGAACCGCCAATAATAAATGCTTTCTGAACCTTATTGGTACAATACAATCCAGCACGCATATTAGACTCAGCACAAACCTCTACGAGAACGTGATGATCACATCCTTCTGTAGGAACTGTATCAGCTGCGAAATATTCAGTTTTTACCATGGATCCTCTAGGATCATTTGTACAAACACCATCAATTGCAAGTTTACCAGATTTTGTACAAATAGAAGCACTTACAATGCCACTAGGACGTTCAAAATCTTTGTATTCCAATCCTTGATGGATTCTGCCCATGGCAGCTTTCCATATGTTTTTAGGATAAGAAGTAGTAGAACCTGATTGTTTTGAGTTGTCATCATATCCACCCCATACAACACATGTATAGTAAGGAGTGTATCCAGCCCACAGGCAGTCTCTATTGCTTGTTGTAGTACCCGATTTACCGGCCTGAGCCATATTTCCAAAATAAGCTCTTGTTCCGGTACCGGAAGTCATAACATCTTTCATGGCGTCAGTTAAAAGCCATGCGGTAGTTTCCTTGAGTACCCTGTGAGATTCCTGTGAAGTAGAAATATCTAAAATCACATTTCCATCATGGTCAAGAACCTGTGTGTAGAATTTTGGTTCCTTGTAGGTTCCGCCATTTGCAATTGTTGCATATGCGCCAGTAAGCTCTAAGTTAGTAACACCGTTTGTCAGTCCACCAAGAGATAACGACAGGTTGTTGTCAGTATCAGTCAGAGTAGTGATACCAAAATCAGCAGCATACTTGTAACCTAAATCACTACCAATTTGCTGTAAAGTTTTTACAGTGACAATGTTGATAGAGTAGGTAATAGCCGTTCTGATAGTAGTAAAACCTCTGTATGAACCATCGTAGTTTCTAAATGTCTTAGAACCTACAGTTAATGGAGCATCATCCTGAACTGAAGCAAGTGTTAATCCGCCAGAATCTAGTGCGGCAGCATAACAACCTATAATCTTGAAGGTAGAACCAGGCTGACGACAAGTGTCAGTAGCACGGTTCCATGTACGGTTGCCGACTTTTGCTCCACGTCCTCCGACAATGGCTTTGACCTGGCCTGTGGACTGGTCAATAACTGTCATGGCAACCTGTGGTTCAAGGGTAATGTTAATTGATTCAGAACCCTCAATAATAGTATCACCATCTTCAAGAACAGCCTGTTCATACTCAGCAATAGCTGCACGGCATTCTTCTTCGCTTCCATAGTTGATACTGTAGTCATCATTTTGGTTAACTTTCTTGTAGTACGAAAGCATGGTCTGATTTGAATAAGACTTGCTTGTACCATCTGCTTTCTTCACCTGGAAGGAAAGCTGGAAAGAATACTTAGGACTAGTAGGGTAGTTATTCGGATTGTTTGCTTCCTCATCGCATATAGCCTGAATATTTAAATCCTGAGTAGAGTAAATAGTAAGTCCACCCTGATAAATAAGCTTGTATGCCTCGGAATCTGAATAACCAGCGGCAATTAAATCGTCATAAACATCATCGATAAGTGCATCAACGAAGTAAGAGTTTACCGAATTAGAATTGTTTGAATTGTATTCCGCAATTCTTGAGTAAACATCATCGGCCAAAGCTTCATCATATTCGCTCTTTGAAATATAGTTCTGTTCTAACATATCACCTAGAACTTTAGAACGACGCTTTGCGTTATCTTCAGGATGTGTGATAGGGTTGTATTTGGCTGGATTCTGTGTGATTCCAGCAATAACCGCACACTCAGAGAGTGTAAGTTCAGAGACATCCTTGTTGAAGTATTTCTCAGAAGCAGCCTGAACACCAAGAGTGTTAGCACCAAGGTTAATAGAATTGAGATAGTTCTCAAGAATCCAATCCTTGTTATCAACCTGTTTTTCAAGTTCAAGAGCGAGGTACTGTTCCTGGATTTTACGCTGCAAACTCTCAATGAAAGAGGATTCGCTAGTCCAGCTTGTAAGTACATTGTTTTTGATGAGCTGCTGAGTGATTGTACTCGCACCCTGATCAAAATGACCGCTCTGTAAACCTGATGCAAAAGCTCTGGCAATACCGTGCAAATCGATACCGTTATGCTCATAAAAACGTTCGTCCTCAACAGCTATGAAAGCATGCTGCAGATTCAGTGGAATCTGATCAAGAGTGACATACTTTCTGTTAGCACCTGATGCAACAAGCGTAGCAGTTTCTTCTCCATTAGAAGCAAGAACTGTGGTTGAATAGCCTGTAGGGGTGACATCGATTTCTGAAATATCAGGAGCGGAATCAATGATTCCTTTCATGACACCCAAACCCGAGCAAATCCCCGTTGCACCAAGAATGACAACTGCAACCAGAAAAATCTTCGAAGACAAAACGATAATTTTGTTCTTTATCTTTACTGCCTTGGAGTCGAAATTTCTGATTCGGCGCATAGTTGCACTTTTGCCGTAATTCATATATAGGCCTCCTTATAAAGATTAAAAATCTTATTTGTAATAAGCGCATAATAACGCTTTGTAGCATTATAACAAACTGTGGAAAAAATATCAAATGTATGATAGGATAAAAACGTCAAAGGAAAAGCGAAGGAGGAAAACTTCTGTGAGTGCAGATAATTCAGGTATTAAGGTTGTGTATAAGGGCGGTCAGGATGAAATAGTTGAAAAAAAATCCAGATTCATTGCTACAGTTGTACCTGTTGAGACAGAAGAGGAGGCAGTCGCTTTTATAAATGAGACAAAGAAGAAATACTGGGATGCCAGACATAATTGTAGTGCTTTTGTGATTGGAAGCAGACAGGAGCTTACAAGATGTTCAGATGATGGCGAGCCGGCAGGAACTGCGGGAAGACCAATGCTGGATGTATTATTAAAAGAAAATATGCACAACGTAGCTGTTGTTGTTACGAGATATTTTGGAGGAGTGTTACTCGGAACAGGTGGGCTTGTCAGAGCATATCAGAAGGCTACTCAGCAGGGGCTTGCTGCAAGTGAGATAATCACAAAACAGGAAGGTCAGATTTTGCTGGTGCATACAGATTACACAGGACTTGGGAAATTACAGTATGTTTTTGCTCAGGAAAATATTACAGTCATGGATACAGAATATGCAGCAGACGTACTTATTAAAGTAGTAATTCCAGCAGATGAAAAGACAAGAATTGAAAAATTAATAACAGAGCAGACAAATGGGACAGCTGGATTAGAGTGGGCTGAGGAGATATTGTTTGCATCATACAACAAAGAAGTTTTGACTTGGGAAAAATAATTTTAAAATTATTAAAATTATTGTTGACAGACTATGTATGTGTATGTATAATAGCTTTTGTTGATACGAAATATTGGCCCATCGCCAAATGGTAAGGCAACGGACTCTGACTCCGTCATTTCAAGGTTCGAATCCTTGTGGGCCAGTTCTGAGGAACTTCTAAGATGAAGTTCCTTTTTTGTTTTATGGCAAAAAGTTTGGAGGTTGGTTTTTAATGGATAAAAATTTAGAGAGAATAATAAATTTAGTAGAAGAATTAGGAGAAAAAAAGACAACTCCAATTTCCATGGAGGAGTATCAGCAGATAATTAACAAGGGATCAATGCTTATGATGTCAAACGGAATAGATGAGGCTCTTTCGTTTATAATAAGCTATTTTAATTTCATAAAATAAGGGCACAATTAAAAGGGATAGAAATATGAAGTATTCATTTAACAGTAAAATACGTTTTAGTGAAGTTGATAAGGATTGCAAACTTACGGTAAATGCACTTACAAACTATTTTCAGGATTGTAGTGTTTTTCATTCGGATAGCGCAGGAAATGGAATGGAATATCTGGCAGAACGTAATCTGGCATGGATTCTTTCATCATGGCAGATATATATAAATAGAATGCCTATGATAAATGAAAATGTGAAGGTTTCAACCTGGGCATATGATATGAAAGCGTTTTACGGATATCGCAATTTTATGATGGAAACAGAGGATGGCGAAGTATTGGCGTATGCTAATTCCATATGGATATTAATGAATCTTGAATCAGGTCGACCAGAAAAGGTACCGGAAGAATTTGCCAAAACCTATGGAATTGAGCCGGCGCTTGATGTCAAGTGTAATGATAGAAAAATAGCAATACCTGAAAAACTGAAAAAAGTAGGAGAAGTTATTGTTCCTTCATATTTTATTGATACTAATCAGCATATGAATAATGAGAAGTACATTATGCTGGCACAAAATGTATTACCGGATGATTATGAGATAAAAGAACTTAGGGTGGAATACAAAAAAGAAGCTAAACTAGGTGATTTGGTAAATATTATGGTTGATTTTGAGGAGGACCGGATAACTGTGCTTTTAGCAGATGAAGAGGGAAAACCGTATGCGGTTGTAGCATTTTTAATATAGAATTACTACTATAGAAAGGACGGATAGACATGAGATTAGGAGAATATCAGGAATTAGAATATATTAAAAAGGTAGACTTTGGGATTTATCTTGCAGAGTCGCAAAGAGACGAGGAGAGAGTGCTTCTACCTTCGAAGCAGGTTCCTGAGGATATTAAACTTGGCGACAGAATAAAAGTCTTCTTATATAAGGACTCGAAAGACAGAATGATTGCCACCACTAATGAACCCAAAATTACTTTGGGAGAATACGCAGCATTAGAAGTAAAAGAAGTTGGAAAAATTGGTGCATTTTTAGACTGGGGACTTGAGAAGGATTTGTTTCTTCCATTTAAAGAGATGGTTCGAAAGGTAAATGTTGGAGATGAGGTTCTTGTAAAATTGTATATTGACAAGAGCAAAAGATTATGTGCCAGCACAAAAGGAATCTATGCATTGTTATCAAAAGATTCTCCATATAAAAAGGATGATACTGTAACCGGAAGAGTTTATGATTTTAGTGATAATTTTGGAACTTTTGTAGCGGTTGATGACAAATACTCAGCTAAGATTCCAAGACATGAGGATACAAAGTATCTTAGACTTGGAGACGTAATAGAAGCAAAAGTTACAGATGTTAAGGAAGATGGAAAGCTTGATATCACCCTTAGAGAAAAAGCATATATACAGATGGATAGTGATTCAGAGAAGATATTAGAGCTTCTTGACAGCTATGCAGGGGTATTGCCATTTTCGGAAAAAGCAAGTCCGGAAGTAATAAAAAGAGAAACCGGGCTTAGTAAAAATGCATTTAAGCGAGCTATTGGGCATTTATATAAAGAAAGAAAAATAGATTTATCTGATGGAAAGATTAGATTAAATAAGTAACAATTCAAAAAGAGAGGATGGAAAAAATGAAGAACGTAATTAGTACAGATAAGGCACCGGCAGCAATTGGACCATATTCACAGGCTATTGAAGTAAATGGAATGGTTTACACTTCTGGTGTAATTCCAGTAGACCCTTCAACAGGAAATATACCAGAGGGGTCAGTAGCGCAGGCTGAGCAGGCATTTTCGAATTTGAAGAATCTTATTGAGGCTTCAGGAAGCAGTATGGATAAGGTTGTAAAAACAACTGTATTTATTAAAGAGATGAATGACTTTGCAGCCATTAACGAGGTGTATGCAAAATATTTTCCGGCACCATATCCGGCTAGAAGCTGTGTAGAGGTAGCAAGACTTCCAAAAGATGTAATGCTTGAGATTGAAGCAATAACACTAAAATAGTAAATAATTACTAAAATGTTACAAAAAAAGGACGAATGAAACATTCGTCCTTTTTTGTGTGTGAAGTTTTGCAGAGGCATTATATAGACATGTCAAAATTGCTACCAAGATAAGGGGTAACAGAATTCTCCATCATCTTTATAGTGCTTTCTGCCATTGTCTCGTTAAGTTCGATTGCATTATCAAGCATTTTTACACTAGCCGCAGAAGTTACTGTACCAGGGGATGTAGCGCTTACGAACGATAATGCGTTGTTAACTGGTCCTACCTGCATAAAATCACCTTCCTATAAAATAGTCTTTAGGTACTAATAGAGTAACACGCCTAGGGGGGGAAAGCAAGATAATTACAAATGTTACCACAATATTTAGGGGTTGACACTAAAAATGCCCTTTGCTATAATAACGAAGTAACATTTGTAACAAAATTGTAATAATTCAGTACAAATGAAGTAATGGAGGTTCAAATGAAGGTAAATTATATGAAACTTACAGCAGGTGTAATTACTGGTGTAATGGCAGTCAGTTCAGCAACCGGAGTTGAGGCAACAGTTCCTACTGCAGGGGTAACAAGTTTCACAGAAGACGTTGTAGATTCGTCAAGCAATCCAACAGCTGGTTTTTCAGCTGCGGTTTTAGATATGACAGATAAAGACAGAACAGTAGTCGCTGAGACTGACGTAACAGAGAACGGTGCAGACAAAGTAAAATCTGAGTATGCAGATATTGCTATTGCACAGGTAAATGATTACGTAAATGTTCGTTCTGAGGCAAATGAGAACAGTGAAGTTCTTGGAAAGCTTTATAACAATTCAGCTGCTACAGTACTTGAGACAACAGATGGTGGATGGTACAAGATTCAGTCTGGATCAGTAACAGGATATGTTAAATGTGAGTTCGTTGTAGTTGGAGATGAGGCAGTTGCAAAGAATGCTGGACGTAGAGTTGCTACGGTTACAACAGAGACATTAAGAGTAAGAACATCATCTTCTACAGATGCTTCAGTACTTACACAGGTTGGATTACAGGAAGACCTTACAGTAGTTGACGAATCTGTTGAAGGATGGGTTGGT
Source organism: Agathobacter sp. (assembly GCA_045123895.1). GTDB lineage: Bacteria > Bacillota > Clostridia > Lachnospirales > Lachnospiraceae > Roseburia. The sequence goes on from JBGVKW010000044.1 coordinate 117,068, forward strand.
GTATCAACTTCAGAAGGAAACGGATACGTTTCATCTGAATTTGTAACAGTTGCTACAGAGTATACTTATGCTGAATCTAAAGAGGAAGAGGAAGCAAGACTTGCAGCAGAGCAGGCTAAACGTGAAGCTGAGGAAAGAGCTGCACGTGAAGCAGAAGAAGCTGAAGCAGCACAGCGTGCTGAGAGAAGACAGAGCAGTTCAAATAAATCAAGCTCTTCAAAATCAGAGTCAAAATCAGAGAACAAGTCATCTAGCAGCAAGAGTTATAATGCACCAAGTGGTTCAAGCGGACAGGCAGTTGCAGATTATGCTTGCCAGTTTGTTGGAAATCCATATGTATATGGTGGTACAAGTCTTACAAACGGAACAGATTGTTCTGGATTTGTAATGGGTGTATACGGAGCATTTGGAGTAAGTCTTCCACATAGTTCATCAGCTCTTAGAAGTGTTGGATACGAAGTTAGCCAGTCTGATATGAGACCTGGAGATATTGTATGTTACAGTGGTCATGTTGGAATTTACTGTGGAAATAACACAATTGTACATGCTAGTAACCCTTCATCAGGTATTAAATATACATCACCTGCAAACTACAGATCAATTATCACAGTAAGAAGAATTTTCTAAGATGATATTTATAACCCTATCTCGAAAGAGATAGGGTTTTTTGTGTTAATGCACATGGGGAGTATATTCAAGAATGCTCAACTGTTCTTACTACGGAATATGCGTTAACTTTGCTGATATCTTCCTCAAAATGTGTTGAATTGTCACACAATTGAAATTAAATTGTAAACACTTGCAGGAAAAGATATTTGATGTATAAAATGATGCATATAGGGGGATGTACAATGTGCACAAAAAAACAATGCATTTCAAAAAGTAAAGTACTAAATTAGAAACATAAACATAAAGTTATCCACAATTCTGGGGCGAAAAATAACGTAAAATCGAGTTATACACAGAGTTATGCACGTTATCCACTAATAAAATGATGATTAAAACGAACATGTGTTTTGTAAAACAGTAATAAATATGCTACAAAATTGTTAAATTTGTAAAAAAATATTGACTTTTCAAATGTTAAAAAATGAGAAAAAAGGAATAGAATTGTTTGAAAATTCGGATAATAATATGGAATATACATTTGATTAATCTGATTTTACAAAATCTAATTTTTTAAGTTGCTAAAAGGAAGTTGGTATGGTATATTCCAAATTATGATAAAGAAAATTAATATAGTTGGAATTGAAATTGACAATTACAATGTAAGAGAAATGTTAAGTAAAACCGACCGTATAATGTCGGAAAACGGTTTTGTGACTGTAGAAGAAATTGATATGGCTACACTAAAGTTTGCAGGTGGAGATGAAGCAGTTAAAGAAGCACTTGAATCGATTGATTATACGGTAATTGCTGATAAAGGTATTTTGGATGCTGCGTCGGAGAATAGTGTCCAGAGAAAACATGAGGTAGAAAATCATGCTTTTTTCTTTGAGATTTTCAAGCGAATGGAGCGTAATCACAAAACAGTATTTATTATTGGTCAGTCGCATGATTCGGTTGAAGCAACAGGAAAATTTCTCGAACAGGAATTTCAGAGATTAGATATTGTTGGAATATATGCGGCTGAGAATGCACTAGAGACATCGGAGAAAATTATTAATGAAATAAATAGTATTTCGCCTAACATGGTATTGTCTGTCTTGCCGTCGCCTGCTCAGGAACTGTTTATTAAAAATAACAGAGATAAGTTATCGACAAACTTTTGGTATGGAATTGGAAATAAAAAGCTTGTGACAAAAAGAACAGGCATAATTCAAACAGTAAAGAAGAAGCTTGATGTAAGAACACTTTCGAAAAAGATATTAAATTATGAGAAAGAAGAGAGATAGACATGGAGCTTATCAAAAAACCGTCGTTGTTTTTGTCATATGTAATGATATTTGTGGGAACAGGGGTGCTTGCTGTATCAATTAAAAATTTTTATGACCCAATAGGACTGGTCACGGGAGGTTTTTCCGGATTGTCAATTGTTGTAAAAGCTATGACCGCCAATATCATAAAAAGTGGTATTCCATTGTGGCTTACTAATATAGCATTAAATGTGCCGGTATTTATCATGGCATATGTGATGCTTGGGAAAAAGTTTGTAGGAAGAACTCTTTTTGGCACTGTAATGCTATCGGTATGGCTTTATGTCATTCCGCCAATTGACCTTACAAACGATGATTATCTTCTGGCTGCAATATTTGGAGCAGTTTTTTCAGGCGGTGGGATTGGTGTTGTACTAAGAGGTCATGCGACTACAGGTGGAACGGACATGGTTGCGACACTCATAAAGAAAAAAGTTTTAAAGCATTATTCCGTAGCACAGATAATGCTTTTTTTAGATGGGATAATTGTGTGTACAGGACTCTTTTGGTTTGGACTAAAGGCAACTATGTATGCGATAATTGCAATTGTACTTACAACCAAGGTGACAGATACTGTTCTTGAAGGATTTAACTATTCAAAAGCGGCTTTTATTATTTCTGATAAATATGATGAGATAGCAAAAAAGATAATGGAAGAAGTTGACCGTGGAGTGACCGGCCTGTATGCAAAAGGAATGTATACTGACACGAGGAGAGTGGTTCTTTATTGTGTAGTATCGCGAAGAGAGATAGTTGAGGTAGAGGAAATTGTTGCAAGAACAGACCCTGACGCCTTTATGATAGTAAATGAGGTGCGAGAAGTGTTAGGGGAAGGCTTTTTGGAGTATAATCAGTTTATATAGTTTTTATATAAAGCCAATTGAAAATATGGTAAAAGTTAACTAATAATTGGAATGGGAATTAGAGGAAATGTGTAAAAAATATACATTTCCTCTTTATTTCTTTGTGCGAATGTATTAAAATAGATAAGAGTATTTATGCAATTAGCAAATAATTGATGATAAGGAGACGAATCTATGATTTCTAACCAAATACTTCAAAACACAATTGATGGATTAAAAGGAATAACGAGAACAGACCTTTGCGTAATGGATGTGGAAGGGAAGATTCTTGCGGCTACCTTTCCGGATGCGGATGAGTATACAGAGGCGGCACAGGCGTTTGTAGAATCACCGGCTGACAGTCAGGTGGTGAATAGAAGTCAGTTTTTTAAAGTATTTGATGATCATCAGTTAGAGTATATTCTTGTGGCAAACGGAGATAACGAGGATGTATATATGGTTGGTAAAATAGCTAGCTTCCAGATACAGAATCTGCTTGTCGCATACAAGGAAAGATTTGACAAGGACAACTTTATTAAGAATCTTTTGTTAGATAACCTTCTTTTAGTTGATATCTATAACAGAGCGAAGAAACTCCACATAGATATAGAGGTTCGAAGGGTTGTATTTATAGTTGAGACAAGTAGGGAAAAGGACGGCAATGATTTAGAGAAAATCAGAGGTCTATTTGGCGGAAAATCGAGGGATTTTGTAACTGCAGTTGATGAGAAAAACATCATTGTGGTAAAAGAACTTTCGGATAATGAGACATATGATGATTTAAAGAAAACAGCAGATGTTATTCTAAATCTGTTTAGGGCAGATGCCAGCGGAGTGCACATTGCATATGGTACTATAATAAATGAGCTCAAAGAGGTATCACGATCATATAAAGAGGCAAGAATGGCTCTTGATGTTGGTAAAATTTTCTTTGAGGACAAAAATGTAATAGCATATTCTCAGCTTGGAATTGGAAGACTTATTTACCAGCTTCCAATACCATTATGCAAGATGTTTATAAAGGAGATTTTTGACGGAAAATCACCAGACGAATTTGATGACGAGATATTATCAACAATTAGCAAATTCTTTGAAAACAGCCTTAATGTTTCAGAGACATCAAGGCAGTTGTATATCCATAGAAATACACTTGTGTATCGATTGGATAAACTTCAAAAGAGTACGGGACTTGACTTAAGACAGTTTGAGGATGCGATTACATTTAAGATTGCCATGATGGTAGTCAAATATATGAAATACATGGAATCTATGGACTATTAAGGAGAGTGTAATGATTAAACTAGAACATGTCAGCAAGACATATTCTGCGGGAATTCCTGCACTTAATGATGTAAATTTGGAAATTGAAGATGGAGAATTTGTCTTCATCGTAGGAGATAGTGGTTCTGGAAAATCAACATTGATAAAGCTTCTGTTAAAAGAGTTAGAACCAACAGAAGGAATGATAACTATTGATGGAAAGGTTTTATCCAGAATAAAGAGAAAACATATACCAAAGTTCAGAAGAGGAATAGGTGTTGTTTTTCAGGATTTTAGATTACTAAAGGATAGAAATGTTTATGATAATATAGCATTTGCTCAAAAGGTAATTGGAGAGTCAAATGCGCATATTAAAAAGAGAGTACCAAAGATGCTTTCAATGGTTGGACTTGCAGCCAAGTACAAATCAAGACCAAAGCAGTTATCGGGAGGAGAACAGCAGAGAGTTGCCATAGCGCGAGCGCTGATAAATGAACCAAGTATTCTGTTGGCAGATGAGCCAACGGGAAATCTTGATAATAATAATGCTTGGGAAATCATGAAATTACTAGAAGAGATAAATGAGAGAGGGACAACTGTAATTGTTGTTACTCATAATATGGAGATTGTAAAAGTCATGAAAAAAAGGGTTATCACTGTAAAGAAAGGTATTGTTGTCAGCGATAGCAAGAAGGGTGACGAAAATGACTATTAATACAATTTTTTATTCATTTAAGCAGGGAATAAAGAATATATTTAGAAATAAGATGTTCTCATTAGCTTCCATAGCTACAATGTCAGCATGTATATTTATGTTTGGTATATTCTTTATATTATTTTCTAACTTCCAGAAAATGGTAAAGGATGCAGAAGAACAGGTAAGTGTAACAGTTTTCTTCAAAGAAGGAACAACTGAAGAACAGATTAAAAAGATAGAGGATAAAATCAAACTTCGTGCAGAGGTGGGCAGTGTTAAATATGTTTCACCTGAGGACGCCTGGAAAGAATATCAGAAAGTATACTTTAAGGGATATAAAGAGGCAGCGGAGACATTTGGGGATGATAACCCACTTAGCAACTCAGCAAACTTGCAGGTATATTTAAATGATGTTTCTATGCAGCAGACACTTGTAAATTATATTAAGGGACAGGATCTGGTAAAGACAGTAAATCAGTCTCAGGATATTGCAAATACACTTACAGATATCAATAAACTTATCAGTTACATATCAGCTGGTATGGTATTGATTCTTTTAGCAGTTGCTGTGTTCCTTATCAGTAATACAGTTACAACAGGTATTGCTGTAAGAAAAGAAGAAATTGGAATTATGAAGTTGATTGGTGCAACAGATTATCTGGTAAGAGCACCATTTGTAGTGGAAGGTGTTATAATTGGACTTATCGGTGCAGCTATTCCACTTTCGCTTTTAGTTATAATGTATGGGAAAATTTGCGATTACATTGCAGTTAAGCTGGAATTCATTGGAGAAAAATTGAGTTTTATTCCAACAGGAGATTTGTTTTCTACTTTAGTGCCAGTTGCACTTATTTTAGGAGTTGGAATTGGTTTCCTTGGAAGTAGGATTACAATAATTAAACATTTAAAAGTGTAATGAAATTAAAGGGGATTTACGACCGAACTTCGAGAGGAGTTTGGTCGTTTTTGTAAATAAAAATAGAAATATATCGTGGTTTCAAAATAGAAGGGAATGAAAGGAAATGGAAGAAAAATCAACGAAAAGTAAGTTTGGGATAGGCTTTGGTTCTGGAATTATTACAGGAGTGGCAACAGCCTGCATAGTATGTTTGATACTATTTTTTGTTTTTCCGGATGCGTTGCCTGACACCGATAAGAATGGCGAAAACGCATTAATTAATGATAAAACGCAAAAAAAGGCTGAGGAAATTGAAAAATATATAGATACATATTATTACGAGGATTATGAAGATGATGATTTGCAGGCCGGAATGCTCCATGGTCTGGCAGATGGATTGGGAGATCCTTACACTGTTTATTATACAAAAGAAGAGTATGATGATTTGCAGATTAATACAACAGGACAGTACTACGGAATTGGTGCAGGGCTCACTCAGGATCCAAAGACAATGGAAGTGACAATCACAAAAATATATTCCGATACACCTGCAGAAGAAAGTGGATTAAAGAAAGATGATAAAATAGTAAAAGTAGATGATATAGATGCAACATCTATGGAATTGTCAAAACTGGTTTTAAAGATACGAGGAAAAGCCGGAACAAAAGTGCATCTTGAAATTGCAAGACCATCCACGGGGGAGACCCTTGAATTTGATGTAGAGAGAAAAAATGTAACATTGGCATCTGTAGAATCTGAAATGCTTGAAAATAATATAGGATACATTCAGATTTCTGAATTCCAGTCGACTACTGATGAACAGTTCGACGAGCAGCTTACAGCATTGGAAGAAAAGGGAATGAAGGGATTAATTATCGATCTTCGCGGAAACCCAGGCGGACTTATAGATGTTGTAACAGCAATGGCAGACAGACTTCTTCCAGCAGAGGAAGTAAATGGAACTCCGGCAGGAACAGTAGTATATACATCGGACAAGAATGATAACAAAAATTATTTTGGCGAAGATGACGGAAAAGAGATAAAAATACCAGTTGTTGTGTTGGTAGATGGAAATAGTGCCAGTGCGTCAGAGATAATGGCAGGAGCGTTAAAGGATTATACAGAAAATGGAGATTTCGATGCGACTCTTGTAGGAACCACAACTTTTGGAAAGGGAATTGTACAGTCTATCTTTAAATTAAAGGATGGAGATGCACTAAAAGTAACAACAGCAAAATATTACACACCAAACGGAAATAATATTCACAAGGTGGGTATAGAACCTGATTATGAAGTCAAGTATGAGTACTCAGGAGACATAGAAGCGGAATATGACAAACAGTATGACAGTCAGTTCCAAAAAGCGTTAGAGGTGATGAATGAAAAACTTAAATAAAATAATGCTTATTCTTGCAATTGCATGGATGGTGGTGATATATATTTTTTCAGACAAACCGGATGTTCAATCGCAGAAAATGAGCGGTAGTGTAAGCTACCGCTTGATTTCTATGATGAATGACGGATGGGGATTTGACTGGGATGAAGCAGAAAAAGAACTAAGAGCCGGGGCGATAGATTATCCAATCAGGAAAGTAGCCCATATGAGTGAGTATGCTCTTTTATGCCTTCTTGCATTTGGAACCCTAAGTTTTCTTAAAGGGAAGAAGAGATATTTTTTACCTATATTATGGGTGTTTGTTTATGCCTGCACGGATGAGTTTCACCAGTTATTTGTAAGAGGAAGAGCAGGAAAATTTACTGATGTTTTGATAGATACATCAGGTGCAATTCTTATGATGCTATTAATTCTTGCGGTTTTGCAAATTATAAAATATAATAAAAAAACAGTAAAAAGAAAGAGGTGATTCTGTGGTAGAGTTAGACAATTTTAAAACTGTCTTAAACAGCTATAAAGCCCCACTACAGGAAGTGAGGGATTCACTTTGACCTGGCAAATAAAGAACATAAAATCCAGGAATTAGAAAGAGAAATGGAAGCTGCAGATTTTTGGGATGACCCTGAAAAATCGCAGGAAAAGATGAAAGAATTAAAGAGCATGAAGGATGACGTGACAACTTATGCACAGCTTGCCGAACAGTTTGACGACATTGAGACAATGATAGAGATGGGATATGAGGAGAATGATGAGACTCTTATTCCTGAGATACAGGAGATGCTCGATTCTTTTGTAGAGACATATGACAATATACGAATGAAAACACTTTTGTCAGGAGAGTATGACAACTGCAATGCCATACTTAGACTTAATGCAGGAGCGGGAGGAACCGAATCCTGTGATTGGGCAGCAATGCTGTTTAGAATGTATTCGAGATGGGCAGACAAAAGAGGTTTTTCGTTAGAAGTACTAGACTCCCTTGATGGAGATGAGGCTGGAATTAAGTCCATTACATTCCAGGTCAATGGAGAAAACGCATACGGTTATCTCAAATCTGAAAAGGGCGTACACAGACTGGTTAGAATTTCACCGTTCAATGCGGCAGGAAAGAGGCAGACATCTTTTGTTTCATTAGATGTAATGCCGGATATAGAAGAGGACCTTGATGTAGAGGTAAAAGATGAAGATATAAGAATTGATACCTATCGCTCAAGCGGAGCTGGTGGACAGCATATCAACAAAACTTCATCGGCAATTCGAATCACACATTTCCCAACAGGAATAGTAGTTCAGTGTCAGAATGAGAGATCTCAGCATATGAACAAGGACAAGGCTATGCAGATGTTAAAGGCTAAGCTGTATCTGTTAAAACAGGAGGAGAATGCGCAAAAAGCAGCAGGGATCCGTGGCGAAGTGACAGATATAGGCTGGGGAAATCAGATTCGTTCATATGTACTTCAGCCATATACAATGGTAAAAGACCACCGAACAGATGTTGAAAGTGGAAATGCAGATGCAGTACTAGACGGAAATATTGATGTGTTCATAAATGGATATTTGAAGTGGATATCATTAACAGATGATAAAGAGTAATCAGACATAATGTAAGAGAAATAAGAGGTTGCATAAAGAAAAAAATTGTGCTAGAATCTTTCGAGCAAGGACAAATGTCGGCGTGTGGCAAACAGAGACTACGTTCTGGAGGTAAATATGGCTGATAATACAAAGTATTATGTTTTACGTGAAAAGGCAGTGCCGGAGGTATTGCTAAAGGTAGTAGAAGCCAACCGCCTGTTAGATTCTGGAAAAATTGAATCTGTACAGGATGCAACAGAGGCAGTTGGAATAAGTAGAAGCTCTTATTATAAGTACAAAGACGATATATTTTTGTATCATGAAGAGAAAAAAGGAAAGACTGTAAATATGGTAATTCAGATGAATGATGAGCCGGGGCTTTTATCAACTGTTTTAAAATTAATTGCGGATGCAAAAGCAAATATTTTGACAATTCATCAAAGTGTGCCGGTAAACGGAATCGCTACACTGACCCTGTCAGCTGATGTCTTTTCAGAGACAGATGATGTGGATGAGATTGCCAAGAAGATTGAATCCGTAAATGGGATACATTATGTTAAAATTTTAGCTAGGGAGTGACAAAATGAAGATAGCAGTAATGGGCTACGGCACAATCGGATCAGGTGTTGTAGAGGTATTAGAGATTAACAAAGAAAAGATTGCAGAGCGTTGTGGAGAGGAAGTAGAGGTAAAATATGTACTTGACCTCAGAGATTTCCCAGGTGACCCAATCGAGAAAAAAGTAGTAAAAGATTATCAGGTAATAGTAGATGACCCTGAGGTTGGTGTAGTAGTAGAGACAATGGGTGGTGTTGAGCCTGCATTTACATTTGTAAAAGCAATGCTTGAGGCTGGAAAACATGTAGCTACTTCAAACAAAAACCTTGTAGCAGCAAAGGGCGCTGAACTTATAAAAATAGCAAGAGACCATGGAGTAAACTTCCAGTTTGAGGCTAGTGTTGGAGGTGGAATTCCAATTATCCGTCCATTAAATAAATGTCTTACAGCAGATGAGATTGAAGAGATTACAGGTATCCTTAACGGAACAACAAACTATATGCTTACAAAGATGGCAGATGAAGGTGCAGACTTCGATGAAGTATTAAAGGATGCACAGGACAAGGGATACGCAGAAAAGGATCCAACAGCAGATATTGAGGGACATGACCCATGTAGAAAAATTGCAATCCTTACATCTCTTGTAGCAGGACGTCAGATTGATTTCGAAGACATTCACTGTGAAGGAATTACAAAAATCACAGCAACAGATATTAAGTATGCAAAAGCGATGAATCGTTCAATCAAGCTTCTTGCATCAAGCAAAAAAGTTGGCGATAGCTTCACATGCCTTGTTGCCCCATATATGCTTGATTCTACACACGCACTCTGCGGAGTAAATGGTGTATTTAATGGAATTTTCTTAAAGGGAAATGTTCTTGGAGATGCAATGTTCTATGGAAGTGGAGCTGGAAAACTTCCAACAGCAAGTGCTGTAGTAGCAGATGTGGTTGATATGATCAGACATAAACACACAAACATCTTTATCGACTGGAAGCCAGAAAAGCTTGAACTTATCAGCTATGATGACAGTGTAAACAGTTTCTTTGTAAGAACAAATTCAGACAAGAGTGCAGTAGAAGCTGCTTTTGGAAAAGTAGAATATATCGAAGGTGTTGTTGACGGAGAATATGGATTTACAACAGAGGCAATGGCAGAAAAAGACTTCGCTAAAAAAGCATCAAAAATAGAAGTTTTAAATAGAATTCGTTTATAAAATGCGGAAATAATAAGGTGGAGAGTAATAATTCCTGCTGAAGATAGAACTTCGGAGGAATTGTTACGCTCCACTTTTTTGAAAGGATGACAGTATGGAAAAGCAGATAATTTTAAAAGAAGCGAAAGAGCTACAGCCCATGCTTCAGGAAATCAGAAGAGAACTTCACAAGCATCCGGAAGTTGCATTTGATTTACCATACACAAAAGAGTTTGTATGGAAAAAACTAGAAGAGTTTGGATATGAACCAAAGTCTTGTGGAAAATCAGGAATACTTGCACTAGCAGGTGGAAAAAAACCTGGAAAATGTATACTTCTTCGAGCTGATATGGATGCGCTAATGATGACAGAAGAAGCAGATGTGGAATACAAGAGTCAAACAGAGGGAAAAATGCACGGGTGTGGACATGACATGCACACAGCGATGCTGCTTGGTGCGGCCAAAATATTAAAAGTGCATGAGGAAGAGATAGAGGGAACAATCAAACTTGAGTTCCAGCCTTCAGAGGAGAACTTCCAGGGCTCAATGGATATGATAAATAGCGGACTTTTGGAAAATCCAAAGGTGGATGCAGCATTTATGATTCATGTAATTTCCGGACAACCAATGCCATCAGGCGTGGTGCTTATGCCGGGAGGAGGAATCTCAATGGCATCCTGCGAACAGTATCACATCACGGTAAAGGGTAAGGGGGGACATGGTTCGACACCAAACCTTGCAATTGACCCAATCACAGCGGCAGCACAGATTCATCTTGCACTTGCAGAGATAAACAGCAGAGAGCTTGATGGAAACGATTACGGAGTATTTACAACATGTCATTTTGAGGCAGGACAGGCATCAAACGTAATTCCTGAGACTGCGCAGATGTGGGGAACAATCCGTACAACAGACGAGGATAATAAAGTAGGAGAATATATAAAGACAAGAATGACAGAGATTTGTCAGGGAGTTGCCACAGCACTTAGATGTGAGGCGACAGTTGAATTTTCGGATTATTGTCCTTGTATGAAAATAGATGAAGAACTGTCAAAGGATGGAATGAAATATATCTCAGACCTCATTGGTCAGGGCGCAGTAGATATGTCACAGTTTACCGGAGGTAAAGCCGGCGGAGGAAGTGAGGATTTTGCGTTTGTAAGTCATGAGGTACCAACAATGAGTATGTTTCTTGTTACAGGAAGTCAGGCAGATGGCTACAAATACGGACAGCATAATCCAAAAGTGGTTTTTGATGATTCGGTTCTATATGTGGGAAGCGCAGTTCATGTTCAGATGGCATTAAACTGGTTAAGCGAACACAAATAAAATAAATAAGACAAAAGAAAAGAGGGAAAAAATGAAAACAGGAGCACAGGTTGCAACCAGTCCGATTTTATATACATTAATTGCAATTGGACTTATCGCAGTAGTAATCGTATCAATTATTAGTGCAAAAAAAGCAATTAAAAGATGTCAGGAACTGGGAATTGCAAAAGAAACAATCAATAAGGTAATTAAATCAAGTATTTCATCAGCATTAGTACCAAGTTTTGCGGTACTTGTAGGACTTGTAACATTATCTGTATCACTTGGTGCAGCATGGCCGTGGTGGAGACTTTCAGTAATTGGTTCATTATCATATGAGACAATGGCTACACAATACACTGTAGAAGGAATGGGAATTAAACTGTCACAGGTATTAGGCGGCGACCCAAGATACTTTGCATCAATTATTCTTGTAATGACAATCGGAATTATGATTGAGCCATTATTTGTTGCCTTATTTGCAAAAAAATACTCAACAGGACTTATGAAGGCTAGCAACAAGAGTGATTGGGGACAGGTACTTTCAGGAGTATTTTTCCTTGGAATGTTTGCGGTATACCTTCCAATAATGATTTTTACAGACCTTCCAACATCACTTACACTTTTTACAAGTTTTCTTGTAACAATTACATGTGGTGTGATATCAACAAAGCTAAAGTGGCTTGGAAACTTTACAATGGCAATCGCCATGATAGCAGGAATGTGCTCAAGCGTACTTTGGGTATCAATTTTTAAATAAAAGGGAGGTCGAAAAAATGGCAAAAAATAAAGAAGTTTCAAAAGAAGAAAATATTGAAGTAAATAAAGATGCAGAAATAAAATTAGATCCATTTGTAATCTGGGCACATTCATTTGGAAGAAAGTTTCTAATAGCTTTCATTTTATATATGCTTGCAATGCCGATTACAATTTGTGCACTTTATGGATGTTTCCCATCAATAAAAATGATGGCATCAGGATTAATTACAATCCTTCTCATAATGGTTCCGACGTCTATCGCAGAGGTAGGAAGCTACACACCAATTCTTGGTTCATCAAGTTATCTTACATTTGCAACAGGAAATCTGATGAACCTGAAAATGCCATGTGTGTTAAATGCACAGAAGGTTGCTAAAGTTGAACAGGGAACTCCTGAAGGAGATGCAGTTGCACTAATCGCAACTGCCGTATCTTCAATTGTTACAATCGTTGTAATGGCAGTTGGTGTACTTCTTATTGTTCAGTTGCAGCCATTATTAGAGAATGAAAATGTAAAAACAGCATCAAATTATATACTTCCAGCATTGTTTGGATGTATGGCACTATCATTGTTTGGAAGAGGTTCAGGTAAGACATATGTCAAGAATCGTCTTTTATCAGTTCTTTTTCCAGCAGTACTTGTAACGATACTTGCAATTCTCGGTGTAGCAGGAATGAAAAGTGCAAGCTTGATTATGCTTGTTATGATTCCTCTTTCAATTCTTTGCGCAAGAATTCTTTGGAAAAAAGGAATTGTAAAGGTAGTTGAGAATAAAGTGGTAGAAAAGACTGAAGAGAAATAGCAGACAGGGGATAAACTATGGGGAAATATATAATGGCACTTGATGCCGGAACAACCAGCAATCGATGCATCATTTTTGATGAAGCTGGAAATATCTGCTCGATGGCACAGACTGAATTTATGCAGTATTTTCCAAAACCAGGCTGGGTAGAACACAATGCAAATGAAATATGGTCTTCCCAACTAGGTGCAGCAGTAGATGCCATGAACAGGGTGAACATCAGTGCAGAGGATATAGCAGCGATTGGTATTACAAATCAAAGAGAGACCACGATAGTATGGAATAGTGAAACAGGTGAGCCGGTATACAATGCAATTGTATGGCAGTGCAGGCGAACCTCGGATATCGCGGATGACCTAAAGAAAAAAGGCCTTCAGGATACAATTCAAAAAAAGACAGGCCTCATAATCGATGCATATTTTTCGGCTACCAAAATCAAGTGGATACTTGATAATGTAGAAGGTGCAAGAACTCTTGCCGAGGAAGGTAAACTCCTTTTTGGGACCGTGGATACATGGCTTATTTGGAAGCTTACCAAAGGAAGGGTTCACGTGACGGATTATTCAAATGCAAGTCGTACAATGCTTTTTAATATTAATACATTAAAATGGGATGAGGACATTTGCAGGGAGCTCGATATTCCTATGAATATGTTGCCTGAGGTAAAACCGTCAAGTAATGTATACGGTTACGCAGATAAGGCATTTTTTGGTGAACAGATACCGATAGCAGGGGCAGCAGGAGACCAGCAGGCGGCACTTTTTGGACAGACATGCTTCGGTAAAGGTGAAGCAAAAAATACATATGGAACAGGCTGCTTTTTGCTGATGAATACAGGGGAAAAACCGGTTTTTTCAAAAAATGGTCTGGTAACAACTATTGCCTGGGGAATAGATGGAAAAGTAAATTATGCACTGGAAGGGTCGATTTTTGTGGCAGGCGCAGCAATCCAGTGGCTTCGCGATGAGTTGAAACTGATTGATTCGTCAGAGGATTCAGAATATATGGCGATGAAGGTGGAAGACACAGCAGGCTGCTATGTTGTCCCGGCTTTTACAGGGCTTGGAGCGCCGCACTGGGATCAGTATGCACGGGGAACCATTGTAGGAATTACACGAGGAACCAGCAAAAACCACATTATCCGTGCAACGCTTGAATCAATAGCATTGTCAGTAAGCGATGTAATAGCGGCTATGAAAGCTGACTCGGGAATAGACATAAGAAGTCTTAAGGTAGATGGAGGCGCAAGTGCCAACAATTTTCTGATGCAGTTTCAGTCGGATATTCTAGGGGCACCGGTAAACAGACCGGCATGTGTAGAGTCTACCGCCATCGGGGCAGCATATCTAGCAGGCCTTGCCGTAGGCTATTGGAAAAACAAGGAAGAAGTAATAAAAAATCAACAGTTAGACAGAGTTTTTACTCCGAAGATGACGCCAGAGGACAGAGAGAAAAAGCGAAAGGGCTGGAACAAAGCTGTCAGATATGCATATGGCTGGGCCAAGGAAGAGGAGGAACAAAGTCACGAAAGCTGAGACGAGAAGAAAGATATACAGGGCTATAAGGTGGATAGAGAATTTGGTCTATCCACCAAGATGCCCGATATGTGATGGTCTGGTGGGGATAGAAGAACATCTCATACATGAAAAATGTAAAGAAAAAATCTATAGCGTGGGAAAGACTGTATGTGCACACTGCGGAAAACCACTCATTTCTGATAGCAGGGAGTTCTGCTACGACTGTACCCAAAAGAATAAAAAGAAAAACAAAATAAAGAAGAGTATGTCTTTTGAACAGGGAAAATCTCTTTTTGTGTATAAGGGAGAAATAAAGCATTGTATATACAGATATAAATATATGAACAGAAGAGAATATGCAGCGTTTTTTGCAGGGGAGGCCCTAAGGCAATATGCAGACTGGATTAGACTTAGGAAAATAGATGCAATAGTTGCGGTTCCTATGTATAAAAAGAAAGAAAGGAAAAGAGGTTACAATCAGGCATATACTTTTGCAAAAGAATTGTCCAGACAAACAGGCATTCCAATATTAAAGGATGCAATAAGGAGAACGAGGGATACAAAACCGCTAAAACTGTTAAGTGAAGAGGAGCGAATAAAAAATCTCCGTGGGTCTTTTCAAATCGGTAAAAATATAGTACAATGTTACCAGGTTTTAGTAGTTGATGATATATATACGACAGGAAGTACTGCAGACACAATTAGTCA
This sequence comes from Agathobacter sp., assembly GCA_045123895.1. GTDB lineage: Bacteria > Bacillota > Clostridia > Lachnospirales > Lachnospiraceae > Roseburia. The sequence goes on from JBGVKW010000044.1 coordinate 132,501, forward strand.
GCTACTTATGAAGAATGGGGTTAAAAAAGTATATTTTATGAGTGTCTGTATAGGACAGGATGTACAAGATAGAATTTAGGAGGAAGGCATAATGGAAGTTAGAAATTGTAAAGGATGCGGAAGACTTTTTAATGTATTGGGAACAGAGAAGCTTTGTTCGGCTTGCAGACAAGGCCTTGAGGATAAGTTTCAGGAGGTTAAAAAATTTTTAGATGAGAATCCAAATTCCTCTGTTGAAACAGTTTCCAGGGAGATGGATGTGTCGACAAAACAGATTCGCCAGTGGGTTAGAGAGGAAAGACTGATATTCTCAGAAGGCTCAATGGAGGGAATTGAGTGCGAGATGTGTGGAGCAATGATTCGTACAGGAAGATACTGTGAAAAGTGTAAAGCAGCAGCAATAGGAAATCTACAAAGTGCGATAAATAAGCCGAAGATTGAAGCACCACAGAAAAAACGTCGTGAATCTGAAAAGATGAGATTCTTGCAGTAATTATTAATATGATTAACAGGGACATATGCTGATAGGTATATGTCCTTTTTTCTGCTATGTTTGACGGTAACAAACCTCTATGATATAATCGATAAGAATGTATAATTGCGTCTAAATGCGAGGAGAAAATATGATAAACGAAGAAAAAGTTAAGGAACTTTTCTATGTTGCGAAATACGATACAGAGGATGACAGACTTCAGGAACAAGCGACAACATATTTTGGATGGGACTTTGTATGGAAAGAAGCACTGAAAAGTTTTTTCACGGGAACAATAGCTTTTGCGTGCCTGTTAATACTTTGGGTAATGTATGATGCAGAGAAGCTGTTAGAAGATATTAATAGCATTGATATAACTTCAGCAGGCATGACAATAGCATTTTTATACATTGCATTTATTGTAGTGTATATATTTTTAACCGTTATTATTTACTCAGCAAGATATAAAGCTGGAAGAAAAAGAGCGAAAAAATACATTGGACATTTGAAAAAAGTGGCAAAAATGTATGAGCGTGATGAAAAGTTAAAACGCTAGGAGGATTCATGAGCAAATTATTAGAAATTAAAAAGAAAGTTATTGATTTTTATGGTGAATATGAGACATACATTTTTCCAGCTGTGAAATTTGTGTTGGCATTAATTGTATTTTTGGCAATCAATGGGAATATCGGATATATGAGTAAGATAAGCTCAGCACCGGTTGCTATTATACTTGCACTTATTTGTGCACTTCTTCCGGTAAATGGAATGGTATTGCTTGCAGGAATAGTTGTAATACTTGATGCATATGCTCTTTCGATGGAAGTGGCTGCGATTACATTAGTAATTTTCATTGTGATTTATTGCATTTATTTTAGATTTGCACCAAAGGACGGGATAGTTGCGCTTCTTACACCGGTGTTCTTTAGAATAAACATTCCATATGTGATGCCAGTCGCAACAGGTTTGATGAGAAAACCTGTTTCGTCATTGTCTGTTGTTTGTGGAACAGTTGTTTACTATTTACTTGAGGGAATTGCAAAAAATGCATCTGTGCTTGCGTCTGTATCAGACAATAACGGTGGAGTTACATCAAAATTTAATGTTCTCATCGGTCAGGTACTCGGAAATAAAGAGATGTATATTGTTGTTGCAATTTTTGCACTTACTACACTTGTTGTAAATTCAGTAAAGAAGATTAAAGTTGATTATGCATGGACAATAGCAATTGTATCAGGTACACTTCTTCAGCTTGTATGTCTGATAATTGCATATCTTGTGCTTGGACTCACAGACAAGATGGTATGGCTCATTGTTGGAACAATAGTAGCTTTGATAGTAGGCTTCGTATTTCAGTTTCTGTTTATGCAGCTTGATTATGCAAGAACAGAAAGAGTACAGTTTGAGGATGACGATTATTATTACTATGTAAAAGCAGTACCAAAGAAGATGATTACATCTGAGGAAAAAGTCGTAAAACACTTTGGAAATACATCATCAATGGGAAGAAGAATTACATCTAAGAATAATGATGGTGTTAATAAAGACGATGTTGCAAAAGAATTAGACATTGACAAAAATATGTTGTACTAGCAGACAAACTGCAAAATAAGAAGGAAAGGAGAGCCAGATGGAAAACGTAAGAGCCGTAATAGAGAGATTCATGGATAAAGTATTTGCGTATTTGAATGTTCCGGGAGTGAGAATATCTCTCGTTGATTTAATTGAGATTCTTATCATTTCTGTGCTCTTCTATAATATTCTTATCTGGATAAAGACAACGCGAGCATGGAATCTGTTCAAGGGAATAGTAGTAATCCTTGTGTTTGTAACAGTTGCTGCGCTTTTTCAGATGGATACCATCCTATGGATTGCAGAGAGAACATTCAATATAGGACTTATTGCTTTGGTAGTAATTTTCCAGCCAGAGTTAAGACATGCCCTAGAAAATCTTGGTGGAAGATCTTATGTGGGTGGAATATTAAATTTAAATAAAAATGAAGTAGAAAAGTTTTCAGATAAGACAATTGATGAGCTTGTAAGAGCAAGCTTTGCCATGGGAAAGGTAAAGACAGGTGCATTAATAGTAATCGAGGATGAGATAAAGCTTGATGATTATATAAGAACAGGAATTGATGTGGATGCATTACTTACAAGTCAGCTGCTAATCAATATATTTGAAAAGAATACACCATTGCATGATGGTGCGGTAATAGTAAGGGGTAACAGGGTAGTATCAGCGACTTGTTATCTGCCTTTATCAGAGAGCATGAATTTGTCAAAGGATTTAGGAACCAGACATCGTGCAGCAGTAGGAGTATCCGAGGCCAGTGATTCTCTTACAATAATTGTATCAGAAGAAACAGGAAAAGTTTCGGTTGCACTTCGAGGTGAAATAATGCATGACATAGATGCGGATTTCCTTAGAAGACAGCTTCGTTATGTGCAGAACAGACATAGAGAAGCTACAAAGCTAGATATGTTAAAAAGGAGGTTGTGGAATGGGAAAAAAGATTCTGAAAACCTTCACAAATAATCTTGGATTTAAAATACTTGCAGTAATATTTGCATTTTTGTTGTGGCTTATAGTTTACAACTTAAATGATCCAATAAAGACCAAAACATTTTCAACTACGGTATCAGTAACAGGTGAAGATGGCGTGATTGATATGGGAAAATGGGCGACGGTAGATGAACAGGAGAGAACGATTTCTTTTTCTGTGTCAGCAAAGAGAAGTATTCTAGCTGAGCTTGATGATTCCGATTTTTATGCAAATGCCAATATGGCTGAACTGAAAATGGATGAGGATGATAATTCAAAAGCATCTACACTGATAAATATCGGATGCAGCAAATATAAGAATTCCATTACAATCAATGGTGGAGAAAAATATTTAGAACTCAACATTGAAGAATATATGCAAAAGCAGTTTGAGGTAAAGGTATCGATTACAGGAAATCTCAGTGAGAATAAAGCAATCGGTAATCAGATAAACGCCAATCCAAAGGTAGTAAAGGTTGGTGGACCAAAGTCTTTGATTTCAAAAATTCAGACTGCAAGTGTATCAATTTCAGTAGATGAAAATACAATTATATCAGACGGGCAGATTAGTGACCGTGGAGAACTCAAACTGTTTGATGAAGACGGAAAAGAGATTAATCAGTCCCTTATTCACGTTGACAGTCAGTACCAGTCTATCGAGGTGACTGTTGGTGTATTAAACACAAAGGAAGTTCCGGTAAAATGTGCATATAAGGGAATTCCGGCAGGCGGAAAAAGTGTTCTCAGTGTGGAGACTTCAAAGAATTCTGTAATGCTAAAAGGACCGGCTGATAAATTGAATAATATTACATCAATTGAAATTGGACCAATAGATGTAACTGGCACTTCGGAAAATGTTGTGACAACAGTTGATTTATCAGGATATCTGCCAGAGGGCGTATATCTGGTTGATTCGGCGGATTCGAGTGTGAAGGTTACTTTAAAAATAGAGACGAATGCAACACAGAATTTTGTGATTAACAGCAGTAATATCACTTGCCTTGGCTTAGGAAAGGATATGGAAGTTCAATTTTCATCAGAATTGACCAATGTCATGATAAGTGGAAATGAGAGTGATATAAAAGCAATTCGTTCAAGTGCAATAAGAGGAACGGTGGATGCGACAGGACTTAAGCCTGGAACACATACCGTTACGGTTAAGTTAAATCTTGATGATGCAAAGTACACCTGGAGTGATGTAAAGCTTCAGATTACGATAACCCAGAATGAATCGCCAGATCAGAATAATCCGGATGGTGCTGCTAACCAGGATCGCAATGAAGGTACAACCGGAAACACGGGTGATTCAGGAAATACTGGTGGTCAGGACGATACTGATAACAATTAGAATATGTAAAATAATTCAGGAAATTGAGGTAGATTAGATGGCAAGAATGTTTGGAACAGATGGAGTAAGGGGTGTTGCGGGGACGGACCTTACAATTGAACTTGCAATGAAGCTTGGGCAGGCAGGTGCATATGTGCTTACAAAAGAGCAGGAGCATCAACCAACCATAATTGTCGGGTGTGATACAAGAATTTCCGGTGGGATGCTTGCAAACGCATTAATGGCAGGAATTTGTTCAGTAGGTGCAAATGCAATTTTTGTAGGAGTTGCACCAACACCGGCAATTGCGTATCTGACAAGAATTCATAAAGTGGATGCGGGAGTTGTGATTTCTGCATCACATAATCCGATGGAATTTAATGGAATCAAGTTTTTCAACGGAGAGGGATATAAACTCTCAGATGATTTAGAAGATGAGATTCAGGCGCTTATTGAAAGTGATATGGATGATGTTGTATTTCCAATCGGACCAGGAATCGGAAAGATTGATTACAGATTTGACATCGTAGATGAATATGTAAATTTTGAAAAGAAAACTGTGCCAGTTGATTTGTCAGGAATGAAAATTGTAATCGACTGTGCGGAAGGTGCAAGTTACTACACATCAGTTAAGACACTAAAAGAGCTCGGAGCGGATCTTGTGGTGATACACAATCAGCCGGATGGAACTAATATCAATGCAAACTGTGGTTCCACACATATGAATGAGCTAAAGGCAATGGTTGTTTCCCAAAAGGCAGATGTGGGAATTGCCTTTGACGGAGATGCTGACAGAATGCTGGCCGTTGATGAAAATGGAAAGCTTGTAGATGGCGATGAAATAATGGCCATCTGTGGAAACTATATGAAGAGCAAAGGTAAGCTTGCAAAGGACACAATGGTAGTCACAGTTATGACCAATCTGGGATTTTCAATAATGGGAAAAGAACAGGGAATCAACATTGAAAAGACAAAGGTTGGAGACAGATATGTGCTCGAGCTGATGAGAGAAAAAGGATACAATCTTGGAGGCGAGCAGTCTGGACATGTAATCTTTTTAGATGACAATACAACAGGTGACGGATTATTGTCAGCATTGCATTTATTGCAGGTAATGGTAGATACTAAAAAGCCACTATCAGAACTGGCAAAGGTAATGGAAGTGTTGCCGCAGGCACTGGTAAACGCAAAAGTGCCTAACCATAAAAAAGAAGATTATATGGAGTATCAGGATATAGCAGATGCTATTGCCGAGTTGGAGAAGAAGTTTGCAGGTGAAGGACGTGTTCTGATAAGACCATCAGGAACAGAACCTTTGGTACGTGTAATGATTGAGGGTAAAGATCAAAAAGTGATTGATGAGGAAGCGAATAAACTCGCAGAGCTTATTACAAAGGTAATGCTCTAAGAGCGAAGCTCAGGAATACAAAGAAAATCGAGGAATAGAAATGGTTTCAAAGAAAGTAAAAGTAAGTAATCCAACGGGCCTTCATCTTAGACCAGCTGGTAATTTATGCAAAGAATCTATGAGATTCAAAAGCAAGATAACTTTTTCAAAAGATGGAAATATTGCAAATGCAAAGAGTGTATTGTCAGTACTTGGAGCATGCGTAAAGTGTGGAGATGAAATTGAGTTTTTCTGTGAAGGCGAAGATGAAAATGAAGCACTTGAATATATTATAAAATTTGTTGAGGATGGTTTAGGAGAGTAATGTTAAATTATAAGAGATATAAAAGAAATCCGGTTTTAGATTATCCACAGAGACAGTGGCCAAATAAACAGATAGAGAAAGCGCCAATTTGGTGTTCTGTAGATTTAAGAGATGGAAATCAGGCCTTAATTGAGCCTATGAATGTAGATGAGAAAATGGAAATGTTCGAGCTTTTGCTTAAGCTTGGATTCAAAGAGATTGAGATAGGATTTCCGGCAGCATCGCAGATAGAATTTGATTTTCTACGTAAATTGGTAGAAGAAAATAAGATTCCTGATGATGTAAAAGTACAGGTTCTTTCACAGTGTAGACAGGAGCTTATCGACAGAACTTTTGAAGCAATTCAGGGAATTAAAAATGTTGTCTTCCATATCTACAATTCAACTTCAACACTTCAGAGAAAAGTAGTGTTTAGAAAAAGTAAAGAAGAGATAATAGAGATAGCAAAAGCTGGAACAAGAATGGTTGTAGAAGGAATGAAAAACTTCGACGGAAACATCCAGCTAGAGTACTCACCAGAGAGTTTTACCGGAACAGAGATGGATTTTGCATTAGATATATGTACTGCAGTTCAGGAGGAATGGAATCATGCAAATGATAATCCGATTATTTTCAACCTTCCTGCAACAGTAGAGATGAACACACCAAACGTATATGCAGACCAGATAGAGTGGATGAGTACACAGTTCAAGGAAAGAGAAAATGTAATTCTTTCAGTACATCCACACAATGACAGAGGAACAGGTGTAGCCATAACAGAGCTTGCACTTTTAGCAGGAGCAGACAGAGTAGAGGGAACTCTTCTCGGAAACGGAGAGAGAACAGGAAACGTAGATATTCTTACGGTTGCCTACAATATGTTTTCTCAGGGAATTAATCCGGAACTTGATCTTGAGAATGTCAAAGAAATCGTAGAGATATATGAGCGCTGCTGTAAGATGAAGGTTGATATGAGACATCCATATGCAGGAAAACTTGTATTTACAGCATTTTCAGGCTCACATCAGGATGCAATCAATAAGGGAGAACAGTTCTTAGAGGAAAGCGGCTCAGAAATCTGGGAGGTGCCATATCTTCCAATTGACCCTGCTGACATCGGAAGAGAGTATGAGCCGGTAGTTCGTATAAACAGCCAGTCAGGAAAAGGTGGAGTAGCATTTGTAATGAATACTGTTTATGGATATAAGCTTCCAAAAGCAATGCATAAAGAGTTCGCAGATGTAATTCAAAGGATTTCTGAGGAAGAAGGTGGAGAGACAGCTCCAAGCCGAATAATGGAGGCATTTGAGGAGCAGTATCTTAAGTTAAAGACACCATTTGAGCTTGTATCATTCAAGGAAGAGGATGATGAGAATGATGATGAGACAACAGTTTCAATGGTATTTAATTACAAGGGAAAAGAGATTAAGTCAAAGGCAAGAGGAAATGGACCGATCGATGCTGCCAAGCTTGCAATCAAGCAGTGCGTGACAGACATGGATGTGACAATACTTGATTATGATGAACATGCACTAGCGCAGGGAAGTCATGCAAAAGCAGCAGCTTATATCCATATGAAAGACAACAAAACAGGTTGTGAGACATTTGGTGTAGGCGTAAGTTCAAATATCACTAAGGCATCCATAAGAGGTATTTTCTCAGCGTTAAACAGACTTGCAAAATAGATGTAAATTGTTGTAACTGACAAGGAAGATTACGGGGAGACATTTGGTATGGAAAAAACTCTAACAGTAGTAATTCCAGCATATAATGTAGAAAAATATATTGAAAAATGCCTGGATTCGTTTTTGAATATCGAAGTATTACAAGATATGGAGATAATCGTTGTAAACGATGGTTCGACAGATAAGACAGAGGATATAGCAAAAAAATATGCACAGAAATATCCAAGCAGCATACAGGTAATTACGAAGAAAAATGGTGGACATGGTTCCACCATAAACTATGCAATACCACTTGCAACAGGAAAATACTTTAAAGTAGTTGATGGTGATGATTGGGTAGATACAGAATTATTACCGGATTTTATCAGATTGTTAAAACGAATAAACTCAGATGTGATTTCAAACGATTTTAACATGATAAATGACACAACAGGAAAAGTGACAGGAAGAAGAAAAGCAGTAAAAAACGGTTATCATTACAATCGCGAATGGGGCTTTGCCGAAGCGGTAGTAGAACCAATAGTTACTATTCACTCCATGACGATTAGAACTGATGTCATCAAAAAATGTCCGGTAAAGCTTGATGAGAATTGCTTTTATGAGGATCAGGAATATATCCTGTATCCTATTCCATATTGCACAAGCATAACATTTGCACCGGAGCCGATATATCAGTACAGGCTTGGAAGAAATGGTCAGAGTGTGGATATAAATGTTATGATAAAGCGACATGACCAGCATCTTCGAGTGCTAGAGTCCTTGTATAAGTACAATGACGATAATGATATGATTCCAACCTACAAAAAGAAATACCTCGAAAGAGGAATTGCAGAAGCGGTGGATGATGAATACCAGATTTTCCTTGCAAAAGGAAATAGCGAAGAAAATAGAAATGAACTTATCAAATTTGATAAGAAGCTAAAAAAAGAACATCCGGGAGTATATAATGCATGCAAAAGAAAAAGCGTGTGGTTGCTTAGAAAAAGTAGATTTAAACTTTTCCCATTTGCAGCATGGCTCTATAGCAGGATGAAGAAAAAGTAGAGAGTATTAGGTATAAACGTGAAAAAGATATTGTCAATTGTCATACCGACATATAATGCAGAGAAATTTTTGGATAAGGGACTTCCGTCATTTATTGTAGACGATAATAATCTTCGAGAACAGGTAGAAGTAATTGTTGTAAATGATGGAACACCAGACAATAGTGTCGAGGTGGCTGCTAAATATGTGGAAAAGTATCCGGAGATATTCAAAATAGTAAATAAGGAAAATGGCGGACATGGCTCAGCTATCAACGAAGGCGTTAAACATATTACCGGCAAATATTTAAAGGTAGTAGATGCAGATGACTGGGTGAATACTAAGGCGCTTGAGGCAGTATTAAAGGCATTAATTAAACTGGAAGAAGAAGAGGAAAATGCGGCAGACGCATTGCTTGTCAGCTATTGTACCTATGATTTGGAAAAGGAAGCAAAGGGAGAGAATCCATACGAAGATAAGCTAGTAGTGCCTGGTGAGAAAACTCATAAGCTTATTCCTGACCTGGCAGGTCCCTATACAGCAAAAGAGATAGTAAACAGATGGGATGACGCCTATTGGGGACTTACATTTCATGGCATGATATATAATTCAAAATTTTACAAGGGACTTGGAAAGAATCTGGTAGAAGGAGTATTTTACGAGGATCAGCAGTATGCAATAGTTCCAATGGCATATGCCAGAAAGATATATATGCTTAATGAAAAGCTTTACGAATACAGAATTGGGGATGTCAATCAAAGTATCTCATTAAAGAGCTGTCTTAACAGGCTTGAGCATTATGAGACAGTAATCAGGACACTCATAGCAGCGGGAGAAGATTCTGCAAACTTTAGTGAAGGCGGAGAAGAACTATGGGCAACAAAGACAAGTAAATTTATAAATGATTATTACCAGCTTTGCCTGGTAAAAAACCCTGATAAAAAAATGCTCCGTGATAGAATGAAAAAATTTACAAAAGAGATAGAGGGCCTAAACCCTGTGATATATGCAAGGGTTAAGAAGAGCTACAGAGTATTTAAACTTCTAAATCGTATTCATATGAGTGAGGAGACTTATCAGGAAAAATTTATACCAATGCTTCATAAGGCCAGAAAGTGATTGATTTAGGAAATGAATAAAATCTTATCAATAATAATTCCAACGTATAATGCGCAGAAGTTTCTGGATAAGGGACTTACGAGTTTTATCATGGATGATGATACCCTAATGAAAGAATTAGAGGTCATCGTGGTAAATGATGGAACACCTGATAACAGTGTGGCGGTGGCACAGAAATATGTAGACAGATATCCGGATACATTCAGAATACTGAATAAGGAAAATGGTGGACATGGTTCGGCGATAAATGCAGGAGTAAAAGCTGCAAGCGGAAAATATTTTCAGGTAGTAGATGCAGATGACTGGGTAGACACAAAAGTTCTCGCTACTATTATGCATATGTTAGGTGAGACAGAAGCAGATGCAATGATACATGCTCACCAGACCCACAATGTTACCACAAAAGAGATAGAACATAAGCATGTCAAATGCCAGGATGAATCCCGTATGTATAATCTTTCGCAGATGATGGGATTTTGGGACGACATATACTGGGGACTGACTTTTCATGGTGTCCTCTATAATACAAAGTTTTACAAAAATCTCAATTATGAATTAATAGAGGGAGTATTTTACGAAGATCAGGAATACTCAACAGTACCTCTTTGTTTTGCTTCGAAAATAAAAATTGCAGATGAAGAACTGTACATGTATAGAATAGGTGATGTAAATCAAAGTGTTTCTACACAAAGCCTCATAAAAAGATTACCGGATTTGGAGACAGTAATCTATCGGCTTGCAGATGCCAAAAAGTTGGAAGCGGATTTTGCAGAAGGTGGAAGTGAATACTGGTTAAGGAAACTCACAAAGTGTGTAGCGGATTATTATCACATAGCCCTAATTGTAAACCCTGATAAAAAGGCGGGAAGAAAAAGAGTGGCAGCCTTTAATCAGAAACTGGTTGATAAATATAACTGGCTCTATGAAATGAGCGCAACAAAGTATAAGGTTTTCAAATTATACAATGCACTTCATATAGGCGAGCGCGGATATCAGTTTACAATTGGAAATATAACAGAATTAAGAAGTAAATTACGAATGAAAAAAAATAGACAATAGCGGGGTGCTATTGTCTTTTTAATGGGTTAAGCCATACCGTTAGCTGTTTTGTATTTCCAAATCATTTCAGCGTGGTTTTGTTCTTCAACCTGGATTTTAGCAAGTAGCTGTCTAATAGCAGAATTTGCAAAGCAAAATACATCAGAGTTATACTCGCCAGAAACAAGTTTTTCAGTACCGATAGCATCTGTTGCCAGATAATTGTCGGCTTTTTTATCTTCAGAGTTGGTAAGTGAATCATACGTAGCTTTTGGCTCATATTCCGCAGCTTTTTTCGCAAACGAGTCATCACAAGACGAGCAGGGAACTTTGCCTTCAATAACCTGATTTAATTCATCAAAATGCTTCTGCTCCTGCTTGGCAATGTCTGAAAAAAGGTCGCGTAAAACAGGATCCTTGGCCTGTTCGCTGTATTTAGTGTACTTGTCGATACAAGCCTGCTCCTGAGTTTTTAAATCTTCAATAACTGTTTTTTCTTTTTCTGATAAAACCATAAATACCTCCTGAATATTTTTTCTAACCCTGGCTGAAATATTTCCCAGAGCAAATTTATTAACGAAGATAGTATGTACAAAGTTAAAAAAATTATGTCAAATCAAAAAATCGAACATAGAATATAAAGAAAAAATAAAAAGGAAAAAATAAAAAGGAAAAAATATGATGCAACGAATGTATGGAGCAAATAACTGCAATCCAGAAGAATATAGTTCGAAAAGCGAAGAAAAGGAGTGTTACAATCCTGTAAATTATATGCCACAGCACTGTAAATCAGACCGAGGATGCGGACACGAACACTATGAGAAGGAACGAGGATGCGCACACGAACATCATGATATGGACCGGGGATGCGCACACGAATATGTCCCAAAACCAATGGTGATAAATGTGCCGAGAATTTCAAATACAAATAAATTTTACAGAAGGGAAATCTGGACTGGATACAATAGTCAGATGACAGTAATGAGCATACCTGTAAAGGGAGAAGTTGGAACAGAAGTTCATATGGATAATGACCAGATTATTCGAATAGAAGGAGGATATGGTCTGGTAGTATTAGGCAAGGGAGAAAAGACCATAAGAGCAGGAATGGGAGATTCAGTATTTGTACCGGCAGGAACCTGCCACAATATTGTAAACGTGGGAAGAATGCCGTTAAAACTCTCGTCAACATATTCTCCAGCGCATCATCCGGTAGGAACGGTAGAGTAAAATATAAGTTGTAAACACGAAAATGCGGGGTGCTTAAAAGTATACAGACCCCGCTGATAAAAAGGAGGGATACATTTTGAAAAAAAGAATAATATCATATAGAAAGCTTGTAGACAGATTAATACAGGAAAATAACTCCGAAACGGACTGGAACCGCGTGTTAGAAGAACATCTGGTGCAAATCGGATTTTTTCAGCATGAGAGACTAATTCATCTCATAGTTACTGTAACATTCGCGATAATGACGCTTATTTCCATAGTAGCGTCAGTGACGATATGTGAGATACCGCTATTTATATTAACAGCCTTGTTTCTGATGTTATTGGTTCCATACATACTTCATTACTACACCCTGGAAAACGAAACACAAAAGATGTATGAACAATATGACAAAATATGGAAAATTGTATTAAATCTAGACCCAAAATAGTATTGAGTTAAAAAATAATTAGTGCTAAAATATGAACTCGTATACTAAAAAGATAAAGGAAAAGTATTATGAGAGACAAAAAGTTATATGTAATAGCAACTGTTGTTGCCGTTTTATGTATACTGATAGCAGCTGCTGGGATAATTAAAGTAATGCTTTGGGATAAAAGGGATTACGAAGCGTTCCCAGAAGGATATAAGATTGCTTCAGTTGACGTCGGAGGAATGACAATAACAGAGGCGAAGCAAACATTAAAAGGAGCTGCCAAAAAGTATGAAACCGCGGTAACACTTGATGACCAGACATTTGCATTAAACAGTGAAGACCTTGGATTAAAGTACAATGACAAGGCAGATTTGCAGGAATTATGTAACGCTGCAAACAAAGATGAAAAACCAGAAAAAGAGATAGAAGTCTTTGAGGTAAAAAGTGAAGTAGAACTCGCCGGAGTTTTGCAGGACGGATATGTAACTGCAAAGACACAGGAAGAGACAGAAAAAACAGCTACAGCTACATCGGAAGAAGAAGGAGCTGCAGAGGAAAAGTTTGACGCACATTCACTAACACCATATAAAGCAACTATAAAGTACAATCCGGAAACAACACAGTTTATAGGTGTAAACGGAACAACAGGAGAGGCAAAAACTTTTGATGCGGCAGCTAAAGATTTATCAGATGCAGTAGATAACTTAGAGGAAACAGTAAGCCTTGAGTCGGAGACAAAGCAGATTACAGGTGAGAATGCAGCACAAAGTAGAGAAGTAAAGGAAGCACTTGAAAAAGCAAACGGCTATCTTTCGCTTCAAATAGTATGCAACTTCGCTCCACAGGGAGAAGAAGCAAAACAGGAACAGATACCGGCAGCAGACATAGCAGGCTGGCTTATGGTGTCAAATGATGGTCTTACAGTAGAGATAAATAGTGAGGCTATGGCTACATATTGTGATGAACTAGCAAGAAAGCATGATATATCAAAAAATAGAAAAGCCAAATTTAAAACAGCATCTGGAAATGATATAGAAGTAAATGTCCCGATGACAGGACAGACGGTAGACGGAAATAAGCTTTTCTCAGATATACGTGACACGGTAGAAAAGAAAGAGTCAAAAACAGTAGAAGCATCATATTCGGTGGTAGAAGAAAAAGACCAGCGAGAATATGTAAACTTTGATGGTAATTACTGTGAGGTAGATTTGACCAATCAGATGGTATATGTATATAAAAACGGACAGCAGGTAGTGGCAAGTCAGTGTGTAACAGGTTGTGTTGCAAAAGGAAACGGAACACCAACAGGTGTATATCAGATATTTGCAATGGATAAAGACCGTTACTTAAAAGGACCAGGATACAAGACTTGGGTAAATTTCTTCGTTCCATTTAACGGAGGAATCGGATTCCACGACGCATCATGGAGAAGCACTTTTGGAGGAAACATTTACCTTTATAGTGGAAGCCATGGATGTATAAATATGCCATACGCAGCAGTAAAAGAGTTGTACAGCAACGTATCAATGGGTGAGAATGTAATCGTATATGGTGGACAAACGGCCCAGTTAAAAGATCAGGTATGGAAAGGAAATACATCATACTCTGTGAATACCGGAAGTCAGCCATTCCATATAGATGTAAACTGTCAGGATGGTGCAGCGCTTTCATATAAGAGCAACAATCCGGGAGTGGCATCAGTGGATGCAGCCGGAAACGTGACGGTAGGTGGAGTTGGAACAGCAACAATCACAATCACATCAGCAGAGACCAAATATTACAAGGCTTCAAGTATTTCAGTAATTGTAACTGTAAATCAGCCGGCACCTGTATATGTAGATCCACAGTTACAGGCATCTGGAGTAAACCTGACAATAAATCCGGTTTCATCAGGAACAATAGGTGTAAATACAAACAGTCCGGGAGCAAGAAGCTTCCAGATTATAAGCGGAGGCGAATTTATATCAGTGGACGGAAATGGAAATGTAACAGCCAAAGCAGCTGGAACAGCAGTTGTAAGGGTATCGGTTGCAGCATCCGGAAACTTTAATGCAAAGGCAGTAGATGTAACAGTAAATGTTACAGACGCAGCAGTTCATTAAAAAACAGATAAAAGGTGGTTCATAAAAAAGATGAGCCACTTTTTTTGCAATTTAGCAGAAAAAGTGAGATAATAAACACGTTACTGTATTTTTACGCATGAAGAAACATAAATGTAGATTATAGATGGGAGAAAGAATATGAAAGGAATAATTTTAGCAGGTGGTTCCGGTACGAGACTTTATCCGCTTACAATGGTAACATCAAAGCAGTTACTTCCAATATATGATAAGCCGATGATTTATTATCCAATGTCAGTGCTAATGAATGCTGGAATCAGGGATATACTTATTATATCTACTCCGCAGGATACACCAAGATTTGAGGAATTACTAGGAGATGGTCATCAGTTTGGAGTGAATTTAAGTTATGCCATACAGCCAAGTCCGGATGGGCTTGCACAGGCATTTATAATAGGAGAAGAATTTATAGGCGATGATTCTGTAGCAATGGTGCTTGGAGATAATATCTTTACAGGTCATGGACTTAAAAAGAGATTAAAGGAAGCCGTAGAAAATGCCCAGACAGGAAAAGGGGCAACTGTATTTGGCTACTATGTAGATGACCCGGAGAGATTTGGAATCGTAGAGTTTGACAAAAACGGAAAAGCGGTGTCGATAGAGGAAAAACCAGAAAAACCAAAGAGCAATTACTGTGTAACAGGACTGTATTTTTATGATAACAGAGTAGTTGAATACGCAAAGGCGCTAAAGCCATCTGCCAGAGGAGAACTTGAGATAACAGATTTGAACAGAATCTATCTTGAGAATGGAGAATTAAATGTAGAGCTATTAGGACAGGGCTTTACATGGCTTGATACGGGAACACATGAGTCGCTTGTTGATGCCACTAATTTTGTAAAAACAGTGGAGACTCATCAGCATAGAAAGATAGCATGCCTCGAGGAAATCGCATATTTAAACGGATGGATTTCAAAAGAGGAAATAGAAAAGGAATACGAAATTTTAAAGAAAAATCAATATGGACAGTATCTAAAAGACGTAATCGATGGAAAATATCGTGAGCAGCTATATTAGTTTTACAGGAGGAATAAAATGACAATTATAGTAACAGGTGGAGCAGGATTTATCGGAAGTAACTTTGTATTTCATATGTTGGACAAATATCCGGATTACAGAATAGTGTGTCTTGACTGCCTCACATATGCAGGCAATCTTTCTACACTTGAGCCGGTAATGGACAACCCTAATTTTCGTTTCGTAAAAGAAAGCATTACTGATAGAGACGCGGTATACAAATTATTTGAGGAAGAAAAACCGGATATGGTTGTAAACTTTGCAGCAGAGTCTCACGTAGACCGTTCAATCGAAAATCCACAGGTATTCCTCGATACAAATATCATTGGAACATCTGTGCTTATGGATGCCTGCCGCAAATACGGAATAAAGAGATACCATCAGGTGTCAACAGACGAGGTATATGGAGACCTTCCACTTGACCGTCCGGATTTGTTTTTCCATGAGGATACACCGATTCATACATCAAGTCCATATTCATCATCAAAAGCAGCAGCAGATTTACTGGTGTTAGCGTATCACCGTACTTATGGACTTCCTGTATCAATCAGTCGTTGTTCTAACAACTACGGACCATACCACTTCCCAGAGAAGCTCATACCACTTATGATTGCAAACGCATTAAACGATAAGCCACTTCCAGTATATGGAACAGGAGAGAACGTACGTGACTGGCTTTATGTAGAAGACCATTGTAAAGCGATTGACCTAATCATCCATAAGGGGCGTGTAGGAGAGGTATACAACGTAGGTGGACACAACGAGAAGACAAACCTTGAAATCGTAAAGATTATCTGTAAGGAGCTTGGAAAACCGGAAAGTCTTATCACATTCGTAGGAGACAGAAAAGGACACGATATGCGATATGCAATTGACCCAACAAAGATTCACGAGGAACTGGGATGGCTTCCTGAGACAAAATTTGCAGATGGAATCAAGAAAACCATCAAATGGTATCTCGACAACAAAGAATGGTGGGAGACAATCATCTCAGGCGAGTATCAGAACTATTATGAGAAGATGTACTCAAATAGATAAAAATAATTGTAGGTGAAAAGATGAAAGTATTCGTAACAGGTGTGGCTGGACAACTTGGCCACGACGTGATGAACGATTTGGCGGCACGTGGATATGAAGGCGTGGGAAGTGACCTTGCTCCTGAATATAGTGGAGCAGCGGATGAAACTGCTGTAGCCACAATGCCATATATGTCGCTTGATATAACAGATGAGAAAGCGGTAGAAAAGGTAATCACAGAGGTAAAACCGGATGTGGTAATCCACTGCGCAGCCTGGACTGCGGTGGACCTTGCAGAGGATGAGGATAAAAGAGAAAAAGTACGTGCAATCAATGCAAAGGGAACAGAAAACATCGCAAAGGTATGTAAAGCAATAGATGCCAAAATGGTGTACATCAGTACAGATTATGTATTTGACGGACAGGGTCAAGAACCTTGGAAGGCAGATTGTAAGGAATACGCACCCCTTAATGTATACGGGCAGACAAAGCTTGAGGGAGAGCAGGCAGTGACAAATACACTGGAAAAATTTTTTATCGTACGAATTGCATGGGTGTTTGGTGTAAATGGAAAAAACTTTATAAAGACAATGCTAAACGTAGGGAAAACACATGACAGACTCACTGTTGTATGTGACCAGATAGGAACACCAACCTATACCCTTGATTTATCGAGACTGCTCGTAGATATGATAGAGACAGAAAAGTATGGATACTACCACGCCACAAATGAAGGTGGATACATCAGCTGGTACGACTTTACAAAAGAGATTTTCCGTCAGGCAGTGGAGCTTGGACACACAGAGTATTCAACAGAACGTCTGACAGTAAGTCCTGTTACAACAGAAGAGTACGGAGTGTCAAAGGCAGCACGTCCTTTTAACAGCAGACTTGACAAGAGCAAGCTTGTAGAAAATGGATTTACACCACTTCCGACCTGGCAGGATGCATTAAACAGATATTTACGAGAGATAGAATTTTAGTGAACAATCAGGAAAGGATAAAAAATGGGTCAGATAAAAGTAGAAAAAAACGTTGGTGGAATTGAAGGATTATGCATAATCGAACCAGCGGTACATGGAGATAACAGAGGCTACTTCATGGAGACATACAACTCAAGAGATATGCAAGAAGCAGGAATTGACAGAGTATTTGTACAGGACAACCAGTCCTGCTCCACAAAGGGAGTTCTTCGAGGTCTTCATTTCCAGAAAGAATTTCCACAGGCAAAACTCGTACGTGCAGTAAAAGGCAGCGTGTTTGATGTAGCTGTTGACCTAAGAAGCAATTCCAAGACATATGGAAAATGGTATGGAGTAGAGCTTACAGAGGAAAATAAAAAGCAGTTTTTAATTCCTGAGGGCTTTGCACATGGTTTTTTAGTACTTTCAGATGTGGCAGAGTTCTGTTACAAGGTTACAGATTTCTGGCACATGGGAGATGAGGGTGGACTTGCATGGAATGACCCTGCAATAGGAATAGAATGGCCTAAGTTAGTGGGAGAATATCCAGGCAATGCAGATGCAAGCGGATACACACTAGAGGATGGAACACCACTCAATCTAAGTGAAAAGGATAAAAAGTGGGAGACACTGGAAAATACATTTAAGTTTTAATCCTCACAGGTGTTTGACGAAAATAGAAGTAGTATGTATAATACAGTGGCTAAAGTAAATTATTGGAAAATAAAAAGGAGTCAATAAATGAGCTATGATTATTTAGTAGTCGGAGCTGGTCTTTACGGAGCAGTATTCGCATATGAAGCAAAAAAAGCAGGAAA
>JBGVKW010000045.1:0-61838 GCA_045123895.1 Agathobacter sp.
ATTCAAGAACGCTCCAGCGTTCTTGCTGCGGAATGCGCGTCAGCTTTGCTGACATCTTCCTCTGCGCATTCCTGCAATCCGCGGTCGGGTTTAATCTCAGTTGGGGGATTGTACCCTCCAATGAGACAAATATGTTTTTACTCTCCACTTATAGAAGTGGGAGTCTCCCCAACTGAGATGAACCGTCCCTACTGTTGCTGGTGAATATAGCCCTCGTCGTCGATGATGACTCCTATGGATATACTTTCCAGATAATCATATACTCTTTGTTGATCCTTGCTGTCCGCAAAGTAGTAAGTCTTTGCTTCCTTCTGCTGCCCTGGCAGGATTTTAACCTTTAAATCACTTGTCTTGCTATCGCCGGAAAATTCAAGATTTACCAGCATAGTATCCAAGGTCTTGTTGTTGAACCAGAAATTTCCCATGCTGTAAATAATTGGTTTTCCATTGTAATACTCCATACCCTGAAGACAATGAGAATGTGCTCCTATTATCACATCTGCCCCTGAATCTATATATTCTCTTGCAGTTTGCGTCTGTGCTTCTTCCAATTCCGTTGAATACTCAGTTCCCCAGTGGACATATACAATTACAAAATCAGAATTAGCTTTTGCCTCTTTAATAGTCTGCTTTAATAGTGCTGTATCATAACATCTGAGTACGCCCGGACTGTCTTCTGTGGCCTCTGGTGTCATGATATTTTTCTCTGCTCTTGTTGCACCAACGAATGCAACTTTTTTGCCATCGACCTCCTTGTATACCGGGGTCATGGCGTCATTTATATTTCTTCCTGCTCCAAAATATGATATTTGCGCTCCATCAAGAGTATCTAGTGTATCAATAAATGCCTGCTCTCCGTAATCATATACATGATTATTCGAAAGAGATACCACATCAACTCCCAAATCCTGAAGAACGGATATGCGACTTGGATTCGCTCTGAAGGTATATGCTTTTCCATCCATTGGCGAACCATTTTCGCTATATGTAAATTCATTGTTCACACAGGTAATGTCCGCATTTTGCATATTGGAAATATAGGTCTGGGAGATACAACCACGTATTCCGTTGTCACAATTGTCAAGCTGTGCTGTTGTCACTGCATCGTCAGCCAGACTAATGTCACCTGCAAAACAAACTGTGAAATCATACTTGCCTTCCTGCTCATCTTCATTCTCTGAAGAGCTTTGCGTGGAAGACTCTGTGTTATCTTCTGATGCTGTTTCTGTTGTCTCAGTGGTTTTTGATATTTTTTCTTTTTTGTCACTATCACCTATTGCATCTGCAACAGTCTGTCCACACCCGGAAATCAGTAAGCTGGTGGCTGCCACAAGTGCAAATAATTTATTTAGTTTCATCTATATCTACCTTTTTCTTTTCTAGTAGGTAATTTACATATGTTTTTATCAGATAGTAAATCACAGCAAAGGTTGGTACACCAATAAGCATTCCAATAAGTCCAAATAGTCCGCCACCAAGTAAAATTGCAAATACTACCCAGAAGGGTGAAAGACCTGTTGATTCTCCAAGAATCTTTGGTCCGATTATATTTCCATCTATCTGCTGTAAAATTGCTATAAAAATTATGAAAATGATACCTTTTGACGGATTGTCCAAAAGCACGATTATGGCACTTGGAATCACTCCGATATATGGTCCAAAAAATGGGATAATATTTGTCACACCGATTATGACACTAATGAGTACTATATAAGGAATCTTTAAAATCCAGCAGCCTACAAAACACAAAATACCCATTATAACAGAATCAACCAGTTTTCCACTGATAAACCCACCGAAAATTCTATTACTTTCACTTAATACATCAGTGATAAGCTTTGATTGTTTCTCGTTAAAAAACGCTTTCAATATTTTATCAAACTGTCTTGCAAAAGTTTCTTTACTGGCAAGAACATAAATTGCAACAATTATTCCAATAAGTACGTTGAGCGCTCCGCTGAAAAATCCCATAATTCCATTGATCATTACAGTAACCTGTCCGCCTAAATCAGTGGTTACCCATTTCTTGATAAATGAAATACTTTCACCATATAGCTGATCTATTATTCCCTCAACCTGCTTATGTTTTTTCATCAATTCACTTATCTTGTCAATTAAATGATTAATCTGGGTTGGAAGCTTGACTGCCAGTTTTTCCACGTTTGGAGTCAACTGTGAGACAATCAGGTATAAAAGAAAACTGATAACGGCAATAACTATTACCAGAGTAATAATAATTGCTGGCATTCTCATAGAGATTTTCTTTTGCTTACATTCTTCCTTTAACTCTTCGGTATCTTTATCCTGAATACACGGCTTTTTGGCAATACGCTTAACATAGAAATTTGTCAGGGCATTCTCGTAAAATACCACCATTGGATTTACAATATATGCAAGCACAATTCCAAGGATAATCGGTGTTAATATTCCTAATATTTTACCGATTGTTCCTGTAATCGAGCTCCAATCATATATTACGAAAACGACTAATACAGTTCCTACTAAAGCTAAAAATGTTGGGAATCCCTTGGCAAACGATTCCCGAAAAAAACCTTTATTCTTATTATCTCCCATTCTGTCTCCCTCTTTTGTCATTGCAACTTTCTATACTCTGGTCATATACATATGCTCTTTTAGAATTTCTCTGAATAACTGTTCTGCCGTCCAGTTTACATTACTCTCAGTAAGAACAGCTTTTAATTTTACACTTTCAATTTTTTCCTTTTTATATTCGTCAAGGAATACATCAAGCATTTTTGAATTAATTCCTGAAAAAACCATCATTTCCATTGGAAACGCTGCTTTAGTATACGAGTCCTTAGTTCTTGAAAAACCCACTATTCCCGCTAGTGCTCCCAGTTTCTGATTGTATTCAGAAATTGAAACAGGACATACCTTTGCATTAATAACTGTTGCAACTTTTTCTATCTGCTTTTTCTTTTTTTCATTTATTCCAAATAACAAAATCACTGACATAATTATTTTATTATCTCATCCTTTTTATTGCCTACACAGTAACTATTCCTGCTTTTTTTCTTGATTTTATATAACATATTGTCAGCTGTATGTAGAAAATCCCAAACCTTATTATCTCTGTTGGGAATATCACAGCACAAGCCCTGTGAAATAGTCACTATTGGAATGGCTTTTGAAAATTTGTGCTCTATATTCTTGTCGACAATTTTCTTCTTCAATTCCAATGCATTGTCTATTGCATCCTCTATTGCTGCATTTTCGTATATTATCACAAATTCATCTCCACCATATCTGGCACAGAATCCATTGTGTTTGTTTGCCATCTCCTGAATGCACTTTGCAACTTCTATAAGACATTCATCACCTCTCTGATGTCCGTAGTTGTCATTGAATTCCTTAAAGTAATCTATGTCAAGAATCTCTATGATAAATGAGCTTTTGTTCTGCTTTGCTCTTTTAAAGGCTTCATCTGCAAAATCCGATAATACGGCTCTGTTTGCAAGTCCTGTGAGAGGATCTGTTTCAGATTTTACAACAAGCTTCTCATTTTCTTTTTCTATCTCTTTTCGTGCTTTATTTGCAGATTCAAGGCTATTTCTAAGATTCAAAACTGTGCCTATCATTCCGCGGGCTTCCTGTTCACGTTTTTCTGACAACTCATAGAACAAGCCTGCTGCCTGCAAATACTCGGCATTCTTATGATTTTTTCTATAATATTTAATCTTCAATGAAATTGATTTAAGCTGCATATCTGTAATATTTAAGCTTCTAATCATAGGCTCTAATGTATCCAGTATATGCCAGAATTCTTTTTCCTTATCACATTCAAGAAGCATCTGTGCATATTTGAAATAATCCTCCACCATATCCATAAAAGCTATATTTTCGGATACCGCAGCATCAATCTCTTCTATACACTCATTTCGTTTTTCCACCTGTGCACTCTTATGATAGTAGCACGCCTCTGAAATCAGAGTACCAATCTTATCAAGATAATCAGACTCTGGCCAGTGCTCTTTTCTGATTATTCTGAAAATATCGTCAATGCCATCAAATTCCATCTGATTGACACGGCATGTCACAATATTGTTATAAATGCACATTATAGTTGAGTGGTAGCTATCTGAATCAGGTTGTGTCTGTATGTATGACAATGCACTTTCCAAATATCCTAAAGCTTCTTTATATCGACCACCCTGAATATTCAGCACTCCGCAATTTATATTTATAATCATCTCCTCTTCTAGAAGATTATATTTTTTGCAATACATTAGTCCATTTAAATAATAGTCGTATGCTATTGGAAGATTACCTCTTATAATTGCGACTATTCCCAGAATATTGTAGCTTCTGGCAACATATGACCACTCACCTACTTTTTCTAAATGTTCTATTGCTTTTATAGTTGTTGAAAAATAATTGTCTCCATCATTTAAACAGTAATATGTCTCTGATAAATAGTAATATGCAAATCCCAACAGTTTTGAATCACCTGTGCCTGTTGCATATTCTAATATTTCATTACAGTATTTTAAGGTGAGCTCAGCATTCACCCCATGATTTTCTATTACATTACATGTCCACTTCCTGACAATCTCATTATATTCATCAAACTTCAACCAAGCTCACCTCCTGCTTACTTGTTTTTTCACTGAATTTTTCCTAAATAATTCATTGGATCAACTGGCGTATCATCCTGCTTTAACTCCAGATAAATATTGTTGCCTTCAACCTTATAATATCTGGATGGTTCGGCAACAATGCCTATAATATTGCCCGCCTCTATTTTGTCTCCTACACTAAATTTTACATCCTCAAGCTGTCCATATGTGAGTGTATATCCATCACCTAACTCTTCTACCAATGTAGTTCCTGTCTCTTCACAGGTGTACACATCTTTTACCTTGCCACTTGCGGCCGCAAGTACCTCTTTACCCTTGTCCGCCTTTATTACAATACCTCTATTATACTGGTATTGGTCGAGTGTTGGAAAGTAAATTGTTTTATCCATAGAAAATGGTAAAATAACATCACCCTTACATGGCCATGTTGAAATTGTGCTTTCTGAAAAATGATACTGTTCTTCTTGGGGTTGCTTTATTTCTGGTGTCTGCTGATTTTGTGTATCTTCCCCATTTTCAGATTCACTTTTACTCTTTTCTGTGGAATTCTCTTTTTCTGTCTCTGCTACTTTTTCAGTTGAAGCTTTTGGTGTTTTTTCCTTCGGTTTTACAATAGAAGCAGTTTGAGATATCTCAGTGGGAATTTCATCATCCGTACTAAGCTGTGTTGAATATACCGCTGCAAATCCTATGGTTCCTGCCACAAGACATGCCGCTGCTGCAATATATTGTTTTTTCATAGGACATTTCCTCCATTATCACTTGTTATGATAATAGTGTTTACTGTCCTATTAGTTTTTATTCATTTTTTTATTTATAATATTACTTAATTTAGCAAATTGTTCAAGTGAAAGTGCTTCACCTCTAATATTTGGCGCAACACCTAACTCTTCTATGCTCTCCTGAATGAGTTCTTTTGCAAGTGGAATTCCACCATAATTATTTAGCCCGTTTGCTAATGTTTTTCTCCTTTGATTGAAGGAACCTCTGATAATCTTAAACATCAGCTTTTCATCATCCACCTGTACTGGCGGTGTAGTATGTCTTGTAAGCTTTATTACTGCACTTCCTACTTTTGGCTGAGGCATAAAACAGCTTGGTGGAACATTTACTATAATTTCCGGATTTGCATAATATTGAACTGCAAGAGACAAAGCTCCATATTCTTTTGAACCTGGTCCTTCCTGCATTCTGTCCGCCACCTCTTTTTGCACCATGATTGTAATGCTGTCGATTGGTACATGGCTTTCAAACAACTGCATAATTATCGGTGTTGTTATGTAGTATGGAAGATTTGCAACTACTTTTATTGGCCTTCCTTCATTGTACTTTTGTGCCAATGCATTAATATCTACTTTTAATATATCTTGATTAATCACTTCCACATTATCATATGCACTTAGTGTGTCTTTTAAAATAGGTATTAAATTGTTATCAATCTCTACGGAAACGACCTGTCTTGCTGCTTCACAAAGATATTGAGTCATTGTTCCAATTCCCGGTCCAATCTCTAAAACCATATCATCCTTTGTCACTTCAGCAGAGTCAATTATCTCCTCAAGTATATTTGAATCTATCAAAAAATTTTGTCCGAATTTTTTCTGAAAATTAAAATTGTATTTTTGTAATACTTCTATTGTATTCTTTGGATTTCCTAACTGTGCCATATTTTTCTCCTTCTTTTCAATTCTATCATAACTGTGTTATAATATACACAATATATTTTTTGGAGGTATTAGTTATGACTTTTAGTATTGAAGGTGAACCACTACCAGTGGTAATCTGTAATCTTGAAGCCAATGAAACAATGATTACAGAAAAAGGTGCCATGTCATGGATGACTCCTAATATGCATATGGAGACTTCATCAAATGGCGGTTTTGGTAAAATGATTGGTCGTGCTTTCTCTGGTGAGAGCATGTTTGTTAACCGTTATACTGCAATGGGTGGAAATGGAATGATTGCTTTTGCTTCAAGCTTCCCTGGTTCTATTCGCCCATTTAATATTGCTCCTGGTCAGGAAATTATCGCTCAGAAATCAGCTTTCCTTGCTTCATCAGCAGGTGTTGAGCTTTCTGTTTTTTTCCAGAAAAAATTTGGAGCAGGATTATTTGGCGGTGAGGGATTTATCATGCAGCGTCTTTCAGGAAACGGTTTAGTTTTCCTCGAGTTCGACGGTTATGTAAAAGAGTATGAGCTTGCCCCTGGTCAGCAGCTTGTAATTGATACTGGATATCTGGCAGCAATGACTGCAAGCTGTAAGCTTGAAATCCAGAATGTTCCAGGAATTAAAAACGCATTATTCGGTGGTGAAGGTCTTTTCAACACTGTAATCACAGGTCCTGGTAGAATTTGGCTTCAGAGTATGCCAGTTTCTCAGCTTGCTGGAGCTATTAGTCCTTTTGTTGCTAGTGGAAAATAAGAGCATTAATTCCCACAAGAGATTTTCTCTTGTGGGATTTTTTATTGTTTTACCTTTGTAAATAATCTGAATGCGTTTTGCCTTGTTATTTCTTCAACCTCTTCCGACTTCATTCCTTTAATCTGTGCAATTTTATCAATAATATATGGAATCATTGAAGAATCATTTCTTTTTCCACGATTTGGTTCCGGTGCCATATATGGGCAATCTGTTTCAAGAACAATTTTTTCGATTGGAATAGCTTCTACTGTCTCAACTAATTTTTTTGCATTTTTAAAGGTAACTACTCCGCCGACTCCTATGAAATAACCCATTTTGATAAACTCCTGCGCCATCTCCTTTGAGTATGAATAACAGTGTATAACTCCCGGTATCTCTTCTGCTTTTGCTTCTTTCATTACTTTCATTGTGTCTTCTGCTGCATCCCTTGAATGAATGATTACAGGTAGTCTGGTTTCTCTGGCAAGCTCAAGCTGTCGCTTAAACCAGAATCTCTGCTGCTCTTGCACCTTGGCTTCTTTATCCCAGTAGTAATCTAAACCTATCTCACCAATTGCGACTGTTTTTTCAAGGTATGCCTGTTGTCTTAACCATTCAAAGCTTTCCTCATTAAGTCCATCTATATCACTAGGATGAACTCCCACTGCTGCATAGATAAAATCATATTCTCTTGCAAGCTTTAGTGTTTCCTTGCAGGATTCAATTGATGCACCAACATTTATGATTGGGCATACTCCACTTTCTTTTACTTTTCTAATTGTCTCATCTCTATCACTATCAAATTTCCTGTCGTCGTAATGTGCATGTGTTTCAAAAATCATTTTCTACCTCGTTATTAATTTGTATTAGACTTTACACTTGTATTTTGATTTGTAAGATACTGCTCCACAATACAACCTAGTTTCTACTCACCACTTATAGAAGTGGGAGTCTTCCCAACTGAGATAAATAAAACACAGCCTACATAGACTGTGTCATTTTTAAATCTATTAGTGTCATAAGCGACTCTGAATCAAGAGCGAGTGTTTCACACTCTTCAACCCATTTTGCATATTCTTCACTGTTTTCATCAGCTGGCTCGTTCTCTGTGAGCACTTCCATCTTTGCATTTACCTCTGCAAATTCTTTTTTAATCTCTTCTAATGAAGATTCCTTTGTAGAAATCATAAAGTCCTCCTAATCAGTTTAAAAAATTCTGCTGTAATAATTCTAACTCTTCTATGTCAATGCAGTTGGGAATAGAATCATTTTCAACAGCTTTCATACATTCATCGAAGTTTATCCACATAACAGAGTCAATTTCTTCATGTTGTATACTAAGCTTTTCTGGCTCAACATCTCTCCAAAGCAAAAAAACCTTTGCTATCTGATTGTCCCTGAATCTCTCGCCATGAAATTCTTCGTCTATCTGAACTCTTCGAAGTCCACATTCCACAAGTTCGCTTTCATCTACCACAAGTCCAAGCTCTTCCTTTAATTCACGAAGAGCAGACGGTATATAATCTACTCCTGCCGGAATATGTCCCGCACTTGAGATATCATAACATCCAGGAAAAGAATCCTTCTGCATACATCTCTTCTGAAGCAAAATCTGTACCTGACCTTCATGTCTTCTTGCAATCCAGACATGGGCTGTTCTGTGCATTATATTATTTTGATGCGCTTTTTTTCTCTCTATGGTTTCTCCAGTAGGATTACCATTTTCGTCTACAATATCAAAAAACTCCATGCAACGCCTCCGCTTAAACTCCCGATTAAGTCTTAATGTACTCTCGGAATCTGTTTAAAAGATTCCGAAAGTACATTCATATTATAAAGGAGGTTTTTTGTTTTGCATAGAGTTTTTTGTTTATAAATATGCGATTATTATGCTATTTCTGCTCCTGATGGCATATCTTTTTCAGGCTTAAGAAGGGCAAGGTTTCCTTCTGCATCCTCTGCACAAAGGAGCATTCCTTCTGAGAGAACACCTGCGAGTTTCGCTGGTTTTAAGTTTACAAGTACCATTACTTTTTTACCTACCATCTCTTCTGGTGAGTAGTATTTTCTGATTCCAGATACAATCTGCTTAACCTGGCTTCCTATTTTAACCTGAGAACAAAGAAGCTTCTTTGATTTCTCTACTGCTTCGCAGGCAATGATTTCTCCTACCTGGAACTGCATTTTCATGAAATCATCAAAAGTAATCTCTGGCTTTGCCTCAATGTCAATTACGTCCTCATCAGCTGCGTTATCGGCATCTGACGCATCAGCACCTGCAAGCTTAGCCTGTTCAGCTTCGAACTCTGCTTTCTGTGCTGCCTGGATTTTCTCAACTTCTGGCATTACATCTTCAGCTTTAAGTCTTCCGAATAAAATTTCTGGCTTGTCAGTAACCTTATTGCCACTTTCGTATAATCCAAATTTGTCAAGGTCATCAAAGTCACGGAGTGTTGTGTTTAACTGTGCCACTATCTTCTCTGCAGTATCTGGAAGGAATGGATGAAGTAAGCTTGCTCCGATTGTAATTGACTCTGTAAGGTTGTAAAGTACCTCAGCAAGTCTATCTTTAAGTGCATCATCCTTTGCAAGTACCCATGGTGCTGTCTCATCGATGTATTTGTTGCAACGACGGAAAAGTGCGAACACCTCTGTAATTGCATCTGCTACTCTAAGCTCTTCCATCTTCTTCTCAACAGAAGCCTTTGTTCCTGAAACTACAGCCTTAAGGTCTGCATCGATTTCCTCTGAAGTCTTTTCAGGCTTTCCATCTATTACAATTGCTGAATCAGGACCGGCTGTCACACCTGTGCTCTTAACAACTCCGTCAAAATACTTGTTGCTCATTGAAACAGTTCTGTTTACAAGGTTTCCAAGAATATTTGCAAGGTCTGAGTTAAATCTCTCGATTACTAAATCCCATGTGATGATTCCATCGTTTTCAAATGGCATCTCATGAAGTACGAAGTAACGTGTTGCATCTACTCCAAAAAGTCTTACCATATCGTCTGCGTAAATCACGTTTCCTTTTGACTTACTCATCTTGTCTCCACCCTGGAGTAACCATGGATGTCCAAATACCTGCTTAGGTAATGGAAGGTCAAGTGCCATAAGGAAAATTGGCCAGTAAATTGTGTGGAAACGAACAATGTCTTTTCCGATAAGATGAAGATCTGCTGGCCAGTTCTTATCAAAGAATTCTGATGATCCGTCTGGGTCATATCCAATTCCTGTGATATAGTTTGTGAGAGCGTCAAGCCATACATATACTACGTGCTTTGGATCAAAGTCTACCTGGATTCCCCATGTAAAGGAAGTTCTTGATACACATAAATCCTGAAGTCCCGGAAGAAGGAAGTTGTTCATCATCTCGTTTTTACGTGATACTGGCTGAATGAACTCTGGATGAGTGTTGATATGCTCAATAAGTCTGTCAGCGTATTTGCTCATTTTGAAAAAGTATGCTTCCTCTTTTGCTGGTTTTACTTCTCTTCCACAATCAGGGCATTTTCCGTCTACAAGCTGTGACTCTGTCCAGAATGACTCACATGGAGTACAGTAAAGTCCTTCATATGAGCTCTTGTAGATATCTCCCTGATCATATAATTTTTTGAAAATTTTCTTTACGCACTTTTCATGATCTTCATCTGTTGTACGTATGAATTTGTCATGCGAAGAGTTAACCATGCTCCAGATATCTTTTACCTGGTCTGATACTCCATCGACAAATTCCTTTGGAGTGATTCCTGCTGCCTCTGCTTTTTCCTGAATTTTCTGACCATGCTCGTCTGTTCCTGTCTGGAAAAATACGTCATAGCCTTCTGCTTTTTTGTATCTTGCAATTGCATCAGCAAGGATTATCTCATATGTGTTACCAATATGAGGCTTTCCTGATGTATATGCAATCGCTGTTGTCATATAGAATTTACCTTTGTTTGCCATTTTGCTTTCCTCCTATAAATAAAAAAACTCGTCTTCACACTACATGAAGACGAGACATAATCCCGTGTTACCACTTCTATTCACGCCTGCCTTGCGACCTGCGCCTCGCTAGATGTCTATTTTCTCAATTTGTAAAACTAACATCCTCCACTATAACGGGTGTTCCCGTCAGAGCTTATCCTTTCGGTTCAGTCCTGCCACTCCAAAGCCATGTTCCATCCGCTTCCAATTTCTTCCTCGCAGCCATGGGAAGATTCTCTGTAAAAATTCCACTGATGTACTCTCTTTTTCATAGTGTTTAATTCTATAAAATTAATGTGCTACTGTCTCCTGCACATTAAATAAAATATCATCCGGATAATTAAATGTCAACATCAATTCACCATCTAATTAGCCGTATCTGTATTGTTCAACTTTCTTTACCTGTTACCATTTACTGGATCAAAGTTTGACAGCTTATAATATTTCTTTATTCCATTCAACGTGGATTCTGATTTAAAAAAGTTCCTGCTGTTCCGCTCGAACTTCTTATATGAGACCATTTCAAATAAGTAAGGTCCTGTGTTTCATTTATTATTTTTGTTTGCACTTCCCAACCTTGACAAATAATATCTTATACACTAGAATTCTCGAATGTGCGAAAAGCTTAAGGGAATTTATGAAAATAGGAGATAGAAAAATGAAAAAAAGAATTGCTATTTTATTATCTATGATTATTACAATTTCAAGTATGACAGGTTGTGGATCATCTACTAATGATGATTCAAACTCAAAAGAATCCGGAACAGAGACTAAGGACGATTCAGACTCAAAAGAATCTGATGATATAGAATATACTGATGAAGGATATGATAAGAGGTATTGTATCCGTGATAATGCGTTGTCGAGTTATATTTATGTACATCCGGATGAGAAGTCTTTTGTCGTTAGAGAAGATGCACTAACAGATGATGGAAAACCAGAATTAGATGGTAAATATAATGAATATAATTTATATGTTTCATATGATAGAAAAAGTATTGATTATCAAGAAGGTATTGAGGCTGAATTGGGATATGGAAGTTATCCAGAATATTTTACTAAGGAAATTTGTGATGAAAATGAGTATATCACAGATGGTACCATAAATATAAATGGTTATGATATTTTGTACTATGTTTCAAAATCATCATCATCATATAAAATATCATCTCAATATATTTTTCAAGACACAGTTTATAAAAGCTTGGGACATTATGCAGACTTTATGTATGCGGAAGCAGATGTTCAACATGCTGAAAATCTTACTGATGATCAAATAGAAGAAGTACTTAAAACTATTTGGACGGGTGACCTAATTTTGGTTGATAATTCAGGTGAATCATGCGAATTAAAAGATTTTGATAATTAATTTACACGTGGGGCAAGTTCATCTGTATCATTCCAAGGCCTGAGCCCTGAGGAGAACCTGTGGGTTCTCCTCTTTTTTATTAAGGAAAAAACTCTTAGCTTGTCAATCCCCCTCCTTACTTCAATTCCTTAGTAGAATTAATCGTTAACAACTAACCACTCGTCGACTGTTCTAGTTGCACTTGAGATGTTTACTCCGATTTTGTGAACCTTTCGCTTATCCTCCAGATATGGAAGAGCATATTGCATTTCTTCTATCTGCTCTAATGCTTCTGCGGCACTTTTATCTAACTTAAATTCAAAGATAAATATGTCGTTATCTGTCTCTATTATTATGTCGGCTCTTCCCTTGCTATTTTGCTTTTCGATAAGAGTTGTGTAGCAGCCGAGAAGGCGATTTATAATATAGAAGGTGTATGAAAAGTGCGTTTCAAAATCCTTCGCTCTTTCATCCTTGTTCGCTTCATATGGTATTGATGCCAGAAACGCAGTAAATGCATCACGTACTCCGTCGAGGTCACAGCGTCGAAGCATACGGCTTATTTTTATAATGGTATTATCTACATCTGCATCATTTTTTCTAAAATAACTGTTTGCAAGGAGTACTGCAAATCCTCTCCTCACTTCATCATTTGGAAAATCCAAGGTGTATAGTCGGTCCCTTATATCATAGCCTTTTATCGTAAGATATCCGCTCTGATAAAACATGGCAAGAGGATTTTCCACATCCGCACGATAGTCCATGAAATACTCTGGTCTATATTCCTCATCAAGTAACTTCTGCATATTTACATTATGTCCTTCAAGAAGCTTCACAAGGTATGTCGGTGTTCCGCTTCTGTACCAGTAGTCATCAATTCTTTTTAGATCAAATGCATTAATGATACTGAACGGATTATAGATATCTAACATTTTCTCACTGAAATGATATCCATCGTACTGTTTTTTCAGAATCTCTTTCATTTCATCTACAGAACAAGCGTAATTATCCGCCATTTCTGATATCGGTTCTGCAAAATACTGATACAGCTCTTCCTCGGTGATTCCACAGATTGCATCAAACTTGCTGTCCATACTGATATCTTTTGGCTGATTAAAGCCTGAAAATACTGATATCTGACTAAACTTGGTAACTCCTGTTAGAAGCACAAAACGAAGAGAGGCATCTGCAGCTTTAAATGTTCCGTAAAATCCTTTTAATGTATTGCGATTTTTTTCCTCTAAGTCTGTACCAATAACATCTAACATTGGTTTATCATATTCATCTATAAGTACTACCGCTTTATGCCCTGTCTGTTTTGTAGCTTCTTCTAGTACATACTGAAAACGATCACTAAGTGTATTTCTTAATTCATCTTTACCGTATTTCTTTTCCCAATTTCCTACATACACTTCAAGCTTATTATTGAGTTCATCAGGATTCGTGTAATCACCACCTGCAAAATCAATTCGAAACACTGGATACTCTTCCCAATCATTTTCAAGAGACTCCATTTTTAGACCCTGAAATAAATCTTTCTTGCCCAAAAAATATGCTTCTAATGTACTAATCAGTAGTGACTTTCCAAATCTTCGTGGTCTTGATAAAAAGCACACATGCTCTTTTGCAAGCTCATATACTAAATCGGTTTTATCTACATATATATATTCTCTTTCTCTTATTGTATCAAATGTCTGAACGCTTATTGGATATAACATTTACTCTACTGCCTTTCCATATTGCAAAATCTACAAGAAAATCTACTATTTTTAGTATAACACAGCTTCCTAGATTTTAGAACTATATTAACATTCCACCATCTGTGGGAAAATAACTGCATCTGCCATAGCTATCCCTTATTTTTTAGAATTTCTATACGCTCTAATTACTATAAGCATCGACTTGGAATTGAGGTTGAACCATTAGACAACGTTTATGTATTTTCTTTGTTGAAAAAAGAGACTATAATGAGGATATCAGGTTTTTACATTTTATATTTAGAGGAGGTTTTTATATGGCGAACAGATTTGTACTTAATGAAACATCTTATCATGGAGCAGGGGCAATTGCCGAGATTGCTACTGAGACAAAAGGAAAAGGATTTACTAAAGCATTTGTATGCTCTGATCCTGACCTTGTAAAATTTGGTGTTACCAAGAAGGTACTTGATGTTCTCGATGAGGCAGGTATTCCTTATGCGCTTTATTCAAACATTAAGCCAAACCCAACCGTTGAAAATGTTCAGTCCGGAGTTACTGCATTTAAGGCTTCAGGTGCTGATTACATTATTGCAATTGGCGGTGGCTCTTCAATGGATACAGCCAAGGCAATCGGTATCATCATCACTAATCCTGAATTTGAGGATGTTGTAAGTCTAGAGGGAGTTGCTCCAACAAAAAATAGATGTGTTCCTATTTTTGCAGTTCCAACAACTGCAGGAACTGCTGCTGAGGTTACTATCAACTACGTTATCACAGATGCCGAGAAAAATCGTAAAATGGTTTGTGTGGACCCTAAGGATATTCCAATCGTTGCATTTGTTGATCCAGAAATGATGTCTACAATGCCAAAGGGACTTACAGCTGCTACAGGTATGGATGCACTCACACACGCAATTGAAGGATACATAACAGCTGGTGCATGGGAACTTTCTGATATGTTCCACTTGAAGGCAGTCGAGATTATTTCACGTTCTCTTCGTTCTGCTGTAGCAAATGAACCAGAAGGAAGAACTGATATGGCTTTAGGCCAGTATGTTGCTGGTATGGGATTTTCTAATGTTGGTCTTGGAATTGTTCACTCAATGGCTCACCCACTTGGCGCTTTATATGACACACCTCATGGTGTTGCTAATGCTATTATTCTTCCAACAGTTATGGAGTACAATGCTCCTGCTACTGGAGAAAAGTATCGCGAAATTGCACGTGCAATGGGAGTTGAAGGTGTTGACAGCATGAGTCAGGACGAATACAGAAAAGCCGCTATTGATGCAGTTAAGCAGTTGTCTTCTGACGTTGGAATTCCAGCAGACTTAAAGGAAATAGTTAAAGAAGAGGATATTCCTTTCCTTGCTCAGTCCGCTTACGACGATGCCTGCCGACCAGGTAATCCACGTGAGACTAGTGTTGAGGAGATAACTGAGCTTTATAAATCATTGTTATAATTTCATATGATATCAAATATCCCACTTCACCTGATGTGAAGTGGGATTCTTTTAAAAATTATTCTTCTTCAAGTTCACCTTCAACCGTTCCACTTTCAATTCCAATTTGTGAGGCCATCAAAAGTACATCTTTTCTATCGTTGCTTTCATTCAAAATATAATTCAATAATCTGTTTCTATCATCCTGTGATTCACAATAATTATATATGAAATCTATAAACTTCTTGTCATTTTTTATTTTCAGAAGTTCATTTTGAAGTAATTCATCAATTTTTGTTTCAATCTTCATATTGTGTTCCTTTACTCATGGATATTAGACTTTTTTCTTTTTTGTTTTACAGTCACGTAATTTGTTTAGGTACTAAAATTGTTGTATATTTACGTTCAGAAAAATTGTTGTTTTACAGTCACGTAATTTGTTTAGGTACTAAAATAACGACACAACTAGGAATAAAGGTAATACTGTTTTACAGTCACGTAATTTGTTTAGGTACTAAAATTCTCTATTCTGCGTAGCTATATACGTTCTTGTTTTACAGTCACGTAATTTGTTTAGGTACTAAAATCAAGGCTCAACCTTTTCAGCAAGCCATTTAGTTTTACAGTCACGTAATTTGTTTAGGTACTAAAATTAAATGGAAGTTATAACTATGAGGGCAAAAGTTTTACAGTCACGTAATTTGTTTAGGTACTAAAATTAATCAGAATAAATATAATAATCACAATCAGTTTTACAGTCACGTAATTTGTTTAGGTACTAAAATGCAAGTTCTGTTGATGTTCCTTCTGATGGAGTTTTACAGTCACGTAATTTGTTTAGGTACTAAAATCTGTCTCCGAACGCATTGAACACTGTTCCGGTTTTACAGTCACGTAATTTGTTTAGGTACTAAAATTTGGCCGGCAGGAAATAAAAGTCGCGTTGTGTTTTACAGTCACGTAATTTGTTTAGGTACTAAAATATATATTGTTCAGCTCTTTTTTTGCTTTGGTTTTACAGTCACGTAATTTGTTTAGGTACTAAAATCTTTTCCGTATACATCATCAATATATACTTGTTTTACAGTCACGTAATTTGTTTAGGTACTAAAATATGTACGACAGTGCCTGGACTTATAGCCGGGTTTTACAGTCACGTAATTTGTTTAGGTACTAAAATGAATTCAATGGGTGTTAGACACTATAAATTGTTTTACAGTCACGTAATTTGTTTAGGTACTAAAATCAGAGGCAGTAAAATCAGCTAAGTCATTAGGTTTTACAGTCACGTAATTTGTTTAGGTACTAAAATAGTTATAATGCAATATTTGCAGTCATCATAGTTTTACAGTCACGTAATTTGTTTAGGTACTAAAATTACAGAAAATCAATGTTTATTACTTCGCGCGTTTTACAGTCACGTAATTTGTTTAGGTACTAAAATAACATTGATTTAACAGAAACCTATACACAGTTTTACAGTCACGTAATTTGTTTAGGTACTAAAATTTTATAAATGATAAAGAGGTATCTATAATTGTTTTACAGTCACGTAATTTGTTTAGGTACTAAAATACACAAATCGAGTAATTTACGTACATAAATGTTTTACAGTCACGTAATTTGTTTAGGTACTAAAATTTCCTCGCGTTTTTCCGGAGACGCCGGCTTGTTTTACAGTCACGTAATTTGTTTAGGTACTAAAATATACCAGCTCCAAAACTTATCAATGACTTGTTTTACAGTCACGTAATTTGTTTAGGTACTAAAATTGAACCTTTGCCTTTTGATTAATATATTTTGTTTTACAGTCACGTAATTTGTTTAGGTACTAAAATATCAAATAATATTATCCAAAGACGTCTCTTTTCAAATAAATCCAATACTTTAGCTTCTACTCTATTATTGTAACATTACTCATGATTTTAAAAAAGCTAGTTCTGATTTTTTTTCTTCATATGTAAATTTATCAAACAGCAATAACGATTCATTTATCAACTTACAGATTACACTTTCTTCTATACTACACAAATACTCCTGCTGCCCTATTTTCTGAATTATCCTAGATAAAATCATTTGAATTTGTAGCTCAGAAAAATTTTTTTCATATGGATAATTATCCTTTATAAACTTACACATATTCTCAAATTCTGGCATTTGAAAATCAACATAACCAAATATTGATATTCCTGAACACAATTCTTCACTACAACAAACATAACCATCCAGACTAGTTGAACATAAAAAATAAATGTCATATTTTCTTGCTATAATTTGTGCTTTATCCAATATCTTCACATATTCATTTCTATTTATCCAATGGTCAATATTTTCAAAAATTACCATTGTCTTTTTAGGAGAATATGCTAGCACTTGCTCTATTAAATTCAACAGGATAAGTATAAGATCATAATTGCTTTTATCCTCTAATGCAGTATCATCAATACCAGTAACATTTGACTTCTGAATCATATCCCACACTTCTGACATAGAATAAGTTAATTCAATATCTCCAAGTCTGCAAACATCTTCATTAATCAATTGAAACATTTCTTCCACTTCTTCTGCTATATTTCGCAAATGTATTTGCCAATCAAATTTCTGCATTATATTCTTTACATACTCCATCATAAGACTTTGTTTTGACCATCTTATCATTTGAAGAACATCTGAGATATCTCTAATAGAAATTACACTGAAATATTTTCTTCCAACCAACTCATTATCAATAATTACATTATCACGCCATTTATTCTTCTCTTCAGAATATTTGTATGTACTAAAATATCTTCTTAATGATTCAAAAATATAATTCTTCTTTTGAATATTCTGTCCACACATTTGAGTTATTGGAGTCATTTCAAAACTATATCGCTTCTCAAATTCTTTTATTTCAACTCTCATATTATA
Organism: Agathobacter sp.; assembly: GCA_045123895.1. Lineage (GTDB taxonomy): Bacteria > Bacillota > Clostridia > Lachnospirales > Lachnospiraceae > Roseburia. The sequence goes on from JBGVKW010000045.1 coordinate 18,363, forward strand.
ATCAGCCTCTCTGTCCCAATTGCTGTTTCTGACGCCAATCGACTACCTACCAGTAATTTCATATCTGCATACTGTTTTTCTGTAACACAAAGTAGACGAACATTTCCTTCCTCCGGGAGATTTTTCTTTATTCTATTCTCTAATCTATTGGCATACTCCCTGCTCGGACATATCCTTACATATATAGAATATTGAATCATAACAAAGCCTTCTTTAATAAGTTCTTTTCTAAATATTCGATATGCTCTCCTCTGAGACTCTGTCTCTACCGGTAAATCAAACATACACAACATTCTCATAATTTTATATTTTTCCATACTCCTCTCCCACCAATTCAGACACATCAGGAAACTCTATTCCATCCACTCTCCCTATTATCAACGATGCAAATTGTTCAATGTAATTTTCAATCATATTACATACATACATTTTTTTATTACGATATAGTATTTTCATATTTAGAATATTTACTAAACTTCTTCTATGCTCAGGTGTAAAATAAGCTGCATCTTTCATATTATTGTAAGCAACAATATCAACAAGAGGTCTAAGCGGCTCCATTAAATCATCCACTAAATTAAATCTGTTATATTCACTCTTATGATGTATACCGATTTGAGTATTAAGTCCATATCCCACACAAGCTCTAGCAATATATCCCCTTAATACTGCATAACCATAATCTAATCCACTATTTAATAATATATCCTCATTACCTCGAGAAAACGATGTTCCCATTAACAAATTAAAATATACTTTTGCAGCATGTGCTTCCCTATTACTTTTATCTCCACTAATAATTTCTCTTGAAAAATCAGCAATTTTTTGTGCTCCGTTTAAGTCTTCCGCCATCATATAGTACGCTTTTGCTTGATTCTCAATTTTAACCTTTACAATATCTTTCCATAAATTATCATAATCTTCTCTACTTCTTTCTATCTGAAATCCTATCACTTTAGATGCTCTGCTATGATTATCATACGAACTATAGAAACCTGTTGGTAAATGCTTCTGGTTACATATCATTAGTCCTATTCCCTGCTCAGATAATTGACACATAAGTCTGGTTGATAGATTTGATGATAGATTGTCAATTACAATCATAGATATATCATCTAATGGAATCCATATATCATCTCCACACTTAGTAATAATAAGATTATTTAGCTTCACTTTTATTGCAACTTCGTTTTCTATTAATATTACTCTAAACGCCATTTACTTTCCCCCAAAAATACAAAAAAAAGAAGCACCCGTCGGTGCTCCTGATTTCGGCATAAAGCCTTGTTTTAGTAGATCTAAACAAATTACGTGACTGTAAAAATTTGTTTCTACAGTCAAATTGTAATATCAAGAACACACTCTGTCAATACAACTTTAACAGAAAATTGAAAAATTTTCTTTCTCGCAAGGATACCAATTTCCTAAAATATCTGTTCTATATTTTCTTACTTTACTTGTTTTTGCTAATCCAACAAGCTTTTGCTTTTCAAATTTCGCTCTATCTATTGGTTTTGTCTCAATATAATTTCTTACTTTTGGCATTGTTCTTGACACTAATCTCTCTACAAAAATTTCTCCATCCTTTTCGTACTCTATAATGTCATTTTTGTAAAAAGACAATTTAAATGTATACCCAAGTTTATCTAAATCTACTCTTGTTTGTCCTGGCTTTATCATTTTTTCATTTACTAGAATTGTTGCGTATGCATCTTCATCAATTACATTTTTCCCTTTTTCAAATTTAATATCCGAATGCTTTATTCCTATTAAATAATATGATTTCTCTGATTCTTTATAGTAAACATCCATTCTATATGGTACTAAACTTTCAAGAATTACCTTTTTGCTTCCTCTCTCATGGCCATACTTATGGGATATATCAATACAAGCCCCCACCATACCATCTTTGTATTTTAATTTACCGATTCTTGGACCGTTATGTTTTTTAGAGTATTTTCTAACATAATCTCCTGTTTCCTTCTCATATTGAACAAATGGATTTGTGGCATCTGAATAATCTTCATATATCTGTACAAGATTATCAAATGTTTTCCTGTCGTTTATATAAACTAATAATCTCTCCCTATCAGATTCTTTTTCGCTAAACGCTAATTTTGCAAATACAGCTAAACCTTCTTTAGTCCTAATATCCAATTTGTTTATCTTATATTGATTTCCATCATACTCCCTTGTACCTCGAATTGTCTGATTACAAAGTCCACGATTAGGCTTGCGGAATACATAGTGCCAATATTTAACATTTTTCTCAGCTCTAACAATTTCCTGTCTGATATTTGTCCATTTTTTCCCATAGAGATAATCTGCATACACTTCATCAGACATATTCTCATCCCACATTTTTCTTTCTAAAATCTCACCTGTTTCAAAATCTATAAATGTACCTTGCAATTTCCTGTATGCCTCATATCCCAATTCAGAAAATCCAATTAACATTGCATCAACGGCATGATGAGAATAGTTTTCATCGCGATTTTTATCTAATTTCATATTACATCGCATCTGATGTGTATAACTGCCTTTAATTACCTTTACCTTTGTATCAGCTTCCTTTGCCTTAAAATAATTCTGCACAGTATTTAAAACCACTCTGGAAGCATAACTGGTATCATTGATATTTCTATTTATAAAGCCTCTAAGAACCTCCATTTTGGTAATATCTTCACTATATAATAGATTTTGAACTTTTTTCCTTGAAATAGCATATTCTTTTTTCTTTGACAAACTCATAACAGTTGCCTTAAATTGCTCATATGTCCATCCGCCATTAGAATGAGTTAAATAAAAATATGGTGTCTGATTTCCCTTCTTTTGATTCTCGGTGCGATATACCAATACTTTATTACTCCTTGAATCATCGAAAGAAATTGACCTTGGAATTATATGGTCTATTTCAAACAAATCAGGATTTTTTATTATATCATTTGGATCAATTGTTCTTCCCGAATATAGACACATTCCATCCTGCTCATTCCAAAGCTTTAGCTTCAAAGTAAGTTGCTTTTGTGCTGAAAAATCAGATGGTGATAATTTGATACCATATGTAACTGCCAGCTTTTTCTCTATAAACTCCATTTCTTTTTCATTCATTTTCTGACTGTCAGTAATTCGCTTTTTTTGTTCGTCAGAATTTCTATCCCTTGGCATCTCAATTACAATTGATTCTAATTCTTTATATTTTTTCAAAATGTCATTTATAATCTTAAATGAAATTCGTACAGACCTACGTACAACCGGATTATAAATCTTATCACTTACAGCATCTACTGGTATATATTTAAGTCCCAAAAACTCATCTGCTGTTCCTTTAGTAACCCCCATCTCAGTTAATAAAGTCATCTGTTCCTTTGGTTGCGCATACATTTCAGGAATTATTTCATTCATTATTTTCAATGAAAACGAATGCCATTTTCCAAATAGTACTCCATTTCCTTTTCTCAATGAAATCAAACATTCTCTGATATCATCTGACAAATCAACCCATGATTTATCAAAAGCATCAACCAAAGCCTCTTTATCTGTATTAATAGTTAAAACATACCCAATTTCATCTAACTCTTCTCTTGAAAAATCATTTATATCTACATTTATTTCTGCTAAAGATTTTCTCATCTTATTATAGGTTTCAAACTTGTGAAACTGTTCCTTGCCCGCTTTGTCAATTCTAGCTCCACTAAATTCTTCTATTTTTTCACCAATAATATCAGCAATTATTTTTCGAATATTTACTGTATTACTAGTCTTTACACGCTCAACTATTGCACGTTTTTCATCTTCCTCCAGTTTTCGTCCATTTATTGTCAGATTATTTAAATCATTTAGTAAATTAAACTCCTGTGCTGTATATGAAGCAGCCGCTGCACGAAGTTCATCTTGATACACACTACATTTCCCAATTAACTTTTCAAAAATATTTTCTTCTGTAATATAATTACCATTTTCATCTAATTTTGTTGTAAATCTTCCGTAATCTGTTCTTGACTTATCGTTTCCTGGGCCTTCATAGTATTTTCTCTTTCTGTTAAAAATAAGAATAAATTCATCACAAAATTCATCAGACAATTCAGTATGATATAACTTCTGTGTCTCAAAAACCTTCTGAATTTCTTTTCTATATGCTCCGATTGTAAACACATTGCTTAAATCTATTATTTCACCATTGTCATCTGTAATCTGTGTCTGACCTCTATACTTTCCTATAGTTTGTAATCTTTCCTTTTGTATTTCACATGGATAATTATTTTCGAGCGCTTTTGCATTTGCTTTTAGTCCATTTGCATATGCACTTGTTCCAGATACAGAATCATCTTGAGCATCTTCTAAATATGATATTCCACGATGCTTTAAATAACTATATAAAATCAAATATAACTCATCTAATGAAATCTCTTCATTAAGAGCCTTTACCTTCAAATCAACTATATTGTTTACTCTATTATGCGGAATCGAAAGATTGTATTTCTCCCATAATTTGTTAAAATCATTGAGTCTTGTTCTACCTCTCCTCTTTATCCTTCTTGACTGTCGCATTTCTCTTCTTACTTGATTATTAGCCGCTGAAGCCTCTGGAAAAGTATTAGAACATGCTTCTATTACAGTTTCTGACTCCTTGTCCAAAACAGCCCAACCAACTGATGCCACCCCAATATCTAATGCTAAAATATACTTCATTGAAACCCCCTCCTTAAAATAAATGTTATCAGCGTATTTTCACTTCATTGTTGGATTCTTTTTTGATAATATGAATTAATTATACTATATAGCCCCATTATCAACAAACAGATATCTTATTATATCCATCCTTTTTTATACAGTAATAAATAATACCATCCGAGAATAGCTCTACTCAACTATAACTCGGATGGTATTAATTGTCGGTTGCATTGCATAACCACTTTATTTCATAATTTTACTATTCCAAAAAGTGATACAGAGTGACACTTCCCAATACGACAAAATCAGTCTTTTCTTGACAAATAATCATTCTTCATTTATCTTTCTCTTGCTATTATATGAAATATATGTTATTGAACCAGACGGAACTTATACTTACGCCAAAAAAGGCGAGGGTGAATTCATGACTCTTGGTGATGCTTCAAGCATGACTGATGAAAAAATTCTTTTTTCTGAATATATTGATACTTCAAGTCTGATGGAAGAGTATGAAAATGATGAATGGTAAGAAGATTAATTCTTCCTTAAGTTTCAAAAAAGCCAGTAGTTGCAATGCTACTGGCTTTTTTGATTATTTAATTACATGTCCTGTGATTTCATATTATGTCCGCAGTTTACACAACATACATTTTCTTGTGGCTGCTTTTTCCCACAATTAGGACATATAACCGCTCCCTGATTTGTAAGAAGTTCATCATTTAATCTGTCTATTTCCTGATATGCCTCTTTTATTGCTGCAAAATCTCCAAACTCAGTTGGCTCTGTGTCATCCTTATGACTCAAATAATATTTTTTACCAAGCTCAGCAAACTGTTTCTCAATAAAATTTTCCTTATTTTTTATATCCAGCTTTATCTTGGCTGAGGTTGAAACCTCAGACACCTTATCTCCAACTTCTTTTCCGACATTAACAATATCAGATTTTAATCTTTCAAAATCAAATGCCATTTCTACACCTCCGTCGTTTTCTCTTTAGTATTTCCTTTTGATTTAAAATATATATTCGTGCATACTGCCAAAAAAATCACTGCAATTGCTCCAGTTGCCGGAATTACATATTTATCAGGAACTGATGGCATCAGTCCGATGGCCTGATATGAAGTATATACTCCGAATACTGCAAAAATTAAAAATGCAAGTATATTTAAAAAACCTTCCGGCATTTTGCTCTTTAGAAAATATCCAACTAGCATTCCGATTATATCAGCTGCAAAAAGACCTACTGAGCATGCAAGCCATACAATTATTGCGTTTGACATTCCCTCGTTGGCACCAAATGTAATAGCTGTAAGCTGTGTTTTGTCACCAAGCTCCGCTACGAAAAAAGTACAAAATACTGCAATTGGCGCAAATTTTACCTTGCTATCCTTTACTTCTTCATCATCGTCAGCTTCTTTCTGAAGGCAGCTTACTGCAAACAACATAAATGCAAGCGCAGCTATTACTTTGATTGTATATGGAGGTACAAACGAACCAATTAGTCCACCAAAAACAACAGCAATTCCGTTTAATACAAGAACTCCGGCTGCAGTTCCGATAATAATATCCCTGATTTTAAATTTCTGTGTCATTGCCACGAGCATCAGCTGAGTCTTGTCTCCCATCTCAGCGATGAACTCTGTTAAAAGCACTTTTAAAAACAAAAACATCTTCCTTTGTTCCTCCCACTTTTATCTCATAAAAATATATGCTGAATAGCCGGCATACATGAGAATCATGATTAAGCCTTCAACTTTATTAAGCTGTCTTTTGGTTGCTGCAAAAAGCCAGACAATAAGTGAAAATACTAAAAGAACAGCTATATCAATAATATTCTCTGTAATAAAAGTAATTGGACTGATTGCTGATGCAATTCCAAGCACCATCAAAATATTAAATACATTTGAACCAATTGCATTTCCTAAAGCCATATCTACTTCATTTTTTCTGGCTGCAACGATTGAAGTCACAAGCTCAGGAAGCGATGTTCCGATTGATACAATTGTAAGTCCAACAAGTGTAGGTGACATGCCTGCTGCTTCAGCAATTACGCTGGCTGACTCAACTGTCAAATCTCCACCGAAAGCGATGGCTGCTGCGCCACCAATAATGAAAACTATACTAAGTGGAACAGAAATGAGTTTTATTTCATCATCCGAACCGCCCTCAACTTCTACCTTTTTTCCTTCTTTGCTTGCCTGCAACGCTTTTCTAACCAGAAAAATAATGTAGCATGCAAATAATGCAAGCATAATTGCTCCGTCTAGGTGACCTAATGTCATTGTTTCCTTATCACCAAATGATAAGTATCCAAGACCCATCAAAAGAATTGCACAAATTGCTGAAAACGGTATATCTCTTTTTATTGTATCCGGTGAAACCTTTACCGGTGTAAGGATTGCACATACACCAATTACAACAATCAGGTTAAAAATATTTGACCCTACCACATTACTTACAGCCAGCGCATTCTGATTTGAAATAGATGCCGTAACACTTACTGCTGTCTCCGGAAGAGATGTTCCCATGGCCACAATTGTAAGTCCGATAATAATTGATGGCACATGAAATCTCTTTGCCACACTTGAACTTCCTTCAACAAAGAAGTCTGCACCCTTGATTAATAGGACAAAGCCTGCCACCAAAAAGACGATGACAAGTGGTAATGGTGCTCCACTAATAAATTTTTCCATAAAATCTCTCCTTACTTTCCTCCGCAAGTTTGTATGCAACTTCATTATATAGGAAAGTAGAACTTTCCTAATATAGTAAAAAAAGACCCAAGTATGCCTGTATAAAGCATACATGAGTCTCATTCTTTAAGATTTGCCAGGTCATACGACCGGGACTGTTGACAAACCACACTTTCGTGCGAACTACTCCCTCACGGAATGTATTATTATTGTGTTCAAAATCAATAAATAATATAACAAAAAAATATCTATACTGTCAATAGATGTTTTTATTGACAATCCCCCTAATTGCCATCTATAATAGCAATAATTGAAGCATTCGAAAGGCATTGAAGAGAACAAGTACCTTTTTGTGATGACCTACAGAAAGTCGCCGGTTGATGAGAGGCATAGGTACAGCATTTTGGGAATACATCTCGGAGCTTTGCACCGAACATTTTTAGTAGGCTGCAACGTATTGGCCCACGTTATAGGAGCTGGAGTGTTGTCGGACACTCATGGAGGCATTTTTGTGCGAGCAAGATGCGAATTAAGGTGGTAACACGAGATATCCCCCTCGTCCTTATTAGGATGAGGGGATTTTTATTTCATAAAATACTAGGAGGCAAATTAATGAAAATTTATGATGAATTAGTTGCCCGTGGTCTTATTGCACAGGTAACAGACGAAGAAGAAATTAAAGAATTAGTAAATAACGGAAAAGCAACTTTCTATATTGGATTCGATCCAACTGCAGACAGTCTTCATGTAGGACACTTCATGGCTCTTTGCCTTATGAAGAGACTTCAGATGGCTGGAAATAAACCGGTTGTACTTATCGGTGGTGGTACAGCACAGATCGGTGATCCATCAGGACGTTCCGACATGCGTCAGATGATGACAACTGAGACAATCAACCACAATGTTGAATGCTTCAAGAAACAGATGAGCCGTTTCATCGACTTTTCTGATGATAAAGCTATTCTTGTAAACAACGCTGACTGGATTATGGACCTCAACTACATCGATGTCCTTCGTGAAGTTGGACCTCATTTCTCTGTAAACCGTATGCTTACAGCAGAGTGCTACAAACAGCGTATGGAAAAAGGACTTTCATTCCTTGAGTTCAACTACATGATTATGCAGTCATACGACTTCTTCAGATTATTCCAGGATTACGGATGTAACATGCAGTTCGGTGGAGATGATCAGTGGTCAAACATGCTTGGTGGTACAGAGCTTATCCGTCGTAAGCTTGGAAAAGATGCATACGCTATGACAATCAATCTTCTTCTCAACTCAGAAGGAAAGAAAATGGGAAAAACTCAGTCAGGTGCTGTATGGCTTGACCCAGAGAAGACTTCTCCATTTGACTTCTTCCAATACTGGAGAAATGTTTCTGATGCAGATGTATTAAAATGTATCAAGATGCTTACTTTCCTTCCACTTGAGGAAATCGAGAAAATGGAAAGCTGGGAAGGAGCTCAGCTTAACGAAGCAAAAGAAATCCTTGCATTCGAGCTTACAAAGCTTGTTCACGGCGAAGAGGAAGCTACAAAAGCACGCGAAGCTTCACATGCACTTTTTGCAGGCGGCGGAAACAATGCAAATATGCCTACAGTAGAACTTACTGCTGAGGATTTCGCTGATGGAGAATTAGATATCATCTCTGTTTTAGTAAAGGCAAACCTTTGCGAGTCTCGTGGTGATGCACGTAGAACAATTCAGCAGGGTGGAGTAAGTGTAGCTGATGCTAAAATAACTGACATTGCACAGAAATACAGCATGGCTGATTTTGCAGGCGAAGGACTTATTGTAAAACGTGGAAAGAAGAAATTTGCAAAAGTAATTTCAAAATAATAAAACAACAAAAATCCCGGGATTCTATCAAATGATAGAACCTCGGGTTTTATTAAATCTGTATAATTAATAATTCTGATATGGATTCTGTGGATTACCTTGATTAGGCTGATTATATCCATTCTGCTGTCCATACTGATTTGGCTGTCCATTCTGTTTTGGCTGTCCATACTGGTTTGGCTGTCCATACTGATTTGGCTGACCATACTGGTTTGGCTGACCGTATGGATTTGGCTGGCCGTATGGATATCCATAACCATATGTCATCTGCTGTGATCCAATATACTGTGCATTCTTACTAAATCCTAAAATACAAATAAAAATTGGATAGAGGAATAGTAATCCGACTGTGAAGCCGCCACCTTTTCCAAATGCTTTTGATAAACCATCAAGCTGTATAATTCTGATAGTAAGTGTAACAATAAATGAAATGAATACAATTATCCCACAGATTAATATATACCAATAATAATTGTCTTCACTTCTACAAAATAAACCCCCAAAAAGGAATAATAATAATTTTAATAACAAATACCAAAAACTACTCATTATCAGGATAATTAATCCTATATATGCTCCTATCATCAGTATACTAAAAATCAGATTTGCCCAGAATAAACCTTTCTTGTTTGAAATCTTGAACATTACATACGAATTGTAAAATGGTACAAGACTTGCCCATCCCGGCTCGTTTGCCTTACTATAGATTCTCCAATGCGCCACAATCATTAATACTAATAGTGGAATACAAATACATAAACATATCATCAGTGCAGGTGTCCCTGTAACTGATGCTTCATAACTATAATGCGTTGTCATTATAATTACTCCTTTCCCTTTTTTAATGATTATAGCACTAATGTTATTCAAAAAAAATGTCAATTTCACCGAATGAACAATCTGCCATTATATACACCAAATGTGCATCCATATCATTGTTTCCACTTCCATGTACTTTAATATCTCCAAATGCACAATCTCTTTTAATTTCTACTCTCCATGTCTTTGGAAGATAAATATTTGTCTGTCCAAAGCTATTATCAACATCAATTACAGCATTTGTATTTGCCGGAATTATTGCGTTGTTAAAATATACGTTGGTCTGTCCAAAGCTGTTATCTATGTCAGCCTTTTTAAAACAATTCGAATTTACATATTTACTCTGCTCTGAAAAAACATTACTTACATGAATGTACTCCCCTTGCTGCTCGTCATAATAACTATTTTCTGAGTAAGTTCTATATCTCTTTTCGTCTTTTGATTTTCTTAAACTTTTAAAAATCAAATCAAAGCCAATTGAGAGTAAAACAGCTGCAAATAAAATTGTCCATGGTGTAATTGCTTCTATTCCAAGTTGACTGTCAAAAATACATCCTATTATTGCTATCGGCATAAAAAACTCAAAGAAATGTAATGTGAAAAGTCCCTTTAGCGCCCATGCTGATAATAGTACTGTAAAAACTATTTTCATTACTGGAATCGCAGGCATTATTCCTAACTTATTTATCACAACATATGCTGCAAACAATATGAATGCCAGTCCCCAAAATACTGATTTTTTATTCATGCTTTAACCTCTTTTCTTCTAATTTTCCCATCAATGCTTTTATATATCCTCGAGATACGTAGGCAATCTTTTTTGAATTCACAAATTCTATTGCACTGGCGCCGGTTATGTTTTTGTGAATTGCTCTAATCTTTGCGGTGTTTATGATTGTGGATTTTGACACCCTCATAAAGCTTCCTGGAAGAATTTCTCCTAGTTCGTACAACTTTTGCTTTGTCTCGAATATTTCATTTGAAGTGTGCACTGCTACAAAATTATCCGCAGACTCTAAAAATAATATTTCCTCAAGATTTAATAGATATTCAGCCTTTTGCTTCATTACATGAAGCTGCATTTTTGTACTGAGTATCTCTGAAAGCTTTTTCTGAAGCAATATTACTTCATCTGTCAATTCGCTGCATCGAATTACTAATTCATCTTCAGTTATGTTTTCTTCGATTTCCATTCGTATCTTCATGGTCTTATTGTATTTTCCTATCTCTTTTTTGTAAACAGTAATGGAGTAAGTGGTTAATTATTACATCTAAGTGGTAAATTTTTTGTATGTTTGGTTTTTATAGTAAAAATGGGAACCCAGTTTCTGGGTTCCCAAAATACTATTTTTTATCTGCAATATCGATTCTGATAAGTGCTCTTCTAAGAGCGTACTCTGCTCTCTTGACATCAATTTCACCTCTGTGATTTTCAAGACGCTCTTCTGCTCTTTGTCTAGCAGCCTCTGCTCTGTCTACATCTATCTCGTCCGGCCACTCAGCCATTTCTGCCAAAAGTGTAACCTTATCTCCGAGAATCTCTGCAAAACCGGCATGTACTGCTGCAACTGTCTCCTCTTCACCATTGTGAACTGTTACAAGTCCTGGTGCTAAAACAGTTGTCATAGGTATATGGTTCTTATATACACCAATCTCTCCCGACTGTGTCACAAACTCAAGAAAGTCTGCCTCACCTGTGAAAAAGATTCTGTCCGGTGTAATTATCTCTACCTTGAAAATATTATCTGCCATACGCTCACCCCTTACTGCATCTTGGCGCGTACTTCATCAATACTTCCTACGTTGAGGAAATATGCCTCTGGAACGTCATCGAGTTTTCCTTCGATAATCTCTCTGAATCCACGAATAGTCTCAGTAATTGGCACATATTTTCCTTCAAGTCCTGTAAACTGACCTGCTACGAAGAATGGCTGAGACAGGAATCTCTGAACCTTTCTTGCACGGTTTACTACAAGCTTATCATCCTCTGATAACTCATCCATACCAAGAATTGCAATGATATCCTGTAATTCTTTGTATTTCTGTAAAATCTCCTGAACTGCATGTGCAACTTCGAAATGCTCCTGTCCTACAATACGTGGGTCAAGGATTCGAGAAGTTGATGCAAGTGGGTCTACAGCAGGATAAATTCCAAGCTCTGCGATTGAACGCTCAAGAACTGTTGTAGCGTCCAAGTGCGCGAATGTTGTAGCTGGAGCCGGGTCTGTTAAGTCATCCGCAGGCACGTATACGGCCTGAACTGATGTGATTGATCCGTTCTTTGTAGAAGTAATACGCTCCTGAAGCGCACCCATCTCTGTCTGAAGTGTTGGCTGGTAACCAACGGCTGATGGCATACGTCCTAAAAGAGCTGATACCTCTGAACCAGCCTGAGTAAAACGGAAAATGTTATCTACGAATAATAACACATCCTTTCCACCTTTATCACGGAAATACTCAGCCATTGTAAGTCCTGTAAGAGCAACTCTCATACGTGCTCCTGGTGGCTCGTTCATCTGTCCGAACACCATTGTTGTCTTATCAATAACGCCTGATTCTTTCATTTCATAGTAAAGGTCGTTTCCTTCACGTGTACGCTCTCCTACACCTGTGAATACTGAGTATCCACCGTGCTCTGTAGCGATATTGTGGATAAGCTCCTGAATAAGTACTGTCTTACCTACTCCGGCTCCTCCGAAAAGACCAATCTTTCCACCCTTCTGATATGGACAAAGAAGATCTACTACCTTGATACCTGTCTCAAGCATTTCCTGAGAAGTTGCCTGCTCTTCGAATGCTGGGGCTGGTCTGTGGATTGGCCATTTTTCCTCTGTCATAGGAGGCTCAACTTCATCGATTGGATTTCCAAGTACGTTGAACATTCTTCCCAATGTATTCTCACCTACAGGTACAGAAATTGGTGCTCCTGTTGCAACGGCATCCATTCCACGAACAAGACCATCTGTTGGTCCCATGGCAATACATCTTACTGTATCATCACCCAGATGCTGAGATACTTCTACTACAAGCTTTTGTCCACTTTTCTGTGTTACTTCAATAGCATCATTTATCTCAGGCAGACTGCCTTCTGAAAATTTGATATCCAGAACGGCACCGATAATCTGTGTAATTTTGCCTACATTTTTATCTGCCATTTTCCTTTTTTCTCCTTATTTTTTATTTGATACACATGTGTATCACTGTATTGCATTTGCACCAGCGATAATCTCAGTAAGCTCCTGAGTAATTGATCCCTGACGCGCTCTGTTATATTTCAGTGTGAGATCACCGATCATTTCTTCTGCGTTGTTTGTAGCAGAATCCATCGCCTGCATACGGGCGCCGTTTTCACTGGCATGGGACTCAACCAATGCTCCGTAAAAAAGACTTGTCACGTATTTTGGAATAATCATATCAAGTGCTTCTTCCTCATTTGGCTCAAAATTCATCATAGCACTTGCACCTGAAGCTTCTGTTTCTTCCACCTCAATTTCCACTGGTAAAAGCTTAATCATCTTCGCTTCCTGTGTAACTGTATTTTTGAAATGAGTATATACCAGATAAATCTCTCCAATCTCTCCTTCTGAAAATGACTTCAACACTTTCTGACAAAGTGCTGCTGCATCTTCATAAGTAGGGTCTTCAATCATTCCCGGTTCACTATCTACGATTTTGTATCCCTTTCTGGATAAAGCGTCCTCTGCCTTCGAACCTATTGCATAAATATCTAAGTCATCCTTGTTAAAATCACTGTTTGTAATCATTTTAACGATATTACTGTTATATCCGCCAGCTAATCCTCTGTTAGAAGAAATAACTACAACAGCTTTTCTATCTGATTCACCGGCTGACAAAAATGGATGATTTATTGTTCCACTTTTGGCAAGCATTGAACTTACTGTTTTATACATATAGTTAAAGTAAGGGTCTGTAGCTTCTGCACGTGTTCTTGCCTTCTGCAGTTTAACGGTAGAAACGAGCTTCATGGCTTTTGTGATCTGCTGAGTACTTGTAATACTACTTTTTCTTCGCTTAATGTCTCGCATTGAGGCCATTTCTTACCACCTACTTTCTGCCGTTATTTGAACTGAGCCTTACACTCTTCAATTGCTTTAATGAGCTTAGCTTCTGTGTCATCATCAATTACTTTTGTATTGATAATTGCTTCTGGGATCTCAGGATATTTTGTATCGATGAAATCAAAAAGCTCTGACTCAAATCTTGAAATATCTTCAATCTCGATATCAAGGAGATATTTCTTGGTTGCAGCATAGATAATGATAATCTGTTTCTCTACTGGCATTGGCTTGTACTGAGGCTGTTTAAGGATTTCCTTAATACGGGCACCCTGTGCTAACTGCTCTGCAGTTGTTGCATCAAGCTCTGAACCAAACTGAGAGAAGGCTGCAAGCTCTCTATACTGTGCTAACTCTACTCGAATAGGAGCAGCAATTTTCTTCATAGCCTTAATCTGGGCAGAACCTCCAACTCGGGATACTGAAAGTCCGGCATTTATAGCTGGACGGAATCCTGCGTTGAACATCTCTGTCTCAAGGTAAATCTGTCCGTCTGTAATTGAGATTACGTTTGTAGGAATGTATGCAGATACATCTCCTGCCTGTGTCTCAATAATTGGAAGCGCTGTAAGAGAACCTCCGCCAAGCTTATCAGAAAGACGAGCTGCACGCTCAAGCAATCTTGAATGGAGATAGAATACATCTCCCGGATAAGCTTCACGTCCTGGTGGACGCTTGAGAAGTAATGAAAGTGTACGGTATGCAGCAGCATGCTTTGACAAATCATCATAGACAATAAGTACATCCTGTCCATTTTCCATCCACTCTTCTCCGATGGCACATCCTGAATATGGTGCGATATACTGAAGTGGTGCAAGCTCAGATGCTGTAGCTGCAACTACTGTTGTATAGCTCATTGCGCCAAATTCCTCTAACTCACTAACGATAGAAGCAACTGTTGATGCCTTCTGACCGATGGCAACGTAAATACATTTTACGTTCTGTCCCTTCTGGTTAATGATTGTATCAATGGCGATAGCAGTCTTTCCTGTCTGTCTATCTCCGATAATAAGCTCTCGCTGTCCACGTCCGATTGGAACCATGGAATCGATAGCCTTAATTCCTGTCTGTAATGGTGTATCTACTGATTTTCTTGAGATAACACCTGATGCAACTCTTTCAATCTGACGGTATTTTGTTGACTCAATTGGTCCTTTTCCATCGATTGGCTGTCCTAACGCGTTTACAACACGTCCTAACATTGCATCTCCAACTGGTACTTCAACTACTCGTCCTGTAGTCTTTACGGTATCTCCCTCGTTGATATTTTTCTGTGAGCCTAAAAGTACGGCACCTACATTATCTTCCTCAAGGTTTAATACCATTCCATAAACTTCTCCAGGGAACTCTAAAAGTTCTCCCTGCATCGCATTTTCCAAACCATGAATACGTGCAATACCATCGGCCACCTGAATAACTGTTCCTACATCAGCAACCTCAAGCTGGGAAGCGTATCTTTTAATCTGCTCTTTGATAACTGAGCTGATTTCTTCTGGCTTTAAATTCATGGAGCGCATTCACCTACTTTCAACTGTATTTTTGTCAATTCTCGGGTCAAATCAGAGATTTTATTTTGAATACTTGAATCAATTACTCTGTCCCCGATTCGAATCTTCATTCCGCCAATAAGTGCGGCGTCAACATCAAAATGCATTTCGAATTTGATATATTTTGTGGTTTCTAAAAGACGTTTCTCAATATCAGCTTTCTGCTTTTCTGTAAGCTCACATGCGGATGTTACATATGCAGTTCCGATATTCTTATATTCCTTCACACTGTCGATGAAGTAAATAAATACTTCATTGAGCTCATTATAGTGGCCTTTTTCTATAACCATTCTCATAAGGCCGACCAGCTCAGTTTTGATTTTTCCACTAAATACATCCTCGATGATTTTGATTTTTTCTTCTTTTACTATCTGTGGATGATTCATAAGTTTGGTCAGGTCCTCATTATCTGCGATAATTTCAGATACAGCCTTGACCTCCTCTGATATGGAATCCAGCAAGTTGTTCTCGAGGGCCAACTCAAACAATGCATCACCGTATGTTTTCGATACTAGCTTTGCCATGTTGACTCTCCTATCTCTTTAAGTGTCTCTTCAACAAGAGTATCCTGAATTTCTGTATTGATTGAAGCAGCAACGACCTTCTGTGCCATTAATGCAGCAATCTGAATCATTTCCTGCTTTACATCATCCATAGCGTGTTTCTTCTCAAGCTCGGCTTCATCCTGCGCTCTTTTGATGATTCTTGAAGCTTCTTCTTTAGCTTCATCAATAATCTTGTTCTGATTCTTCAATGCTTTTTGTCTGGCTTCTGATAAGATTACTTCACATTCCTTATCAACTTCTTTAAGCTTTTTCTCATACTCTGCCTTTAAAGCTGCAGCACTTTCTTTGTCTTCTTTTGCATTGTTGATATCATCATTAATTCTATTCTGTCTGTCCTTTAGCAATTTTCTTGCCGGATTGAACAAAAGATATGACATCAGCATGAAAAGGAAGAATACTGCAATGGCAAGTAATACGGTATCAAAAAGCAATTGAGCATCAAGATTAAACAAAAATGTATATCCTTCTGCTAACAGCATTTGACTCTCCTTTCCGTTTTACTAATATTCCTCTTATTAGCCAAGTGGATGAACGAAAAGTAAAAGTAAAGCAACTACTAATCCGTAAAGACCTGTTGTCTCAGCTACGGCCTGTCCTAAAAGCATTGTTGACATGATGTCTCCCTTTGCTCCTGGGTTACGTCCTACTGCTGAAGCTCCGTGTCCGGCTGCAATACCCTGTCCAATACCAGGTCCGATACCAGCGATAACTGCTAAACCAGCTCCGATAGCTGAACATGCTCTAATTAAATCCTGTCCTTCGATATTCATAATTGAATCCTCCCATTAATAAAAAATTATTTTTCTTCTGATTCACATGCCTGTGTAACATATGTCATTGTAAGCATACAGAATACATATGTCTGAATTGCTCCTGAGAACAAATCAAAATAAACATGTAGTACTGATGGCCATGCCAATGCAATCATTCTAAGCAAGCCATAAACCAGTGCCATAATAACAGTTCCTGATAATACGTTTGCAAATAAACGCAATGATAATGAGATAGGAACTGCAATCTCACTGATAATGTTGATTGGTGCCCAAATTGGCAACCATGGTGGCAGTGGTGAACACATACCTGTCCAGATTTCTTTTGCGCTCTGATGCTTTGCTTTATTAAATCTGATCATACAGAATGTAATAAGTGCTAGCGCCAATGTGGTTCCATAGTCTGCTGTTGGTGGTCTAAGACCGAACAATCCTGAGATATTACTCATGAGAATAAAAATAAAGATTGTACTGATATAGTTTACAAACCTTGGAGCCCATTGTCCCATCGTTCCTTCAACCATCTTATCAAGCATCTCAACGATAAGCTCAATCACATTTTGGAACCCGCTTGGAACGTCCTTCGCCTTCTTTAGCTTCCTATTTGCAACTATTGCAAAAATAAGCATAAGCGCCATTACAATTACTATGCAGGCATGCGAAGTGGTAATCCAGACTTCCTGTCCAAATATTTTTATGGAAAAAATACCATGGATCATAAAGTCGATGTTATCTGCGTTACTTTCCAGTAAAATCGCCTGACTCACATTATCACCTCCTTATTCATTTTTCACTATTTCGTCGACAGAGGGTGCATCACTTCTCCCCGACAATTTGTTAACTACTCGCATTAAAACCGGCTGTGAATAAGCTGAAATTTTAAGTCCTAAAACCCCTACGAGCGCGGCAAACAAATTTCCAAAATTAAAATAGCCCAATATAAAAAACAAAATTACAACTACCACGTATCTAAGTACGGATTTAATTATAATTCTGCGATTGGCGTTTTTTCCTCCGCCCAATGTGACGGAGTCATAAATTACCATTGCCAGATTGATTGCCATTCCAACTGCAATAGCAATTCCATACCATAGCCCAATTGAATACCTGATTTTGTCTTCGGCAAACCAGACCCCTACCATCTGAATCACAATGCCGTAAAGAATAATTCCAAAAACCAGGCCCGGCAAAGCATTATTGATTCTTCTTAACATTCTTTCTTCCCTTGCTGTTTGAATTGATAATCCGCTTTGACATTTTGTAAATGTTATTTCCCCCGGCAATTGCCCCGATAAAAAACAGCGGAATCGCAACCCAGGTTGCACCTGTCTTATCTCCAATCCAAACGCCCAACAACGTACATATAAAAATCGGCACTATCATATTTATCCCAAACTGGAATACCATGATCAGTGCATCCATAACCATTCTATTATCAGTCTTCTTTTTCATAATTCTAGTAATGCTTCGTAATAACCCTATTATATCATTTTTAGTACTTTTGTCCACAACTCAAAACTAAAGATTAATTGTCACGTTTCTGTCAGTATGTACATATTTTCTGAGTTTAACTCCTGCTGCAGTAAGCATTTTTTTTGATGCGATAACCCCCGCTGTAAATTCATATTTGTCGCTATCGTATACCACTTCACGTATACCGGACTGTATTATCGCTTTCGCACATTCATTACATGGAAATAAAGTGACATAGATAGTTGCTCCTTCAAGACTTCCTCCCCTGTAATTTAATATTGCATTTAGCTCACTGTGTGTACTGTAAAAATATTTATTGTCGTCGCCTTCTCTTGCCCAGGTAAATTCATCATCTGAACAACCATTTGGAAAACCATTGTATCCCATAGATAAAATTTTATGCTCCGGACTGACTATACATGCCCCCACCTGAGTATTAGGGTCTTTTGAACGCATACTTGACAGCATTGCAATTCCCATAAAATACTCGTCCCAGCTTATATAATCCTCTCTTTTCTTCCCTCTTTCCATTCTATATTTCCTCTGTCTATATTTTTCTGCCTATATTTTTCTGCCTATATTCCCTCAGTTATACCTTCTGCTTCTATCCCACATTCAACATTAAATTCATCCAGCTTCTTTGCCAGCTTTTTGATAGTCATCTTTAAACTTTCATAACAAAGTCCATAGCTTTGAAGATTTCCGCCGTATGGATCAAGTATTTCGAGTTCGTCTCCTACCGCCTCTGATAATACAAATACATTTTCAGGTCTGACATTCTCATATTTTTCAAGAATCTTTTCCTTTTGTATTGTCTCCATAGTAAAAATCAGGGTTGTATCTGTAATATCTTCTTCCTGTAACTGTTCTGCAACAAGTCCCTCTGTTAAATAACCGTTACTGATAAGTACAGCCTCAGCCTTTTGATTTATCGGTTCTGGAAACTGAACCACTAACCCTCTCGACAACACCTCAATGCTGTTGTCCTTAAGATATTCTTTCATTATCTCTTTTGCCATTTGTTCTCTGCAAACTCCTGACTGTGCAACGAAAATAACTCTATCCATGAAATTCATTGCCACCTCCCATGTTCTACTAATCAAGATTCAACACTTGATGGCCTGCCGCCTTTAACATTCGATTCATTATGGCCTGGCCAATACGTGGCGTTTTGAAGCTTTCTGAAAAAATCTCATCTACCTCAAGCTCATCACATTCTCTTAATATTTTATATAAATGTCTTGCGATTGAATCCTCATCCTGTCTGCTTCCCATTGATAATACAACATCTGCCTTATACATTGACATTGTCTCTTCTGAAGCAATAACAGCTACTTTTTTATTCTGACGATTAGCTGTTTTTGTATTAATAAATTCAACAACCTTTTCCTTCTCACCATCTACAATAATCATCTGCGCCTTTGGTGCGTAATGCTTGTATTTCATTCCGGGCGCCTTTGGTTTTCTAGTATCATCACTTGCAATAATTCCCGGATCAATAATTACTTCTTTTCCAAGCACATCCGACAGCATCTGTGGCGTTATATATCCCGGACGAAGTATCATAGGAACTTCCTCCGTCAAATCAATGATAGTAGATTCTATTCCTATTCCAACAGGTCCTCCATCAATTATCATGGCTATTTTCCCTGATAAATCCTCTATCACGTGCTTTGCTTCAGAAGGACTCGGTCTTCCTGAAGTGTTTGCGCTTGGTGCGGCAATAAGACAACCACTCTGTTTGATTAACTCAAGTGCAATTTTATTATCCGGCATTCTTACGGCAACTGTACTCATACCTCCAGTCGTGGCGTCTGGTACAGTATTGCTCTTCTCAACAATCATTGTAAGCGGGCCTGGCCAAAATGCATCTGAAAGCTTTTGGGCATCATCAGGAATGTTGTCAGATAACCTCTTCATATCTGAAAAATCACTAATGTGTACGATAAGCGGATTGTCCGACGGTCTTCCTTTTGCACTATATATTTTCATCGATGCCTGAGGGTCAAGAGCATCTCCGCCAAGACCATACACAGTCTCCGTTGGAAACGCTACAAGCTCTCCTTGTGCAATAAGATTTCCTGCTTCCTTCATCAATGAAAAATCAATATTTTCAGAATCTATTTTTATTACTTTTGTATTCATCTTATTCCTCGCCTCATTATCAACATTATATAATACGAACCCTTACATTTCAAGCAATCTCGCACGTTCTAACCCTCAAACAGTTTTTTGTTTTTATACTGATACAATTCTTTTTTTACTTGATAAGCAGCATTTTTGGTACTATAATTCTAATTAAGCCTGTTTAGGTGGATAATGATCATTATTTTATAAGGAGGAATCTATTATGGCATACGTTATTTCTGATTCATGCGTAAGTTGTGGAACATGTGCTGGAGAGTGTCCAGTAGGTGCTATCTCTGCTGGTGATTCTCAGTACGAAATCGCTGCAGATACATGCGTTGATTGTGGAACATGCGCTGGTGTTTGCCCAGTTGGAGCTATCAGCCAGTAATTTCACTGAGTAGATGAATTACATACGACTATCGTAATGTGATAGAATCTAAAAGACGACCTCACCGGGTCGTCTTTTTTTATTCAGCCATATGTAATGGTTTTAGTTTTTCTTTTTTCTTCTTAAAGGATAACATCTTCTTTCTTGCATTACCACGTATAGCCTGATGAAGCTTATTGAATCTTTCTTCTGCTGCCTGATTCTGCTCCCTTACAAGATAATTTAACTCCTTTAATACTCTCTCCTGAACCTCAGCACCTATTGTCTGGCTTAGCTCTTCATTATTTGCAGATATAGCTTTTCCAACTATACTGTTCATAAGTTCCTTGAACTCCTCCATTCTTGCTTCCGGAGTCCTTTCTACTGTCTGAGGTGGAGCGGCGTTGCCTTTAAGAATTTCCTTTATTGCCCTCAGCTGATATCCCTGATCTTTTAGCTCTTTTATCTTTATAAATTGCTGTAGATTTTCCCTAGTATAGTATCGGTGTCCCAAATCATTTCTTGGTATGTCCAGTCCGAGTTCATCTTCCCAGTAACGTAATACATGAGTTTCAACGTCAACCATATTGGCAGCATCGGAAATCATGTAACGTACTTTTTCCACCTTTTCTACCTCCTTTTGAGTGCTATGGTTCCTTTAATCCTTTCATCCGGATTTCTAAAGAACACATCTAAATTATAATTCCTTAAAGTGAGGTATTTCAAACTTTTTTCATCGTATTTTTACGACATTTTTTACGGCTTGTCCAACAACTTCTAGTGCTCAAGATTTGCAAACTGAGTGTACTGTGGCAACCATGCCAGATTTACAGTTCCAATCGGACCGTTTCTTTGCTTGGCTATAATAATCTCTGAAATTCCTTTTAGCTCTGTGTCATGGTTGTAATAATCATCTCTGTAGATAAACATTACAACGTCGGCATCCTGCTCGATGGCTCCGGATTCTCGAAGGTCTGAAAGCATAGGTCTGTGATCCGGTCTTTGCTCTACTGCTCGTGAAAGCTGTGAAAGTGCAATTACAGGAACTGATAGCTCTCTTGCCAATGCCTTTAGTGATCTCGAAATATCTGAAATCTCCTGCTGTCTTGATTCAGAGCCTCTGCCTGAACCTGTCATAAGCTGCAGGTAGTCAATTATTACAAGCTTTAAGTCATGCTCTAATTTATATTTTCTACATTTACTTCTAAGCTCTGAGATACTGATACCCGGTGTATCGTCTATTATAAGTTCTGAATCTCCGATAATTCCGGCTCCTTCAACCAATTTCTCCCAGTCTGTATCTGAAAGATTTCCTGTTCTAAGTGCCTGTGCATCTACCTTTGATTCTAGTGAAAACATACGATTTACAAGCTGTTCCTTTGACATCTCGAGAGAAAAAATTGCGGTACACATATTTGCATGAAATGCTACGTGCTGGGCAATGTTCAATACGAAGGCTGTTTTTCCCATTGATGGTCTTGCTGCCACAAGAATTAAATCCGAAGGCTGAAGACCTGCTGTTCTGTAATCAAGGTCAATAAATCCTGTTGGAATTCCCGTTACTGAACCTTCTTGCTTCGATGCCTTTTCGATTTTCTCAAGGGCATTCATTACAACCGTTCTGATTGGAACGTAATCGCCTGTCTGCCTTGTTGAAAGAAGTTCAAAAACATCATGCTCGGTTTTATCGAGCACACTTTCAAGAGATTCTTTTCCCGCATAACATTCATTCTCTATGTCTTCTGTTACGTGTATTAATTTTCTTTTTATTGCGTTTTCTTTTACTATTGTTGCATAATATTTTACATTTGCTGAGGTTGGAACTGATGTCACAAGCCCTCTTACAAAATCAAGACTCTGTATCTCCTTTGGAACATCCTTTTCTTTGAGTCTATTCTGAAGAGTAACCAAATCCACTGGCTGACCTTCTGTAAACAGTTCAACCATCGCCTCAAATAATGTTCCATACTGCTGATGGTAAAAATCTTCTTTTAGAAGCATTTCACTTGCTGTTACTATGGCATCCTTGCTCATAATCATAGAACCAACAACCGACTGCTCCGCCTCTAAGCTATTAGGCATTATTCGCTTTATAAGTGTCTCTTCCAAGCGATAACCTCCTGTCTGAATTAATTACAGTATGTTAGTAAAGATTATTCCCCAACTACTGATACTGTAAGTTTTGCTGTTACCTGTGGATGAAGTTTTACTGGAACCTCATATGTTCCCAGCGATTTAATTGATTCTGAAAGCTGCATTTTTTTCTTGTCTAATTCAAGTCCACACTGTTCTTTGGCTGCCTGCGAAATTTCTTTTGTAGAGACTGAACCAAAAATCTTTCCGCCTTCACCAGTCTTTAATTTCACTGTAACCTTTGTAGCCTCTACTGTTTTTGAAAGCTCTACTGCCTTATCATAATTATCTTTTGCAACCTTATCTGCATGCTTATTCTGAAGCTTCAAATCATTTAAGTTCTTTGGTGTTGCTTCAACTCCAAGCTTTTTAGGTATGATTGCATTTCTTGCATATCCGTCATTTACCTTTACTATATCTCCCTTTTTTCCAAGGGCTTTTACATCCTGTAATAAAATTACTTCCATTATTCTATGTCTCCTTCTTTTAGCATTTCATCTATTGTGTTCTGTATCATTCTCTTGGCCTGAACAATTGAACAGTCTGTAAGCTGTGCTCCCGCTACATTCAGATGTCCTCCACCGCCAAGTTTCTCCATGATTAACTGAACATTTATCTCATCAATTGATCTTGAACTGATATAAATCTTTTCATTAAATACTGTTAATACAAATGATGCCTTGATTCCTATGATATTTAGAAGTTCATTTGCAGCCTGCGCTCCTACTATTGTCGGACTCTCAACATTTTCGCTTGGACACACTGATATGGCAAATGCCCCTCTGTAAACCTCTGCATGACGTACAGCTTCTGCTCTAGCCTTGTAGCACGCCATGTCATTTCTAAGCATTTTTCTAACCCTTGTAACATCTGCACCTGATCTCTTAAGAAATGCAGCAGCCTCAAATGTTCTCACTCCGGTCTTGGTCATAAAGTTGTTTGTATCTATCAGAATTCCCGCATAAATACAGTCTGCTTCAGTTGCATTAACCTTTATTCCATCATTAAAATACTGCAATACCTCGGCTACCATCTCACATGCACTTGACGCATAAGGCTCGATATACGAAAGTATTGGATTCTCAATCACCTCACTGCTTTGTCTGTGATGATCGAAAACTACTATTTTCTTTGTGCGTGTCAATAACTCCGGACACTCTGTGTAGCTTGGTCTGTTTGTGTCAACCACCATAACAAGAGTATTTGGACTGACCATCTCGATTGCTTCTTCACTGTCTAAAAACATATCAAAGGCATATCCCTTTTCCTCTGAGAAGGTCTCAAGCAATGGTCTTATTGAGCTTGTAGGATCATTTATTACAATCTGAGCTTTTTTACCAATACTTTTTGCTGCACAAAAAATTCCTACTCCGGCTCCCAAAGAATCTACATCCGAAAGGCTGTGTCCCATAATAAGCACGTTTTCACAGGTCTCCATAATCTCCTGAAGAGCCTGTGCCTTTACTCTTGCCTTTACTCTGGTCTTACTCTCTATAGTTTTTGATTTACCACCAAAATATGTGATTTCCTCGCCGTCTTTGATTACTACCTGGTCTCCACCTCGACCCAGTGCAAGGTCGATTGAAGTTCTTGCATATTCATAGTTCTCAGTATAGCTTTCATTCTTGATTCCAATTCCAATACTGAGGGTAACGGCCATTTCGTTTCCTACCTTGATTGCCTTTACCTCATCAAGCACTTTGAATTTGTCCTCAATCATTGTCTTTAAATACTTATATTTGAAAACAACAAAGTATTTATCCTTTTCGATTTTTCTGACCAGTCCGTCACTTTTTGCAAAGTAATTGTTTACCCTTCTGTCAATAAGTGCAACAAGGAGTGAACGTTTTACATCCTCTATACTGTCAAGCGCCTCGTCATAGTTATCAATATACACAAGAGCTGATACCTGTTTCTGGTCCTCAATCTCTTTTTTCACACTATATAACTCAGACTCATCGAAGATATACATTGCTGTCAGATATTCCTCTGCATTTGTGGCATCAAGAATCTCATTTTCATCTGCTACTGACTCGAAATAAATTCTGTTTAAGGAAATTCTATATACAGTATCCTCATTTTCAATAATTACATCTTTTTTCTCTTTATTTTTTTCAAGGAATTCTCTCGTTACTGTTGGAAATACTGTAGAGATGGATTTGTGGTAATTTTTGTTAATTCCCATCATCTCTGCAAACTCTTCATTCATCCACAGAATTTTTCCGGAATGTTCAAGTAAAGCATACGGAACCTGAAATTCATTGAGAAGCTTCTTTTGTACTGATGAATATCTCGTTGCAAAATTTAATAGTTCTGATGCTACTACCGTTTTACTTCTTACATACAGAAAAACCACCATGAGAAAATAACAGAATGTAAATCCCCCAAGTGCAAGCCCCAGATTTTTGTCATGCATAAACGCAAATATATCTGTACATACAAGAACAATTGTCAGATATAAGGGCCAACACATATAACTTCTAAGTTTTCCTTTAAATTTTATTCTCTTTTTCATATATACTCCTTCTTCCCTACTTTGTTTGGGAAAAGTTTCGACACTTACATTCGAGTATACCACTTTTGATGAAATAAAACAAAGTCAAAAAAGAGGTATCACAAGAAACGCGATACCTCTATTAATAAATCGTATTTTATTTTTCTGCAATCTCAGTAATTGACTTTGTAAGTCCGGCAATTCCCTGAATCTCAGATGGAATAATGATTTTTGTTGCTTTTCCATCAGCTGCTTTTGCAAATGCCTCAAGACTCTTAAGCTGAAGTACTGATGCATCAGGATTTGCTTCTTTTAACATACGAAGACCATCTGCATTAGCCTGCTGGATTTTAAGAATAGCCTCTGCCTGACCTGCTGCTTCCTGAATTGTTGCTTCTTTCTTAGCTTCTGCTCTAAGGATTGCTGCTTGCTTCTCAGCCTCAGCATCAAGGATAACAGACTCCTTATTTCCTTCTGCAACAAGGATTGTAGATTTTTTCTCACCCTCTGCTTTAAGAATAGCTTCTCGTCTCTCACGCTCAGCCTTCATCTGTTTCTCCATTGCATCCTGAATTGCTTTTGGAGGAATAATATTCTTAAGCTCAACTCGGTTAACTTTAATTCCCCATGGATCTGTTGCAACGTCAAGTGTTGCTCTCATTTTTGTATTGATTGTCTCACGGCTTGTAAGTGTTTCATCAAGCTCTAAATCACCAATAATATTTCTAAGTGTTGTAGCTGTTAAGTTCTCAATGGCCATGATTGGATTCTCAACACCATAAGCATAAAGCTTTGGATCTGTAATCTGGAAGTACACTACAGTATCAATCTGCATTGTTACGTTATCCTTTGTGATTACCGGCTGTGGTGGGAAATCAACAACCTGCTCTTTTAATAATACTCTCTTTGCTACTCTGTCAATAAAAGGTACTTTAAAGTGAAGTCCTACTGACCATGTTGTAAGATACCCTCCAAGTCTCTCAATTACCATTGCGTGTGCCTGTGGCACGATTTTGATACAACTGATAATAATGCAAATTGCAATAATAATTACAATTAATGCAACTACTAAACCATCCATTTTCTCTAATCCTCCTTAAATCTTTCTACTAAAAGTTTTACACCACTTATCTCCACGACTTTGACTAATGCTCCACTTTCAATAATGTCATTTTGATTTTTTGCTCTGACTGTCCATTCTTTGCCCAAAACCACTGCTTTTCCTGTTGCGTCCAAATTGTTAACGGTCTCGGTTAGAATTGTTTTTTCTCCGATTAGGCTGTCGACATTTGTCTTTTGTGTTCTTGAATTAATGTACTTCCTCGCCCAAGGTCTGGTCATACATAGTAATACCACGGAAATTAATAAAAATACCAATGTCTGTATAATTACATTTCCATGTAACACTGCAACCAGAAGAGCTCCAAGTGCTCCTGCTGCAAACCAAATAGAAGCCAGGCCTATCGTGGCAATCTCAATTACAATAAATATTAATGCTGCTACGAGCCAGAATATTATGTAATAGTCCATGAATAAACCTCCTCTCTTCCTGTTTAATTCTAATATATTAATGTTTTATCTTCAATATGGTTTATTAATTTACAAAATTCTTTTTTAATTTACTTAAATCTTTTTTAGTGTTATACTAATGTTACTTTGGTACTATTATTTTTTCTATGGGGATAGGATATGAGATACGTTTCAATTCAAAATGCGCAGCCTGGCATGCATCTTGCAAGTGATTTGTATGATAGCCAGGGTAGAACTGTTATTGGTGGTGGTTGTGAGCTCACCAAAAACTACATTAATAGGTTACGGGATTTAGGCTTTGCCGCTGTCTACATTGATGATGAACTCTCAAATGATATTGAGATTGATCCTGTTATTCCACCTGAACTTCGTCATCTTGGTGAAGAATGTGTAAAAAAATGTGATGTGGATAAGATTTCCGACGTTGCAAAACAAATTGTTGCTGCCATTTTGCCAGAGGAAAGGGGTTCTCTTGATATGGCTGATTTGCGCTCATATGATGACTACACTTATGCACATTCTGTTAATGTAGCTGTTCTTTGCTGTGTGCTTGGAATGGGACTCGAGCTTAGCGAAAGGGATTTGGAATATTTAACCACTGCTGCCCTTTTACATGATATCGGCAAGCTTTCCATTCCAATAGAGATAATCAACAAGCCCGGTCGTCTAACTAAGGAAGAGTACAATATAATCAAATCTCATCCTGTTAAATCATATGAACTTCTAAGCAACAGTTATTCCCTGTCATCTATTGTTAAACAGGCTGTACTTTTACACCATGAAAACGTTGATGGAAGTGGTTATCCACATGGAATTACTGGTGATGAACAGTCCATTTTTGTGAAAATCTTACACGTTTGTGATGTTTACGATGCTCTTACTTCAAAACGCCCATACAAGGATGGATACTGCCCAAGTGAAGCAACCGAGTATCTTATGGGTGCCTGCGGAATTATGTTTGACAAATACGTTGTTGAAGAGTTTATTCAGATGATTCCACTTTATCCTAAGGGAACTACTATTAATCTATCAAACGGTCATCAGGCTGTTGTTGTTCAAAATACCGGTATTAATAATCTTCGTCCAATTGTTAGAATTATGGATACTTTTGAAGACATTGATTTATCTTTAAGAGAATATCTAAATATTACTATTTTGCCTTTTGAAAATTCAGTTACAGAGGAATTTAGACAAAAAAGTGAATCAGAACGCGAGGAAATGATAAAACCCGCTGATTCTTCCAGGAAAAAAGTTATGGTTGTTGATGACATGATTACCAATCTGCACATGTTACGAGATATTCTTTCAAATAAGTATGATGTTATTCTTCTTAAATCAGGTCATCAGGCTATAAACTTTTTTACAAAAAACACCGAATATCCTGACATTATTCTCATGGATATTGATATGCCGGATATGGATGGTCTTGATACTGCAAAACACATTAATCTAATGACCTCGCATAAAGTTCCTATTCTTTTTGTTTCATCAAAGGCTGATTCGGAAACAGTTAGCGCCTGCAAACAAATTAGAGCAGCAGGGTATATTGCAAGACCATATAAGTCTATATACATCAAATCAGAAATTGAAAGAATACTTTGCAGGAGGGAGGCTCCATACTAATGCTTGTATACATGTCAATTTCCCTGGTTATAATATTGTTTACTTTACATCATTATATTTTTACAAGCTACTTTTCCTATAGCCACAAGCTTTTGCCTTTGGTTTTAGGATTAGTTTGTTTGTATAATTTTTACCTGATTGTTGAATTTATATCAGGCGATACCCAAACATTTTCCATTCTAAAATCTCTGCTAATTATTCACCTGCTTTATGTAATTACATGCTATTTTGTTGCGGTTACCCGATTCCCGCTTAATAGACTTGTAAGAAATATGTTTTGTTCTTTACTGGTTCTTATTGATTTTGTAGTAGTAATGTCTTTTGATAATAAAAGAAACTACCATTTTTTTGCTTTCATCGGAGACCTTATTATTTTTTCAGTTATGCTTTTTGTGGTAATCTATGCTATCTTTACGAAAAGCTTATCTAAAAAAGAGAAGCTATTTTGTTACCTCTTATATTTGGCAATACTAATGCCTGCTCTAGGAACTGCAATTTCATATTTAACAAGCTTGTCAGATTTTATTGTTCTACCAACTACATTTATTTTTTGTTGTGTCATTATCAATTATCTGCTTAGCACTAATCAAATGGAAGAGGTACGATATCAGCTTAAAACAAATTACTTTGTAAATTCTGACATTCCTACTTCTATTTTTGACTCAGATTATAATTTTCTTGAAGCAAATGAAATGTCATATAAACTCTTTCCTGATTTTTGGAACGACGCAAATATAACAAACTTCAAAAATAGCATTACTAATTTATCCCAAGACCAAGAGTTTGTAATAAAGGACAGATTTTATCGTCTACACAAACATCCTGTTAAATATCGTAATTGTTTGTTTGGATATATCATTTCTTTTGTCGATATTACCAGTGAAAAAAACGAGACAAGAAGAATGGAAATACTTAAAAATGAAGCTGAAGCTCAAAGTCGTTCAAAAAGTGCATTCCTTGCCAACACGAGTCATGATTTAAGAAGTCCTCTTCACGCAATTATTGGAGGCTCTGAAGTCCTTCTGAACAAAAATAATACTTCCTGCGCCAATAGAAAAATGCTTTTTCACATTCGAGATGCAGGACTTAATTTGCTTCATTTAGTAAATGATGTCCTTGATTATTCTAAATTGGAAAATGGAAAACTTGAACTTAATCATGAAGGATTCGACTTTGAAGATTTATTACTTTCACAGGCACATGATGCTTTTATGCTTCTTAAAAACAGACCTATTGATTTTTCCATGGTTATTGAGGATGAGACACCTAAGTTACTTATCGCAGATGAAATCAGAATTCGTGAAATCATGCAGAATCTGATATCAAATGCCTGCAAATTTACCAGTTCCGGTTCTATAACGTTAAAGATTGGCTGTTCTTATATTGAAAACACTCGTGTTAAACTTGTTGTTTCTGTCGCAGACACTGGTGTTGGTATGTCTCAGGAACAGATGGATAAAATATTTGGCGAGTATGTAACTTTTAATAAATCAAGACATTCGGAAAGCACTGGACTTGGACTAAGCATTGTAAAACAGCTTTGTGAACTTATGGATGGTAATGTCCGCGCATCTAGTGATGGTAAAACAGGAAGCACTGTCTCAGCAACATTTTTTGCTGATGCTATTTATTCTCCAAGACTTTTCCCAATGGAAATCTCTTCCGACAATGCCATCGTTATGACTTCTTCCGCTCCTAATGTGAAGCCAGACTGGATATATCCTGGCTCGAAAATTCTAGTGGCTGATGATATGGCTGTTAACCTTGAAATTATCCAAAACATGCTCCGCCCTTGGCAAATTATGATTGATTTTGCTGCAAACGGAGTTGAAGCTGTAGAATTTGCTAAAAACAATACATATGATTTAATCATTCTTGATCAGATGATGCCGAGGATGACTGGTGAGGAGGCTGCTGCTATTATTTCAGGATTTTGTGATACTCCCCTTGTAATGCTTACAGCTGATATTTCTGAGGACAGAAAGGAAGAATGCAAGAAATATGGTTTTTCAAAATATCTGACAAAGCCTATTAATCTTACACAGTTGAAAACTACCGTTGAAGATTTACTTCCTGTGGATAAAAGACAAAATATAACTTTTGATTTTAATAACATTAACTCAGCTTCAAAAAATGAATCCTCTCTTAGATTTCAGCTTGCTACTGCAAAAAGCTACTTAAAGGAAATATCTGAACTTAAAGGAACTCTTCCTACTTTGTTCACAGAAGATCTCGAACTATTCAGAATCAAGGTTCATGGCATAAAAAGTGTAAGCAAGCAGCTTGAACGTAATATTGTTGGATATCACGCTGAAATACTTGAAATGGCTGCAAAGGTTGATAATAAACCATTTATTGAGATTTTTTTGCCTGAATTTATTGAAAATATTGAGATTACTATCGAAGAATTGACCGTAGAGATTATTGGCATTGAGAATCAGCTGAACTCTCTTGATAATGCCGAAGAATCAACATTAATTGAATTAGATAAGGAAGTTATCAACACTTATTTTGATAAAATTCATACTTCGTTTATAAAATACGACTCAAGTGGCATTGAAAATGCTATAAGTGCACTTCAAAAATGCCGTCTATCTGAAAGTGAACAGGCCTTACTCAATGATATCATTAATGCATACGAAGACTTTGATTATGAAAAAGGCGCTACTCTTTTTTAGTGATTTTAATATGTACATAAACACAATAAAGCCTAGATGAAGCGAGCAAATATCTCGTTCATCTAGGCTTTATTTATATTTCACACTAAACTAAACTCCTCTCGAAGTAACTTAATTGTATCATACGTCGGTCACAAGGCGGTCACATACAACTAAATTTTTTACAAATTTTTACATTTTTTTAATTTTTTCTTATGATTTTATTCCATTTCATCTAATAAATTCTTTAATTCTTCCTCTGAAATTAAGAATGTCTTTCCACCATCTTTCGAGCAAATCCAGCCAAGTGACGCTTTTTTTATCCACTCATATCCTCTTTCCAGATAGATATCATTAAACAATCCGGTCACATATATCTGTGAAATCCCTGATTTTTGGACCTCCTCTTTCATAGTCGCTATCACCTGAGCAAAGATTTCTTCCTTCGCCCCTTCTCTCTCAATATTTGGTGCCTGTCCGTTTTTCGCTTTATAATCTTCTATGTAAAGTGCCGCTCTCGGGTGTCCCTTTTTTAGCGCAGTCTCCAGATATCTCATTCCAGCCGCATCATCAGTTTCAGTTCCGACACCTTCCACAAGGCACACTCCCAGATTAAAAATAGCTTCCACCTGCCCCATTAGCGCAGCCTCTTTAAACCACTTAACCGCCTGTTTTTCATACCAGTTCTTTTTTTCTGGTTCCGCTTTACAATTAAGCGAGGTGTGATAACATGCAAAGCCATACATATTCATCGCATCAATATTTCCATCATCCGCTGCCATTTTCAGATATCTTAATCCCGCCTCGTCATCGCGAACATTTCCAATTCCAAAAAAATACGCAAGACCTCTCTTATAATCATCTAAGTCAAATTCTACTTCTGGGAAATCTCCTGCATCTATCACTTCCTGAATTTTAACGATATCCTGTTCACACTTTGGAAGCTCTTCTATTTTTATATTGCTCATCGATGTGTACTTTGAAATAAATCTTCTTACATCATTTTCCCTTACACTCATTTCTTTTCCTCCTTATTCTTTTTGGCTTAAATATGTCATAGCAAACGCAACACCTATGCCCATCACTATCCATCTTATTGCAGCCTCACAGAAATCATAAAACGCACCGCCTGCAAAAATACTAATCAAATATATTATTGCAACAACAAATAATATAATTGCTGTTGTTAATATTAATCTCTTATTAGCTTTTGCAACATTTACATCCTTCTCGATTTTTTCTTTCATTTTTGTGTCTCCTTTCAATAGTTCATCTAAACTAATTTGATAAAGGTCACTCAATTTCATAATGCTAAGTATATCTGGTAAGGATTTTCCATTTTCCCAATTTGATATAGTCTGTCTGGATACCATCACTTCCTGTGCAACTTGTTCTTGTGTTAATCCTGCCTTTACTCTAGCATCTTTTAATCTCTTCTCAATTTCCATATTTGTAACCTCCATCTGAAAGGAATATAGCATCTTCCTACTAATTCATCTATCAAAAGACTTTGTCATATATCCAAAAGTAGTGTCAAAACTCTTTTACACGCCTGTAAATTACTATTTTCTCCCTGTGAGATAATATATAGCCAACTGTGTTCTGTGGGATAAATTCTCCTTGTCAAGAATTGCGCTTATATAGTTCTTTACTGTCCCTTCACTAATAAAAAGCTTGGCGGCTATCTCCTTGTTGGATAAGCCTTCTGCCACAGCCTCCATTATCTCCAATTCTCTTGCAGTGTATTCTGAACTATCAAAGTTGTCGTTTGGCTTAATTCCCACATCCACAAACTTATCAAACACCTGCTCATCAATAATATTTACCCCGTTATAAATTGATGTGATCATCTGCTTAAGCTGATCTGGCGTATGGTTCTTAATTAGGTAACCCTTTGCTCCACATTTGATTGCCCTCTGAACCAAATCATAATCGTCAAAAGTCGTTAAAATGAGAACCTTGCCCAGCTCCTCCTTGACAAAAATCTCCGTTGCCTCAATTCCGTCCATCACCGGCATCTGAATGTCCATAATCACAATATCACAGCCCTTTTCCCGCGCCAATTCCACTGCTTCCTTGCCATTTTCGGCAGTTCCTATCACCTGAAACTGTTCATCCAAATCCAGTATTACCTTCATCCCCTCACGAACGAAAGCACTATCATCCACTACAATTACTTTAATCATTTTGCTCCTCTTCTTATCCTGTTTTCTGAAAAAATCTACCCCATTCTAAACCTGAGATAATATCATTCAAACGGAAGAATCATATTGATAGTAAAACCAACCTCTGATTCTATGTCAAAATATCCCTTTATTGCTCTGACTCGGTTCTTCATTCCTGCTATTCCCATACCTTCCTCTATCTTCAAAGCACCCTTTCCATCGTCACTTATAGTACATCTGGCTACCTGATTCATGGCAATAATGTCAATCCTTATATTGTGACAATTTGAATACTTGAGGGCATTGGTTACCGCCTCATATGTATTGTCCAGAATAATCTCCCAGACCTTATCGGGAATAGTTCCTTCTTCATCCTCTATATTTAGCTCAGTATGTATTCCATACATTGTCTCACACTCCTCGCATAGAGACAAAATAGCAAGCGATGCCATTTTTCTCTTATCCGGACGTTCCCTTCTAAGTATCACCCTGATTTCGTCCATAGATAATCTGAGCTGGTCAATTACCTTCTGCAGAATACTTTCGCAGTCTTTGGGTTTTTTCTCCACCAGAAGCTTTGCCGCCTCCAGCTGATAAATTGAACCATTAATGCTATGCCCAAGCTTATCATGTAATGCCTGAGATATTCGGTCTCTGTCCTCAAGCATTTGATTCTCAAATCTTAGGTGTGATTTTTTTAGCTCCTGCCTATGACTCTTTGTCTGTTTTTCCAAATCCGTCTTTAATTCTTTCTGTGTCTCTTCCTCAATCCCGATTATAGAGCGAAAGCTGTCAATTACTACCTTTTCCTGAAAATATCCAATTACAATAATAAGATTAACCAACAGCCCCTGTAGCATATTATCCGATACCAGGTAATATAGAAAAAAAGGCGCAAAACAAAAAAGATAGCATTTCCCTGACACCTTAAAAAAAACGCAGACATCCGCTATCCAAATCATTCCAAGCACACTCCCCACAAGAGGAATAAGGAATACTCCAATTGCTACGAGTATTCCTTCAGCTATTATCTCTATTATCTGGCCGGTCTTATTCTCTGTAAGCTCATACAGGACTGTTGTTGCAATGAAGAACGAAAGCCACATTCCCATAATTGATTTCTCCATCATATTTCCCTGAAAGCTTACAATCTCGTATCCCATAAAGACCACAAGACCAATTAGTTTTCCTACTACAAAATAGTGATCTCTCACTGTTTCCCTCATAACCTTCCCCCTATTTTCGGTTAGAAAGCTTTAATCCAAGCACTCCTATTAATAATATCACAACAATATAAGTTACCGTTACAATTAATAATAAAGGATATCCAAGATTATTTCCATTCATAAAAAGTGATGCCGCCTTAAGGCTCCATCGCTGTGGCATCAGAGTAGCAACACTCTTGTACCAGTCAGAGGCATTATTGATATCAAAATACAAGCCTCCCAAAAGAGCTGTTATAACCCATACAGCGAAGGACAAAATAGATGCTGTAAGTGTATTTCCACAGCATATTCCAATTCCAACACTTAGGGAGTTAAATATTAGCCCTGTACTTAGCAGGATTAAAAACATCTGCCCCAATGACAATCCCACATCTGATTTTACCAACAATCCATATGCTGCTAGTGCAACCATACTCTCTATCAGAGCAACTGCAAAAACTACGATAAACTTAGCAGCGATGTAACTGTATGAACTGGCCTTTGACAAAAGTACTCTTGTGTATACGCGGTTATCCTTTTCTGCAATAATAGTTCCAAGAATCATTATTCCGGAAAACAGGAAGGCTACTGAATAGATTGCCATTACCGAACCAAATATACTGGTTTTCTGGTAATCCACTTCCATTTCCCAGGCAGTAGTATTTTCCTTAGAATCAATTGTCTCTACTACTACTTTTTTCTCGGTTTCAGTGGTACCGTTAATGAATGCAGTCAGTTTTGAATTAGCAAAACTCTCAAACATTTCATATCTTTCGTCTTCCCCTGTTCTGTAAAAGGATACGCAATCTGGCATCTGCCCCTTATCTATTACCATTATTGCATCAACCTTGTCATGCATGGCAGTATAATTTACAGAATCAAGCACTTCCTCCATTGATAATTCCTCACAGTCTGCCACAAAAAACTGGAACATTCCACCGTCTTCCATTGATTTTATAAAATCCATGGATTTTTCATTTCTGCTATATATCTTTACCTGAAACTTCTCTACATCCTCCAGGTAAGCCATCTGTCCATCATATTCCTCCATCATAACAATGTTTCCAGATGTCTTTTCAGACTTATTAACCGTCACATTGAGAACCAAAGTAGCGCCTACCATCATTACTACTGCAAAGAAGAGGAACAATTTATTTCTAAATAATATCTTTGTTGTCATCTTTGACATTTCCAAAATTTGATTAATCATTACTCCTCCCCCATTCTACATTTCATAAGCAGACTTCCAAATAAAGAAAAAACTGCAAACATTCCGATGAGTACAATCACGCACCTAATTGCATAGTCACTTTTCCCCATTGTTGAGAACTCCACAAGTGTTCTGTTCACATAATAAAGTGGTGAAACACACTTTATTTTCTCAGGTATTGCAGAAAACATATAAGTTTCGAAGCTTCCACCTAAAAACCCCCATGTCCATACAGTTGAGAAAAGAAGAATAACTGATACTGCAAGATTTTTTACCAGGTAAAGACAGGTTATTCCATAAGCACATGCTGCCAGAATTGCAAGCCCAACGATTCCCAATGTTGCAGGCAGGTTTCCCCAATTTGTATCAAACATTATTGCTGCAAACACCATGCTTATTGCTGTTTCTAATACAACCATAACCACACATGGAATAAGCTTTGACAGATATATTAGCACTGCATTTGTAGGTGCTGCAACAAATCTCTGCGATATTCTGTTTTTTCTCTCACTCTGCACAACAGATGTAAGAAAAAGCATTCCACAGAATAAAAAGTAAACCGTCTCTATAATTCCATAATAATTTCCTGCTGATGAGAGCTTTAAACTTTCTATCTTCTTGCCTTTTATACTTGCAATATCCTCGACCCCGATGTTTCCACACTCTGTGTAGAACTGGCTCACAATATACTGACACATTTGAGTTGGTATACTGTCCTCCTTAAGCGAGAATACCTTAACCTGCTGGTCTTCTTCATATACAAATGCATCTATGCTGCCATTTGAAACCAGCGTCTTTCCATCATCCAGCCCGTGTTTTTCAAGGGTAATCTGTTCATCCTCCAAGGCCTTTGAACTGTCATTTAGAAACATATCGAGCATGCTGTCGGCTTGTGTGTAATACCCAATTTTAATATTTTCAAGCTCATAATCACTATGAAGCAATTCTCCAAATGCATTTGAGAGCGCTGCCATTACAAGAAGTGGCGAAATAACCACAAGCACTATTATTAGCTTACTTCGGAACATGAGCTTTAAGTTGTTTTTTATCATTGTCCAAAGCATCTTAGTTCTCTCCTTCTCCGTAATCTCTTAGCTTCTTGCCAGTAAGCGAAAGAAATACCTCTTCTAACGAAATATCTCCCTCTCCATCTTTTCTCACAAGATTCTTTAGCTCCTCTTTTGTTCCACAGGCTATTAGCTTACCTCTGTCCATAATTGCGATTCTGGTACAGATTGCCTCAACCTCTTCCATATAGTGGCTTGTGTAGATAACTGTTGTACCCTGCTTGTTAGCATACTTAATTTTTTCTAGAATAAAATTGCGGGACTGTGGGTCAATTCCTACTGTTGGCTCATCAAAAATCAAGAGGTCTGGCTTATGACCTAGTGCACAAGCTATGTTGAGACGTCTCTTCATTCCCCCTGAAAAATTCTTAGCCAGCATATTTCTCTTGTCCTTAAGCTCCACAAATTCAAGTGACTCATCTACTGCTGCCTTAAGCGCCTTTCCTTTTACATCATAAAGAGATGTAAATAGTTCTACATTTTCCCATGCCTTAAGATTACCGTGAATTGCCAGCTCCTGAGGAATATAACCTATCCTTGACTTGATTTCTTTGCTGTTCTTTTTTATATCATGACCAAAAAGCTCAATTGTGCCTGCTGTTGGCTTAATTAGTGAGCAAATCATATTCATTGTGGTGGATTTTCCTGCCCCATTAGGTCCAAGAAGTCCAAAAATCTCTCCTTTTTTGATATCCAGTGAAATATGATCTACAACTGCCTTGCTATCGAATTTCTTTGTCAGGCCCTCTATGCTTAATACTAATTCATCCATTAGATTATTTTCCTTCCCTTCTTCAAATCTGTTTGCTCTTTGCTACAAGTTTATACTATCAGACTCGAAACTCATTAGTTAGTGCCTAACCTCACTATTTAAACATTACTTTAGTCATGAAAACTATACTAAATGTGCTCTTCCAAAAGAACTTTCCGGTAAAATCAAAAAGAGAAAAGCAAAGGAGCGAAAATGCCCCGTATGCTTTTCTCTTACTTTGTCCCTGATATCGCTTTTATTTTATTTGCTCTTGGAATAAATGCAAAGTCTGCAAAGCCCTAGACTCTTCGGATTTAAACATATCTCTTATCTCTGGATTCTCTGTATCTCTTTCATTGAAGAACGTTCGCTCATTCAAATCCTGCAGTTTAAGTGGTGGTAAAGGTTTATTGTAATTTACTACTGCGTAATACTGCTTCCATATCGGTCCTTTAAAATATTTGGACTCCATTTTCCTTTTTGTCCCAAAGAAATCAATAATCAATTCGATATATGCGTACGGAATATAATCCTCCGCCTTATTTGCAAACATCAAAACAGCAAAATTTTTAACCTTTTTCTCAGTTGGATCATTCTTATCCATCAAATGAAGCGATTTTGCCTTTTCAGCTTTCTCACTTACCATAAAAGGACCACCGTTTTGCCTCCAAACAACAATTAGTAGGTAAAACGTTCCATCGAGATGATTAGTAATTATATCAAATGCAACATTTGGATATAAAAATGGTCTTAAACTGTTAATCTCATTTTTACATTTTTCAAGACTTCCCTCCTCTATGCCTTTAATCAGCAACTTTGGAATTGCTTTTTTATTCTCGTCATTGATTTCCTCTACCCCAACAAAAATATATTTTGTATATCATCTATTGTTCCTTCACCAAAATCCAAATATACAGTCTTCAATGCTACAATATAGTATTACTCGATAATAAATTCTTTTGCGCATTTTTCTGCTTTCTCTATAAATCCTTACTGTGAACACCATTCCTCAAATTGCATATAAACTATCTCCTTTTCAATTAATGCAATGCCTTATAAACTGGCACTTTCTTCTTCATTTCTTATTATCATATCCTTCTTTATATAAGCTAGCTCTTTTTTTATTAATTATTTCGTACACAACCAGAATCAGACATCCTACTGCATAACAGATTATTGTTCACCTCTGCTGCAAAATATGTAATCCCTACAACAATCTCTTTCAAAATTGTACTACTATATATAAAGATTATTCTTACTAATAATTTCTTCAAGAAATCTATTTGTATCGATACATGACTTTTTCCCTGATTTACATAAATGCATTTGTACAGGTTCTGCAATCATCAATCTATTGTAAAAATCTAAATTTTCAGGATAAATGTGATGTGCTTTCCCTACTACATTGTCATGTTCATCCTGCCACAATGCCAATTCCTGACAAAAATTATCTGCGACAGGCATTTTAATATTATCCTTCATAGCACCATCAAAAGCATATCTAGCCAAGTTGTACAAACCATGTGCCTCGATACAAAATCTTTTATTAAATGCATTAAACCCAAACTCTCTTGCTTTTTTATAGCTTTTACAATACTCATTAATCTTTGAATTAAAAGTATCATAATCACGATTTAAAATAGCAATCATACATTCAACATGCAACTTGCAGTAATCGGGATTCTTTTTTTGCAATTCCTTCATGGCAATATTCATAGCATCTCTCTTAATTTCAGAATTATCATACATAATAGCAAAAAGCAGATTAGCAATGCACGCCCCAAAATACCCTTTGGATATTCCGGCCTCTTGTGGAAGAAGAAATCTTAATCTGTCCATCATATTTGCTGCAAGAAGATTTGGGGTAATCCTTAATCCATAAAAACCATAATCACAATTTGGACTTAGTATATTTCCCATTTGAAAAAGATGTGCTGTTTCAAACAAGACATCATTTAAATAGTTCATATCACGATTATTAAATGCAACATAATATTTCATTAATGAATTGCCGTCTCCAATCCATTTAAGGGCAACTGCAATCTTTTTACCATTGGATTGAGATGCAAATTTTTCATTAGCAAAACACTTCTCTAATCGGGCAACCTGTTCCTCAAAAGAAAGTATGTAAATATCTGGTCTTGAAGTATTTAATTTTTCATATTCTTTAATAAGAACTTTGTAATCCTTATCATTCATAACTCATTCTCCACAGTTTCCTAAGGTAAACACTTACCACAAACTTCCTTAACTCGTAGTATAACACATTCTATAACTTGCCATTGAAAAAATAAAGAGCAATCCTTAACAGGGAAATAAGGATAAGATAAAAGGGTCTGGAATTACTCCAGACCCTCATTATCCCTACATATCAACAACCACCCACTCGTCAACTGTTCTGCTTGTGCTTGAGATTTTTACTCCGATTTTGTGAATGCTTCGCTTATCACCTTGATATGGAAGTGCATATTGCATTTCTTCTATCTGTTCTAATGCTTCTGTTGCACTTTTGTCTAACTTAAATTCGAAGATGAATATATCGTTGTCTGTCTCTATTATTATGTCTGCTCTTCCCTTGCTGTTTTGCTTTTCGATAAGAGTTGTGTAGCAGCCTAGAAGACGATTGATTATATAAAATGTGTATGAAAAATGTGTCTCAAAATCCCTGGCTCTTTCATCCTTATTCGCTTCGTAAGGTATGGATGCAAGAAATGATGTAAATGCATCACGTACTCCATCGAGGTCGCAACGTCGAAGCATGCGGCTTATCCTTATAATGGCATTATCTACATCAGCATCATTTTTTCTAAAATAGCTGTTTGCAAGAAGTACTGCAAATCCTCTTCGAACCTCATCATTTGGAAAATCCAGGGTGTAAAGTCGGTCTCTTATATCGTAGCCTTTTATTGTGAGATATCCACTTTGATAAAACATGGCAAGCGGATTTTCCACATCTGCACGATAGTCCATAAAATACTCTGGTCTATACTCCTCATCCAGTAACTTCTGCATATTTACATTATGTCCTTCAAGAAGCTTTACAAGGTATGTCGGTGTTCCGCTTCTGTACCAGTAGTCATCAATTCTCTTTAGATCAAATGCATTAATGATACTGAATGGATTATAAATATCTAACATTTTCTCACTGAAATGATATCCGTCGTACTGTTTTTTCAGAATCTCTTTCATTTCATCTACAGAACAAGTGTAATTATCTGCCATTTCTTTTATTGGTTCTGCAAAATACTGATACAGCTCTTCTTCTGTGATTCCACAGATTGCATCAAACTTGCTGTCCATGCTGATATCCTTTGGCTGGTTAAATCCTGAAAATACTGATATCTGGCTGAATTTTGTAACTCCTGTCAGTAGTACGAAACGAAGGGATGCATCTGCGGCTTTAAATGTTCCGTAAAATCCTTTTAGTGTATTTCTATTTTTTTCTTCCAGGTCAGTTCCAATAACATCAAGCATTGGTTTGTCGTATTCATCTATAAGAACTACTGCTTTGTGTCCTGTCTGTTTTGTCGCCTCTTCTAGAACATACTGAAAACGATCACTTAATGTATTTCTTATCTCATCTTTTCCGTATTTCTTTTCCCAATTACCTATATACACTTCAAGCTTATTCTGCAATTCGTCTGGATTCGTATAATCACCACCTGCAAAATCAATTCGAAATACAGGATACTCTTCCCAATCTGTTTCAAGAGACTCCATTTTTAGGCCCTGGAATAAATCTTTCCTTCCTAAAAAATATGCTTCTAATGTGCTAATAAGTAGTGACTTTCCAAATCTTCGTGGTCTCGATAAAAAGCACACATTTTCCTGTGCAAGCTCGTATACTAAGTCTGTTTTATCTACATATATATAGTCTCTTTCTCTTATTTTATCAAATGTCTGTACGCTTATTGGATATAACATTTATTCTACTGCCTTTCCTTATTGCAAAATCTATCAAACAATCTATTGTTTTTAGTATAGCACAGACTCCTGCATTTTAGAACTATATTAACTTGTGATACCATTCTATCATCCCCATCAATAAAAGCAATTTGTGGCACTAAAAAAGCCAGAAAACTCCGTCCCTAATGGCTAAAACCTTATATCTTTATAATTGAAATACGATCAATTTCAATTACATCAATATTACTTTCCTCTAATAATTCTTCAAATTTTTCATATCCATACTTTTTTATATAGTTTGCTTCTCGTTTAGAAACAAAAAATGCCATATACATCTTACACCTGTCTTCTATTTGGACAAAACTATTTGGAAAAATATAATTTTCTGTAAAATATATTCCAGCTAATACAAGGTCTACCGACTATTCCTGACACCAATGGTATTGTTAAAAATCACTATATTCAGAATATTCAATATCTTCCTCTGTAATTCCATCTGAATAATCTTCATCTAATATTTCCATAAAATACTTTATTGTATCCTCCAATGCTTCCTCTACTGAACTACCATATCCAATTGCTCCCTCAGGTGAATTATCAAACTTTCTTCTAACTTTTAAGTCTGTATATCCGTAATACATTCCATCCTGCCTTTGATACACTTTTATCTTCATCTTTCCATATGGCAATATATCATAAGCTAGAATTTGAAATTCTCCAACACATTTTTCAATTGCTCCTATTTTATCGATTTTTATATTTTTCCACATTATTCCACTCCACCTTCTTGTCTTCTTTGCACCTCTAAGGTTTTGCGCGAAAGATTCTGCTTTTCTTAGATATTGTTGCATATCTTTAGCTCCAACCTCATTTTATGTCATTTTTTATTTCTATTCTTTTCATTATATTGCTCTAAATTCTCTGCTAATGGAATATTATTCATAAATATATCGATAAGTTTATCATTTCTACAAATAAGAACTGTCATTGAACTATCCCACGCTATCAACTCTATCTCAGATAATGGATGTTGCATTGATAAAGGTTTGTTCCATAAATTATTATTTTTCCCTGCACTTGGAAAATCATATTTAAATATTTCCTCCAATGATATTTCCTTAGGAAATGCTACTAAACATCCCCATATCCACTGAAAGTCCTCCTCATCAATAATCTTTGTCAATTCTTCTCCTGTAAGCCAACACCATTTTGAAGATAGAATATTTGATATTTGTTCATTCATCGGATAACATTCATGACTAGTTATTAACCAATTAAAATCTTTTTGAACATTATTTATTGAATTAAATATCTTCTTTAAAAATGTATAATTTTTTTCACCTTTATATACTATTGCACCTTTCATATTACATTCATTCCTTACTTGCTTCTTATAGGTTTTCCACTTGACCAATCCCCAAAATGCTCATGTGGAAAATTGTGTGTCCCATCATCAGAATGATTAAAATCAATATCCTTTTTCGCTCTACCTAGTTCATCGTAAAATCGTCTTTGTTTTACACTACCATCAGGATTCAGTAAATCTGCTGATGAATTTGCTGGTCTTCCTTTTATAGGCAAATTGGTTGCTTCTTCTGATGATACAACAAGATGATTATCTGTTATCTCTCCATAGTTTCCTGCATTATGCACCAGCACTTCCATCTCACCCACATGATATGTGTGCCAGTCCTCTACTTGGAAGTTGTATACTGTTACTTCTTCGTCTTCTTCCAGATATTCTTTGTATATCTGCTCTACTTCAAGTATCTTTCCATCTG
>JBGVKW010000046.1:0-52619 GCA_045123895.1 Agathobacter sp.
TTGATGTGTATGTACTATCAAATGGAATATTTGCAAGTGCAAATGAAAGTAAAGAAGATGCCTGCAGTATCGTAAGACATGTTCCTCTTGGCGCTGTTAACCTTGGCAAGGTTGCTGCTTTAAACCAGCTTGCACGTGATATTTGTAAC
The DNA here is from genome assembly GCA_045123895.1 of Agathobacter sp. Taxonomy (GTDB): domain Bacteria; phylum Bacillota; class Clostridia; order Lachnospirales; family Lachnospiraceae; genus Roseburia. Next base: position 150 of record JBGVKW010000046.1, read on the forward strand.
CACAACATTTCACTTATTGACAGTTGGAGTGAGCTTGAGAAATGCAAAAACACAGGTGATTATCCTGCATTTGTAAAACTTCTTGCCTGTGGACTAGGAAGCGGATGTTTTTGCTATATGTTCGGTGGAAATATTCTTAACTGTCTATTTGCATTTTTGATTGGATTTGGGGAACAGTTTCTGTTATCTGTACTAAAGAAAAACAAATTTTCAAAAATCGTCACAAATATATGGGCCAGTCTCTTTGTAACTACTCTTGCTTTTTTGTTTACTAAGACAGGTCTTCCACTTCATGAAGATAAAATGATTATCGGTTCAATAATGCCTCTTGTACCTGGAATCGCTTTTACGACCTCCATCAGGGACATTTACAATGGAGACTATCTTTCAGGAACAATACACTTGATAGATGCCCTTATTACTGCCGTATGCATAGCGGTTGGTGCCTGTCTTCCATTTTTACTGATAAATTATGTTGGAGGTTTTTAGAATGAACTTTATTTTACAGTTTTTAGTTTCAATAGGCGCATCCGTATGCTTTGCCATACTTTTTTCAGTTCCCAAAAAAGAACTGATATTCTGTGGTTTTACAGGTGCACTTGGTTGGATTATATACTATATACTCGTAAGTTTAAATCAAAGTGTAGTTCTTTCGTCGTTTGTTGCAACTTTTTTCCTTACTATTTTTGCAAGGTGTTTTGCAGTTATACGACAGACTCCTGTTACTGTGTATCTTCTGACTGGCATATTCCCTCTTGTTCCCGGAGCCGGAATATTTTACACTGCCTACTATCTTTTTACAAAGGACCCTTCAATTTCTCCTAACAAGGGAATTGAGACCTTTGAAATTGCTGGAGTAATTGTGCTTGGGATTATCTTCGGATTTGGTATTCCTCAGAAATTGTTCAACAAATTACGTAAATGAGGGATAACCGTCTTAGAGTGGGCAGGGGCTGGGCCTGGGTATTTGCTCGATTTTTGACGAGTCGTGTGCAAGTTATATGCCATTATCAGTTAAAGATTGTCCGAGAAATCCTCTTTCAAGCGTAGCGCGTTTTGGATTTCTCGCGGCATAATAAGCTTAACTGATAATGGCATTTACTTGCACTAGACGCAGGAAACATGAGAGCAAATACCCAGGCCCAGCCCCTGCCCACTCTAAGACGGTTATCCCCCATGTACTGTTATTGTGTTGCAATTTTCTGAGCCAAATCCTCAAGATATTCCCAGCGATCCATTTTCTCCATTAAAACAGTCTCAGCCTCTTCCTTCTCAAGGGTAAGAGCATGAAGCTTTCCATAATCACTTGCATTTTTTAATATCTGAGCATCAAGGTCAGCAATCTTTGTCTCAAGCTTTTCAATATCGGCTTCAATAGTTTCATACTCTCTTTGTTCATTGTATGTAAACTTAAGCTTTTTCTCATGTGTCCATGTCTGTCTTGAGCCACTTTCTTTCTTAGCAGAGTCTGCCACTTCTCCTTTAATAGAACTCTCAACCGGTTGTGGTCTCTTATTCATGTAATCAGTATATCCACCCTCATACTGAGTAATTTTTCCATTTCCCTCAAAGGCAAATACACGATTTACTATTCTATCTAGGAAATATCTGTCATGGGATACTGTAATTACAATTCCCTCATAGCTGTCTAGATAATCCTCTAAAATCGAAAGAGTCTGAGTATCCAAATCATTAGTTGGCTCATCAAGAATCAATACATTTGGTGCACTCATTAAGACTCTAAGCAGATGAAGTCTTCTCTTTTCTCCTCCTGAGAGCTTTCCAATTGGACTATACTGCTGCTCTGGTGGAAATAAGAATCTCTCAAGCATTGCTGATGCTGAGACAAGTCCGTCAGTTGTCCTTACATACTCTGCCGCTTCCTTTATATACTCTATCACTCTTTGATTATCATCAAATTCTATTTCCTGCCCAAAATATCCCAGTTTTATTGTCTGACCAATCTCAATAGTACCCAAATCCGGTGTTACATGACCTGCAATCATTTTCATAAGAGTTGTTTTACCACAACCATTTTTTCCCACAAAACCTATCCTGTCGTTTTTTAGAAAAATATATGAAAAATCCTTCACACAGATAATATTTTCATAGGATTTTGAAATATTATCTATCTCAATAGTAGTTCTCCCCATTCTTGAATAAACAGAACTAAGTTCAAGCTTATCATCAAGCTTTGGTCCCTTTTGATTTTTAAGTTCCTCATATCTTTGTATATGTGCTTTTTGCTTTGTAGACCTAGCACGAGCCCCTCTTTGCATCCATTCAATATCTTTTCTAAGGATGGCCTGACGCTTTCTCTCACTTGCCTTCTCGCTTTCTTCTCTTGCCGCTTTTCGCTCTAAAAAACCGGTATAATTTGTCTCATAGCTATAAATCGAACCCTTATCCACCTCAACAATTCTGTTGCAGACAGAATCTAAGAAATATCTGTCATGTGTAATCATTATAAGAGCCCCCTTATATTTTCCCAGAAACTCCTCTAACCACTCTACCATTTCATAATCCAAGTGGTTTGTTGGCTCATCAAGTATGAGAACATCTGATGGTTTAAGAACCGCTGCAACAAGTGCAAGTCTTTTTCTCTGCCCTCCTGACAGTTCTCCTGTCTTCTGAGAAAAATCATTAATATCGAGCTTCATAAGTAAAGACTTTGCGTCACTTTCAAGACTCCATCGAAGAGTCTCATCTAAATCCGACGAAATAATCTGGCTCATAACCTGATCTATCACACTTTTTTCTGGGTCAAAATCAGGATTCTGTGGAAGATAGTTTATCACCACGTGATTTGCAATTGTAACCTTTCCCTCATCAGGAGTTTCAAGCCCTGCAACAATTTTTAACAATGTGGACTTTCCTGTACCGTTAATTCCAATTATTCCAATTTTTTCATGTTCCTGCACATAAAAGGAAGCTTTAGAAAAAAGCTTCCTTCCTGTATATGACTTTGTTATATTTTCTACATTAATTAGGTTCATTTTCTTTTGCAGCCTCCTCTTGCTTGGCCTTAGCTTCTAGAATAGCATTGTTTAGCTGAAGCATCTTTGCATCAAGATTGGTTACAATTTCTGCACATTCCCTCAAATCCCTACTGATATATTCAGGAGCATTTCCCTCAAATTTGTAATAGATTTTATGCTCAAGGGATGCCCAAAAATCCATTGCAATTGTACGAATCTGAATTTCTACTTTTGTATCCACCACTCTGTCTGTCAGAAAAATAGGAACAGAGACAATCATATGATAGCTCTTGTATCCGCTTGCCTTTGGATTTTTCATATAATCTTTTACCGAGATTACAGTCAAATCATTTTGCTTTCCAATCATCTCAGCCATTCTGTATATATCTGATGTAAAGGAGCATACAATTCGTATACCTGCTATATCCTTTACATATGTAACCATATTTTCAATTGTACTCTCATGACCATCCTTTTTAAGCTTTTTTACAATGCTCTCAGGTGTCTTTATTCTCGACTTAATGTACTCAATCGGATTATAGTTGTGAATATGAACAAACTCATCATTAAGTATTTCAAGCTTTGTCCCTACTTCCTTTAATGCCGATTTATATAAAAACATCATAGTCTCCCAACTGTTGATGCCATCTGATAATTTTGATGTGTCCATTAAAACTTCCCCCTTTTTAACACAAAAATATTATACCATAAATTTCACTAATCTTCCTCAAGTATGTGCATTTCTAAAAAATCAAACTCAATTTCTTCAACAAAATTGTCTGAGTTAAATCTTGTCTTTCCGTTTTTTTGAAATTCCTTAACATTAGAATCCAACCAGATTGGTTTTCCCAAATCAAGTTCAAGACACGCTTCTTCTAATGAATTAAAAATTTTATGAGTTCTCGTATCCTCATCATAATTTTCAATTGTAACATCCTTTATCAGTCTTGCCTCTGAATAAATCTTAAACCAGATTCTCATTCTAATACCCTTCTCTAAATCTATTTTCTACGCTGTCTATTACACTCATACATAAGAAGTGTTGCTGAAATTGCAGCATTTAATGATTCCACCTGGCCTTCCATAGGTATCTTTATATAAGAATCTGCCATATCTGCAATTTCATCCGACAAGCCGTTTCCTTCGTTTCCAATCATAAAGCCACATGCCCCGGTATAATCAGGTTCGTCATAGGAAATGCTGCCCTTTAGATGTGCTGCATACAGCTTTACATTTTTTTCCTGTAAAATATTTATCGTATCCTGTAAATCATCAGCAATCACAAATGGTACTCGGTATATCGAGCCCATTGTTGACCTTATTGTCTTGGGATTAAACAGATCCACCGTTGTCCGGTTCATAATTATTCCACTTACTCCGGCACCCTCTCCAGTTCTAATCATTGTACCGAGATTTCCCGGGTCCTGTATGCTCTCAATCAAAAGCAGGTGCGTCTTTTCGCCATCAAAAAGATCCTCTAATTTGTATTCAGGCATTTTTACAATAGCAATTACCCCCTGTGGTGTCTGTGTGTCAGATACTGATTTAAACACACCGTCAGCCACGATTTCAGCCATCTGCCAAAGAGTTTTTTTCTCTTTTACATATCTGTTGTCATTATAAAAAGACTCAGACATATATATTGCCTTAATCCATTCCACTGGTGCTTCGAAACACATCTTTGGCCCTTCTACCACAAAAAGTTTCTGCTTTTTGCGCTCCTTGGATTTCTTTATTAGATTTGATAAATTTTTCATCTGCTGATTTGACGTACTTGTAATCATAATGTTCTCCATCATATACAAAAGAGATTGCTGTTTCTAAATTTATGTAGTATTTCCACATACAGTAAAAATGCACCACAGTAAGTCACTAGAGGCTTAAATGGTGCATTAATAATCATCTTAAAACTATCAAAAAACAAAATTACGTTTCTGTTTTGGAGTATTAAACAAGACTCTTAGAAATCTCATACATATATTCGTCAACACCTTTTTTCATTGCAAGTGCCTCATCGATGTCATAGTCAACGAATTCTCCATCTTTATGAGCAACAACACGGTTAGTTTTTCCTTCGCAGAGAAGGTCAACTGCCATAGCACCCATAATTGTAGCATAAACACGGTCTTTACAAGAAGGGCTTCCACCTCTTTGCATATGTCCTAAGATTGTTGCACGAGTCTCAATTCCTGTAGCCTCTTCAATTCTCTTAGCCATGCTCTGTGAATGACCTACACCCTCAGCATTGATGATGATGTAATGCTGTTTACCAAGTTCTTTTGCATGAGAAACTCTGTCGATAAGTGCTTCCTCATCATAATCATATTTCTCTGGAAGTAATACTTCCTCAGAACCATTTGCAAGACCACACCATAAGGCGATATATCCTGCTCCACGTCCCATTACTTCGATAATAGAACATCTCTCATGAGAAGTAGATGTATCTCTTACTTTATCAATAGCTTCCATTGCAGTATTACATGCTGTATCGAATCCAATTGTATAATCTGTACAAGCAATGTCAAGATCAATTGTTCCAGGAACACCGATAGTATTGATTCCAAGTCCAGCCAGCTTCTGTGCACCCTGGAAAGAACCATCTCCACCGATTACAACGATAGCATCGATTCCATGCTTTTTACAAATCTCAGCACCCTTCTGCTGTCCTTCTGCTGTAACGAATTCTTTACAACGAGCAGTCTGAAGAATTGTACCACCACGTGAAATAGTATCAGATACGCTCTTTGCATCCATATCGATAATCTCTTCATTTAAGAGACCAGCATATCCTCTCTTGATACCTTTTACTTTTTTTCCTTTTGAAAGTGCCTGACGAACAACTGCACGAATAGCAGCATTCATTCCTGGTGCGTCGCCACCACTTGTAAGAACACCAATTGTATTGATCTCTTTTGCCATTTATATATCCTCCATATGTTAAAAAATTATCAAATTAATCCAATCCCTGTATATTGTACTTGTTTCAACGAATTTTTTCAATATTCTTTTCTACTATTTTTACATTATTTGCCCCTAAAAATTCCATTAACTGAGCACACAGAGTTTCATTTGCACTTACAGAATAATTTTTTCCAAGTTTTTTCATAGCCTTTTCGTTTGAGATATAGATTACGACAGTATCATTTCCATCTGATTCTCTAAGAACAGACAAAATCCTTGGCTCAAGATTCTGATATTCCTCCTTGGTGGAAATCTGCAGCCACAGCTCCTTTGGAGTCTCGTCAAACGGCACTATTCGTTCGCATATTATTTTTCCATTCTGTTCATCTTCAACGGTTGAACGTCCGGTAACAAAAACTTTTTCATCCTCGTTAATCATCCTCTGAAATCGTTCATAATCCTTAGGAAAAATAATAACCTCCACAGAGCCTGTTAAATCTTCTAATGTGATAAACGCCATCGCCTTATTATTTCTGGTAAACTTTACGGTTTTCGAGGTAATGATTCCACCTACTACCACATGAGCGTTATCAGCTATTTTTACAGCACCTGTTTCCTCGTCCCGAACAAAATCAATAGAGTTTGCCGTTACATTTTTCTTCATCTTATCTATATACTCCTCAAGTGGATGACCACTAAGATAAATTCCCAGCACTTCTTTTTCAAAAGCTAATGCTACCTCTTTATCAAATTCTCCCACATCAGGATATTTTATCTCATATGCTTGTTTTTCTTCTTCAGAGACCATATCAAAAAGCGTCATCTGCCCAGCCATTGAATTTTTTCTGTCATGGGCTATCTGATCTACTATACTTGAATATATTAACGTCATCTGCTTTCTTGTTCCATCAAGTGTATCACAGGCTCCAGCTTTAATAAGATTCTCAATAGCACGCTTATTAATATCTTTTTGCGAATTTCTCTCTATAAAGTCAGATAACGTTCTGTATTTTCCGTTTGTCTTTCGCTCTTCGATTATTCTGTCAATAACCGGTCTTCCTAGCGATTTTATGGCATAAAGACCATATCTTACATTTTCTCCTTCTGCCGTAAATTCTCCCTCTCCATAATTTATATCAGGAGGAAGAACCTTAATATTCATTTCCTTACAGTTATAAAGATATTCAGAGGCCTTGGTTGAATTATCAATTACGGATGTCATAAGCGCAGCCATAAATTCAACCGGATAATAGTTCTTAAGCCATGCTGTCTGCACACTAATCTTAGCATATGCAGCGGCATGCGATTTGTTAAATGCATACTTTGCAAAGTCAACCATTGAATCATAGATGCTGTTTGCTGCCTGCTCCAAGATACCATTTGCTACACAACCCTTTATATTTCTTGACTCATCACCATATACAAAGCTCTGTCTTTCCGCATCAATTACATATTGTTTTTTCTTACTCATTGCACGACGGATATTATCAGCCTGCCCCATTGTATATCCTGCAAGTTTTTGAACAATCTGCATAACCTGTTCCTGGTAAACAATACATCCGTAGGTTGGCTCAAGTATGCTTTCAAGTTCCGGAGTTACATATGTTATCTCCGATGGATTATTCTTTCCCTTAATGTAGTTTGGAATAAAATCCATAGGCCCCGGACGATATAACGAAATACCCGCAACGATGTCTTCAAAACTCTGGGGTTTTAACTCCTTCATAAAGTTCTGCATACCCGCTGATTCTAGCTGGAATACACCTTCAGTCCTTCCTGTTCCTATAAAATCAAGTGTTCCTTTATCGTTGAAGTCAATGTGGTCAATATCTACGTCTATTCCCTTTGATGCCTTTATATTTTTGACAGAATCCTTAAGAACTGTAAGTGTTCTAAGCCCCAGGAAATCCATCTTTAAAAGACCTAACTCTTCGAGCTGAACCATGTTGTACTCTGCTGTTGGACTTCCATCATTTGCTCTTCCAAGAGGAACATAATCACTGGCCACTCCCGGATAAATTACCACACCGGCTGCATGGACTGAAGTGTGATTTGGAAGCCCCTCAAGCTTCTTTGCCATATCAATCATATCATGGATAGACTGGTCACTTTCATAAATACCGCGAAGCTCCGGGTTCATCTGAAGTGCTTTATCAATTGTAATATTAAGTTCCTGTGGAATCATTTTTGCCAGTCTGTCTGTTTCTGCATACGGAAAATCAAGTGCTTTTCCAACAGATTTAATAACTCCTCTTGCCGCCATCGTACCGAATGTAACAATCTGGGTTACTGAATCTTTTCCGTATTTTTCCTGAACATATTCTATTGCCCTGTATCTTTCTGCATATTCAAAATCCACATCAATATCAGGCATGGATACTCGTTCCGGATTTAAGAAACGCTCAAATAGCAGATTATATTTTACAGGATCAATATCTGTTATTCCGGTACAGTAACACACCCTGCTTCCTGCCGCTGAACCTCGTCCCGGTCCAACCCAGCAGTCATGTGTTCTACACCAGTTAATATAATCCCATACAATCAAAATATATTCTATAAAGCCCATCTCTTTTATAATACCAAGCTCATATTCCATATCTTCATGTATCTTTATAAGGGAAGCTTCATCATATTCATTTGAATCAACATATTTTTCTTTAAATCCATCCTCACAGAGCTTTGTCAAAAAGGCCTCTGCACTTTCATAACCCTCTGGCACTTCATATTTAGGGATCTTATAATTTCCAAACTCTAATGTAACATTACATCTGTCTGCAATCTTTTGAGTGTTCTCTACTGCCCTAAGTGCATATGGGAAAAGTGCTCGCATTTCGTCTTCACTCTTCACAAAAAACTGTCCGCCCTCATAGCGCATTCTATCCTCATCAGATACCTTTTTTCCTGTCTGTATGCAAAGGAGAACATCATGAGCCTCCACATCAGTAGCATATGTATAATGCACATCATTTGTACATACCAGTTCTATTCCAAGTTCCTGACTCATCCTGATAAGTTGCTGGTTTACAAGCTTTTGGTTTTCTATTCCATGGTCCTGAAGTTCTAGGAAAAAATTGTCTTTTCCAAAACAGTCCTGATACTTTTTTGCGATATCCTTTGCTTCCTCATACATCCCTCTTGTGATATATCTTGGAATCTCTCCTGCAAGACAGGCAGACAGGCAAATAAGTCCCTCATGGTATTTTTCAAGAGTCTCAAAATCCACTCGTGGTCTGTAATAATAACCCTCTGTAAATCCTATACTCACAATCTTTATTAGATTGGCATAACCAATATTGTTTTCTGCCAAAAGAATAAGATGATAATATCTGTCATCTCCGTGGGACAGTTCTCTGTCAAACCTAGAATTAGGTGCAACATATACCTCACATCCAATAACCGGATTAATATCATTTGCTTTTGCTGTCTTGTAAAATTCTACAACACCATACATATTTCCATGGTCGGTAATAGCAGCACTGTTCATCCCCAGCTCTTTTACTCTGGCTATGTACTCCTTTATTTTGTTTGAACCATCTAACAGACTATATTCTGTATGTGTATGTAAATGACAAAATGCCATATCAGTCTCCTCAAAATGTTTCTAGTGAATTATTGCATTCCAATTTTAACACAAATCCGTCTATAAAAGTATTTTATTTTGTCGTTTTTTTCATGTATAATATCAGATATGAACAGACGAAAAAAAAACATACTTTCACTTTTGTTTCTCGTAATAACAATGTATATCCTCATACGATATACCGACTTTCCAGACACAGTGAAAGCATTGATTGCAACAGTAAGAAATAAAATAGAAACTATGAATGATACACCATATCATTCATCAGCAGCCGGTGACTTTGACGAGTCTATTCTTGGAAATGAATATCATTATTATTACACCCAGCTAGATGATGATGACAAACTGATTTACCGTCAGATTTACTTTGCAATGGATAACGCACCATCACCTGTAGTTCTTGCTACATCTGATGGTGATAAAGTTTCTGAAATACAACAGTACGTTATTCTAGACAATCCGCAATTTTTTCATTTTTCAAAAGGACAGTACTCCGTAGGCTCAACGCTTACGTTTTCTGAAATATCAGAAATGAGCGACTCTGAAATCGAGAATGCCCAAAGAGCAATTGACAATTATACCTCCGCTGCTTTGTCCGGTATAGACGGTGCCTCAAGCGAATATGATAAGGCACTTCACGTTTACGAATACATCATCAAAAATACTGATTATGTTGAAAATGCACCTTATAATCAGAATATGTATTCCGTTGTCAAAGGACAAACAGTATGTCAGGGTTATTCCATGATGTTTAAATACCTTTGTGATCAGCTTGGTATCCAAAGCATTGTCGTCATTGGAACGGTTGATGGTTCTCCTCATGCATGGAATATGGCCTGTCTGGACGGAAACTGGTGCTACATTGACTGCACCCATGGTGACAACGATTATTTAGGAAAAGGTATTGGCTATAACTGGTTTGGAGTAAATGATTCCATTATTAGCAATAATCGAACAATCACTTACAAAGAACTCCTTCCCCAAGCCGTCTCACTGGAAAATGATTACTATTACAGAAACGGAATTTTTCTTGATACATATTCATTAAAAACCATACAAAATATGTGTGTAGGTCAGAATTATATCACTGTCAAATTCAGTACTATGGAAGCCTATGACAAGGCATGTAATGATTTGTTTGTAAACAATATGTCAAAGTATCTTGTTGTTTCAAAAAACGGTGGCTCCATTACTTATATTCAGGATGATAATTCACAGACAATTTTTATTAGTCTTTTAATAAATTAATCATTCAATAACGCCTTGGCGTTATTGCTGCGGAATGCGCGTCAGCTTTGCTGACATCTTCCTCTGCGCATTCCTGCAATCCGCCGGCGGTTTTTATCTCAGTTGGAGATTGAGACTCCCACTGAGACAAATATCATTTCTACTCACCACTTAAAGAAGTGGGAGTCTTCTCCAACTAGAGATAAAAAAAGCCTGGTCGAGGACTTTTCCTCTCCAGGCTTTTATTTATTTACAATTTAATGCACACTTATGATAAATTGTGAAATGCCAAATAAAATCAGAAGGTGCACAGGATAAAATGCATAAAAGAAATACTTAAGCGATATACCTTTTTTCCCATTATAACAGCTGATTGGAATAACCATAAACAATGCCCAAAACTCAATTGGAGAAATCAATAGACCAAGCAACGCAACGCCTAACATAAATGAAATCTCTCTAAAACTTTGCATCAAATAAATGGTAACAATACAGCCTACACCAGCTGCCCCATAGTCCGTTTTCAAAACAAATTCTGCTATAATCATTCCCATGGCAATTGATGCCATAATGACAGCACATTTCATAAAAGTCATGGCAAACCACACCACAGTTGACTGTGATTTATTTACCTTGTTTACATCATTTATCCAATCAATAACAACAAGTACTAAAAACCCTATGAACAATGTAAAAAATACATTGTTACTTGCCAATTCAAAGGAAACATTGTTTAGTGCCAGGTCAAACGGAACCTCTGAAATAATAGCAAACAGGAATAATCTCATGGCATATTTTAGTTTGTCACTCGTATGATTATATCCTTCAACCAGTAAAAAGCAATATATTGGGAAAGCCATTCTTCCGATTGTTCTCATAACCCAGTATAAATCCAGCATTCCCGTAGATTCAATTCCCACCATACTAAGCGCCGGATATAACACCGCCGCAGTATGGTCAATCAGCATTGAAAAAAGCGCAATGAGTTTTAATGAACTCCCTGATATTCCCCAGTTTACATTTTCCTGTTCCACCTGTTCATACTCCTGATTCCACTTCTATTTTCTCTAATTTCCAGATATCATCCACATATTCCTGAATTGTTCTGTCAGAAGAGAATTTTCCAACATGTGCCATATTAATAATAGCACTCTTTGCCCAAGCCTTTTTATCCTTGTAGTAATCATTTATCTTCTGCTGTGCCTGTGCATAAGAACGGAAATCAGCAAGAATAAAATATCTGTCAGCAAGCTGTCCATACTGTGGATTTAGCAATGATGTAAATAAATCCCTGAACAACTCATGATCATTTTTCGAATATGTTCCATCAACCAGCTGATTTACTACTCTTTTTATTTCAAAATCCTCATTATAAATTTTTCCTGAATTATAATCATTTCTATTCTCACAGCCAATAATTTCATCAGCACTCATACCAAATATGAACATGTTGTCTTCGCCAACTTCCTCAAACATTTCAACATTGGCTCCATCCATAGTTCCAATTGTAAGAGCACCATTTAACATAAACTTCATATTTCCTGTACCGGAAGCTTCCTTGCTGGCTGTTGAAATCTGCTCACTTACATCTGCTGCTGCAAAAATAAGCTCAGCAGTAGACACCTTGTAATCCTCAATAAATACTACTTTTATTTTTCCATCAATTGACTCATCATTATTAATCACATCAGCCACACTATTGATAAGCTTTATTGTAAGCTTGGCATTTCGATATCCAGCAGCAGCCTTTGCACCAAAGATAAATGTTCTTGGATACATATCAAAATTTGGATCTTCTTTTATCTTATTGTACAGATACATTACATGAAGAATATTCATAAGCTGACGCTTGTACTCATGAAGTCTCTTAACCTGTACATCAAAAATAGAATTTGGATCAACTACTATTCCATTATGCTCTTTTATATATTTTGCAAGACGAACCTTGTTTTTCTTCTTAATATCCATAAATTCTTTTAATGCCTTTGAATCATCTGTATATTTAAGAAGCTTTTCCATGTCAGAAAGATTTGTAATCCAATTCTTCCCAACGTGTTTTGTAACCCATTCAGCCAGAAGAGGATTTCCATGTGCCAGAAATCTTCTCTGAGTAATTCCATTTGTCTTATTATTAAACTTCTCTGGATACATCTCATAAAAATCGCTAAGCTGCTGATTTTTCAATATCTCTGTATGAAGCTTTGCAACACCATTTACTGAGCAGCCTGCTACAATTGCAAGGTTTGCCATTTTAACCTGTCCATCATAAAGAATAGCCATCTTTCTGACTTTTGCTTCATTTCCAGGATATTTATTTTGGATTTCAAGAACAAATCTACGGTTAATCTCATCAACAATCTGATATATACGTGGCAGTAATCTCTGGAAGATTTCAATTGGCCATTTTTCAAGAGCCTCTGCCATAATTGTATGATTTGTATACGCAACTGATTTTGTAGTAACTTCCCATGCATCATCCCAAGATAAGCCCTCTTCATCCATAAGAATTCTCATTAACTCTGCAACTGCAACAGTAGGATGCGTATCATTCATCTGGAAAATCACTTTCTCCGGAAGCTTTTTGATATCTCTGTGATGCTTTTTAAATCTCTCAATTGCTCTTTGAATACTAGCCGATACAAAGAAATACTGTTGTTTTAATCTAAGCTCTTTTCCCTTAACATGATTGTCATTTGGATACAATACCTCTACAAGGTTTCTTGCAAGATTCTCCTGCTCAACAGCTTTCTGATAATCACCAACATCAAAGGACTCAAGCGAAAAACCATTCTTTGGTTCAGCATCCCAGATGATAAGTGAATCTACCACATTATTTCTATATCCTACAATTGGCATATCATATGCAACCGCAAGAACAGACTGGTAATCACAATGTTCAAATTTCATCATTCCATCTTTACCTGGACTCGCTTTTACATATCCGCCAAATTTTATCTCATAACAATATTCCGGTCTTCTAAGTTCAAATGGATATCCTTCCTTAAGCCAGTTATCAGGAACCTCAATCTGAAATCCATCGGATATCTGCTGTTTAAACATTCCATATCTGTATCTGATTCCACAACCGTATGCAGGATATCCCAGTGTTGCAAGGGAATCCAAAAAACATGCAGCAAGACGTCCCAGTCCTCCATTTCCAAGTGCAGGATCAGGCTCCTCATCCTCAAGAGCATTAATATCAATATTTAATTCCAATAGAGCTTCTTTTACTTCGTCATATGCACCTAGGTTAATAAGGTTATTTCCAAGAGCACGCCCCATCAAAAACTCCATTGACATATAATAAACAACCTTCGGATCCTCCTCATCCATCACTGCCTGCGTAGCCATCCAGTTCGTTGTAATCACATCATCAACTGCTTCAGCCACAGCCTGATATAATTCCTGCTGTGATGCGTCTTCTATTGTTTTTCTATACTTAAACTTAACTTTATCTTCAACAGCTTTAATAATTTTTTTCTTGGAAAAAGGTCTTTCCTTCATAATACACTCCTCCTATCATTACAAAAAGGGAGTCAAGCACGCGGCTTTGCTCCCTTTACAATTTTATTTACTGTTTTTTAACTGAAAGTTGTACTGCTTCACCATTGATGTTCCATTCCTTCTCATATCCAGCAAGATTTCCAGCAGAAATTTCATCTGCTAAAACTTCGGATTTAATATTGGCACCATATTTTTCAAAAATAGATGACACCTTCTCATCTGCTATATATGATACTGCGATATGGTCCATCACTTCGAAGCCTGCATCTTTACGCATAGTCTGGATTTTACTAATAATCTCTCTAACAAATCCTTCTTCAATAAGTTCAGGTGTAAGGTTTGTATCTAATACAACTGTAACTGTATTATCGCCTTCAGTTACATATCCTTCCATCTGTACCATAGTGATAAGTAAATCCTCTTCTAATAATAGTACTTCCTCACTAATTTTGTCAAGTTTGATTTGTCCATTAGCTTTTAATTCAGCCATTGCTTTATTACCATCTAGCTCAGCAAGTTCTGTCTGAATCTGTTTCAAATACTTACCATATTTTGGACCTACTGTTCTAAGCTGTGGTTTAAACTGATAAGTAGTATATGAAGAAACATCATCTGTAAATTCAACATTTTTTACATTAAGCTCATCAGCAATAATATCTACATAGAACTTATCGAGTTTTTCCGGTGCTTTTACATACATCTTTCCGATTGGCTGGCGGTTTTTGATGTTTGATGTATTTCTACATGCACGTCCCATTACTACAATTTTAAGAACTTCATCCATGGCAGCCTCAAGTTCTTTGTCAATCATGCTCTCATCAACCTCTGGGAAATCACAAAGATGAATTGACTCTGGAGCATCTTTATCGATTGAACATACAAGGTTACGATAGATTTCCTCCGTCATAAATGGAATCATTGGCGCTGCTGTTTTTGCAATTGTTACTAGTGCTGTGTAGAGAGTCATGTAAGCATTAATCTTATCCTGCTCCATACCCTTTGCCCAGAAACGCTCACGGCTACGACGAACATACCAGTTACTCATATCATCTACAAATTCCTCAAGGAATCTTGCAGCCTCTGGAATCTTGTAATTTGCAAGGTTCTCATCAACACCCTTGACAGCTGAGTTAAGCTTTGATAAAAGCCATTTATCCATTACAGGAAGCTTATCATACTCAAGACTATATTTTGTAGCATCAAACTCGTCGATGTTTGCATAGAGAACGAAGAATGCATAAGTATTCCATAATGTTCCCATGAGCTTACGCTGTCCCTCCTGAACAAGCTTTCCAGAGAATCTCTTTGGAATCCATGGTGCACTTGCTGTATAGAAGTACCATCTGATTGCGTCTGCTCCGTATGTCTGTAATGCATCAAATGGATCTACTGCATTTCCCTTTGACTTAGACATCTTCTGTCCATTCTCATCCTGCACATGTCCTAGAACAATTACGTTCTCATATGGCGCTTTGTTAAAGAGAAGTGTTGACTCAGCCATAAGTGAGTGGAACCATCCACGAGTCTGGTCTACAGCCTCTGAAATAAATTTAGCAGGGAACTGCTGCTCGAATAATTCCTTATTTTCAAATGGATAGTGATGCTGTGCAAATGGCATTGCTCCTGAATCGAACCAGCAGTCTAATACTTCTGGTACACGGTGCATATCCTTTCCACACTCACTACATTTAATTGTCACTTCATCAATATATGGTCTGTGAAGTTCTACCTCTGCAGCCTTTGGATCTCCTGCTTTTTGGGCAAGCTCTGCACGGCTTCCAATACACTCTCTGTGTCCGCACTCACACTCCCAGATATTCAGTGGAGTTCCCCAGTAACGGTTACGTGAAATAGCCCAGTCCTGAATATTCTCAAGCCAGTTTCCAAAACGTCCTGAACCAATAGATTCTGGAATCCAGTTTACTGTATTGTTATTTCTGATAAGGTCATCTTTAACTGCTGTCTCTTTAATATACCATGACTCTCTTGCATAGTAGATAAGAGGTCTGTCACATCTCCAGCAATGTGGATACTCATGCTCAAATTTAGGAGCATCAAAAAGCTGTTTTCTTCCACTTAAATCTTTAAGTACTGCTGGGTCTGCATCTTTCACCCACATTCCTGCAAAAGGAGTATCCTCTGTAAGCTCTCCTTTTTCATTTACAAACTGCACAAATGGAAGGTCATAATTTCTTCCAACATTAGCATCATCCTCACCAAATGCAGGTGCGATATGAACGATACCAGTACCATCTGACATTGTTACATAGCTGTCACATGTTACGAAAAATCCCTTTTTACCCTGTTTGTCAGCTACAGTTTTTGCGCACTCGAAAAGTGGCTCATACTCTTTTCTCTCAAGGTCTTTTCCTTTGTAGGTCTCAAGTACTTCATAAGCTTTCTTTCCAGCCTCTGCATCTTCTTTTGAAAGAAGTGCTCCAAGTACTTTATCAGCAAGCGCTTCTGCAAGATAGTATGTAAAACCATCAACTGCATTTACTTTTAAGTAAGTATCATCTGGGTTTACACAAAGTGCAACGTTACTTGGAAGTGTCCAAGGAGTTGTTGTCCATGCAAGGAAATATGCATCCTCACCAGTCACCTTAAATCTTACGATTGCAGATTTCTCTTTTACTGTCTTGTATCCCTGTGCTACCTCCTGTGCTGAAAGAGGTGTTCCACAACGAGCACAGTATGGTACGATTTTAAATCCCTTATATAAAAGACCTTTATTCCAGATTTCTTTTAATGCCCACCACTCTGACTCAATAAAGTTATCATCGTATGTTACGTATGGGTCATCCATGTCAGCCCAGAATCCTACTGTTCCTGAGAAATCCTCCCACATTCCTTTGTATTTCCAAACTGATTCTTTACATTTATCGATAAATGGCTCAAGTCCATATTCTTCAATCTGCTCTTTTCCATCAAGACCGAGAAGCTTCTCAACCTCGATTTCTACTGGAAGTCCATGTGTATCCCAACCAGCCTTACGCGGCACATATTTACCCTTCATTGTCTGGTATCTAGGAATCATATCTTTGATTGTACGAGTCTCAACATGTCCAATATGTGGTTTTCCATTTGCTGTTGGTGGTCCATCATAGAATGTATATGTCTCACCCTCCTTGCGGTTTTCCATTGACTTTTTGAAAATGTCATTCTCTCTCCAGAACTTTTCAATTTCTTTCTCTCGCTCAACGAAGTTTAAATTGGTATCTACTTTGTTGTACATGATTTTCTTCCTTTCTACAAACCTTGTTCCTCGTTATTCATTCGAATACACTAAAAAACGCGTCCCTGTAATCAGGAACGCGCATACATCTATACCACCTATTACAATGTACTTAAGATTTCTCTTGCATACCTGTTCCCTGTAACGTAGGAAAAACGTCAGCAGCTACTATTTTTCGCCCTGCAACTCGGAAGTGATTTTCATATATGCCCTACTTGTACTGGCTTCCACCTGCTCCAGCTCTCTTTGACGTTTAGGCAAACACTACTGTCTTCGTCTTAGTCTTTATCAATATCAGAGATTAGTATATCCCCAAATATATTTCATTGTCAACCCAAAAATACACTAATTACCATCCAAGCAAGGCAGAAAAATCCACCTGTCTGAAAAATGCCATCAGGGTTGATAATATCTCTGAACAAAAACACTGAAATACAAATGTTAATATAATTGCAACTGCCGAAAATATTATCCCAAATATGGCAAAACTCTTATTTTTGTATTTTACAAGTTGCACTGCCCCAAGTACTATCGATACTACTGCAACCAGCATGTTATATATAATTAAAAAAGAAAACAAAGATATTATCCCAAGAAACAGAGAAGCTACTCCAAGACCAATTTTATCTTCCTTTTCCATTTTGTAAACAGGAGCATTCATACTGTACATATTCTGATTTACATTTGTGTAATTTTGTTCCATTCTCGCCAAATTCTCCTTTTAACTTTCTTCCTCCCAGAAATTAACCGGCTCATAATCCTGAAGTTTCGCCAAAAAGCCTTTATCAGTCAGTTCCTGTTGAATAATATCAAGCACTTCCCTGCTCTCTGCCGCAATAGTATGATAATGATATCCGGATGTCAGATTTTTTAACAAAGTTGATTTTCCAGACGAGATATCATCCATATAGGCTTTTATATCTCTTCTGGATTTAATATTCATCTCAGCTCTTACCACACCGTACACTTTATGATAAACGAAAACATCTTTAACTCTTCCGCCCAAATCAACTATCAGATTTAATTCACTTTGAACATCCTCGTCTGAATGATATACCTTAAATACTCTGAGTTGTTCTTTTTCTGACTGAATTAAGTATCCTCTGTTTGTAGAAAAAATAGAGATTCCATTTGCACGTAAAAGTGCAATATCCTGCACAATTACCTGTCTGCTTACTTTTAAATCATTTGCCAGTTTTACGCCTGCAACAGGTGAATTGCTCGAAGACAAAATATCAATTATTTTTTCTCTTCTTTCATCGCCACTCATCTATCTATCAGTTCCTTTCTAATTCTTAAACTGCATGAAGATTTTTAAGTGAAATGTCCATAATTGGAGCTGAATGGGTTAATGCTCCACTTGAAACATAATCAACACCTAATCCTTTAATTCTCTCAATATTTTCTTTTGTCACATTTCCAGATACTTCAATCTCAGCCCTCTTGTCAATGTAATCAATGCACTGTTTCAAAAGCTCTGTTGACATATTGTCAAGCATAATGATATCCGCACCAGCTTCAACTGCATCCTTTACCATATCAAAAGTTTCTACCTCAACTTCGATTTTACGAACAAATGGTGCATACTCTTTTGCAAGTTTAATTGCCTCTTTTACACCACCGGCTGCACCAATGTGATTGTCTTTGAGCAATACTCCATCAGAAAGATTATATCTATGGTTGTTTCCACCTCCAACACGAACTGCATACTTTTCAAATATTCTGTTGTTTGGAGTAGTCTTTCTTGTATCTAAAAGTTTTATTCCTGTTCCTTCCAATAAGGCTGCCACCTGGCTTGTATATGTGGCAATACCACTCATTCTCTGTAAATAATTAAGAGCAGTTCTCTCTCCACACAAAAGAACTCTGATATCACCATAAACCTTAGCCATTAAATCTCCAGCCTTTACATGGTCTCCATCCTTTACAAAAAACTCAACCTTTGTATCTGCATCAAGAAGAGTAAATACCCTTTCAAATACCTGAAGACCACAAATTATTCCATCTTCTTTACAGATAAGATCAACCTCACCAGCCTGTGGTCTTGGCATAACACTGTTTGTAGAAACATCCTCACTTGTAATATCTTCCTTTAATGCGCTTAAAATAAATGGATCAACATTTAATCCTAAAGTAACCTGATCGTACATGATTTTTCCTTTCCTATTAACCTTTGTATATATTGCAAACTTCTACTGAATATCAAGAGCACTTAGCGCCAGCTGTCTGTATTCTTCCACCAGCTTGTCCGCATCATCATAAATTGATAAATCAATCTTACTTACCAACATACAAGCTGCATTTTCATCATATGAAAATCCATCTTCTTTCATCTTTGCTGCTGCTCTTTTTGCAAACACAAGACTCTCCAATAATGAGTTACTCGCAAGACGATTTCTTCCATGGACACCATTACAGGCAGTCTCACCTACTGCATACAGATTAGCCATAGATGTAGCACTTGAATGATTAACCTTTATTCCACCCATGAAATAATGCTGTGCCGGAACAACCGGAATACACTCTGAAAAAACGTCATATCCCATTTTTTTACAATGCTCAATAATGTTTGGGAAATGACTTGTAAGTTCTTCTTTTGGTATAGGTCTTAAATCCTCCCACACAAAATCAGTTCCATCCTTTTTCATCTGTTTTCTTATCTCCTGTGTCAGCAAATCTCTTGGAAGCAGTTCATCCACAAAGCGATTCATATTTTTATCATAAAGCTTTGCGCCCTCGCCTCTGACAGACTCAGATATGAGGAAACTTCTGTCTTTTGCTTCCTTCGTATAGAGAGTTGTAGGATGAATCTGAATGTAATCTGTGTTTTTCAGTTCAATACCATGTTTCTTTGCTATTGCAAGTGTATCTCCTGTAAGATGCTTAAAGTTAGTAGAGTATTTAAATAATCCACCCACTCCACCACAGGCCCATACTGTATACGCAGCAGTAATCACCTCAATGGTACCATCCTGATTTTTCACGACAGCTCCATAACACTTATTATCACAATCTATAATGTCAAGCATAGTAGTATATTCATTTAATGTGATATTTGGGCGTTTCTTCACCTCTGATAAAAGAGATCTTGTAATTTCTTCACCAGTGATATCCTTGTGGTAGATTATTCTCTTTTCTGAATGAGCGCCTTCTTTTGTATACAAAAGATTTCCATCATCATCCTTTGTAAAATCTGCTCCGTAAGAAAGCAAATCAGAAAGCACATCCGGTGAACTTTCTATCATAAGTTCTACCGATTTCCTGTCATTTTCATAGTGGCCGGCTTTTAAGGTGTCCTCAAAAAAGCTGTCATAATCAGACTCATCCTTTAGCATACACATTCCACCCTGAGCGAGAAATGAATCACTGCTTTCAATATCTGATTTTGTAATTATTGTGATTTTCTTATCGCTTGGAAGCTGCAAGGCACAGTATAGACCCGAACATCCACTTCCTACGATTAAAACATCTGTTTTCATATTTTTTTCCTTTTCAAAAATAGAATGGAAGTAGTATAACACTAAATTTTACAACTGACAAGACACCTGTAAATTTTTTCTGTAGACTTTTATGTTGACATTAGTTCTATAGCATTTTATAATTCCTAAGAAACTTACTAAATTACATTTGAGGTATATTATGATTTCAACAAGAGAATTGCAGGACGAAATTCTGCGTTTAAAAAAAGAAAATGACATCTGTATTCTTGCTCATGCATATCAGTCACATGACATTCTTGAGATTGCAGATTATACAGGTGATTCATATGGACTAAGTAAACAGGCTGCACTTGCGCCACAGAAAAATGTACTCATGTGCGGTGTTCGTTTTATGGCCGAAACTGTAAAGATTCTTTCGCCAGAGAAAAAAGTGTATTTATCAAATAGTGAAGCAGGCTGCCCAATGGCAGAACAGTTAGACCTTGAGCTTCTTTCATCTCTCAAGGAAAACAATCCTGATTACACTGTTGTTGCATATATCAACACAACATCAGAGTTAAAGACAATTTGTGATGTATGTGTTACCTCTTCATCAGCTGTAGAGATTGTTAAAAATATTGACAACGACAAAATTCTTTTCATCCCAGACTGTAACCTTGGAGCATGGGTAGAGGAACAGGTTCCAGAGAAGACATTTAAGTTTGTTCACGGTGGATGCCCTACTCATCTTCGTATGTCTAAGGTACATGTTGACAGAGCAAGAAAAGCTCATCCAGAGGCAAAACTTTTAGTTCATCCAGAATGTCTTTCAGAGGTGGTAAAGGAAGCTGACTATGCCGGTAGCACAACAGGTATTATGTCATATGCCAAAAACAGTGATGCCAAGGAATTTATTATCGGAACTGAAAACAGCATTTTACAGCACCTTCAGTTCGAATGTCCTGATAAGAAATTCTATCCACTTTCAAAGGATTGTGTTTGCCACAATATGAAGCTTACAACTCTTATGGATGTATATAACTGTGTTAAGGGTGTTGGCGGAGAAGAGATTATCCTTGATGAGGATACAAGAATAAAAGCAAAAGCTTGCATTGATACAATGCTTGAACTTGGAAAATAATCTATAATGTAAACGTTAAAAATGTCCCACATAAAAGGTGGGACATTTTTTAATAAAAGGATATTCAATTAATTAAATCCTACAATCTTCTGTGAAACCTTGTAACAGAAGATAGAAATCTTTCTTCCAACCTTACCTGGAAGATTCATCGCAACTCCAAGTAATCGTCTTCTAAGCAGTTTATAGAGTTTAATATCTTTTGCCTTTATGTACTCCCACAAAGCCTTTTTCTTTGCAAGATTTTCTGGTGTACCGGAAATAAGAAGCATAATGGATGTAACAGTTGTAATTATCTCAAGATAATTAAACATATATTTTTTACACATTCTGCTCTTTACTTTTCTGAGATTTACATCGTCAAGCATTATTTTATTTACGCGAATCTGCTGGTCAATTCTGCTAATCATTACCGATTCGTTTACAGACTGGTCATCTCTTCCTATAAAATATCTGTAAAAATCCACATCCAAATAATACATCCTGTTAACATATGGCATTGGTTTATAAACATAAATGTTATCAACATAAAATGTATGTTTTGGAAGTTCAAGTTCACAATCCTTTAACAATTGTGTTCTATAAATTACAGAATGCATAAGAATATAGTGTCCAAGATAAATGTGTCTTACATCATCCCATGAAAAGACTTTGTCCTTTGGAAATCCTTTTTGACGCATAACCTTTTTATGCTTTGAACCATCTTTTTCATAAACATAATTTGAGAGCATCATATCTATCTGCTGATCTTCTGCCTCAAATTCTTTTAACTTGGCAAGTATTTTTTTATAAGCATCCAAATCAACCCAGTCATCACTGTCAACAACCTTGAAATAAATACCTGTTGCGTTTCTGATTCCGGCATTTACAGCCTCGCCATGTCCACCATTCTCCTGATGTACAACCTTCACAATGGATGGATATTTTTTTGCATACTCATCTGCAATTTCTGCTGTACGATCTTTAGTTGAACCATCATCTACAATAATGATTTCAACGTCCTCTCCTCCTGGGAGAATAGATTCAATACATTTTTCCATATATGCTTCTGAGTTATAACATGGAATTGCAAAACTTAATAATTTCATATTATCCCCTTTTCAATCATCTATGATTATTTATTTTTCTAATTATACACTATTTTTCTAATATGTCGAACTATTTTTTACTTCTAGTACTTTTGCCCTACATACTTTGTTCATATTTTGTTTACAGAAATGTGATTTTCAACTCATATCCTTTTCATAATTGCCCCGTATACTAACATTATAGATAACAGAGATGAAATTCTCATACTAATCTTTTTCATATATTGCCGGTGCCGCCACATGCACCGGCTTCCTCTTTTTTACCACTTTTACTTATTTTCATTGTTTCAAATATTTTCATTGACAATCCCAACATATATTGACAATTTTTTGTCAAAGTGTTACGATTTTTCTATCATTTTGTTAGGAAAATAGGAGGATTTATACGATGAGTGAATTCAAAAATTTAACACTCGATGTTGCTGATGAGATTGCTGTTCTTGCAATCGCAAGA
The DNA here is from genome assembly GCA_045123895.1 of Agathobacter sp. Lineage (GTDB taxonomy): Bacteria > Bacillota > Clostridia > Lachnospirales > Lachnospiraceae > Roseburia. The sequence continues at coordinate 23,674 of JBGVKW010000046.1, forward strand.
CCTGCAGCTCTCAACGCATTAAACAGTGAGACTCTTGATGAGTTAAACGTTGCATTAACAGAAATTGAAGCTAGAGACGATGTTAAGGTTGTTATCTTAACAGGTGGTCCAGACAAGAAAGGAAACGAATTTAAATCATTCGTTGCCGGAGCTGACATCGCAGAGATGGTTAACTTCACAGCACCAGAAGCAAGAGCCTTCGGAATCAAAGCTTCTGAGCCATTCTTCAAGCTTATGAACATGCGTCAGATTACAATTGCTGCTGTAAATGGTTTTGCACTTGGCGGTGGATGTGAGATTGCTATGGCATGTGATATCAGAATTGCTTCTGACAATGCTATCTTTGGTCAGCCTGAGACAGGTCTTGGAATCATCCCTGGATTTGGTGGAACTCAGAGACTTGCTCGTCTTGTAGGAATGGGACGTGCAAAAGAGATGATCTTCACATGTGATAACATCGATGCAAACGAAGCTTATCGTATTGGTCTTGTAAATAAAGTAGTTTCACCAGAAGAGCTTATGTCAACAGCTAAAGCCATGGCAGCTAAAATCATCTCAAAGGGAAGCTATGCTAACGCTATCGCAAAAGCAGCTATCAACAACGGATATGATATGGATATTAAAAACGCAGTTGAAATGGAAGCTAACCTTTTCGGTGTTGTTAATGACACAAATGATAAAAAAGAAGGAATGGGAGCTTTCCTTGAGAAGAGAAAAGCTACTCTTACTGATTTCTAATTTTTCGACTCAAATTGCCGACAGGCTCAAAATATTTAAGACGGTATCTTACGATACCGTCTTTTTATTACTGAAATCTTGATGTAATATCTTTTAATTTTTCCGCCGAAGCTTTACAATTCATAGTTCTTTCATATGTTTCAGATGTAAGTTCTACGACACTACTTGTCTTCTGTGAGATGTTACTTACGCCAGAAGAACATTCATTAATATTGTCTGTAATAGACGCAATAGAAGAAGTGATATTTTCTATTTCATCTCTTATTCCCATAATTTCATGATTTGCATGAGTCATAAAATTTTGAATTTCTGATGTAGCGTTTGAGTACTCATCACTGGAATTGATAAAACTGTTATAATCTCCAATAACATTATTCTCCATAAACTCAAGTATCTCAACCAGATTCTCGGTAAGAACTGAAACTGATGAATTAACATCCTGAGCTATTTCAAGAATAATTGCACTTGATTCTGTGGTCTGTGCCGCAAGCTTTGAAATCTCATCTGCTACTACTGCAAAACCTTTTCCTGCTTCCCCTGCTCTTGCAGCTTCTATCGAAGCATTAAGCGAAAGGAGATTTGTCTGATCAGCAATATCCTGTATCTGAACAGCAAGTGTATTAATCTGCTCAACATCCTTGGCTTTTACAATTGCATCCTCCGACTGTTTGCGAATACTTCCATACATCTGAATGGTTTTCTCGCTTGCCTCCTTTGTATTATCTTTAATATCAACAGTTTTATTCATTATCTCAGTAGTTAATTTTGTTCCCTCAACAATCTCGTCAGCAATGTTTGATATACTTGCATTTATTGTCTGAATATTTTCATTTACCGAGTCTGTAGCCTCCGTCGTCTGAATCATACTATTAGCTAGTATTTCATTTGTCCTAGAATTATTTGAAGAGGCATCCGAAACCTTTTCAGATATATCATACAGCGAATTAGAATCATCCACTAAAACACTTGATATTCCATCTAACTCACCGACAATGGTATACAATTTTCCTTTCATTCGTCGCACGGCACTAATCATTGCACCAATCTCATCCTTCGTCTCGTGAATTTGGAAATCATTTGACATCTTCAGCTCTGAAATATCATCGATTACATTTGTCAGTTCCGTAATCGGTTTTGTAATCATCATTGTTACAATAAATCCAATTAACAGGCAAATTATAAGCAACACGCCTCCTATTACCAGGCAATATATACTTATTGTATTTACCGGTTTCATCAGATCCGACTCATCTACCTGTACACATACTACCCAGTTATTTACAGTACACATAAATGCCACATATACTTTTTCCCCATCGACTGTGCATTTTCTTACATCAGCAACCGTCATCTTGTGTTCATTATTTATTTTATCAAGGACACTTTGGACAACCTGATTATCTCCGATTTTTTCTCCTATTAATTCCTCTTTGGTATGATAAAGATATGTTCCATCTGTATCAACCAGGTAACACTTGCTTGAATCCATTGTGGACACGCTTACATTGCTAAGTATATATTTTAATCTAAAGTTCTGTTCATTTCTTTCTGTATCCCCATAAAAACTTTCATATAGTGTATCTGATGCAGAAATACATAAATCATACATATAATCCTTACTGAGCGCTGTTATATTCTTTTTATTTACAAAATATGAAACAGTTAATATTGCCACTATAAGAACAACAGATGTCAGCGTCATAGTGTATGTGATTTTTTTTCTTAATGTTAACCCCTTCATCCCTTCACCTTCCTTCTAAAAGAAAAACTACTGCTTTTTTTCTAATTGCCATTCATATACAACGTACTCTTTTACCGTATCAAAATTCGATTCGCCTATTATATATGAATAAAGCTTATCCGAGAGTTTATCCTTAAAATTCTGGCTTGGGAAAGTTGTAAAATTCCATGATACAGAATATTTTGTAGAATCATTCATGTAGGAAACTACTTCTTTTGCAAGAGGATTTTTAGGAACCTCATCTTCAGAAAAAGTATCAAATACTGTTATAAATTCAAATTTATTCTGTACATAATCTTTTCCTTCTTCAGAGCTAAACAACCATTCCAAAAAATCTATTGAAGCCTTCTTGTCAGCCTCACTCGCATCACAGTTTACACAGATATAGCTTTCTGTTCCCGTACATATTCCCTGATTTTCTTCGCCCTCTACACCTGAATAAATTGGTAAAAACTTACAATCTTCTTCTGAAATTATATTGCCCTCTGTTGATACAATCTGTGTCCATCCCCAGTTTCCATTCTGAACCATTGCACATTCCCCCCGTGCAAATTCAGACATCGAATCACTAACCGTCTTAGATGCTACATCCTTTTTGTCAACAACAGAATTATCAAGGTATAAATCAAAAATATTTTTATAGTTTTCCCCATAGGAAAAATCAAGATTATCTAAATCATCAACACCCTTTTCCTTGTATTCATAGAATACCGGAATATTCATTAAATGAGTCTGCCATCTCCATTCCTCACCTGCAGCAAATGACGTAGACGCAAAAACTCCTTTTATTCCCAATTCCTCTTTGTGTGCGGTCATATCTTCAACAACAGCTTTTAGTTTTTCATAATTGTCAATCTCATCAACAGACTTGAATGTTGTAGCTTTGTTATTAATGCTAAAATATTTCTGCATTATGGCATCATTATAAATTATTCCGTAGCCTTCTACTACGTATGGGATACCATATACGCCTCCATCTTCGCCTTTAATAACCATATCCTTATCAATAACCCACGAATACAAGTTTGTATCACTCAAATCTTCACAGTAATATTTCCAATTTGCAAAACCAACCGGCCCATTTATTTGAAACAAGGTTGGTGCCTCTCTTTTTGCAAGTTCAGACTGAAGCGTCTGATCATTACTATTTGACGGCGAATTTACAATTTCTACTTCTATTCCCGTTTTCTCAGTATAAAGCTGCGCCACCTCTTCCCATACATCTGCAACCTCTGGTTTAAAATTTAAATATTTCACTTTTCCTTTTTCTTCACTTTTACCACAGGAAATACCGGATAATGTAAACAATACAAGTGAAGATATTAACACCCCAATTTTTAGTACCTTCATTTTTCTTCTCCATCTCTTTTTAATTTTTATCTTTAACAAAAAGAACTGCCCTTTTCAGTGCAGTTCTTTATACTTAATCACTAGCCCGATTAATGGAATCTTGATGTAATATCTTTTAGTTTTTCAGCCGATTCCTTACAGTTCGTCGTTCTCTCATATGTCTCAGATGTAAGTTCTACTACATTCGTTGTCTTTATCGCAATGTCATTTACACCAGATGAACATTCACTGATATTGTCACTAATTGATGCAATTGACATTGCTATCGCTTCAATTTCGTTCTTAATATCCATTATCTCTTCATTAGTATGAAGCATAAATCCCTGAATCTCAGCAGTCGCCTTTGAGTATTCGTCACTTGAACTAATAAAGTCATTATAATCAGCAATTACATTTTGTTCCATAAACTCAAGAATCTTTACAAGATTATCTGTAAGTACATCTACCGATGCATTTACCTCTTTTGCAATTGATAAAATATCCGCACTTGATTCTGTTGTCTGTGCTGCGAGTTTTGATATTTCATCAGCAACAACCGCAAATCCCTTACCTGCTTCTCCTGCCCTTGCTGCCTCAATAGAAGCATTTAGTGATAATAAGTTTGTCTGATCTGCGATTTCCTGAATCTGTCCGGCAAGAGAATTAATCTTCTCAACTTCTCTAGCACGAACAATTGCACTCTCTGACTGATTTCTTATAGTACCGTACATATCAATTGTATTCTTGCTAGCCTCTTTTGTATTCTCTTTAATCTGAACTGTTTTGTTCATGATGTCAGTTGTAAGTTCAGTTCCATCAACAATCTTATCCGCAATATTGGAGATACTTTCATTGATAGTCTGAATATTTTCATTAACAGAATCAGTAGCTTCTGTTGTCTGCATCATACTGGCAGCTAACTCTTCGTTTGTAGCAGAGTTGTTAGAAGAAGCATCTGATACCTGCTCCGAAATATCATAAAGAGTATTTGAATCCGATACAAGAACTCCTGAAATACCATCAAGCTCACCAACAATATTTGAAAGCTTTGCTCTCATTCGTTTCACTGCCTGAACCATCATTCCGATTTCATCGTTTGTTTCATCAATCTCACACTCAGATGTCATATCTAACTCAGAAATTTCATCAATAACACTTGTAAGCTGTGTAATTGGTTTTGTAATAACACGAGTAATTGCATATCCAATTATCAAACATCCCACTAGAAGAATTACACCTATCACTACACAATAAAGCGTAATTGTATTTACAGGCTTCATCATATCAGATTTATCAATCTGAACACATAAAACCCAATCATTTACAGTACAAATAAATCCTACATAGACTGATTTACCATCTACTACACATGCTCTTACATCAGCAGTCGTAATATGACCTTCATTGTTTATGGTATCAATTACTTCCTGTACCAGCGGATTATCACCCATAGTTGTGCCTATAAGACTCTCATCCGAATTGTATAAATATGTTCCGTCTGTATCAACTAAATAACATTCACTTGACTTCATTGTAGAAATTCCAACATTATTTAGAATGTATTTCAAACGATAATTCTGCTCATTTCTCTCCGCATCGCCATAAAAGCTTTCATACAGGGTATCTGAAGCAGACGTACACATATCATACATATAATTTTCACACAGCTCAGTAATATTCTTTTTGTTTACAAAATACGCAACTGTCAGAATTGCCACTATAAGAATCATTGATGTAGTAGCAATTGTAACTGTGAATTTTCTTCTTATTGTTAATCCCTTCATCAAATCTGATCCCCCTTATTATTCAGCTTCGGCATTATCCTGTACATCTTCTTGTGTATCAGCTTCATCCTGCGTTGCTTCATCTTCCACCGTATCAGTTTCATCCTGCGTCACTTCATCGTCTGCAGAATCAGCCTCGTCCTGCGTCGCTTCATCTTGTGCTCCATCTTCCTGTGTTTCACCAGCTATTCCTGCTTTTTCCAGATTCCACTCAGAGACTATGTATTTTGATACATCATCAAAACTTTCTTCACCATTGATATATTTATACAAGTGATTTGACAGATTATCCTTGTATTCCTGACTTGGGAATGTTGTAAAATTCCAGCTTACAGAACTCTTTGATGTATCATTAACATATGTTGAAACTTCTCTTGCAAGTGGATTTGAAGGAGTCTCTTCTGTTGAAAAAGTATTAAACACCGTAATAAACTGGAACTTATTAGTCACATAATCTTTTCCAACATCCGAACTAAATAGCCACTCCAAAAAATCGATTGAAGCCTGTTTATCAGCCTCGCTCACCATTGAGTTAACACAAATATAGCACTCAGTTCCAATACATAATCCCTGACTTTCCTCTCCTGCTACACCTGTATACATTGGCATATATTTACAGTTATCTTCTGTAACTACATTGCCTTCTGTTTCAGAAATCTGCCCCCATGCCCAGTTACCATTCTGAACCATTGCACATTCGCCTTTCGCGAATTCGGCCATAGAATCATTTACTGTTTTATTTCCAAGTTCAGACTTAGCACATGTTGAATTATTTATATATAAATCAAAAAGATTCTTGTAGTTTTCACCATATGTAAACTGAATTTCATTCATGTCTGAGACATTATTATCTATATACTCATAGTAAATTGGAAGATTCATCAGATGTGTCTGCCATCTCCACTCTTCGCCAGTAGCAAAAGAAGTTGAAGCAAAAACTCCCTTGATTCCAAGTTCTGATTTATGTGCCTGCATATCTTCAGAAACTTCCTTTAACGCATTAAAATTATTTATCTCATCCATCGAAGAATATGATGTTGATTTTGTTCCAAGTGAGAAATACTTATCCATAATAGCCTTATTGTAGATAATTCCGTAGCCCTCAACTACATATGGAATACCATACACGCCACCATCATCCCCCTTGATGACCATGTCCTTATCAACTACCCATGAATACAAATCAGTATCACTTAAATCTTCACAATAATACTCACACTTACCATATCCAACAGGTCCATTAACCTGAAACAAAGTTGGAGCATTTCTCTTTGCTATTTCCGATTTAAGTGTCTGCTCATTACAGTTGCTTGGCGCATTTAGAATTTCAACCTCTACACCGGTTTCTTCTGTATAAATCTGTGCAACTTCCTCCCATACATCAGCAACTTCCGGTTTGAAATTAAGATATCTAACCGAGCCCTTTTCCTCTGTTTTGCCACAAGAAGCAACAGAAAACATCCCAATTAAAAGAGATGCACACAAAACCCCTATCTTTATACCTTTCATCTTTTCTCCGCCTTTCACCCAATGATACTTTTTTACTATATTTCTAACTTACCACGCTTTAGTACTATTTCCAATACTTTTGTACTATTTGTAATTGACATATTACGTAATTTAAATTACACTTTTCTATATAAATTTATGAAATCAATATATTTTTTGTAATGTTACATTTTTTCATTTACTAGGAGAAAGCCATGCAATTTTTTCAAAAATTATCTTTTCTTATGACAGTATCAAATACAACAAATAAGCAATTGTCTCAGAAATTACATGTAGATCCATCACTTATTAGTTTGTTGAAGACCGGAAGACGTAAATTACCTAAGAATAACGAACGAATACAGGACATGGCAGATTTTTTTGCAAAATACTGTCTTGCACCTTCACAACTTGAAATGCTTTATTCGCAGTTAAAAGATGTTCGGCTTAACCATTCCCCTTCAGAAGAGACACTTTCCTCCATTATTTTTTCATGGTTAACTGATACCTCAGACCAGGCAGGCGAAAATTCACTTAACATTTCTGTTTATCCAAAAGACCCGGGTAAAAAAGCAGTAGAAAAAAAGACAAATTATTATTATGAAATATCTGGAAAACAAAAAGCAATTTCAAAATTTTTACAGTATATAGATAAGGTATCACCTGACCATACTATTTACGTATGCTTAGAAGAATTACCAGAGTCTGAAACAGACTCTAATATTGAAACTGAGCTGATTGACACATTAATCTCAAGAGGATTTAAAATCTGCCAGATACTTTTTTCCGGAGAGAACATTGAAGCAGCTTTATATTCCACTCAAAGATGGATTCATGCCTATTCTTCCAGAAATATTGAAGCATTTTTTTATCCTAGAATACGTGATAATATTTATAAAAAATCCATGATTATTTTACCTGGAGAAATTTCACTAACAAATTCATTTATTAGTTCAAATGCAAAGACATTCCAGACCATACTAAGTACAGATAAAAATGTAGTAGCATATGACTTTGCAATTTTTAATGAATATAAAAGAATGTGTAAACCTGCGTTTACACTTCACTCCTTTGTTCAGGATAAATGCAGATGTCTTGATAAATATATATTAAGAGAACACTCCAGACTTAATTTTCCAAAGTCTCTGCCTACGGAAACGCTTCCAAGTCAGATTCTTTACCTTCTAAAAAAGGACAGTACAAGAGAGCAAAGTAAACAGCTTGATAATATACAAAAATACAAGGACAGTTTTTCGAGCAATCTCACATCCTCTGATTGTATTGATATTTGTCCTGTTGCAACACCTGCACAAATACTTTCCGGAAAAATCCCTGTAGATTTTCCATTTATTACTGAGGAAAAATTATTTTACACTCCAAAAACCTATGCCTTGCATTTAAATTCCATTATTACTCTTATGGAAAAGAATCCAAACTATCAATTTTATCCTGTGCCCTATTCAGACACAAATCAGATAAATGGAATGGTTTTTGACAATTCCAAAGCTGTTTTTTATAGTAACACAAATCCTGATATTCTTGTTGAAGTATTTTCTCCGGTTCTTTCCAAAGTTCTTTACGAATACGCGATAAGAAAGGTGGATTACTATAACTACAAAAATAGAGAACAAATCATTAATTATTTAAAAAATTACATGACTGATTTGCTCTCTATCATCACTTAAAATTTAATATACTATTTTTTCGCTCTTAAACATTTTTGATAATACAGCAACTAAAACTGCTGTAACAGCAATATTTGAGCATACTGTAATTACAACACAAACTATTGGAAGTTTACAGTTAAATATTCCTGTCATACACATTACACTATTAAATACAGGAATTGCATATTGTACAAGAGTCACTTCTTCAAATTCAACAAACATTGATGACAATCCCAATAAGGAAGCAACTATCATTAGAGGTGTAGCATAAAGGCTCGCCTCTTTTACTGACTTAGCAAAACTTGAAACAACAGAAAGTACACCTACAACAACAAGTACTGTGGAAATAATTACCAAAAACAGCATCAGATATTCCTTTGGACCGTAAATAAGTGCTGATACCGAATCCGACTGAGTCATTCCCTGTACCATTTTGGGAAGAGAAAGCATAATTCCCAAAAAACTCGATAAACCACTTAACAAACCAATCACAGAAAGACCAAGAATCTTTCCAAATGCAATACTAGAATGCCTTGTCGGAGTAACAAGAAGTTTTGCCAAAGTTCCTCTTTCCTTTTCTCCTGCAATAGATTCTGCTGCAATTGTCATACATCCTGAGAAGATAAAAATAAGTAAAATCATTGGAAGCATTGTTGCAAAAAAGCTCATAAGTCCATCCTCTTCTGATGCCATGTCATATTCCGCATTCAAATCACTGTTAATATCAAACGCATTACAAATCTGTGATTCTGTTGCATTTAGTATCTCTGTTGTAACTGTATAAGACTGTGAAGAGGTAGTATTTACGGAATTGTAATATATCTCTATATTTGGTGCAGAGCTGTTATTTCCATCTGTAGCATTACTGACAAAATCATCTGGAAAAACTACAAGTAAATCAAGCTTCTCATCCTCTATCAGCTTTTTACTCTTTGATATTTTTTCATCATCTATACCGTCAATTTTCTCCACATCGAATTTGTCCATTCCTTTATAAATATCCATTTCCGATGGCATATTTACTGTTGTAACCTTATATGTATCCGAGTCTGAATTAAGATTTGAATATCCAGAACCCATAGCAGAATACATAAAGTAAATTACAACACCCGGCATCAATACTGATAGCACAAGTCTTTTATCACTAAAAAATCTAGAAAGTTCCTTCTTCGTTATTGTCCATATTTCAGCAAACATTATTCCACCCCCTTGTTCTGTTCGTATATCTCAAAGAACAGATCTTCAAGAGTCTTTTCTTTATTGATATTCTCAAGTGTTTCTGTGTACATCATCTTTCCATCAATAATTATTCCAACCCTGTCGCACACTTTTTCAATAAGTGTAAAAATATGGGTAGAGACAATAATTGTCTTACCGCTGTTCTTTAGTTCTTCTAAGAAGTCCGTAACCACTTTTGCAGTAATAACATCTAAACCATTAGTTGGTTCATCAAAAATAATAACATCCGGATCATTCACCAAGGCAACAGCAAGTGACACCTTCTGCTTCATTCCGGTAGATAACTTCTCGACCTTTGTATCTTTGTAATCATTAATTTCAAACTTATCAAACAGCATTTGTTTTCTCTCTTTGGCTATTTTAGAATCAATCTTGTACAATTGTGAAAAATAGTCAAATAGAAAATTTGGTGTAAAATAGTCCTCTAACTTCAATTCACTTGTTAAAAATCCAATATTCTGTCGAAGCTCACGCGAATTATTTATACAGTCAATTCCACAAACCTCTATCTCACCTGAATCCGGTTTAATGAGACTTGCAAGCATGCGAAGTGTGGTTGTTTTACCGGCACCATTTGGTCCAAGCAGTCCAAACACTTCACCTTTTTTCACCTCAAAACTCAAGTTATTGACTGCAGTCTTTTTAATTCTTTTTGGTTTTTTTTGCAAAAATGTCTTATAAAGATTCTTTGCAACTATTGCATTTTCCATAACGCCCTCCTTTTTAGATTTAAATACTTATTCTATAAAATATGCACTATATGGTGGCATATCAATTCCACCATTTGCTTCAATCTTACTCTGTGAAATCAAATCTGTCTTCTCACCATTTATATCGAAATTTGCCCTATATGGTGCATCAGTTGCATTAATTGCAACGTATACTTTCTCACCTTCAAATTCTCTTGCAAAAACACATTGTCCATTCGTCAGAACAACTGAGGTGAAATTACCATAACACAATGCCTTTGAATTCTTTTTAGCCTCTGAGAGTCTGCTGATCCATTCAGTAAGTTCATTAACTTCCGGTTCTTCAAAACACGCTCTAAGTGCCGGATCCCCTTCTTCCTTTTTCGCTTTTGCCCCCCACTCACTTCCATAATATACACATGGAATTCCTGGCATTCCAAAAGCTATTGCATATATTAGTTTCAAATGATTTTCATTATTTAATATACTGGCAACTCTTGTCACATCATGATTATCTACAAAAGTAAAAAGATGTTTCCCCTTGTAAAGCGTCCACTGTTCTGGTCCGAACTGGCGAAGCAGCGAATGATTTATCTCAAACATATTCATTGAATTAAAGCTTGAATGAAGCCCTTTGTAGCACTCATAGTTTGTAACGGAATCTAGCATGGAATCATTCATTATCTGATTGTAATCTCCGTGCAATGTCTCACCCATGAGCCAGAAATCAGGCTTTAATTCATTGCAAAAACTTCTGAGTTTCCGAAGAAAATCATGATCAAGACAATATGCTACGTCAAGTCGCAATCCATCAATATCAAATTCCTTAACCCAGCCTTTTATTGCATCAAAAATATGATTTATCACATCTTCATTTCTAAGATTTAGCTTTACAAGGTCATAATTACCTTCCCAGCCCTCATACCAAAGTCCATCGTTATAATTTGAATTGCCACCAAAATCAATTCTCGAAAACCAATTCACATATGGCGAATTTTCCCTATTTTTAAGAACATCCTCAAATGCCCAAAAACCTCTTCCTACATGATTAAATACACCATCAAGTACAACCTTGATATTATTTTTATGAAGCTTATCACACACTTTCTTGAAATCCTTGTTTGTTCCAAGTCTTGTATCTATCTTTGTATAATCCCTGGTATTATATCCGTGTGTATCAGATTCTAATACCGGTGAAAAATATATGGCATTCGCCCCCATATCCTTTATATGTTTAGTCCAGTCAATCACCTTAAGAATTCTGTGTTCAAGCTTTCCATCATTCTCAAACGGTGCCCCACAAAATCCCAAGGGATAAATTTGATAAAATACGCTTTCTTCTGCCCACATAATAAGTCCCTCCTTAGCCATTCTTACTAGCAAATATAGTAATATTTTACCATATTTTTCACATTAAAAAAACTCAGTTTTCATAGATTTCTACAAAAACTGAGTTAGCATTAAAATTATTTCTTTGGAACAAGTTTATCCACACCGCCCATATATGGCTGAAGTGCTTTTGGAATACTTACAGTTCCATCTGCATTTAAGTTGTTCTCAAGGAATGCAATAAGCATACGAGGTGGAGCAACAACCGTGTTATTCAATGTATGTGCAAAGTATTTATTTCCATTCTCATCCTTTACACGAATCTTGAGACGTCTCGCCTGTGCATCTCCAAGATTTGAACAGCTTCCAACCTCAAAATATTTCTTCTGACGTGGTGACCAAGCCTCTACATCACAAGACTTAACCTTCAAATCAGCAAGGTCTCCAGAACAGCACTCAAGTGTACGTACTGGTACATCAAGGCTTCTGAACAACTCTACTGTATACTGCCACATTTTTTCATACCAGTCTTTTGACTCCTCTGGCTTACATACAACAATCATTTCCTGCTTCTCGAACTGATGGATACGGTATACACCTCTCTCTTCAATTCCATGGGCACCCTTCTCCTTACGGAAGCATGGTGAATAACTTGTAAGGGTATAAGGAAGTTTTGCTTCATCATTTAATGTATCAATAAACTTACCAATCATTGAATGCTCAGATGTTCCGATAAGGTATAAATCTTCTCCCTCAATTTTGTACATCATTGCATCCATCTCTTCAAAACTCATAACACCTGTCACAACATTTGAACGAATCATAAATGGAGGAATACAATAAGTAAAACCTTTATTAATCATGAAATCTCTTGCATAAGAAGTCATTGCCGAATGAAGTCTTGCAATATCCCCCATGAGATAGTAGAAACCATTTCCTGCAACTTTTCCAGCTGCATCTAAATCAATTCCATCAAAGCTTTCCATGATTTCTGAATGATATGGAATCTCAAAATCAGGAACAACAGGCTCACCGTACTTTTCAATCTCCACATTACAGCTATCATCTTTTCCGATTGGAACGGAAGGATCAATAATATTTGGAATCTTCATCATGATTTCATTTACCTTCTCAGATAAAGCTTTCTCTTCCGGCTCAAGCTCAGTAAGTCTCTTTGATATCGAAGCTACTTCTGCCTTAACTGCTTCAGCCTCTTCCTTCTTGCCCTGCGCCATAAGTGCACCAATCTGTTTTGAAATCTGATTTTTCTTTGCACGAAGATCGTCAGCTTCCTGCTGAGCTGCTCTTGCCTTTTTATCTAAATCAATAACTTCATCTACTAAAGGAAGTTTATGATCCTGAAATTTCTTTTTGATATTTTCCTTTACCACTTCAGGATTTTCTCTTAAAAATTTTATATCTATCATAGTTCCTCCAAAAAGTATTACTATTTTAATTGAATTTTTCTAAAGGATACTTATCTGTAAGTTCCTTTACAATTGCCTTTGCTGCATCTATTGCAGACTCACCCTCTTTGATAAGCATTGCAATAGCCTCAGCAACCTTATCAAAATCATCCTCTTTAAGTCCACGCGATGTAGCGGCTGGTGTTCCTAAACGAAGTCCACTAGTAACAAATGGTGATTTTGGATCATTTGGGATAGTGTTCTTGTTCGCTGTAATATGTGCAGAGTCCAATAACTTCTCTACAGCCTTTCCTGTCAGATCAAATGGTGTAAGGTCTACCAGCATAAGGTGGTTATCTGTTCCGTCAGAAACAATCTTGATTCCTCTATTCTGTAATCCCTTGCAAAGTGCCTGTGCATTCTTTACAATCTGCTCCTGATATGCCTTGAATTCTGGCTGAAGAGCTTCCTTAAAGCATACTGCCTTTGCAGCTATCACGTGCATAAGTGGACCACCCTGAATTCCTGGGAAAATAGCTTTGTTGAAGTTATATTTATCCTGCATTTCCTGGCTACAGAGAATCATTCCACCACGTGGCCCACGAAGTGTCTTGTGAGTAGTTGTTGTAACTACATCTGCATAAGGAATTGGACTTGGATGAAGTCCTGCTGCAACAAGACCTGCAATGTGAGCCATATCTACCATGAGAACAGCATCTACTTCATCTGCGATCTCACGGAATTTCTTGAAATCGATTGTTCTAGCATAAGCTGAAGCACCTGCAATAATCATTTTTGGCTTGCACTCTAATGCAATCTCTCTTACTTTATCATAATCAATGAAACCTTCATCATTTACTCCATAAGGAACAATATTAAAATATGTACCAGAGAAGTTTACTGGTGAACCATGTGTAAGATGTCCGCCATGATCCAGATTCATTCCCATTACTGTATCGCCAGGTTTAAGAATTGCAAACTGCACTGCCATGTTTGCCTGAGCTCCTGAATGAGGCTGAACATTTGCATATTCACAGCCAAAAAGCTCCTTTGCACGCTCTCTTGCTAAATCCTCTACTACGTCTACGCAATCACATCCACCGTAATATCTCTTTCCTGGATATCCCTCTGCATATTTATTGGTGAGGATACTTCCCATTGCTGACATAACAGCAGGACTAACCCAGTTTTCTGAAGCAATAAGCTCAATATGACTATTCTGTCTCTCAAACTCATCTGTAATAGCTGTTGCGATTTCAGCATCTACTTTTTTAATGTCGTCAAGTGTATACATTTTCAATCTCCTTATTTAAATTATTTATAAACTACAATTATCCTAATTCATGAACACCATTGTATCAAAAAATATAACACTTTAATATTATACCAATTATTACAAGGTGTACAATAACAATTATAGGCATTCCAACAACAAAATACTAGTGTTTTGTTTTATGTCTGAAAAAACATACTAGCATCAAATTCATAAGCTTTATTCTCCTGGGCTACTTGATATAACCTTTCCTGTGTTCCATAAATCTGCTGCTTTTTGCGCTGCACCAAATTTTTCCCCTTCTGACTTAAAATCAATAATCACAGTCTGACTTCCACAATCCATACATGTAACACAAAAGCCTGAACCACATTCTTCCTCTAAAAGACCAGGGCCTCCACATAAAGGGCAGTCTAGCAATTCTATTTTTTCAATACTTTCCATCATTCTTCTCCTTTATTTTTATCTATTTTACTTTACCAAATATCGCTTCCACAATAAACTATTTTTTTTAAAAAAGGACCTGGCTTATGCCAAGTCCCTTAATTGATTCTATTTTTCTTTTTTGAAACGAAGCTTCATTCCAAACCAAAGCTCTGTCGCAATAAAGATTGAAGAATAAGATCCACATACAAGACCAACAATAAGTGGTAATGTAAACTCTTTGATTGATGCTACTCCTAAAATATAAAGAAGGAATACCATAATAAATGTTGTAATCGAAGTATTGATACTTCTTGAAAGAGTCTGTGTAAGTGATTTATTACAAACCTCTGTAAGTTCTTCCTTAGACTGTTTCTTAAGTCCATGAAGGTTCTCTCTGATACGGTCGAAAATAACAATTGTATCGTTGACTGAATAACCTACGATTGTAAGCATACATGCAATGAATGTACTTCCTACTGAGATACGGATTAATGCATACGCTGTAAGCACAACTAACACGTCATGTATAAGTGCAAGAATCGCACTTGATGCAAATCTAATATCTTTAAATCTAAACCAGATGTAAAGAAGCATAAAGAAGCATGCTACAATAACAGCTACAATTGCATCTTTTCTCATCTCTCCACTTATTGTGGAACTGATACTCTGTGTCTCAATTTTTGACTTATCTACATTAAAATCTTTTTCAAGTAAATCTGCAAGTTTTTCTCTTTCTTTAAGTGAAAGTGTACGAGTCTTAAGTGTTACATTATTGCTTCCGCTTACAGTTGTAACCTGAACTGCTTTATCATCCAAAAGTTTCGAAACAGCAGGAACAATATCCTTTTCTACCTCAGATGCTGTATATGATTTTCCAAAATCAGCTGTTGTGGATGTTCCTCCAGCAAACTCTAGACTGAAGTTGAGCGTTTTATTTCCTGATGCACCATTTGCAATCATTCCTACAATTCCAGCTACAATAACAACCAATGAAATGATAAAGTATTTTGCTCTGTTTTGAATAAAGTTAATTGATTTTCTCTCTTTTGCTCTACCATACCATTTCTCTTTTGTAAATCCAACTGCATATAATGCTCTTGTAAGATATTTTGAAATAAATAATGCAGTTAATAATGATAAAAGGATTGAAATCATAAGTGTATATGCAAATCCCTTTACAGTACCTGAACCTAAAGCCATAAGTACAAATGCAGCGATAAATGTCGTAATCTGACCATCAAGAATCGCTGAAAGCGCTTTATGATATCCCTCATTAATTGAAGCAATTACACTCTTTCCAGTAGCAATCTCCTCACGAATACGTGCGAAAATAATTACGTTTGCATCCACTGCCATACCGATACCAAGAATAATTCCTGCAATACCAGGTAATGTAAGTGTGATTTCAAACCAGTAGATAAATGAAACTACAAGTGTTGTATAAATTCCAAGGGCAATCGAAGCAGCTACGCCCGAAATTCCATAGAAAATAATCATAAATAACATTACAAGTGCAATTCCGATAAGTGCCGCTTTTACGGCATTCTTAAGAGCATCTCCTCCGAGCTGAGCTCCTACTACGTTTGACTCTAACTCCTCAAGCTCAAGGTTAATTGCACCTGCACGAATGAAGGTTGCAACCTTCTGAGCCTGCTTATAAGTTTCCTCGTCTGTACCACTCATAGTAATAACGCAGTCACCGTTTAAAATTGGCTCATTTACTGAAGGAACACTAATAAAATGATCATTGTAATAAATACCAATTGACTGATTTCCTGCAGCGGCAGTTGTTGTAGCTTCACCCCACTTATCAGTAGCTTTATCTTTAAGCTTTAACTGTACAACAATTTCTTTGGCTCCACTCTGATTTGTCTGATATGATGCAACAGCATCTTTGACATCATTACCGTTCATTACTACTGAACCATTATCAATAAGAGTCTGAATATCAGTAGTTAATGAATATTTCACATCTCCAGCAGCTGATTCATCTGGTACATAATTTTGATTTCCTTCTGAATCATACTGTGCAATAAAGTAAAGCTGTCCAGGACTTCCTAAGTCCTCAAGAACTTCATTTGGGTCATCTACACCTGGGATTTCAACAGTAATTCTATCATTACCACTTTTATAAACAGAATACTCTGTTGTGTAGTTTTCTGCTCTTTCCTCAAGTTTTGCTATTGTATCATTAATATCTGTTGATGAAGGATTATTATCCTTTATTCTGTAAGTAATTGATACACCACCCGATAAATCAAGACCAAGCTTGATATTATCATACTTCTTATCAGAAGCATCCTCATTATTAGCAGTTGCTTCCTGCTTTGCCTTTGTGTCCATAACAATATTTGATGAATACCAGCCCATAAATCCCAAAAAGGCCAGAATAGCAAGTATTGTTACAACTCCTCTTCCTTTTTTCATTGTAATTCTACCTTCCTAATAAAAAACTATATATTAATCTGCTAACGCAGCCTTAATCATAATGGCACATTCTATACGTTTCTTTTGAAGTTCACATCCTAAGTCATACGCGTCAGTGATTGTTCCATGGAAATTGTATGAATTTGCAGCGCATCCTCCACTACAATAGAATCTTGCGAAACAATCTCTACATTTTTCTTTAGCATACACATTGCAGCATTTGAACTCATCCTGTAATTCTGTTGCCTTTATACCATCCCAAACATTTCCCATAAGAAAATCTTCATTTCCAACAAACTGATGGCATGGATATAAATCTCCCCAAGGAGTTACTGCCATGTACTCTGTTCCTGAGCCACATCCTGAAAGACGCTTATAAACGCAAGGTCCTCCTTCAAGATCAATCATAAAGTGGAAGAAATTAAATCCATTTCCTTCTTTTTCCCTTTTTACAATTTCTGCGGCAAGTTTATCATACTCATCAAAAAGTACCGGCAAATCAGAATCTGTAAGTGCATATTCATCTGTTGGCTGTGCCACAACAGGCTCAACAGAAATCTGCTTAAATCCTAAATCCGCAAGATGCAATACATCCTTTGAAAAATCTGTATTAAAATGTGTAAATGTTCCTCTTACGTAATATCTCTCCTGATTTCTACTTTCAGCAAGCTTTTGAAATTTTGGAACAATAAGATCATAACTTCCTGCTCCTTTTCTAAAAGGTCTCATATTGTCATGAACTTCTTTTCTTCCATCGATACTAAGTACAACATTGTCCATTTCCCGATTAGCAAATTCCATAATGTCATCATCCAGTAATACACCGTTTGTTGTAAGTGTAAATCTAAAATTTTTGTCATGAATTTTTTCCTGCTGTCTTCCATAAGCCACCAGCTGTTTTACAACATCAAAATTCATAAGTGGCTCTCCACCGAAAAAATCTACCTCGAGATTTCTTCTGCTTCCGGAATTAGCAATCAGAAAATCTAAAGCCTGTTTTCCTGTCTCATAAGACATCATAGCTCGTCTGCCGTGATATTCTCCCTCTTCTGCAAAGCAGTATTTGCAGGCAAGGTTACAATCGTGTGCAATATGAAGACAAAGTGCCTTTACTACTGTCTGGCGTTTTTTGAAATCAATAATTCGTTCTTTATATGTATCCTCTGTGAAGAGTTCTTCATTTACCTTTAACTCCTCAACCT
The DNA here is from genome assembly GCA_045123895.1 of Agathobacter sp. Classification (GTDB taxonomy): domain Bacteria; phylum Bacillota; class Clostridia; order Lachnospirales; family Lachnospiraceae; genus Roseburia. Next base: position 42,412 of record JBGVKW010000046.1, read on the forward strand.
CTTCAATCGCCTCACTAATCTCTTTCTGTGGGTACTTGTCCTTTAAAGCCCCAAAAATTTCCTCTTTTGAATGTTCCTCAAACATTTCAATAACATCATAGGTGACATCATCCACTACATGGATTGCACCACTGTTGACGTCAAGGACGATATTATAGCCGTTATTCTTATACTGATGAACCACTACAATATTCCTCACTTTCTAATTTTACTATCTTATACTTTTATGCTTAACTAATCACTATCTTAATCACATAAAAAGTGTGCACCCATTACAAGCGCACACCCCTAAATCTCTGAACGTTCATCCGTTCATCACTTCAGCTTTACACACTATTTATACTGCTCGCAAGTCTGATTTCCAACTGTACAAGAAGTTTTACATGCAGACTGACATGATGTCTGGCATTCTCCACATCCACCTTTTTTAACTGTGTTCTGTAATTTTCTTGTATTTAATGTCTTTACATGCTTCATAAGAATCTCTCCTTTTGCTCATTTTACGATTTAATTCACTCGCTTATCTTTGATATTATAGCACATAGCATTCCATATGAAAAGCCTTTTTAGTGAAATAAAGAAGCAGAAAATAAGAGTAAAAGTAATATTATAAGTAGCTCAAAAAGATTTTTTGTTTCTCCCACATTCATCACCAACGTAAGTATCACATAAGTAATCCAATAACAACACACAGTCATTTTTATTAATCGTCTTTTGTGAAAACAGCATTTTAATGATATACCACACACCAATCCTAAAATGACGTGCACAAGCAATTGAAGTGCGTATTCTATCCATCCTGCCAGATTTACCATATAATCTGCAAAGCATATTCCCAAAACTGCAACTATCCCAACCAAATGCATAACCAGAATAGTACAAACAATTGGCTTAATTTTTCTTGACATAAATAAAACCCTCCACACATACATCGTATGTTGGAGAGTTAATGATTATTCTCTATTAGCTTTTCTGGATTTACCCTTGTTCTCGTACATCTTCTTATCTGCTCTGATCAATGTTGTATTTATATCTTCATTGCTTCCTTTTTTGCGAATTGATATTCCATATGATATTTCAATATATTCCGGCAAACCATTCTCTTTAAGTTTTACTTTAAGGAGAATGTTTACGCTGTCACACATTTTAATGATTTTTTCTTCATCAATACCTACAACAATAGCAATAAACTCATCTCCACCCTGACGTCCTACATCTCCTACATAACCAAAAACATCTGTGAGCACATCACTAAAAACACACAATACCCTGTCGCCCTCCTCATGTCCAAGGGTATCATTTACTTCTTTGAATCTGTTCAGGTCAAAATAAATAATAGCGATATCATGATTTATCTGATTATTCAGATGTTCTAACTGATTATGTATAGCCAGTCGACTACAACATCCTGTAAGTGAATCTGTATTATTCTTTTTATTACTTTTATTCCAGTAAAAAATTATTCTAAGTACACACACAAATATTGCAACAACAACCAGCATGGCCATTGTCTGCAGGAAAATCACATCATCAAGACCATTATATATATCATCAACCTTTATCAACTGAACATTTGCCCAGTCAAACTGATCAAGAACACAGATAACCATTAAATACTGTTCGTCTTTATAGTTGATAATACCAATGTATCCCTTACCCTTATCAAAAGCATCACGAATCTTGTCTCTATCCTTTTTTATCGGAATATCATCAAATATCTTTCGCTCTGAATTTACCGCATGAAGTCCATCGGATGCAATAAAATCTCCACCACTATTTATCAGATATGAAATACCATTACTGTATGTCTTATTTTTTTTAAAGAGCTTTTCTACATGTCTAAGTTCAACTGCACCGCATAATGCTCCAACCTTTTCATCCTTTTTATTATATATTGAAACACTAATTGTAATGGTAACCACATCACCTCCATAGTAAGGCTCAGTAATATACAAATCGTTATTCATCACACCATAAATAAATGGCTCATCCTTTTGGTCTCTCGTGATGTTTTCTTCGGGATACAATACCTTACCATCAGCATGCACTACAAACAAATGATAAAAACCAAAATCTCTTGAATGATGACGAATAAACTTTTTCTGTTCTTCATACTCCATTTCATAAATCTGTGGATAATTTACCATTCCCTGTAGAACAGAAACTTTCTCTCCCACATACTCTTCAAACTGATTTCTCTGGTTTTCGGCCATGATATATATGGAATCACCAACCATCTCAATCTGCTTTTTCTTGTAATTGCTTGTACCTCTTTGCAAGGCAAAAACAAGACTAAGAAACATTATAAAAATCACAATAAGCATTACCTTATCGCTTTTTCTTATACCTGAAATTTTATTCTTAGTTCTCTTTAGAATCACTTTTTATCCCCCATTTCTTACAGTCTTATCAACTGTGTGGGTTATTATAACTCACAATTATTTACTGTTCTTGGGAACGGAATCACGTCTCTTATATTTGCCATTCCTGTTAAGTACATCACGCATCTTTCAAAACCAAGTCCAAAACCAGCATGTCTTGCAGAACCATACTTACGAAGATCAAGATAGAATCCGTAATCTTCCTCATTGAGGCCTAATTCCTTAATTCTTTCAAGAAGTTTATCATAATCATCTTCTCTTTGGCTTCCTCCAATGATTTCACCAATTCCAGGAACAAGACAATCCACCGCTGCAACAGTTTTTCCGTCATCGTTAAGTTTCATGTAAAATGCTTTAATTTCCTTTGGATAGTCTGTTACAAATACAGGTCTTTTGAACACTTCCTCAGTAAGATATCTCTCATGCTCAGTCTGAAGGTCGCAGCCCCATGAAACCTTATAATCAAATTTATCATTATTTTTTGATAAAATATCAATTGCTTCTGTATAAGTCACTCTGGCAAAATCATTGCTTACAACATTATTTAATCGTTCTAAAAGACCTTTATCAACAAAATTATTGAAGAATGCCATCTCTTCAGGAGCATTCTCAAGAACATAATTGATTACATATTTGAGCATTGACTCAGCAAGCATCATATCATCTTCTAAATCTGCAAATGCAATTTCAGGCTCAATCATCCAGAACTCTGCCGCATGTCTTGTAGTATTTGAATTTTCTGCTCTAAATGTTGGTCCGAAAGTATAAATATTCTTGAATGCCATTGCATAAGTCTCACCATTAAGCTGGCCTGAAACAGTAAGATTTGTTGGCTTATTAAAGAAATCCTGCGAAAAATCAACATTTCCATCTTCTGTTTTTGGAATATTATTCAAGTCAAGTGTGGTAACCTGGAACATTTCTCCTGCACCCTCACAGTCACTTCCTGTGATAAGTGGAGTGTGTACATATACGAAATCTCTTTCCTGAAAGAATTTATGAATCGCATATGCGCAAAGTGAACGTACTCTAAACACTGCCTCAAATGTATTTGTACGCGGGCGAAGGTGTGAAATTGTACGTAAATACTCAAAAGTGTGTCTCTTTTTCTGAAGTGGGTAATCCGGTGTAGATGCCCCTTCAATTACAACCTCTTTTGCCTGAATCTCAAATGGCTGCTTTGCCTCTGGTGTAAGAACAAGAGTTCCTGTTACAATGATAGCTGCTCCTACGTTTATTTTTCCAACAGCATCATAATTGTCAAGCCCGTCACCATATACAACCTGGATAGGCTCAAAAAAAGTTCCATCATTAACTACAATAAATCCAAAATTCTTTGAATTTCTATTGCTTCTGACCCAACCTCCGATGGTCACTTCCTGATCTGCATATTTTTCTTTGTTTTTAAATATCTCACGAATGTTAATTAAATCCATATTATCCTCCATAACTATACATCAACATATATTATTCTGTATCTGTCACACCATCTAATCCCATTTCCTCTGTTTCTTCAAAAGAAACATCAGCATCTTCAGATACAATATCAATAGCCTTATTTACAAGATACTGCGATTTTAAATATTTCTCGCCCTCTTCTTTGTTACCGCTTCCAAAGTATTTATATAAGGATTCATAATCCTCAAATCTTCCCTGCCCAGCTGACAGTATATAATCCATATATTCATTAAATACTTCTTCATCGATTTCGACGCCCTCTTTCTGAGCGATAAGTCCAAAAATAAATTCTATCTTTATCTGTTTTATAAGTGTCTCACGCCAGTTATCCTCTAGCTGTTGCACTGAAATCCCCATTCCACTGCTTTCTAGATATGATTCTAAAGTTTCTCCATCCGGAACATTTTCCTCAACAAATGAATTTTTATATTCATTTAGTCTGGCATCAAGATAACCATCCGGTATATCTACTTCACAATTATCCAGCATGTAGTTTTTCACTGCATCAACAGTTGCACTGTACTTCATCTGATTTAAATCCACATCAATCTGATCTCTAAGTGCATCTGCAGTTGTAATTCCCGCTGTTTGCCCAAAAGCTTCTTCTACCTTTTCATCTGAAATGTCATCAATTGTAATTGTCTCATTAATATAAATATCGTTTACTTTGTATTCAAAAGTTACCGTTGCCCCTGCTAAATCTGCATTTCCATAATCTTCTGGGAAAGTAATCTCAGATTTTTTCGTTTCGCCTATACTCATTCCAATAATAGGGTCCGAAAAACCTTCAATATATGGCATTCCTGTGGAATCACAATTGTTTGATACATCCATTATTATACCACTTGCCTGGCCTCCATCAAAGGCTACGCCGTCTTTATATCCGGTATAATCAATATCTGCAATATCACCTTCCTCAACAGTTGTTCTTCCCTCTACCTTCTTGTACTTATTAATTCCATATGAATCAAGTATCTGCTCAAAATACTGCTGCTTTACGGCATCATTTATCTCATATTCACAGCTTATGGCCACAGGGACTTTTTTATAATCACACAACTTTTTAACCTGCTTTTCATAATCAATATCAAACTCACCGCTTCTCTTTGTGGGACCAGTTACCTGCTCTGTCACATCATCAGCCTTTGAATTACCATCTTTGTTCTTATCAACCACAAGTATTACAAGAACAATTGCAGCTGCAATCAAGACTACCAAAAGTCCCAGTATGATAATATTTCTAGGGTCAGATTTTTTCTTTGCCTCAAAAGAAATCTCTTCTGAAGAATCTTGTGTTTCTTCTAATTCTCCATTTTCTTGTGATTCTTCTACTACTTCTGCTTCTTCTGATATTTCTTCTGTATTAATATCTGGATTTTGTTCCAAATCCTTATCGTTACACATGTATTTCCTCCTGATTTTTAAACTTTAACTTATTTAAAATAGCATAGTTTTATTAAAAAGACAATGAGACTTTATTATCTCGTTGATTTTTTATGAACTTTATTATCTCGTTGATTTTTCAATAAATCTTTGATAAAATGATTTTCAGAAAATTTAGGAGGAATGTATTTTGAACCCAGGATTAATCGTACTGATTGTAGTGCTTGCAGTATTAATCGCTATTATTGTTGCATTATCAATCATCGGAAAGAAAGCTCAAAAAAGAAAAGAAGAACAGGATGCTCAGATTGCAGCTACTGCACAGAGTGTTACCATGCTTATCATAGACAAAAAACGAATGCGTCTAAATGAATCAGGTCTTCCTGCAGCTGTTATCAATCAGACTTCAAAACTCATGCGTCGTTCTAAGCTTCCAATTGTAAAAGCTAAGGTTGGACCAAAGGTTATGACATTAATAGCTGACGAGCAGATTTTTGATGAAATTCCAGTCAAAAAAGAAGTTAAAGCAACAGTAAGTGGTCTTTACATTACTGGTGTTAAAGGACTTCGCGGACCTATCGAAAGACCTACAAAGAAAAAGGGATTTCGTGCAAGAATGCAGGACAAGTACAATAAGGCAAATGCTGAACTTAAACAGGAAAAAGAAAGAGCAGCCAAGGAAAAGGCAGCTAAGGCAAAAGCTAAAAGTGAAAAAAAGAAAAAGTAATTACAATATAAAAGAACCAGTAAATACTGGTTCTTTTTATTATCTGATATTAACGCCAAGCCCCTGTCTCTTTACTTTTATTGTAATATGACAGTCTGCAACAAATTCATAATTTACATCAAGCGCATATTTTACATCTGCAATTATCTCTTCATCACTTTCTGTAATTTCTATTGAACTCGCATTTATTCCAATCTGAAGACTTCCAAATGGAGTATAGTAATATGTAAGGTTTTTCTTACCTTTCTCAAAAATCATATGTACACTCATCGGGCCTTTTCTTGTAAATTCAAGACATTTATCAGTAAATTTGATTGTATTTTTCGAAACCTCAGTTTCTCCCTCTACAACCTCTTCATATAACACATAATGTTTGTTATTTCTAAAATAGTATTCTCCCGGTGCTATTACCTCCACCGTATCACTCTGCTCATCTGCTGCTAGCTGCAGGCCACTAAGCGAAACAAGTACATCTTTCGTCATATTATCTCTCCTTCGTGCTAATATACTAACTGTTCTTTTCAAAAAATTCAAGGGCTTTAAATCTTATTTCATATTTTCCTCCATTTATTACAGTTTCATATTCTTCAGTTGTAAGAAGTTCCCTTAATTCTTCCTTAGCACCGTCGTCAACAATTTCATATACGCTACCTCTAAAACACATCTGTGGATATAGAACACACCACCAGTTATGACCTCTGCCCTCACCAATTACAATCTGCAAGGCTTCATATTTTCCTTTGGGAAAAGTATAATCTCCATACTGTTTATCCGGAAATTCTGTTGTTGTAATCCTGGCAATTACAGAATAGTCAAATCCATTTTTCTTTAAGGTATCCTCCGATACAGCTATAATTTCCTCCATTTTTTCATTTATTACCTGTTTTGACTCTTCTAGACTTTTACATCCTGACAAATATGGCTCCAAGTATGTACCTACCGCATTTCTTACTAAAAGTTTTACATCCTGATCTGCTTTTTCATCACTGTTTGCCAGAACATGAAACCTTAGTATTTTTGATGCGATAGATTTTTGAATCTCCTGTGATTTGTAATTATTGTATTGATTTAGTCCTGTTAAAATTGCTGCTGCAATTCCTAAAAAAATTAACACTCTTTTTCTCATACAATATAGTATTGCCATCTTTTTGATGTTTATTCATTAAATCCATTTTCATAATCATCTAGAAGAGTTCCTATTGTAAGAGGTTCAATTTCTTCCTGTCTTACTCTTTTTTCTATAAGCTGCTCATAGTAGTCCCCCATATTATCAAAACGTTTTTTAACATCCCCCACAATGCTTACATACGTATTCCTTGGAAAAAGCTTACTTTGTTTTACGTATTTGAGCCATTCTATATACAAATCTCTGTCTGCGTAGAAATCCCTAGACAGTAAAATTACTTTTATGTGATTTGTATCAGTAATCTTCGATAGGCTTTCTTCGTATTCCTCCATAGCCTGCTCTATCGTGTCACCTGTTGCAATTGTTTCATTTTCTTCCAAATCATAATAAAATTCAATTTTGTCCTCACTTTTTCCAAAAGCAGCAAGCATAGGAAAACACCTATCCTCCAATTCCACCGCGCTACAACCCATAATATTTATTACCAGAACAATAATTATCAGCCCCGGAATCGCAAAATACATTAATATATCCAGATATTTTTTTACCATTTCATCTCCAAATTCAAATAGCATTGCCAACAAAAAGCACAATATACACATCAGGGTAATCGGTATTTGCTTTCTGTCTGAAAAAGTTTTTTCCAAAGACCGCTTAGCATAAAATACACTCATATTAAGCACTGCAAATAGAGTAAAAAACCAGACACTAAGCATAAATGCATCCGTTCTCTTAAAAAATGAACCTCTAATCGTCACACTGCTCATAAGTTCAACAACTGCAAATTTCATATTCATAAGCACATTTTTTCCAAAGCTTGCAAGAAGTATTAGATACAAAGCAGTCATTATTACTCCATATACTACAATTGACTTTTTTACTGCACTGATTGCCCCTTTTTTATCCCTATCCGAAAAATAACACAGATTAAATACACTAAAGCCTGACACAAACACAAGATATGCACCCTTTAGTAGCTTCGCCAAATTAAATGTGTCCGGCATCAAAAAATATCTTGCCTTTACATCCTTTACGGAAAATGCAAGCATGGCAATTAATGGAATAATAACAAACCAAAACACCACCTCATAAACTCTTGCCCTTCCTTCCATTCCACCGTAAAGTGAATATGCACTTACCAACAGAATAACCACACAAAGCAATGCAAAATTTTCATTTGGAATCAGACTGTCTCTTATGAGATTAACAAAAATACATAAAATAAATGATGAAACCGAAATTTCAACAGCAAAGACCACCAGATTTAATTTTCCATTAATTCCATTTGTATTTATGGCAAGTTTTGAAAAGGAATATAACAGGATAAGTCCAAGCCCAATAGAAATAACAGAATACTTCCCCTGTTCAGCTAACACTCTTGGAATAAGTAATGTTCCTACTCCTAGTAAATTGAAAACATATAATCTAAAAAGTTGTCTGTTTGAAATTCTGTCATTATCAGAATACATTACCCCTCCTTATCATCAAAAGCATTCGACTTTAGCTTTGTTCTTTCTTCCCTTTTTGCATATATTTGTCTTTTTGTCAGTTTAAAAATCGGCCACCTGATTATTGAATCCTTCTCATCCTCATATGAGTTTAATTCAGCAGCAACAAAGGGTGTAAGGTACGGATAGCCAAAGCTTTTTAATTTTGCAAGATGTACCAATATGACATAGACAGTAATTAAAAAACCAAAAAAACCCAACCATGCCGACATTATAATAACTGCAAATTTTAACAGTCGAAATGAAACGGCAAATTCCTCGTTTGGAATCACAAATGAACAAAGTGCAGTAAATGCAACAAGTATTACCACTATTGGGCTCACTAGGTTTGCATCCACAGCAGCCTGTCCTATAATTAACCCACCTACTATTCCAATTGCGTTTCCCATGGTTCCCGGCAGCCTTATTCCGGCTTCCCTTAACAGTTCAAACGCAAGTTCCATCATGAGAACCTCTAATACTTGAGGAAATGGACAGCCTTTCCTTGCTTCATAAAAGGACAAAAGAAGTGACGTGGGCAAAATCTGTGTATGAAAGTTTGTAACTGCAAGATACAATCCTGGCAGAGTAAGCGCCAAAAACATTGAAATATATCTTATTATTCTTGCAAAACTGCTTACAAATGTTCTGTTATAATAATCGTCTGCAGTTTTTAAAAAATCATTCATTGTTGCAGGAATAATTAATGCAGATGGAGAATTATCGCATAATATCACCGTTCTCCCCTCCAACAGTGCATTAACAGCCACATCCGGTCTTGTAGTCGTCTGAAACTGTGGAAAAGGTGAATACCACTTTTCTTCAGAAAGCTGCTCAATAACCCCAGTGTCATTTACATTGTCAATCTCATATCGCAGAAGTCGATTTTTCACCTGAGCTATAAGATTATTATTTGCCAGATCATTTACATACAAAACATTAATTGCTGTATGACTTCTTACGCCTTTAGAGAAATCCAGACATTTAAGCCTTGTACTTTTTAACCGTCTTCGAATAATTGCTGAATTAACCTTTACCGAATCCGAAAAACCTTCATTTGAACCTCGAATCACTTTTTCAGAATCAGTTTCCTGCAGTGACATTGCCGGGTATCCTTTATCAGGAATTTTTATTGCAAAATCAATTCCTTCAACAAATAGTATTACATCTCCAGTCAGCATCCCCTGTGCAGTTTCCTCTATTGAACTATAAACTGCCATATCAAAAAGTCCGCTTCTGTTTTTCTCAAGAAAATTAAAAATTTGATTTTTTTCAAGATGTGTTGTTGATGCTACAAATCTTCCTACTCCTCCTGCATTTATTCCGCCCCCGTCTAATGTAACTTCGATGTAAGCTGCCCAAGCTCTTATACATCCATTTTTACCCAGAGACATATATTGCTTTTTTATATCTGAGCAGTTATCAAACAGCGCTTCAAAGGCCTTAACATTTTTATCCAATTCTACCGATATCTTCTGCTGTTGCAATTCAATCTCTCCTATAAAACATTCAATAACGCCTTGGCGTTATTGCTGCGGAATGCGCGTCAGCTTTGCTGACATCTTCCTCTGCGCATTCCTGCAATCCGCCGGCGGCTTTTATCTCAGTTGGAGATTGAGACTCCCACTGAGACAAATATCATTTCT
>JBGVKW010000047.1:0-82330 GCA_045123895.1 Agathobacter sp.
AATAATCTCTCGGAATCCCGAGTGATTATGGTCAACACAGTTGACAATGAACATTGAAAAGTGAATATTATCCGAAAAAGATAAAAAAAGACATGAGGAAATAGACATAACGGTTGTCGCTATGCCGAGAAAGAGTGTATAATCTAAAGAGGATTATGTCGTTTGTAGAATCAACTTTCTCAGGGCGGATTCATATGGCAAATCCCATGCATCAAGATGCTGTAGCATCATGATGTGATAGAGGCGGCAATACCACATCTTAGTAGAGCGGTGTCTGCCGTCTTCTAATTTAAAGTCTAATTTCTCCCGTTTATTGGAACGTTCCGCAGAAGTTCTTGCATTAAATTCCGTTTTCCATTCCGCACTGTCACGAGGCGGTATGTTAATTAATCTTGGATTATCCTTCATGGCAAGATGTACTGTTCTGCCGTATTTTGAATTAGAGCAGGGATGTTCGCAGGAACAGCCATATTTTCTGCTTGCAAGCGGACATCTGAACTTTAACCTGTGCTTAGAAGCCTCACAGCCGTCATGATTCATACGATGTCCTTCTTTGCAGACAGGAACACCGTCTTTTCCGATAGTAAAGTCATTTTTGTACTTGACTTTGATACCACGTTTTTCATTTAAATCAATAAAAGGAATGATGTTTTTTTGTTTACAGTATTTATAGATAGGCATTGCATCATGAGCAGAATCTAAGAGTAATTTTGTAATATTGAAATCCGGAAGAAATGATTTCATTCTAAAAAATGTTTCTAGAAATCCATGAGAATCATGTTTTGAAGCCGGATTTAATAAAGGAAAAACAGGAAGGTCACTTTCAGAATCGGATGCAACCAGCATATATAAATCGTATCCATGATACCAACAGTCTCTGGAAGAATCCCAACCGATATCGCAGTCAGGTTGGGAAAAATACCTGTCGCAGTTGCAGTCAGAAATTCCGTTCTCAGCACAATCACAAATGCGATGGCTTCTCATTCTGTGAGAGGTAACAACAGGAGTACCATCACCCGCGATAGCTAAAGAATTATTCTTGATTAATCCTTTAGAAACAGACACATCAAGAAACTGTTTTTTATAGATTTGAAGCAGGGAATGATAAGGTTGTTGTTCAGGAATAAAAGCAGTGTTCTCAAGCTGAGGAATCAATTGGTCAACGGTTACTTTTTCAACAGATGCGGCTTTGGCACCTTTGTTTTTTGGTTTCTTTACCTTAGCTTTTACGGGATGAATATAAGGGGAAAGATTATCATCTTCTGAATCCCATAAGCGATTAAAAAAGTCATAAAAGGTACCAACTCCAGGTGTGTTTCCAACTTCAAATCCGCTAAGAATGGCATACAAAGGATTTATTTTTAATTGTGCAGCCCAATCGGTTATGGAAGTAACCTTAAAATCGATGGATAAAAGGTAAGAACGCTGCATACAGGAAGGTGTTCTTGGAGCCGGGCCGAATTTAGAGTATTTATCACGCATAAGTTCATCAGTGTAAGATAAATCCAATGTCCAAAAACGTTCAATGATATCCCATGTAGAGCGGGCAATTGCATCCGGATTAGGATAATATTTACGAAGATTTTCAGTAACAAAGTTTTGGTAGTCGGCATGACTGCCACAATTAATAGGTAACAATAAAATCGCCTCCAATCGAAAAATATGTCTTATAAATAAGGGCGCGAAGCGCCGCATTTTTCGATGGATTTGTCAAGAGGTTTTGGCAAAAAAAGTGGGGGATTTTAATAAAAAAGGAATCTGAAAGCCTTATGTTTACTGGCTTAAAGATTCCGAGAGATTATCGAAAATATTTGGGAGGAAAAGATATGGTAAGCAAAACAATAGTAGTAAGAGCAGAAGAAGGATTACACATGAGACCAGCAGGAGTTATCGCAAGAGAGGCTGGAAAGTTTGAATCAGATATTACAATTGTATATGGCGACAAGAGAATTAATGCAAAGAGTCTTGTAAATATTATTGCTTCTTGTATTAAAAAAGATGCTGAAATTACATTTGAGTGTGAAGGTTCAGATGAAGAAGCTGCTTTAGCAAAAATGGAAGAGCTTGAGGCAGATAATTTTGGCGATTAATTAGAGTTTTTAGGGGGAAGCTAATCATGATAAAAGGTATTGCAGGTTCAGAAGGTATAGGTATTGGAAACGTTGTTATAATTGAAGAGCAGGAAGCTGTAATCGAGAAGAAGACTATCACTGATACAGATGAGCAGATCTTGCGTCTACAGGGAGCAATTGAGAAATTTGTGGAAAATACAAATATGATGGCTGAAAAAATGGAAAAGCAGGTCGGTGCGAAGGATGCAGATATTCTACGTGGACATATTACACTTCTTCAGGATCCTGTAATAGAAGAACAGATTTCAGCTCTTATTATAAGTTCAAAAATTACAGCTGAGATGGCACTTGATCAGGTGCTTGAGCAGACAGCTGAGATGTTTGAACAGATACCAGATGAGCTATTGCGCCAAAGAGCAACAGATTTCAGAGATATTAAATCTAGAGTTATTAAAATTTTATTAGGCATTGAAGAGCAAAATATCTCTGAAGTTCCAGCGGGAACAGTACTTGTTGCCCATGATTTAACTCCATCAATGACCGCAGGAATAGTAGCTGAGAATATTTCTGGTATTTTGACAGAGGTAGGAGGGCGAACATCACATTCTGCCATTCTTGCAAGAGCAATGGAGATACCAGCAGTTTTAAGTATTGATGGAATTTGCTCAAAAGTAAAAAATGGGGACAGAATTTGTCTGAATGGAACATCTGGAGAGGTAGAGATAAATCCTGACGATAATGAAGTAGCCAGATATCAGGATATGCTTGATGAGTACAAGAAAGAAAAGGACCTTCTGAAAAAATACGCTGGTGAGCCTACTGTGACAGCAGACGGAACAAAGGTTGAGCTTGTATGCAATATAGGAAAACCAGAAGATGCTAAAAAGGCTGTTGAATGTGACGGAGAGGGAATCGGTCTTTTCCGTACAGAGTTTCTATTTATGGACAGAGATAGTCTTCCTACTGAAGAAGAACAGTTTGAGGCATACAAGAGTGTAGCCGAGGCAATGAAGGGAAAGCCTGTTATTATTAGAACACTGGATATTGGTGGAGATAAAGAGATTCCTTACCTAGGACTTGAAAAGGAAGATAATCCATTCCTTGGATTCAGGGCAATCAGATTTTGTCTGGAGAGAACTGATATATATAATACACAGCTTAGAGCTTTGGTAAGAGCAAGTGCATATGGAAAAATAAAAGTAATGGTTCCGCTTGTAACAGGAGTGGATGAGCTTCGAAAAGTTAAAGAGATGATTGCGGATATTATGAGTCAGTTGGATTCCCAAGGGATAGAATATAACAAAAACCTGGAAGTTGGCGTAATGATGGAGACACCAGCAGCATGTATCATGGCAGATGTGTTGGCTAAGGAAGCAGCTTTTTTTAGCATAGGAACCAATGATTTGACAGGATATACAATGGCAGTTGACCGCGGAAATTCAAAGGTTGCATATCTGTATTCGACATATAATCCGGCAGTGCTTCGCGCCATTAAGAGAATTATCGAATGTGGTAAAAAGGAAGGAATAATGGTAGGAATGTGTGGAGAGGCAGCGGCTGATCCAAAGCTTATCCCACTACTTCTTGCATTTGGATTAGATGAATTCTCGGTAAGTGCTACAAGCGTACTGAAAACCAGAAAAATTATCTCAGAATGCAACGTTAATGAGTGTAAAAAGCTTGCGGAAGAGGTAATGAAGTGCTCAACTGTGGACAATGTGCTTAAAATATTAGAAAAATAATACAAAAATAGTACTTTTTCCACAAAGAAATGTTGATACTGTGGAAAAGTGGTACCATAGTACTCTTTGTGGAATATTTAAAATAATATAAAGTTGATAAGTGATAGGCATTAATCTATAATTACTAACATAGGACTAAAGAAAAGGACTTGTAATATTCAAATTCGAGGAGGTACAAATGGATACAAGAATTAGTGATAGCATTTTATATATTGGATGCGACGATGACGACTTAGACTTATTTGAGGGACAGTATATTATTCCAAATGGTGTATCTTATAACTCATATGTCATTATGGATGAGAAAATAGCAATTATGGATACTGCAGATGCAAGAGTTGCAGATCAGTGGATGGCAAACCTTAAGGCTACACTTGGTGACAGAAAACCTGACTATCTGGTGGTTTCTCATATGGAGCCTGACCATGTATCGAATATTAAGATGGTGGCTGAGGAATACCCAGAGATGAAAATTGTTGGAAACGCAAAGACATTTCCAATGATGGCACAGTTTTTTGACTTAGATGTATCTGAGAGAAGCGTTGTAGTAAAAGAAGGCGACACATTGAATCTCGGAGAGCATGAGCTTACTTTTATTATGGCACCAATGGTACATTGGCCAGAAGTAATGGTAGAATATGAATCAAAGGAAAAAGTACTCTTCTCAGCAGATGGATTTGGAAAATTTGGTTCATTAAAGACAGACGAAGACTGGGCATGCGAGGCAAGACGTTATTATTTCAATATCGTAGGAAAATATGGAGCATCGGTGCAGGCACTTTTAAAGAAGGCCGCTAATCTTGATATCCAGACAATTTGTCCACTTCATGGACCAATCTTAAAAGAAAATCTAGGATACTATATTGGATTATATGATACATGGAGCAAATACGAGCCAGAGAGCGAAGGAATCTTCGTAGCCTGTGCTTCGATTCATGGAAACACTAAAAAAGCAGCAGAGAAGCTTGTTGAAAAGCTTGAAGCAACAGGAGTGAAGGTAGCTTTTTCTGATATTACAAGAGAGGACATGGCAGAGGCTGTTGAGGATGCATTCCGTTATGACAGATTAGTTCTCTGCGCTAGTACATATGATGGAGGCGTATTCCCACCAATGGATGATTTTATCCATCACTTACAGGCAAAGAATTATCAGAAACGTACAATAGGATTTATGGAGAACGGAAGCTGGGCACCGGTTGCAGCAAAACAGATGAAAGCAGCGTTTGAAAATGCGAAAGACATTACAATTCTTGATCCGGTTGTAACTATTAAATCTACATTGAATTCTGAATCAGAAGCAAAAATGGACGAACTTGTAGCTGCACTTACAAAGTAAATAACAGATTTGTAACGAAATCGTGATAAGAAATGGAATTTGGAGAGAATTCTCTCTGAATTCCATTTTTTCATTTTTATTTTCTAACAATTAAAGACCAAAATATGATAGATTAATAATATGAGAATAAGAATAGAAAAAAATGAGAAAAGCATATTAGAATATTGTTTAAAGAATGGCATAAAGATATCTCAAACTGACTGCGGAGGGAGAGGAAGCTGTGGAAAGTGTAAGGTCAGGCTAGTCAAAGAAAGAAAAGAGGTATTGGCCTGTACGACACCGGCAGAAGTGGGGATGGAAATTGATATTTCCGACATTAATTCATCAGAGAATGAGATGGTTGTAGAAAACAGAAACAGTGAACTTAAGTATACGCCTGACAGACCGGAGGAAGGCTTCGTAGGGGCGTGTGATATAGGAACAACAACAGTAGTCTGTCATTTAATAGATGTAAAAACTGGAGAAATCCTAAAATCTTCTAGTGGGGTGAATGCCCAAAGAAGATTTGGAGCAGATGTTGTGTCTAGAATCAGTGCTTCAAATGATAAAAATGAGTTGTTACATCAAGATATAATAAGACAACTAAATTCAATGTTTATGGACATTTCAGATGGAAAATGGATAAAAAAAGTGTATGTGGCAGGCAATACGGTAATGAGTCACTTTCTCATAGGAGAATCACCGGCAAAAATAGGAAGAGCACCATTTATGCCGGATGAGTTATTTGGAAAAAGTTTTGGAAAAACAGACTTTTGTGATGAGCTATTTATTTTTCCAGCTGTTAGTGGATATGTAGGGGGAGATATTACAGCCGGGGTGATGGCCGCAGTAAATCCTGAGAAGATGACGCTTTTTCTTGATATCGGAACTAATGGAGAAATGGTTCTTGGAAAAGGCGATAAATATTTTTGCTGTGCAACAGCAGCCGGACCTGCTTTTGAAGGAGCCGAGATAGAGATGGGAATGTGGGCATCAAAGGGAGCCATAGATAAAGTGTGGATAGAAGACCAGAAAATATGTCATAGTGTAATAGGCGATGTGTCAGCCACAGGAATCTGCGGTTCGGGCTTGGTAGATGCCATAAAAGTGAGCTTAGATGCTGGAATTATCAGCAATAGCGGAGAAATTAAAGAAAGAATAAATATTGCAAATTCATACAAATCATACGTTGAAAGTGTATTTGAAGATGACGAAGATGAGTTATGTATACATTTAAGTCCAACAGTATATATCACTCAGGAGGATATACGCAGATTGCAGCTGGCAAAGGCCGCGATAGCTTCGGGAATCCAGGTGCTAATGTATGAAGCAGGTATAACCTGTCAGCAGATTGATGAAGTGGTTTTAGCTGGAGGCTTTGGAAACTACATTGATATAAAATCTGCAACGGAAATAGGATTATTGCCCAGGGAATTGTTGGAAAAGACAGTAGGAGCAAAAAATGCAGCAGGTTCAGGTGCGATAAATGCAGCCATTTCAGAAGCCGCATGGGAGAAATCAAAAAAGCTGGCAAAACAGATGAAATATATAGAATTGTCCAAGCATGAACAATTCGAAGAATTATTTATAAGCAATATGAATTTTTAGTTTGATAATGAGTACCAAAATGTTTATTATTTATATGATAGACAGAAAGGAAGGGCAAAATTATGAAAAAGAGAAAAGTACTTATTATCCTCGCAAGCATGATAATGGGAGCAATGTTGATTGGGTGTGGCTCATCCAAGAAGAATTCATCTGACGAATCAAAAGAGACTCAGACAAAAGAAAGCCAGACAAATGAATCTGAATCTAAAGAAATAGAATCAAAGACAGAAGAAAATGTCGACACATCAGATAAAAAGGAAACAGAAGATAGCTCAGAAAATGAGACTCAGAAGTCTGACAGTAAAGAGACTGCTAATACTACATCGAACAGTGGAATTTACGATGAGCTTGCAGCAATTGAGCAGCAGGAAAAAGAAATAATAGAAAGAGTAAATAGAGATGATGTTACCCAGATGGAAATGACCCAGGCTGCTTCAGATAGATATAAGCTGTGGGATGATGAATTAAACAGTATCTGGGGAAGACTTGAGGAAAAATTAAGCTCAAGTGAGATGGAAAAATTGCGTGCAGCACAAAGAACATGGATAGCTGACAAGGAGTCGGCTGTTGAAATTGCAGGTAAGGAAGTTGAAGGTGGCAGCATGCAGCCAATGGTAGAAGCAGATACAGCAGCTGAACTTACAAAGGAACGTGTGTATAAGCTTGCGGATATGTTAGAATAAAAAATAAAATAATTTAATAAAATACTTGACCTTCTACCTTGTGGAAGCTGTATAAATAGGCTATACCAATCAGCCGGATGACTTGGAGGAACAATAATGAGGATTAAGCAAGTAGAAGAACTGGTCAATATTACAAGCAAGAATATTCGCTTTTATGAAGACCAGGGGTTACTGTTTCCAGAAAGAGCAGAAAATGGTTACAGGGAATATCATGAAAAGGAAATAGAAATTTTAAAGAGAATAAAGCTATTTCGTAAGTTTGACATCTCGATTAGTGATATTAAATCTATATTAAATAATGAGAAAGATTTTCGTGATTGCCTGGATAAGAGCATTACTGAACTAAAAAGGAAGCAAAGTGACCTGGAGAAGATACAAATACTTGCCCAATCAATGCTAATGCAGTCCGCAGAGCTTGATAAACTTGATACAGACAAGTGGATTGAGGAAGTGGAACGCATGGAGAGAAAAGGAGTGGATTTTGTGAATCTTGAAAAGGTTGATATTCACCGCAAGAAAAAAGCAGGCGCCCTGCTAGGTGGAACATTAATAATGTTAGCAATGGGGATTTCTATCGGAATAATAGTCTGGGCTTCAATGGAAGATCCGATTCCATTGCCAATGCTACTTATTTTAATACTAATTCCAAGCGTTGTAATTATTAGCATAATTGTAGCCATATACAGTAGAATAAAGGAAATTGAAGGAGGAGAAGAAGATGAAGCTTCTAAGTATTGATTACATTCCAGGAAAAGAGATAGAGGCTCTTGGAATGGTAAAAGGAACAATTGTACAGACAAAAAATGTTGGTAGAGATTTTATGGCAGGAATGAAGTCTCTTGTAGGTGGAGAGATTGTGGCATACACACAGATGCTAAACGAAGCTCGCCAGATTGCCATAAAGAGAATGGTGGATGAAGCAACAGAATTAGGAGCAGATGCCATCATTTCAGTTAAATACGGTTCGTCTCAGGTGATGAACGGTGCAGCAGAAGTAATTGCATATGGAACTGCTGTAAAAATAATAGAAAATTGATAAGGAGAAAACAATGGAGTTAGGACACGTACCTGGTAGTACAATAGCAGCACTTGTAGCTACGACAGTAATATGCTTTTTTATTCCAATACTGCTTGCCACAGTAGGAAAAGTAAGATATAGAGGACAAATCAGAGCTTTGCTATGGGGAATATTGATTTTCATAATCTCAGCAATGCTTCTTGAGCAGATGATGCATGTATTTGTTTTAAATATCACAGGTGGAAGAATAACAGACAATATCTGGATATATGGAATATATGGAGCAACCGCAGCGGCGGTATTTGAAGAGACTGGAAGATATCTTGGATTTAAGTATTTGAATAAAAAAGGAATGCTTAGTCAGTCAAACAGCTTTATGCTTGGAATAGGACATGGAGGAGCAGAAGCGATATTTGTAGTTGGACTTACATATATTAGTAACTTATTTATCGCAATGTCAATCAATTCAGGAATCCTTCAGGAAGAGCTTGGAAAAATGGACAAGGCGCTGGCAAAGCAGACATTTGAGCAGATAACACCGCTTTGGGATAGTCCATCGTATATTTTCTGTTTGGCAGGAATAGAGAGAATTTTTGCACTCGCTCTTCAGATTTCCTTTGCCATGCTTATGTATCAGGCTGTAAAGAATGCAAATCAAAGAATTCTTGGAATGGTTTTCTTCTTCCATTTTGCAGTAGATTTTACAGTATTGATAGTTGGAAAATATTTTGGAAATGTTGTAGCTGAAATAACAGTAGCAATTCTTGCTGCATTTGTGGTATATGTGGCCTACACGGAGAATAAAAAGGGTAAGACATTGAGAAAATAGTAAAATTGCACAGATAGTTTCCTAAAATTTACCAATTTTTGGAAACACTTTTGGGGGGACACGTGATATTATAATTCTCGTAAAAACCCCCCAATACATTATATATTTTTACTATACCCCATAGTAAAATACCTTCTCCTAAAAGAACAGCGATCGACTTGCTGTTCTTTTTTTATGGTATATAAAATACCATGAAAGACAAAAAGGGACACTTCCATTGGAAGTGTCCAAATTAATGATTATTTTTGTGCGGGCATCTCAAGAAGCTTTCGAACAGTCCCCTGAATCTCAGGATGTTCTCTGTAATGTTCAATGAGAAGCCTTTCATCTTTACTAAGCTGAACAGTTTTACCGCCTTGTTTTTTCAGGAAGGTAAAATTGATATCTGGAATTTTATATATTTCACAGAGACAAAGAAATTTATCTGCAGATGGAGGATTTTGATTGCTTTCCCATCCATAGATAGTTTTTGCAGATAGTTCTATATTGTAATTTTCTTTTAAGAGAAGCGTTACATCATTTACTTTTAATCTGTTCAGCTTTCTGTAAAATTTCAACATATCACCCAAATTATTGCGATCCACTTTGGTCTCCTCCTAAGTAAGTTTGCACATAAAAATGGTATAGTTGGTAAAAATTTACATCAATAAATTCTGATATATATGGAAAAAACTCCAAAATAAGTTTTTTCAAAAAAACTATAAAGTAAATAAAAAATCATCCGATAAATAAGTCAAGAAAGCTTATTTCAAGGAAGAAAGGAGATGCTGTTATGCGTATAGATGCATATAATCAAATCGCACAGTTGTATGGTGTTCAACAGACTGCTAAAACACAGAAGACTCAGGGCGCTGCAAGCGTGAAGGATCAGTTGTCTATTTCACAGGCAGGTAAGGATTACCAGATTGCGAAAAAGGCAGTGTCAGAAGCTTCGGATATCAGGGAAGACAAAGTTGCTCAACTTAAAAGCAAGATAGAATCTGGACAGTACCAGGTTGATGAAGGCGATTTTGCCAGCAAATTATTGGCAAAATACAATTCACTCTAATATCACTTTTAGAAATGAGGATTTGTTGTGGCTAGTCTAGTTGAAGAACTTATTGAAGTACTTACAAAAGAAGAACAGTTATATGGAAAATTAAGTGAATACGGGGAGAAAAAGCGTCAGATATTAATTGATGCAGATGTTCCGGCGTTAGAAAAGCTTACTGAGGCTGAGCAGGAGGCGTCTGACGAGCTACTTTCACTTAGCAATAAGCAGACAACTATTCTTACAGACATTGCCGATGTGTTAGGCAAGAGAGAGGAAAAAATGACAGTCACAAAACTGATAGGATATCTTGACACTCAGCCAGATATCCAGTCGAGGCTATCTGAAGTAAAAGAAAAATTACTTGAGACAGCGGCTAAAATGCAGAAAATAGCTAGCATTAATGCTGCATTACTACAGCAGGCTATCGAGTTTACAGAGTTTGACATTACCTTGTTTAAGAGCATGAAACAAGCCCCTGAGACTGCCAATTACAACAGCAAAGCTTTTAATACAGGCACAATTCTTGGCAACAGTGGTTTTGATGCCAAGCAATAGCAAGGAGGAGAACAATGGCAAACGGATTCGGAAGTTTTTATGTTGGCAATTCTGGATTGCAGAATGCACAGAATGCAATTAATACTACAGCAAATAACCTTTCCAATGTAAACACAACTGGGTACGTGCGTGAGCAGGTAAGGTTTGCAGATAAACATTATATTGTAAGAAATAATCCAACAATAGGCACCAACATTCAACAGAGTGGACTTGGTGTTACAATCTCGGATGTGGCACATGTTCGAGATATTTTCTTAGATAAATCGTATAGACAGGAGTCTGGACGAAAAGAATTTTATTCAAAACTCTATGAGTCCACATCATATGTGGAGAGTATTCTCCAGGAGCTTGACGGAGTAGAGTTTAAGGAGAGCGTGGCTGGTTTATGGCAGGCTTTTCAGGAGTATGCAAAAGATCCGTCCAATTCTACTAACCAAAGTCTCGTGCTTCAAAAAGGCGAGTTGCTCCTTAGTCGTTCCAATGCGGTTTATTCAAGTCTTCAAGATTACCAGACAAATATGAACCAGCAAATTAAACAAGCAGTAGACCGCGTTAATGAAATTGGCGAGGAGATATTTAAACTCAATTGTCAGATTATTAAGGTTGAGGCTGGCGGAGTAGAGACAGCAATGACTATGAGAGACGAGAGAGATTTACTTTTAGATGAATTGGCTGGTTATTTTAAAATAGAAGCAACCGAGGATTCAGATGGCTTTGTATATGTAAAATTAGAAGGTCAGACTTTTATTGAGTCGAATAAGAGTAATCAGATTGGGCTGTTGGCAGAAAGTGGTTCAGGTTTCTATACACCATATTGGACACATCTTACAAACGAGAAAGGCTTTATGCCTGTGTTTACTGATGTGGCACTTTCAACAGAATTACAGGCAACAACAGGAAATACTCAAAAGACAACTATTTCGACTGAGATGAATAATGATATAGGAAGCGTAAAGGCTTTATGCATAGCAAGGGGTTCTGAGTATGGATCATTTAATTTTATGCTGGAAGAAAATTACGATCAGATAGAGGATTGCGTGGCAATGGAAACACAGGCTGAAGTATCATATCTAGTAAGAAGCATAATCATGACAATGAATGATATATTCTGTCCAAACACAACATATACAGCTGCTGATGGTACTCAATACACAGTACTGGATGCAGAAAACTGCTCGGTGGGAGCAGATGGAGAGCTTCCTCCACAGGAACTTTTCGTTCGTGACGGAATAAGCAGATATAGACAGATGGAAATAGATGGTAAAACATTCTATGTTTATAATGAGGAGAGCAACACTGACTTATCTTCATGGTATAAATTAGGAAATGTATCTATAAATCCTGAATTGCTTGTAGAAGTGACAAAGATGCCTTCTTACAAACAGGATGGAGCAGTAAATTATGAATTGGGAGATATAGTAACAGACGCATGGGCCAGCAAAAATATGTATATTAATCCAAAAGATACATCACCATGCAATTTTGAGGGATACTATGACAAAATTGTTGCCAGACTCGGAACAAGTGGAAGTGTGTACAAATCATCTACAGATACACTCGAGTCGACAGTTTCGTCAATTGATAATCAGAGAAATCAGATAATGGGAGTTTCTTCAGATGAAGAGCTTACCAATATGATAAAGTTTCAATCTGCATATAATGCATCGAGCCGATACATCACGGTAATAAGTCAGATGACGGAGTTGATCGTTGGATTGATCTAGTAAGGGGGTTTTTATGTCAACATTTTTTGGATTGCAAATTGGAAAGAGTGCGCTTGGCTCATTTCAGGTTGCAGTAAACACAACTGCAAATAACGTGGCAAATCTCCAGACACCAGGATATTCAAGGCAGACAGCTACATTAAAAGCATCCGATCCAATACAGGTTACAGCCAGATATGGAAGTGTTGGAACGGGTGTAAGGGTAACTGCAATCAATCAGGAAAGAAACCTCTATTATGATACAAAGTACTGGGAGAATAATTCAAGCTACGGAAGGTATGAACAAAGACTATATTATTTGGAACAGATTCAGAATTATTTCAAGGATGATGGGACGGTAAAAGGCTTTTCGAGCATTTTTGCAGATATGTTTGCAAGTCTTGATACATTAAAGACAAATTCTGCAGATCTTACAGTTAGAAATCAGTTTGTAAATAAGGCGCAGAGCTTGTGTACATATTTCAATCAGATGTATCAGAATCTCTCTGAACTTCAGGATGATTGTAATGAAGAGATAAAGAATTCTGTAGACGAGATAAATTCCATAAGTGAAAAAATAGCACTCTTGAACAAAGAGATAAATCAGGTAGAGACCGGTACGGGGGCATACGCTAGTGACCTTCGTGACGAACGAGCAAACCTTATTGATAAATTATCCAAAATAGTAAACGTAACATACACAGAAACCGAGATTCCAAACACGAATGGAGACAATCTTGGTGGAACTGATTTTTACTTATATATAAATGGAGAGATTTGTGTACAGAGTAAAGAATTTAGAACACTTCGCTGTGAGTCAATAGAGACAAAGAGCAATCAGACTGATAATGATGGGCTTTACAGAATCTATTGGAATGATACACAAATGGAATTTTCAACAATTTCAGGCCAGGCAGGCGGAAGTTTAAGAGCACTTTTTGAAATGAGAGATGGCGACAATGCGCAGGGCTTTAAGGGAAAAGTTGTGGATGCAGACGAATTGTCATTTACTGTGGAAAACACATCGATTGAAGAATTAAATGCGCTAAACCTGCCACATACAGGTGGAAAAATTACTGTAAATAATATTGTATATGAGTACGATAGCTGGGAAGCATCGGTAGATAAAGATGGAAAAATCTTGTCGGTAAAATTTAACCTAAATGATTCAAAGCGTGTAATTAACCCGGAAAAATCTGTACAAAACGGACATGTGTTAATAGCTGGTTCTGATATAGAGTCTAGGGGAATTCCTTATTACATGGCACAGATAAATGAATTTGTAAGGAATTTTGCAGAACTGTTTAATGATATTGAAAGCACAGGACAGGATTTACATGGAAACATGGCACCGACATTTTTTGAGGGAATCACAAAAGCGGGAGTCGTGTACGATTTTGAAGGTTCAAAGGTTTACAAAGAATTAGCAGACGGTGATAAGGCAACTGTCACAAGCGATGATAATACATATTACAGAATGACAGCAGGCAATTTTTCGATAAATACTGAGGTCTTAGGGGATGTATCACGATTTGGAGCGACAGTGGATTATACAAAAACAGATGCATATGATGTGATTGATAAGCTGCTTAAGCTTCAGGCTAATACAGTTGTCTATAGAGGCGACAAGGCAGAATCGTTTTTGGAAACCCTCATATCAGACATTTCGGTTGATACTGAAAAGGCGGATACATATACAACACTTTACATGAATCTCGAAAGAACAATTGACCTAGAGAGAAATTCAGTAAAGGGTGTAGATGAGGATGAAGAAGCGATTAATCTTGTAAAGTTCCAGAATGCATATAATATGGCATCAAAAGTAATATCAGTAATGCAGGAACTCCTCGATAAATTAATTAATGAGACAGGGGTTAGTTAAAATGATTCTCCTGTCGATATAGTTAATGTCAAAGGAGGCAGGGTATGCGAATAACAAATAATATGATTATGAGTAACGCCAAGAGTAACATTAATGGTACAAAAAAAATGGTGGATAAATACAATACACAGATGACTACTCAGAAAAAGATTTCAAAGGCATCAGAAGATCCGGTTATTGCAATCAGGTCTCTAAGGCTTGCGACAAGTCTTTCTCATATTGACCAGTACGTAGATAACAACATCCCGGATGCGGATTCGTGGCTCGATGTGACGGAGACAGCACTGACAAATATGAAATCAATTCTGACAGACATCAGAACACAGTGTGTAAAGGGTGCAACAGATACTCTTACAGCAGAGGATAGAAATACTATACTTCAAAGCCTGTCAGCGCTTGGAGAACAGGTATATTCAGAAGGTAATGCAGATTATGCCGGAAGAACAGTATTCACAGGATATAGAACATCATCAAAGCTGACATTTATGGATGATTCGCCGGAGACTACGTATGAGATTACGCAACAGCTTTCGACGGCTGATATGAAAGAAAGCCGATTTTACACAGAGGGCGTAGTTGTGCCATCAACAATCTCGACTACAGGAACTGTAACACCGGATTGTGATACGGATGTTACAGAACATACATACAAGAAGATTAGACTAGCTTACGGAAAGACTACAGGGGATGTAAGTTTAAAGGTCGACGGAACGGAGGAAACATTTATCTCATATGAGAAAAGTTCTGAATTTAATCCTGAGAATTTAGGGGCGGATGAGATAGTATATATTCAGGAAACCGGAGAATTTATTTTCGGAAAAGAGGTCGCAACAGCCATAGAGGATGCAAATTCTAAACTTGAAGTGACATATGTGAAAACAGGATTTGACAGTTCAGATGCAAGACCTGAGTATTATTATGATTGCAAAGATATATCTAAGGCAATTTCTCTTGATGGTGATGACAAGATAATCAGAGATGGCAATGGGGATATCATATACAACGATACTGATAAAATTGTGTCATATACATATACTGACCAGCCAATTAACTATACTGTTGCAAATAACACCAATATCACAGTTAATACGCAGGCCAAAGATGTAATGGACACAAGCATTAAGCGTGATGTAGAAGAACTGATAGTAGTTGTACAGAATGCGATAAATGCACATGATAAGGTTGATCAGATTGAGAAGATGATGAAGCAGGAGCAGTACAAGGAACCTGAGGCTCAGGCAATTTTGCAGACCTACCTTGACGCCGCAAAACAGGAGGCGGATTATGCTGACGACAATCTTCAGAAGACATACAGCCAGTACATTACAAATTTTGACACATATATGAATAAAGTAAATCTTTCTATCACAAATTCAGGTAGTACACAGAGCAGACTTACACTGATCCAGACAAGAGTAAAAGATCAGCAGTCTACAATAGAGGAACTAAAATCTACAAATGAAGATAGAGATATATCTGATATCATGATTGATTACTATGCAATGTATCAGGCATATCAGGCAAGTCTGACAGCTGCATCAAAGGTGAGTGAAAGGTCACTTTTAGATTATATTTAATTCGCGGAGCGAAAAGGAGGAATAGCCATGAGGGCAGAAACAAATTTTTTCGGGGAAGTTGACATTCCTGATGAGAAAGTAATCAGACTGGAAAACGGAATGATAGGTTTTCCAAAATTAAAGAACTTTGGATTGATTTTTGATGAGGAAAAGGGGTTAGAAAAATCAAAGATTATGTGGCTTCAGTCATTAGATGATGGGGATATAGCATTTCCTGTAATGATGCCACACATTGTAAAGGCGGATTACAATCCTACAGTAAACAATGAGATTCTTTCACCATTAGGAGAACTTGTGGATGAGAATACATTTGTTTTGGTTACGGTAACGGTTCCAAAAGACCCAAAGAAGTTTACAGTAAATCTGAAAGCACCAATTATTATCAATACAGATAATATGAAGGGAACACAGGTAATTGCAGAAGATGATTATCCTGTAAAGTTTGCGGCATACAGCCAGCTTGAAAAAGAAGAAAAGGCAGGTGAGTAGGTATGCTAGCATTATCAAGAAAAAGAGGAGAATCTCTCGTAATAAACAACAACATTGAAATCACTATCTTAGAGATTAGAGGAGATCAGATTAAAATCGGAATAGATGCACCAAAGGATGTCTCTATTTACAGAAAAGAAGTATACCTACAGATTCAGGAAGAGAATAAGGCATCAACAGATGTTGCCAGCCCAGAGTCACTTAAAGGTTTATTCTAGTAAAGTGATTGTCGTGTATAAAAATCAAAAGAATAAAACGAAATTAAATCCCGGATGGTGTTAACTATCTGGGATTTTTTCCGATATAAGATGTAGGAACGGTGACAAAACTACAAGGAGGTAATTCAGATGGCAATGGTAGAAGGTATTGGCGGCGCAGGAATGACTTATCAGGGAAGTGTGTCAACTGCACAGGTAAAAGCTGAGATGCAGCCGAGAATAGAAAATGCATCAAATCAGACCGCCGCAACAGAAATAGCACAGAAGACTATGGATATGTCTACAAAGAAGGCTGAAGATAACCCAGATTCTGAAGGAAGAGGTCATCAGAATCAGGCTCATACTTCGCAACAGAATGAGAAGATAAAAAAAGCTATTGAAGATATAAATAAAAAAGCTATGAATTCGGAAGCTATTTTTGGAATTCATGAGGAGACTAACCGAGTGACTATCAAGATTGTAGACAGGTCTACAAAAGAAGTTATCAAGGAACTGCCTCCAGAGAAGACGCTGGATATGATTGCAAAAGTCTGGGAACTGGCAGGTCTTATGGTAGATGAGAGAAGATAAGAGAGGGGGAGGAATATGCCAATAAGGATGACTGGTCTTAATTCCGGAATGGATACAGAATCCATTATTACGGAGTTGATGAAGGCCTATAGGACAAAATCAGATTCTATTGAGAAGAAGCAGACAAAGTTGTCGTGGACACAGGATGCCTGGAAGGAACTAAACAAAAAGGTATATGGATTTTATACCAATGTATCCAATTTAAAATATTCAAGCGCGTATTCTCTGAAGAAATGTAATTCCTCTGACAATACTAAGGCAACTGTTACTGCATCAGGTAATGCAGTAGCCGGAGTGCAAAAATTAAATGTACTTTCAACAGCGCAGACTGGATATTTGACAGGTGCAAAGCTAGACGACAAGGTGACAAAAGATACTTCTATGGGAAGTCTTGGTATAGCAGGAACAGAGAATAAGCTAAACATCAAGATGGGGGATGGAACTACAAAAGAAGTAACTATTGCATCGACAGATAAATTAGGGGACGTAATAGACAAATTAAAAGAAGCTGGATTAAATGCAAATTACGATACTGGAAACAGGAGATTGTATCTAAGTGCAAAGGCATCTGGAGAAGCAGGAGATTTCGAGATAACAGCAGCAGATGATGCTTCTCAGAAAGTGCTTGATGCCTTAGGACTTAACACGGCTCCAACAGATAGCAATCAGGAAGCAGCAGTAAAACTAAATGGTTCTGATGCTGTGATTAAGCTGAATGGAGTTGAATATACAAGCACAACAAACAGCTTTTCAATCAACGGTCTTAATATCACCGCAACAGGAGTAACAGGACCTAATGATGAAGATGCAATTACGATTGCAACATCCGTTGATTCACAGGCAATCTACGACAAAATCAAGGATTTTCTTACTGAATACAATGACATCGTTAAAGAGATGAGTTCTCTTTACAATGCAGCATCAGCAAAGGGGTATGAGCCGCTTACTGATGATGAAAAAGATTCTATGACAGATAAAGAAGTGGAAAAATGGGAGTCAAAAATTAAGGACGCGCTTCTTAGAAAAGACACTACATTAAACACTCTGATGTCTTCGATGTCAACAGCAATGTCAAAGACATATGAGGTAAATGGCAAGAAATATGGACTGTCCAGCTTTGGAATTTCAACACTCAGTTATTTTACGGCAGCAGATAACGAGAAGGGCTCATATCACATTGACGGAGACAGTGATGATGCGAATACCTCAGGAAATACTGATAAACTTATGGCTGCCATTAACAACGACCCTGAAGGCGTAGTGGATTTCATGAAACAGCTTACAACAGGGCTTTATGATGCTATTGATAAGCAGATGAAATCAACAACATTAAGCTCTGCATACACCATCTACAATGATAAGCAGATGCAGAAGGAATATGATAACTATGCCAAGTTGTTAAAAGAGTGGGAAAAGAAAATTACAGCCAAAGAGGACTATTATTACAAAAAATTCAGTGCGATGGAGACTGCACTTGGAAAATTAAATTCAAGTTCAAGTTACCTGTCAGGTATGCTTGGATAATGTATTCCAGGAGGGTAAGAAATGACAAAAGGATATGCAGCATATGCAAATAGTAAGATAATGACAGCATCACCGGCAGAGCTGACATTAATGCTTTACGAAGGAGCTATCAAGTTTTGCAATATTGCAATTGTAGCTATCGAGAAAAAGGACGTAGAAAAAGCACATAATAATATCACAAAGGTGGAGAACATAATATCAGAATTTCAGATTACACTAAACAGAGATTACAAGGTAGCAGAGGACTTTGATAATGTGTATACTTATCTTAAACAGCGTCTGGTAGAAGCTAATATCAAAAAGGATACTGAGATATTAGAGGAAGTGCTTGGGCACCTTCGAACTATGCGCGATACCTGGAAAGAAGTAATGAAACTAACAGCAAACGGCACAAAAATTCAGGTGTCATAATTCAATGTAAATAAATTATAAGAGCTAATACTAGAGTCATAGGAGCGTCAGGAAAATGTCAGAGACATACATAGAAATTTTACTACAGAGTTTGAACAAAAAAGAAAAGGTTTTAAAAGAAATAATTCGTCTCGATGAATTACAGAAGGCACAGCTTTTAGATGAGCTTTGCCCGGTAGAAGACTTCGATGACACAGTTGAGGCAAAGTCAAAATGCATTGAACAGCTTGAACAGTTAGACAGTGGATTTCAGAAGGTTTATGACAGAGTGAGTGAAGAGCTAAAGGACAACAAAGAAGCCTATGAGCAGGAGATACGCAAGATGAAAGAGCTTATTCGAAGGCTCACAGACCTAAGCGTAGAAATCCAGGCTCAGGAAGCCAGAAACAAGGACCTTATGATGAAGAAATTCGCTGATGTCAAGAAGAAGACAAAGGGTTTTAGAACCAGTGGTAAAGTTGCTAGCGAGTACTACAAAAATATGATGAAAATCAACAGCATCGAACCACAGTTTATGGACAATAAAAATTGATTATTCTAAAAAAGAATATGTATAAATTAGGAAAGACTCCCACCTGAATTCTGGTGGGAGTTTTTCTGTTGGGTAAATAGCGTTATTTTCCGCTTAAAGTGGTTTAAAAAATGAGATTAAGCGGATTATAAACACATATTTATTTGAAAAGTGGGGAAAATAGTGTTATAATTCGCTTAAAGTGATAAAAATATTAAGATTAAGCGAAATATAAGAGGTAAAATATGATTATTGGAAGAAAAACAGAGATAGATTTATTGAACAAAATATTGCAGGATGATAAATCGCATTTTCTTGCAATATACGGGCGACGAAGAATTGGTAAAACATACCTGATTCGAGAGACCTTTAATTATAGATTTACATTTCAACATTCTGGGTTATCAGAAGGTTCGATGAAAGAACAGTTATTTGCATTTGATTCATCATTAAGGGATGCAGGCTGTAGTATTAAGAAAAAATCAGCTAATTGGCTAGAAGCATTTGACTACCTGAAAGATTTAATACGAAATTCAAATGAGAAGCGAAAAGTAATTTTTATAGATGAATTATCATGGATGGATACAGCAAAGAGCGATTTAATGTCTGCTTTGGAGAATTTCTGGAACGGGTTTGCTTCTGCCCGAAAGGATATTGTATTAGTAGTATGTGCATCGGCTACTTCGTGGATGCTATCAAAAGTGGTTCATAACAAAGGCGGACTCTACAATAGACTTACTGAGCAGATACACCTGAAACAGTTTTGCCTAAAAGAATGTGAGGAATATATACAGGCAGAAGGTCTTGCACTAAACAGAAATCAGATATTGCAGTATTATATGATATTTGGAGGCGTGCCATACTATTGGGGTTTTTTAAAGAAAGGCTTAAGTCTTGCACAGAACATAGATAATATTCTTTTTGCTGAAAACGCACCACTTAAGGATGAGTTTAAATATATGTATGCTTCTATTTTCAAAAACCCGGAAGCATATGTCAAAATAATTGAGACATTAGGAACGAAGAAAGTAGGATTAACTAGGGAAGAATTAATAAAATTTACAGGATTTTCTAATTCTGGTGATTTTACAAGTAAGCTTGAAGAACTTGAAAGCTGTGGTTTTATTAGAAAGTATTATGCGTTTGGAATGAAAAAGAAAAATGCAGTATATCAGTTGATTGATTGTTTCACATTATTCCACTTCAAATTTCTGCAGGATGAACCAACAGATGTGCATTTTTGGACCAATCAAATAAATACACCAGCGGTAAATACATGGATGGGACTTGCGTTTGAACGTGTTTGTATGGAGCATGTCGCTCAAATCAAAAATAAGTTAGGAATATCAGGGGTACTTACAGAAGTAAATTCATGGTACTGTAAAGCGGATCCCGATAGGGGAGTTTTCGGTTCACAGATAGATATGTTAATAACACGAAAAGACCAGGTGATAAATCTGTGTGAGATGAAATATTCCGGTTCTGAATACACAATTACGGAAAAGGTGGACAAATCTATTAGAAACAAAATAAGTGATTTAATGTTACTTACAGGCACAAAGTATGCAATATATCCAACACTTGTGACAACCTATGGTCTGGTGGATAATTCGTATTCGCAGGGGATACAGGCGGTGGTGACGCTGGATGATTTGTTTGTGGATAAAAAATTTGAATAAATTTGAAAATGTATTTCAAAAAAATGTAAATAGGTATAAAGTATTAGAATTTTTCTCCGATAAATAAATCAGCAAGATAAAAACGAACCAATTTTCACGGATGAAAAATGAAAGGAATGTGCACGGAAGCACCTTTTCAAGGAGGAAAATACTATGGCAATGATAGTACAACACAATCTTACAGCAATGAATTCAAACAGACAGTTGGGGGTAACAACAAACTTACAGGCAAAGTCTTCTGAGAAATTAGCTTCCGGATACAGAATCAACCGTGCAGGCGATGACGCAGCAGGACTTAAGATTTCTGAAAAAATGAGAAGCCAGATTCGTGGTCTTGATAAAGCATCAAGCAATGCTCAGGATGGAATTTCACTTATCCAGACAGCTGAAGGTGCACTTAATGAAGCTCATTCAATTCTTCAGAGAATGAACGAACTTGCAGTACAGGGTGCAAATGACACTAATGAGAACATCGACCGTGATGCAATCAATCAGGAGTTAAGCCAGTTAACAGATGAGTTAGATAGAATTTCTACAACAACTCAGTTTAACAAACAAAATCTTTTAGATGGAACATTTGCAAGCAAGAATCTTCAGGTTAGTGCAAACGCAAATCAAAAGATTACAATCAGCATTGACAATATGAATGCTAAATCACTTGGGCTCAGAAGTATCAAAGGTCAGGAGCAGGGGGCAACACAGTCAGGACATCTTCCTACATCTGTAAATTATAAGGGAATGACTTATAATTATGATACTAGCAAAACAATGTCAGCAAATCAGGCAGCAGCTGCCGCAGAATTTAAAACTGCAATTGCAAATAAAGCAAATGTTAATCAGTATACAACATCACAGCTTGCAAGTGGATCTATTGTATATTATGCATCTGATAAGACAAGCAAATTTGCAACAGCAGCAAGTGCAATGGTTAAAGATGTCAGCATAGCAACAAAAGCAATGTCTGATGATATGAAGAGTGCTACTGAATTTAAGAAATATCTTTCTACTGTAGATACAGTAGCTGAGGGAGGACCAACAGTTGCATCGTCAGGAGCAGCATACGAATTGACAACACCAAGTGTTGATACATACGCGAAGGCAAACTCAACAATTACAGCAGTTCAAGATGCAATCAACAAAGTTTCATCACAGAGATCTGCACTTGGAGCAATCCAGAACAGATTAGAGCATACAGTTGCAAACCTAGATAACGTATCAGAGAATACTCAGGCAGCAGAATCTCGTATCCGTGATACAGATATGGCATCTGAGATGGTTCAGTATAGCAAGAACAATATTCTTGCACAGGCAGGGCAGTCGATGCTTGCACAGGCTAATCAAGCAACACAGGGTGTTATGTCACTCTTACAATAATAAAAAAGTTATATACGGGGGGTTAAGAATATTACTTGGCTTCCGATATATATATCAACAGAGGAACTCAAAGCGAAGCGTACGGTCGCGGAGAGGGAATCTAAAACAATTATACTTGTAGCAAGGATGCTACACTTTATTTCAAGGAGGAAAATATTATGGCAATGGTAGTACAACACAATCTTACAGCAATGAACTCTAACCGTCAGTTGGCGGGAACAACAAGTGCACAGGCTAAGTCTTCAGAGAAGTTAGCTTCTGGTTACAGAATCAACCGTGCAGGCGATGACGCTGCAGGTCTTAAGATTTCTGAGAAAATGAGAAGCCAGATTCGTGGTCTTGACAAAGCTTCAAGCAACGCACAGGATGGTATCTCACTTATCCAGACAGCAGAAGGTGCTCTTAATGAAGCGCATTCAATCCTTCAGAGAATGAATGAGCTTGCAGTACAGGGTGCAAATGATACTAACGAGAACATCGACCGTGATGCGATTAATCAGGAGTTAAGCCAGTTAACAGATGAGTTGGATAGAATTTCTACAACAACTCAGTTCAATAAGCAGAATCTCTTAGATGGAACATTCTCAAGCAAGAATCTTCAGGTTGGTGCAAATGCAAATCAGAAGATTACAGTTAGTATTGATAACATGAATGCTAAATCGCTTGGTTTAAGAAGTATCAAAGGTCAGGAGCAGGGAGCAACACAGACAGGACATCTTCCTACATCTGTAAACTATAAGGGAATGACTTATGATTACAATACAGGAAAGACAATGTCATGGAATCAGAAAAATGCTGCATCTCAGTTTACAAAAGCAATTGCAAATGCAGCAAATGAGAATCAGTACACAACATCCCAACTTGATAGTGGATCGATTGTATATTATGCATCAAATAAAACTGATAAATTTGCAACAGCAGCAAGTGCAATGGTTAGAGATGTCAGCATAGCAACAAAAGCAATGTCTGCTGATATGAAGAGTGCTGCTGAATTTAAGAAATATCTTTCTACTGTGGATACAGTAGCTGAGGGAGGACCAACAGTTGCATCGTCAGGAGCTGCTTATGAATTAACATCTCCAAAGGTTGATACATATGCACAGGCTAACTCTACAATCACAGCAGTACAGGATGCTATTAACAAAGTATCTTCACAGAGATCTGCACTTGGAGCAATCCAGAACAGATTAGAGCATACAGTTGCAAACTTAGATAACGTATCAGAGAACACACAGTCAGCTGAGTCTCGTATCCGTGATACAGATATGGCATCTGAGATGGTTAACTACAGCAAGAACAATATTCTTGCACAGGCAGGACAGTCAATGCTTGCACAGGCTAACCAGTCTACTCAGGGTGTTTTATCATTACTCGGATAATAATAGGATAAATTGGTGTAAGAAAATAAAGGAGCTGAGTTTTCAGCTCCTTTATTTATTAGGAGATAGAGATTATGGAAGAAAAGATTAAGGAATTGTATTCAAAGCTATCATTTATTGGAATGATATATTTGAATTCAGGAAGAGTGGGGAATATTGAGGCTGTTATGGAATATATGCCTCAGATATCAGAATTTGTGAATTGGTTTGTAAAAGAGAATATATTTGGAATTGAAGATAATCTATATCAGGGCTTGTGTGGGAATTTACTTGATATAGTTAATGATATAATGCAGGCAAATCAAAATAATGATAGAGTTTTGATGCATGATGCTGTTCAATATGGACTGGTAGAGTTTTTGGAAATGTTTATTGAATCAGGAGATGAAGTAAATGGCAGTGTATGATAAAAATATAGAATTGTTAAATGAAAAGTTCTCGGGTATGGGGGACTTGTTTAAACTAGCTTTATCATCAAGCGAAGATAATACAATTATTACAACAAAAAAGGAATATGATAATGAAGTAATAATTGTAGAAAAAGAAGGACAAGGCTTTTATTTATGTGGAAAGAGAAATAGAAAGTCACCTGTAGAATATTGGATTAATAGTCTGGGAAGTTTGATGACGGATGCTCCGATTTTAATGGAAGGGGTGGGAAATCCTGATTATCTAATCGAACTTGTGAATAAGACTGAAAATAAAGTTACAATATTTGTGTATGAACCATCGTTACGTATATTTGATTTCTTCTTAAAAACAGTAGATTTGAAACCATTGATGGAAAAGCAGGACATAATTTTCTGGGTCGATGGTATTGATGGAATGGAAGAAAAAAACTTAGAAATAATGATAAAGAACTTGATTAGATATGAAGTTCTAAATATGAGTAGGGTATTTATTTTACCAAATTATGATGTTATTTTTCCAGAAAAAACATTGACTTTTGCCAGATTTTGTAGAGACCAAAGTCAGTTTGAATTGGTAAATAGAAATACAAAAGTAAAGTTTTCAGCTGTAGTTGCAAAGAATTTGCTTGCTAATCTAAAGCATCTAATAAAAGCATATAAAACGGTTCAATATGCAGGCAAAATACCTAAAGAGGTTCCTGGAATAGTAGTTGCAGCAGGACCGTCATTAAATAAAAATATAGAGGAACTAAAAAAAGCTAAAGGAAAAGCGTTTATTATAGCTACAGATACAGCAATGAAGCCATTACTTAATGCAGGAATAATACCAGATATGTATGCAGTAGTTGATGGAAAAAAACCATTATCATTAATAAATATAGAAGGCGCGCAGGAAATTCCGTTGTTATGTACAATTGTAGCAGCAAGCGAGGTGTTGGATTACCATAAGGGAAAGAAAGTATTCTGTAATGAAGAGATAAAATTAGCAGATGATATTTTAAATCATTCAAAATATCCAAATTCGCCTATCCCGATTGGAGGATCAGTTGCTACTCACATTTTTGCTTTTATGTATATGATTGGAATAGAAACTGTCATTTTGGTAGGACAGGATTTGGCATTTACGAATAATCGTTCTCATGCTGATGGTACATTCAAGGAGTCTATGCCAGAAGTAGATACAAGCAGATTTGTTATGGTTGAGGGAAATTATGAAAAAGAAGTACCTACTTCAGATGATTTCAAGTTGTATTTGGAATGGTATGAAAAGTATATCGCAGGATTTCAATCAGAAGACCCAGAATTTAGAGTAATTAATGCTACTGAGGGTGGCGCCAAAATTGCTGGTACAGAAATTTGTACATTAAAGGATGCAATTGAAAAGGAATGTTCTTGTGATGTAGACATTCAGGCAATAATTGATTCAATAGAACCTATGCTTGATGAAGAAGGACAAAAATGGGCAACTGAATATGTAAGAGATGTTCCAATTAAATGTGAGAAATTAATATCTGATGCAAAAAAGGCAAAACAGTTATATGAGAAATTAGATAAAGTATGTAGCAGAAAGAATATTGATAATAAAGAATATTTATCTATACTCAAAAAGCTGAACAAGTTGTTAAATAATATTGAAGAGCAGGCTGTATATGATCTGGTTAGAGATGCGCTTCCTGATGCACAATATATATTAATGAATGAGCAGTATTTGGAATACGGAACACTGCAGGAAGAGGGAAAAGAAATCGCTAGAAAAGGTAAATTATATATGGAGACTATCGCTGAGTGTTCGGAAATATTTAAAAATTATTATGATGAAATTAACAAACAAGAACAATAAAGACATGATGGTAGTGTAGAATTTTACTGGGGGGAGAAATAGATGTTTGGAGAAAATGTTGCACAAGCGCTTGAATGTATGCGAGAGGAAAAATTAAACTATAAAGATTATCTTCCACCGCACGCAATTAATATAGGGGTTAATGTTTCTAAAGCGTTAAAAGATGTATGGCCGGATATAAAAGAAAAAATTAGTGGAATGATGCTAGACGAAATTCCATATGAATATCCATATCCATCAGTATGGTGGTATTCTGTTGTATGTGCTATACATAAAGATGCAAATATATTTGTGAATTTTGTTAAGTATGTGAGGAAAAATGAAGATAAATTCTCATTAAATACTTTATTTTTCTTATACTATCAATTAAAGTCAATTGCATTTGTTTCTAGTGAAACTGATAGTTATGAAGGAAAGAAAGAAATGTGGGCTCTATATAAAGAAATAATTGATGAATATACAAAAGCTGTTTCAGTGTCGCTTGAGCCAATCCCAATTGAAAATAGAGATAAGGATTTAATAATAGTGATTACAGAACAATTTATATCTGTAGCACATGGCCCAACCAAGACTGCTTTAGATAGGTGTAAAGCGATTATTTCAAAAATGGGTAAAAAAGTATTATTGATTAATACAGCAGAAGTACTTAGTAGTGTTGGAGAAATTCCGTTTTATGATATGAAAAGTGGTTCATATATGCCTGAAAAAGTTAACGAGAATTTCCAAGAGTGGAAAGGTGTTCAGGTTCCCTATATACAATGTGAACAGAACATGCCAAATCTAGATATGCTCAATAGTTTATAGAATTATATTAGGGAATTATCACCATCAAGAATAGTTTCAATAGGTGGATCGAGTGTATTGTCAAATTTGGCAAACAAAATAATTCCAGTAGTCACAGTGGGATTAGGTCCTGCTGATTTTGAGTATACAACAACATCTTATCAGACTTTGAGTAGAAAAATTACAGAAACAGATATTAGACTGCTTTCGGAATTAGGAATTAATGAGAAGCATGTGATAGAAAGTGTATTTACCTCTAGTTTAAAACCGCAAACAGAAAAGATAGCAAGAGGAGAATTAGGAATTCCAGAAGATAAATTTTTAATAATTGTTGTAGGTGCCAGATTAGATCAAGAGGTAACTGATGAATTTTTAAAGACAATGAATGATGTTGTTTCTGACAAAATGATTTTATGTTTTTTAGGATATTTCAACGAATATGAGAACAAATTATCTAAATATCCAGAATTGATGAAGAATTCGAAATTCCTTGGATTTTGTAATGATATTTTATCTAGAATGGAAATTTGTGATTTGTATGTAAATCCACTAAGAAAAGGTGGTGGAACTTCATGTGTAGAAGCAATGTATATGGGAGTACCAGTTGTTACTTGTGGATATGGGGATGTCTCGGTTAATGTTGGTGAGGATTTTTGGGTAGAGGATTATGATGAGATGAAATCAAAAATCTTGCAATATTACAATGATAGAGAGTTCTATGAGATAATGTCGGAAAAAGCAAGAAAAAGAACGGAGAAGCTTCTTGATACAGAGGGTGAGTTTGTTCGGATATTGGATGAGGTTGAAAAAAGGGAATTAGAAGTATAAAGGAGAAGAAATATGGGTAAGGAATACGAACAGGTGATTTCTATAATAGAGTTATTAAATCAAATAGTAAGTAATATGAAAACTACAAAATTATCTAATGAAGATATAGATAATGTTGTGATGACAATTGCTGAAGTGAATAATTCTTTATATGGAGTGGAGAGGCTAAAGTTTCAGTGTGATTATAATATTAGCACCGAGGCAGGTTATGAATGCTTTGTAGGTGAAGTTGAAGCACTGATTGAGATATGGAGAAAAACAATAGAACATAGAGAAGCTGGGAAAGAAATTGATAAGCGTTTTTGGCTATTATATGAAACTTTCAAGTACATAATGCCTGATGATATATATGTTAATACAATGAAAACTTTCTTTGCATTGCCTGAAGGTCAAAGGATAGAGTACTTATCTTTAAAAAATAGATATACTTTTTTAAATAATTCCATTGATATTACGGAAAATGACTATTCATTAATAGTAGAACATATAGAGATGATGGCTGCAAATGTTGATAAATTTCGTTGGTTATATGAACATTTGTGTGATTATAGGTCAAAATATACATTAGTTGGGATTATTGAATACTGGTTTGATTTTAATATAAATAAGCTACATAGATTAACAGAAACAGTTTATTCTGATTACTATGATTTAGATATAGTACAATGCGGTGAGGATGAGGTGTTTGTTGATTTAGGAGCGTATACCGGAGATTCCGTCAGAGACTTTATCCAGACATATGGGGAGTATAAAAAGATATATGCATATGAGTTATCTCCAAGTACATTTCATACATTAGAAAGGAATACATGTGAATATTCAAATATTGAATTGCGTCAAAAAGGTGTTAGTTCAAAAGATGGGTATATGAATGATAGTCTAAATGGTGCTGGAAATAAGATTTTGGATGAGGGTGATACAAAGGTAGAGGTTGTTGCGTTAGATAGTGATATAAAAGAGAAAATTTCATTGGTAAAAATGGATATAGAGGGTGCTGAAAAAGATGCAATCATAGGTATGCAAAATCATATTAGAAATGAAAAGCCAAAACTGATGATATCGTCATACCATATACCTGAAGATATTTTTGAGGTTCCTATTCTAATCAATAGTATAAGGGACGATTACAAATTTTATATGAGATTTAATGGTTGTGGTATTTGGCCATGCGATTATGTTCTTTTTGCAGTGTAAACATATTAAAATGAATTTTGTATATAATAGAACAACTAGTATTTTTGTGGAGAATAGCTTATGAAGACAGAACAATTAATGCCATACTTTATTAATAAAACAAATACTGTAGTAGAGGCACTTCAAAAGATTGACCTAAACGGCAAGCAGCTTCTATTTGTTGTTGATAAAAAAAGAAAACTTGAGGGTATTATCACAGATGGTGACATTCGTAGATGGCTTCTTAAGACAGGGCAATTGCAGGGGACAGTTGCTGAGTTTATGAATCCAAACCCAAAGGTTATCTGTCGTAAAGATGTCAAGGGAGCAGTTGATTTTATGAATGCAGCAAAAATAACTGCTGTTCCTGTAATAACATCAAAGGGAATTGTTTCCGACATTATTTTCCGTGATTCACCAGCTACAAGTATTGAGAAGATAGAAGCTAATCTTTCAGATGTTCCGGTTGTTATCATGGCAGGCGGAAAAGGCACACGCTTATATCCTTATACCAAGATTCTTCCAAAACCTCTCATTCCAATTGGTGATGTACCAATTATGGAGAGAATTATTGGCAAGTTCAGGGATGTTGGAGCAAAAGATTTTTATGCAACAGTGAATTATAGAAAAAGTATGATTAAGTCATATTTTAACGACCAGGTTACTGATTACAATATCTGCTATGTTGAGGAGTCGAAACCTCTTGGAACAGCAGGAAGTCTTACACTTTTGCCAGAGAAGTTCGATAAACCATTTATTGTGACAAATTGTGATATATTAATTCATGCTGATTACAATGATATTTATAAATATCATATGGAATCTGGAAATGAGCTTACAATTGTATCTGCGCTCAAGAATATCGTAGTGCCATACGGAGTTATTCATTCAAGCGAAAATGGAACGATTGAATCTATGGAGGAAAAGCCTAAGCTATCTTACTTTGTAAACACCGGAATGTACATATTAAATCCGGAGCTTGTGGATGATATTCCGCAGGATGAGTTTTTCCATATGACACATTTGGCGGACAAGCTTATGAGCCAAGGTCGTCGTGTGGGAATGTATCCTATTTCTGAAGATTCTTTCCTTGATATGGGCGAGTTCGAAGAAATGCATAGGATGGAAGAAAAATTGAATTTGAAATCGTAATAGATGTGAGCTAGAAAAGAGTAATTGACACTATCCTCCTATGGTGGTACTATACCCCTGTAGGAGGATAACGTTTGTGCGTTTATATCATGGTTCAAAGGATATTATTCCACTTCCAGATTACAATATAGGTAAAAGCTATAATGATTATGGTAAGGGGTTTTACTGTACACAGGAATTGGATTTAGCCTGTGAATGGGCAGTTGACAAGAATCGGGACGGATATGCTAATTGCTACGAATTAGATATGAACGGATTATCTATGCTGGATTTGAGCACAAGTGAGTATGGTTTATTAGAATGGTTGGCTATATTACTAACATATAGAGATGTAGACATTCAGTTTCCCGTTCAGGCGGAAGCGAGGAAATATATTTTGGATAACTTTTATGTTGATATCGATTCCTATGATGTAGTGAAGGGATATCGTGCAGATGACAGCTATTTTTCTTTTGCAAGAGCATTTTTAAGTAATACTATTTCGCTTCGACAATTAGATGAAGCAATGCATTTGGGTAATCTGGGGCAGCAGATTGTATTGAAGAGTAAAGACGCATATTCTAGGATTGAATCGAAGGGGTACATACTTGCACCTTCGTTTAAGTGGTATTCCAAGAAGAAGCAGAGGGATTTATCTGCCAGGAAGGCTTTTTATAATATGCTTACTCAAGGTAGAGTAAAAGGTGATGTTTATGTGTACAATATCATTGATGAGGAGATGAAGAGAAATGACATACGCTTACGATAAACTCTATCTTTCAGATGCTCAGTCCAACCTTGCTGCTATGCTAGACTATGCAGTGTATTCGTTGAAGTATGAGTTGAACTTTTTCTTTGATATGTTTTTGCAATCTAGCGTGTCGAAGAAATTTGCAGATGGTGATTTTTCTGTGATTGCAGGTAAATCTGGAGTAGAATTAGCTAGAGTAATTGTGGAAGAAAACACTAACAAAGAATGTACTGTTCCTTATGAGAGCACTCTTCAGAAAAGCCCTGAATACTGGACAGGATGGGCTCTCGCATATTATCAATGGTATTCTGGAGTGGATTTTTCAGTCATTGCTTCTGAAGTATCGATAAATGATATTTGTATGATGTATAGCAAATATCATGAGATGGATATTTCTCATTTTATTGAGCGGATGAATGAGTTGCGTATGCAATTTAGATGTATGACTTATCTCAAGAAAATGAGACAGAACGCTGGTCTGAGTCAGAGAGAATTGGCGAATCAGACAGGTATTCCTATTAAGACAATTCAACAGTATGAGCAGAGACAGAAGAATATCAACAAGGCTCAGGCTGAGTACATTATTAGATTAAGTAGGGCTCTCGCATGCAGGCCAGAAGATTTGCTAGAGAATTCTTATTTGGATAATAATATAGATAAAGGTAATAATTAATGCTAAGAGTAACAGTTTGCTTATGCGAACTGTTATTTTATAGATATGCTGTGCCAAAAATATGTTGACATTAGAATCGTTTTATTTTATACTTGTGCCA
The DNA here is from genome assembly GCA_045123895.1 of Agathobacter sp. Lineage (GTDB taxonomy): Bacteria > Bacillota > Clostridia > Lachnospirales > Lachnospiraceae > Roseburia. The sequence continues at coordinate 31,862 of JBGVKW010000047.1, forward strand.
TAATCAAAAAGGCACATTGGGAGGTGGCTTATGAAATTAGAAGATGCATTATTGCGAATTGAAGAATTAGAAAAAGAAAACGAGGAATTGCGAGCTGTTATTAAGGAATATGAGTCGCGAAAGTATGCTGGGCGAAAGAAGCATGATGAAAAGTGGATGAAATCCTATAACGATTTTGTAGTGCAATATGAAGGTGGAAAAACCATTATGGAGATTGTTGAAAAGTCTGATTATAGTAGACGTACAGCATATAGATACAAAGAATATTATGATAGGATGGTCAATAAGGATAAGAGTTAATTATCTTGACAAAACTACATATTTTGATATGATGAAGCCAAGAAGATGAGATTACACATCTGTTGGAGTTTCGCCTCCATTAAGTGCGAACGACATTATTAGAGTTTCGCCTCTGTTAAGTGCGAACGACATTATTAGAGTTTCGCCTCTATTTAAGTGCGAACGAATGTAATCGGTTTTAGGGCAAGCCATCAGCTTGCCCTATTTTTTTAATGGGGAAGTTATGAAAAAAACATTTTATTATGTAGATGCAAAATACATTAATTACTTAAAAGAAATAGAGATAAATGCTAGAGGATTTACAACTGTACCGAATGTTGAATATTCAAATCATAATAAGTTTGTTTATGGAGTTATTATGGAGATAAATAATATAGACTATTATGTACCTATTTCTTCGTACAAAAAAACTCAACAAGATAATTTATTGATAAAGATTGAATCACATAAGAAATCTGTTATAAGAGGTTCGATGCGATTTAACTACATGATTCCAGTACCTAAACAGTGTTTGATTCCAGTTGATTTTAATAGTGATTGTTTTACTGAACAGGATAAAATAATGTTACGAAAGGAATATAAGTCATGTTTACATTTGCTATCTAAAGCTCAGAAAAAGGCAGTCAAAACATATCAAAGAGTGCTATTGGGGAAAGATGAACAGTTGATAAAAAATAGTTGTATGTTTGATGTTTTGGAAGAAGCTTGTAAGAATTATGTGGATAAAATTAATACTAATTCTGAAAATAGTGGGTGATTTACCGACTCCTTCTATAGTGTCATTGTACATTTAATGGACTAGCACGGAGTATATTATTAGATTGAGAAAAGTGCTTTCATCTAGACTAGAAGATTTGTTAGAGAAGAAGAATATAATAATATTTTAGTAGAAAAGACCGATATATACATTAAGATTATTACTAGAAGGTGAAATTATGTTTGAATTAAACCAATTTATTGCTAAGTATGTTACAAAACGCCCGAGAAGTATGTTCTTGGGGGATATAGAAAAGAATAAAGAGAAGCTTTCAGAGAAGATAGAGGGAAAAACTGTACTTGTTATTGGTGGAGCTGGTAGTATAGGCAGTTCCTTTATTAAAGCGGTTTTACCATTTAAGCCAAAGACCTTGGTTGTAGTGGATATTAATGAAAACGCTCTTGCAGAACTTACCAGGGATTTGAGAAGTACAAAAGGGATGTTTATACCGGAGGATTACATACCATATCCTATGGATTTTGCAACTTCTGTTTTTGAGAAGATGTTTAGAAGCAGGGGTGGCTTTGATATAGTTGCGAATTTTTCTGCCCACAAGCATGTTCGTAGTGAGAAGGATATTTATTCAGTTGAAGCACTTATACAGAATAACGTTCTCCATGCGAAGCGATTGTTAGATTTATTGGCAGAATTTCCACCTGAGGAATACTTTTGTGTTTCTACGGACAAAGCGGCTAATCCCGTAAATATAATGGGGGCAAGCAAGAGAATAATGGAGGATGTGATTTTTTCATATTCAGACAAGTTCCCGGTAAAGACTGCAAGGTTTGCAAATGTGGCTTTTTCAAATGGTTCATTGCCGGCGGGATTTCTTGCGAGAATTTCAAAGCAGCAGCCACTTAGTGCGCCATCGGATGTTAGGAGATACTTTGTATCACCTGAAGAGAGTGGACAGATATGTATGCTATCTTGTATGCTTGGCGCAAATAGAGAGATATTTTTCCCTAAGCTTGAGGAAGCACAGATGATGACCTTTGATGCAATTGCAACAGCTCTGTTAGAAGAGTATGGGTACGAAGTGTTAAGATGTGAATCAGATGATGAGGCTATTGAAAAATCAGAAGAATTGAAAAAAGGCGGGAAGAAGTATCCGGTACATTATTCGGGTTCGAATACATCAGGAGAGAAAGCGTTTGAAGAATTTTTTACTGAAGAAGAAAATGTAGATATGAATCGTTTTGAATCGTTGGGTGTAATTACTGAAAAGGAAATTCCTGATAAATCAAAAATCGATGATGTTATGTCTGAGTTAGACTGTGCATTTAAGAAAATTGATTTATCAAAAGATGAAGTTGTTCAGATTATAAAAAAATACTTGCCTAATTTTGAGCATATTGAAAAAGGAAAATCACTTGATTCTAAGATGTAAATAGATGGAGGAACTAGTTATGGGGCATTTTATTCCGTTATCAATTCCTAATTTTGAGGGGAATGAGAGAAAATATGTAGATGATGCAATAGACCAGGGATGGGTTTCAACCGGAGGTGCATATATAACTAAGCTTGAACAGATGATGGCAGAGTATTTACATGTTGATAATGTTGCTGCTTGCCAGAGTGGAACGGCAGCGCTGCATTTAGCTTTAATTTCATGTGGAGTGCAGCCAGCAGATATGGTTATTGTTCCGACACTGACATTTATTGCCGCAGTAAATCCGGTAAAGTACCAATTTGCAGACCCAGTCTTTATGGACTGCGATGACAGCTTGTGCATGGATCCTGTTAAGCTTCGCAAGTTTTGTCTTGAGGAATGTAAAATAGAAAATGATATGCTTATTCATAAAGCAACTGGAAAAGCGGTAAAGGCAGTTGTTGTAGTGCATGTATTTGGTAATCTTGCTGATATGGAAGAGATTATGAATATTGCTGAAGAATTTAATCTCAAGGTGATAGAGGATGCGACAGAAGCACTTGGCTCTAAGTATACGGAAGGTGTTCTGGCTGGAAGATATGCAGGTACAATCGGTGATTATGGAGCCTTTTCGTTTAATGGCAACAAGATTATAACCACTGGTGGAGGCGGCGCTATTACCTCAAGAGATTCAGCCGAAGTAGATCATATCAGATACCTTTCAACACAGGCAAAGGACGATCCACATTATTACATCCACAATGAAGTGGGATATAACTATAGGATGACCAATCTTCAGGCTGCATTAGGTGTTGCTCAGATGGAAGAACTTCCAGAATTCGTAGAACGAAAACATAAAAATTATGATTTATATAAACAGCTATTTGATGGCCTTGAACATATAAAATTGCTGAGGTTTAGAGAGGGCACATACTCGAATCAGTGGTTCTATTCATTAGAATTAGATATGGAATTTTTGAAATGTTCTCTTCGAGATGTGATTACAACATTGCAGGATAAAGGTGTTCAGACAAGAGCAATCTGGGGACTTATTCATGAGCAAAAGCCATATCAAGAGTATATTTCGTATGAGATAGAGATGGCTTCATATTACAGTAGTTGTATTTTGAATATTCCTTGTAGTACACAGATTACTGAAGAGGAAATTCGAATTGTAGCTGATGAGATAAAAGCGTTGTTTGTGTAGGAGATGTAATGACAGATATTATACTTGTAGGTGCGGGCGGTTGTATGCGTGAGCTTGCATGGCAGATATATGAGAGTAATAGAATATGTGATGAATGGAACATTGTTGGATATGTGGATAACTGCAATGAAAATTTTCCAGACGGTGTAAAAGTTGCAGGAAAAAGTATTCCATATTTGGGAGATGACGATTTTCTATTAAATAATAAAAGCCATATAAATGTTGTGGTTAGTGTAGGAAATCCTCATTTGAGAAAACTTCTTGTTGAAAAATATAAAGCTAATCCATTTATTCATTTTCCTAATGTGATTCTGAATAATTCTTTAATATGTGAAGATCTGTGCATTGGTGAAGGATGTATTGTTAGTATGGATGTAAAGATTTCAACAAATGTAAAACTAGGAGATTTTGTGTTTATCAATATGGATAGTACAATTTGCCATGACGGAGTAATCGGAGACTATGTGTCGATTAATCCGGCTGTTAAAATTGCTGGTGCAGTTAATATAGGAAGAGAAACTGAGATTGGAATTGGTACGAATGTTATTCAGGGAATTACAATTGGAAAAAATGTAGTTGTTGGTGCGGGAAGTGTAATAATTCGAGATATTGAAGATTCTTGTACCATAGTGGGAAATCCTGGAAGAAAAGTGAGATAGGTGTATGGGTGTATTAGTAATTGCAGAAGCTGGAGTAAACCATAATGGAAGTTTATCGTTGGCAAAGGAATTGGCAAAGAAAGCAAAAGAGGCCGGAGTGGATTATGTAAAATATCAGACCTTTAATCCTTCTGCTATGGTATCTAGATTTGCAGAAAAGGCAGAATATCAAAAGCAGAATACAGATTCCAAGCAAAGCCAGTTAAAAATGTTAGAAGATTTAATGCTTACTTATGATGAGTTTGTAGAACTTAGAAATTATTGTGATGAAATAGGTGTGGGATTTTTATCAACAGCTTTTGATTATGAGAGCATCAACTTCCTCTCAGAACTAGGCTGTAAAATATGGAAAATACCATCCGGTGAGATTACAAATTATCCATATCTAGTTGAGGTTGCAAATAGACATCAACCTATTATTCTTTCAACCGGTATGTGTGATGAGCAGGAGATTGCTGATGCAATTGAAGTTCTTAAATCAAATGGTGCAGGTGAAATACGATTATTGCATTGTACAACAGAGTATCCGACACCGTTTGAGGATGTTAACCTGAAAGCTATGTGTTCAATGAAAGAACGATTTGGTCTTGGAGTAGGTTATTCGGATCATACAAAGGGAATTGAAGTCCCAATTGCAGCAGTTGCTATGGGTGCAACAATAATTGAAAAACATTTCACCTTAGATAAGAATATGGAAGGGCCTGATCACAAGGCTAGCCTTGAACCGGATGAATTAAAGCAGATGGTGGATTCTATTAGAAATATAGAGAAAGCTTTAGGTTCAGGTATTAAACAACCTGCAGAATCTGAAAAGAAAAATATAGAGATAGCTAGAAAGAGTATTGTGGCAAGTGTTCCAATTAAAAAGGGTGAGGTTTTTACGGCAGAAAATATTACTACAAAAAGACCTGGTAATGGTATATCACCTATGCGTTGGAATGAGGTGCTTGGAGCATGTGCAGTAAGAGATTTTGAAGAGGATGAATTAATAGAACTATGATGACAATTACTGTTTTGACAGCAACAAGAGCAGAATATGGCTTGCTTTCACCTATTATTAAGAGAATGATAAATGATGATGATATAAATGTGAGAGTTGTAGTTACAGGGGCGCATTTATCATCTGAGTTTGGATATACATATAAGGAAATTGAAGCAGACGGAATAATAATAGATGAAAAAATTGAAATACTTGAAGATGGTGATGGCGCGTTAGCAGTTTCAAAGACAATGGGAAATGCTCTGATTAAGTTCGCAGACTATTTCGAGCGAAAACGACCAGATGCATTGATGGTATTGGGAGATAGATATGAGACTCTATCAGTGTGTGCAGCTGCAATGAATGCTCAGATACCGATTATTCATCTCTATGGTGGAGAGACAACTGAGGGTGCGATTGATGAGGCTATTAGACATTCAATTACAAAAATGAGTTATCTTCATTTTACTAGTACAGAGGAATATCGACATCGCGTTATTCAATTGGGAGAGAATCCAGATAGGGTATTTACAGTAGGTTCGATTGGAGTAGAAAATGCTCTAAAAATGCCGCTATTATCCCAAAAAGAATTAGAGAATTCTTTGGGGATTTCTCTTGAGAGGCCATACATTGTTGCCACATATCATCCCGTTACATTGGATACGGTAAGCGTTGATGAGCAGATAGATGAGTTTACAAAAGCTATAGATGCTAAGTCAGAATATATATATATTATTACAAAAGCAAATGCTGATGCAGGTGGACGTAGAGTAAATGAACTATTGGAAAACTACTCAAAAGAAAGAGAAAATGTACATGTTGTGGATTCTTTGGGTGTAAAGAGATATTTGTCAGCACTTAAATATGGTTATATGGTAATGGGAAATTCATCTAGTGGAATTACAGAAGTTCCTTCTTTTCATCTTCCAACAATTAATATTGGAAATAGACAAAAGGGAAGAACACATACAGAAACTGTTATTGATTGTAAAGAGGATGCAAAAAGTATTTTGCATGCAATGGAGAAAGCAGAATCAGAGGAATTCAGGAAAGTGTGTTTGAATGCACATAATCCATTTGAAAAAGCGGATGTTGCTGAAAATATAGTATCTACGATGAAACGAGAAATGTTGGACAAATCGATTGACTTGAAGAAGTCGTTTTATGATATACCGTTTTAATAGTATGTACTCTCGAAATCTTCTGCGTATTACTGCAATCCGCGGTCGGCTTTTATCTCAGTTGGGGAAAATAAATAATTAATCAAACATCAGAAGTTGAACAGTAGGAGGAATACATGAAAAATCTTGCAGTTATTTTAGCTAGAAGTGGTTCGAAGGGATTGCCAGACAAGAATATAAAAGAACTTTGCGGTAAACCTCTGCTTGCATATACAGTTGAAGCCGCTATAATATCTGGAAAATATGATATTGTTCATGTTTCAACTGATAGTGAACTTTATGTAGATATTGCAAAAAAATATGGCGCAGATGTTCCGTTTTTAAGGGACGAAAAATTAGCAGGAGATAATGCAAGTAGTTGGGATGCGGTAAGATATGTTGTTGAAGAATATGAGAAGCTTGGACAGACATTTGATACTATTTCACTGTTACAACCTACTTCTCCGTTACGCGATTCGACAGACATAAGAAACGCGTTTGAGATATATGAATCGAATAAAGCAACAGGTGTAGTATCAGTTTGTGAAGTTGATCATTCGCCATTGGCGTGTAATACGCTTCCGGAAGACGATTCGCTAGATGGATTTATTGATATAAATAAGGTTGGACGACGCCAGGATATGGGAACCTACTATAGAATAAACGGAGCTATATATATCCAGAATAGAGATTTATTAATGAACGGGGAAAGTATATATAGTCAGGGTTCGTATGCATATGTTATGGATAAGAAACATTCCGTAGATATAGATGATGAGATGGATTTTTTATTTGCACAGACGCTTATAGCAAATAGTTGATGGAAATGACAAGCTTACGGAATCAGATAATGCTTTTTTTGAAAGTGTTATAAATGGAACACTTCAGGATGTACTTTTGCCAAACACACTGGCACAGCTTATGTTGTTTTGAAGTTACACCACGGAAAAATGTTGTTGTTTTAATTGATGAATATGATACTCCGATACAGCAAGGACATGTGAAAGGATAATATGAACAGATAATTGGGTTCGTGCGCAACTTTTTATCTGGAGGCATGAAGGAGTGTTGAATTGATAATAGCCGGATATGAAGAATTCAAGAATGCGTCAGGGATTGAAAGTAGATGTCCCTTTTTATCAGCCGGGGCATGTTACATATGTTTTTTGCGAGTGCAAAACCTGTCATCTAGTGTGATTGAACTGTCTCGAGGAAGTAAAATAGCGCAGATTATGTTCGAGCAATTAACAGAAGTGCCGGAAGTGACGTATGATAAACAAGTAAATGCATCGTATCAGAATGAATTTAACATTGGCTCTATGCATTGTGGTTCCGCTATTACATTTAATATAAAAAATGAAATTTTAACCTTCTATCTATACCTCCTTGCCCTTAAAAGCAATACCATATTTAAAAATATTCTTTGACAAAATGCCATTAGAAATCAGTTGAGCTGCATAGTCTCTTTCTTTGATTTGTTGTAATGCATTTTTGACAGTAGTAATCATATCAGACTCAGTTCGTGGTCGGTGTACCTTAAATTCCATAATAATGGCAGGAGCATTTTTACAGTCTTGAGGTTCGAGAATTACGTCATATCTGCCGAGGTTGTTCTTGCGGTTTGAAGTAATAACAAATCTGTCTTCTAGATCAACTAGCATTCCCAGGACAAATCCATGATAAAATCGTTTGGCATATTCGTAGAATCTTTTCTGTGAAGTAGCACTAGAATCAATCCGGCATAAAAGTAAGGTATAATATTTTTACAAGAAAAGGCCGACATACATTTAGAGATTATTACCGGAAGTGGAACTGACATAGTTACAGAATTTGGAGGGAATAGTGCAGGAGCAGGATTTTTTACAACTGGTTCAGATAGTTGAACAACAACAGAATAGAATTAATCAGCTTGAAAAAACTACTCAGGTATTGGTTGATTCCAATCGTCAGTTGATAGATTGGGTGGATGGAATTGAAAAAGAAATGCAGGACTTCAGGAATAATGTGAGATTTGAATTGCTTACAGATCAATCGGATTATGGGTTTTGGTATCCAAAGGTCAGGGGGATTGATGAAACACTTACACTTTTGCTTGAGGAAGGAAAGTCCATGGCAAGATTTGGGGATGGTGAATTTTCGACTATTGCAGGGAGAGTTCGCCATAAATTCCAATCAGAAGTAGATGAAACGCTTGGAAAGAGACTGCTTGAAGTACTAAAATCAGACAATGAAAACCTGCTTATTGGAATTGCTAACAATTACGGAAGTCTTGATTTGTATACAGAACAGTCGAAACGGGAAATTAGGCGTTATCTACAGCTTTCTGTCAGAAAAGAACATTTGCAGTTGTTATCTCCTGAAAAGACCTATTATGATGCTTATGTTACCAGACCTTATGTGATGTATGCAGATAATCATACGGATGAACCGGCTAAGAGATTTTCAAAAATAAGGAAGTTATGGAATGATAGAGAGTGCGTCGTAGTTGAGGGGGCATTGACCAAGGTTGGACAAGGCAATGATTTGCTGGAGAATGCCAAGAGTGTTGATAAAATCATTGGACCGGCAGAGAATGCATTTCGTGAGTATGACAGGATTTTACAAGAATGTCTGAGACAACCAAAGGGCAGGTTATTTTTACTGGCACTTGGACCAACGGCAACAGTTTTGGCATATGATTTATGCAAAGCGGGATATCAGGCGATAGATATTGGACATTTGGATTTAGAATATGAATGGTTTTTAAGAGGTGAGGGAAAAAGAGTAGAAGTGTCTGGTAAGTACAACAACGAATTACCAGACGCTTCTAATAACTGTTAATTTTCAAAGGCAAGCTTGAACATTTCATCAAGTCGGCGAGGATAATTATATAGCTCGCTAACTTTTTTAAAACCATTATGGGCGATTTCGCGACGTATGTCGTCATGTTCGAGATAAAAATGAGTTTTTTCAATTGCCTCATCAATGCTGGAGTAGAAATCAAAGTCTTCTCCTGGAACGAAAAATTCACTCATTTCATTTTGATAATTACTAAGTAAAAATCCTTGGCAAGCCATTATGTCAAAGACCCTAAGTGAAATGCCGCTTCTAATGGATTTACAGGTAGGATTCAGGTTTATTTTGCTTTTATTAAAAACAATAGGCATTTCAGTCAACGTCTGAACGAAACCTCGATTGTTTATTTTCTCAAGCTGTGAGGTATCGCTACCTGTATAGACATCTACTTCAAAATGTTGAGAAAGAGCCTGCAATAACTTGGTTCTTTCCATAACAGTAATTTTATTTCCTATGTAAAGTTGAGAGATAATCATCTCATCTGTCAAAAAATTATCCATAGGATACTGATAGAAGCCCGGCAAATGTGATTTGAAATCATTCACAATATCAGGTGTTAGCATATCCTCTATAAAATAGTAGCCGTAAATATTAAGTTGAGAATTAAGTAGTGCATCCAGATAACCTGCGGTGTAATCACTAATTCCGGATAGTTTGTCATACGGATTTTTTTCTGAATATAAAGAACCTACAAATGAAACATCGGAAGTAAATTTGTTTATCATATCGTTGCTGGCATTTTTAATAACCTGTTGTTTTGATGAAACATTTACTGCCAGTGGAAAATGAAAAACGTGCCCTGGATTAAGAGGTGATATTTCGTTATACTGTTCCCTGTCAAATAAAAAAATACGATTACAGTTGTTCTGAATTGATTTTGCAAAGAGCTCCATGACAGGAGAATCCACAACCCAACTGATATATGGAATTTTGAAAATATTACAAACTTCTGATATAGAAGGGAAAAAATTAATAGTAAAAACAGCATCGCATGGGTTTTCTAAAAGAAAGTTACTCACAAGTTTTGCGATATCACTTAGTGAAAGTTCTTTATTGTATATTTCTTCTTCGATTTGATAGACGGTATGTCCGAGTTCGTTCAAGCCGTCAATAATGTCTGGCTCACATATACTCCCATATCTGTAAAGTAAAATATTCACGTTTCTTCTCCTTGTATAATACATTCTCTAAATACATTATATCTTAGCTTGGATATAAATGCATATCATTTTATGTTTTTTCCACAAAAGGTTAATAAATTGCATAAATATACGATAAAAATAGTGTAGGGGAATTTTTTGTAGTTTATACACAGGCAAAATGATTGGAGGGCATTATGATTACAAGTGTACAGGCGAATAAATATTCAGTTTTAGGTAATTCAAATAAAATTCTGGATCAGGGAAAGGTAACCATTTCTGATAAAGAAAAACTTGAACAGGCCAGGCTGGAAGAAAAGAAGGCTCAAAAGGAAGCTGAGAAAAAAGATCAGCAGTCAGTTACATCGATTCAGGGGGATTTATTGACAATATCGGATGTTGCAAAGCGACGATTAGAGGAGACAAAATTGACAGAGCAGATTGAAATGGCTCAGGAAAATGCAACAAAAAATAACGGTGTTTCTGCAAATGGACAAGTACACGAGAGTTTGGCTGCGCAGAATTCAGGAATGTCAGAAGAACTTCAGAAAAAACTTGAAGGAGAAGGCTTAGGAGAACTTAAAGGATATTCGGAGTATGAATTAAAAGAACTAGTAAAAGAAGGCCAGATTACTCAGCATGAATATGATGAAGAAATAGAAAAGCGTAAAGAAAAAACAGAAGAGAATATATGGAACCAATAAAAAGAGGGCTGTTCACAAGATAATAAGTGAACGGCCCTTTTATACGAAGCTGTCAAGCATCATGCCTGAGTAGATAGAAGAAATATATGGTGTGTTGAAGTTGTGTCCCGGGTTTTTGTAGGCGACAACAACTTTATTTACATAATGCATTGGATTTACCAAAGCATTTCCGGCCTTTTCACCAATGGCATCTTTTAGCTGTGTTAATGTTTCGTATGTAGCTTCTGCTCTTTCTGGCTGAACTGCATTGCTTAAAATATCTCTGTCAATTGTGATTTTTCCATTATCGCTAACCATGAGTCCTATATAATCAAGGCTGGCCTGCCTGCTTTTTGAGATGGAAGCCATATCTGTCAAAAGTTTATTTGTGCCATTTGTTTCATCTTTGCTGTAAGACTCGGCAGTAGAAATAATAGAGTTAAATGCATCCACAAGAGTCTGAATGTTGTCAGCAACAGAATCTGCGTTGGACTTGAAACTTATGTTGGTGCTGCTGTCATTATCATTAGGTTTTTTAAGAGTGAGCTCAAAAGCATTATTAATAGTAAAAGTGTTTGAAAGTGAAGAATGTGCAGTTCCATTCAATGTAAAGTCAGAGTTTTTGGCTTCTGATGAGATTTGGTTTATTCCCAAAAGTTCCATGGCTGTCATAGAAGCCTTACTTGCAGAAGGGGTAATGGAAAACAGATAATTCTCATTTTCGCTAAGGCCTGTCTGCGTGGAAACAAGCTTAAGAGCCTTGTCATTTTTTTCATTTGTAAGCACTTCTGCATTTATCCCAAGCTTTGAGTTGTTAATCAGATTAGAAAGCTTGTTTATAATATCATCATTTGTCTCGCCAGCATTAACGTTAAACTGAAATTCGTAAGCAGAACTTGTAGTATTCAGATCAAACGAATATGAGCCAGGATTAAATGACAGGGTGTCGTGCTCGAGGTAATTTCCTATATTAATCTGAGGCGTTGCAATACTATTAATATGAATATCAAACTGCTCTGCAGAATTTTCTTCATTACCATCACCAATATATTTAACACTGATAATATCCTCATCAGAACTTTTGGCTACTTTCTTCTGGAAAGAATCAGAAAATTCCCCATAACGGTCTGAAAGGGAAGCAACTACATTCTGGAGCTCCTTTGAACATTCCTTGATGTCAATCGCATATTTTTTTGCGGAATCAAGATTGGAAATCTTGTAAAGAGGAGATTCCTTATTGGTCTTTACTATTTTGTTGTAAATTTTGCGCAAATCGCTCTTTTTGTGTGAATCATAGCGAGAAACTTCACGATTGGCATATGTGGAAACATAGTAATCATAAGCACTATCAATCTTAGCCATATAGAACCCCTCCTTTCTTCCATGAAAAGTATGCAGAACGCATCAGGGTATAGTAAATCCATTTATACACATTTATTATACTGTCTAAAAAAACAAAATGCAATCACTAGATACTTGATTTTGGGATGAGTTTATACTATATTTAGTAGCAAAAAGTGAAATGTTTACAAAAATAAAAAAAGGTCTTGCGCTTGCAAAATAATTATGTTATATTATGTGGGCTTGGAAATAGGTCTTTTTTTTATGCCTTTTTTTAAGGCGAAGACAAACAACAATGAATTTAAACGGAGGTGGAAGTCGTGCGTACAAAAATTACATTAGCATGCACAGAGTGTCAGCGTCGTAACTACAATATGACAAAAGACAAGAAAACTCATCCGGACAGAATGGAAACCAAGAAGTATTGTAGATTCTGTAGAACTCATACAATGCACAAGGAAACAAAATAGTCTAGGAACTGAGTGAAGGAGTACATTATGGGACATAACGAAAAAGTCGAAAAGGCTCCAAAGACAAGCTGGTTTTCAGGGCTTAAATCTGAATTTCAGAAGATTAGCTGGCCTGAGAAACAGTCAGTCGTTAGACAGACTATCGCGGTGGTTGCTGTTACTGTTATAACAGGTGTATTTATTACAGTGTTAGATTTCGGCATCAAGCGCGGTGTTGATTGGCTTATTGGTTTACATTTTTAGTACGGAGGCAAAGTGATTATGGCAGAAGCGAACTGGTATGTTGTCCATACCTATTCAGGTTATGAGAACAAGGTCAAGGCGAATCTTGACAAAACAATTGAAAACAGACATCTTGAGGACCAGATCCTCGAAGTTCGTGTTCCTATGGAAGACGTTACTGAGGTTAAGAACGGAGTTCGTAAACAGGTTTCCAAGAAAATGTTTCCGGGCTATGTTCTTATTCATATGATTATGAATGATGATACATGGTATGTTGTAAGAAATACCAGGGGCGTAACTGGATTTGTTGGTCCGGGAAGTAAACCGGTACCTCTCACAGAAGCTGAGATGAGACCTTTAGGTATTAAGACAGAAAATGTTGTGGTTGATTTTGATGAGGGTGATTTAATTGTCGTTATCGGTGGTGTCTGGAAAGATACAACTGGTGTTATCACTGCTATGAATCATCACAAACAGACAGTTACAATCAATGTAGAGCTGTTCGGTCGCGAGACACCGGTAGAAGTAAGTTTCGCAGATGTTAAGAAAACAAATTAAGGAGGCAATTCCAAATGGCAAAGAAAGTAGAAGGATACATTAAATTGCAGATTCCTGCTGGAAAGGCAACTCCAGCACCACCAGTTGGACCTGCACTTGGACAGCACGGTGTAAACATCGTAGAGTTCACAAAACAGTTTAATGCAAAAACAGCCGATCAGGGCGACTTAATTATCCCTGTAGTTATTACTGTATATGCAGATAGAAGTTTTAGTTTCATTACTAAGACACCACCTGCTCCAGTATTAATCAAAAAAGCTTGTAAAATTCAGTCTGGTTCTGGCGAACCAAACAAGAAAAAAGTTGCAAAAATCACAAAGGCACAGCTTCAGGAAATCGCTGAGCTTAAAATGCCAGATTTAAATGCTGCATCACTTGAGTCAGCTATCAGCATGATTGCTGGTACAGCTAGATCAATGGGTGTTGAAGTAGTTGACTAATTTGTCGACTGAAGATATATCGTTAGATATATGGAAGCTCATCTTTGATGAGTGTTGTAGATAAACAAAGTGGGAGGGTCCTCTCCCGATAATACCACCAGGAGGTTACTATTTCATGAAAAGAGGAAAGAAATATCAGGACGCTGTAAAAGCATTTGACAAGAGCCAGCAGTACGATGTTGCTGAGGCTATCTCTCTTGTAAAGAAAAATGCTACAGCTAAATTTGACGAGACAATCGAGCTTCATATCAGAACTGGTTGTGATGGACGTCATGCAGAGCAGCAGATCCGTGGTGCAGTAGTATTACCACACGGAACAGGAAAAGAAGTAAAAGTATTAGTTTTCGCTAAGGGAACTAAATTAGATGAGGCACAGGCAGCAGGAGCTGACTTCGTTGGAGGAGAGGAATTAATTCCAAAGATCCAGAACGACGGATGGTTAGATTTTGATGTTGTAGTTGCTACACCAGACATGATGGGTGTTGTTGGTCGTTTGGGACGTGTACTTGGACCAAAAGGATTAATGCCAAACCCTAAAGCTGGTACTGTTACAATGGACGTTACAAAAGCAGTTAATGATATTAAAGCTGGTAAGATCGAGTACAGATTAGATAAGACAAACATTATCCATGTGCCAGTTGGAAAAGCATCTTTTACAGACGAACAGTTAAGCGACAACTTCCAGTCTCTTATGGGTGCAATTAACAAAGCAAAACCTGCTAGCTTAAAAGGTCAGTATATTAAGAGTGCAACTCTTACATCTACAATGGGACCTGGCGTTAAGTTAAACGTAGTTAAAATTGCTCAGTAATTTACACTGAGATATTAGTATTTACAAGACCTATCAAACGCCAAGCAAAGTTTTGCGGAAAAAGATTGACATCCGTAATATAGTTTGATATAATTTGCAATGCATATTGCCGAAGACAGTAGGTGCCGTAAGGCGTAAACGTAGAACCTACCGAGGGAACTTTCAGATGATTTACATCTTGAATTTGACTTATACCCTTCTGTCGACAGGCAGGAGGGTTTCTTTGAAATATACCTCGTGTCTTTATGCACAAAATCTTAAAGGAGGTAAATGAATCGTGGCAAAGGTAGAACTTAAACAGCCAATCGTAGACGAGATCTCTGGTGTAATCAAAGATGCTGCTTCAGTTGTAGTAGTTGATTACCGTGGACTTACAGTTGCAGAGGATACTCAGTTACGTAAACAGTTAAGAGAAGCTGGCGTATCTTACAAAGTATACAAAAACACTTTAGTGAGCCGTGCAGTTGAAGGAACAGAGTTCGAGAGCTTAAGAGACGTACTTGAAGGACCAAGCGCATTTGCAGTATCAGCAGATGATGCAACAGCTCCAGCAAGAATCTTAGCTAAGTTCGCTAAAACAGCTCCTGCATTAGAGATTAAAGCCGGAGTAGTTGAGGGAACATATTATGATGCGGATGGTATGAAAGCAATCGCTTCTGTACCAAGCAGAGAAGAGCTTCTTTCAAAATTACTTGGAAGCTTACAGTCACCTATTACAAATCTTGCTCGCGTTCTTAATCAGATCGCAGAGAACGGTGGTGCAGCAGATGCAGCAGTAGAAGCTGCACCAGCTGAAGAGGCTCCAGTAGCTGAATAAGAAATAGTTCTTATTACAGACGGAGTTTTATTGACACACAACAGATGTTGTAAAATTATTGAATATTAAAATTTTATGGAGGAAAATAAAATGGCAAAGTTAACAACAGCAGAGTTTATTGATGCTATCAAAGAGTTAAGCGTATTAGAGTTAAATGATTTAGTAAAAGCTTGTGAAGAAGAGTTCGGCGTATCTGCAGCAGCAGGAGTTGTAGTTGCAGCAGCTGGAGATGCAGCAGCAGCTGGTGAGGAGAAAACTGAGTTCGATATCGAGCTTACAGAAGTTGGACCAAACAAAGTTAAAGTTATCAAAGTTGTTCGTGAGCTTACAGGTCTTGGACTTAAAGAGGCTAAAGAAGCAGTTGATGGTGCACCAAAGGTTATCAAAGAAGCAGCAGACAAAGCTACAGCAGATGCAGCTAAGGAAGCTCTTGAGGCTGAAGGAGCAAAAGTTACTCTTAAATAGTCGCGTAAGCAACGAGAAGCGTAATCATAAAAATAAAAAGAACCGAATCGAATTTATTCGAATTCGGTTCTTTTTATTTTTATGATGTTACGTGGCGGCTGCTACTAAACATCTCAAAACTAGCAGGACTGATTCTGGGAACACACAGAAATTAATAGTTTGAAAAAAGTACTTGCATTTATGTTGAAATTATAGTATAGTATACGTTGCACTATTGTGGTGCAATAGGCATAATTGCGCAAATTTTTAGAATGCCCCCTATGTCAATAGGTTAATTTATACTAAAAATGCTTGCAAATAATTGTGCAAATGTGAAAAACCACAACATATTGTTAAACCGGTGGGGTTTTTCAACACTATCTAGATATTATTCTGGATAAAAATAAAAACGAGAGGTGAAACGTCAATGGAGAAAAACAGAATACGTCCAGTCACAACTGGAAGAACTATGCGTATGAGTTATTCAAGACAAAAAGAGGTTTTACAGATGCCAAATCTGATTGAGGTTCAGAAGGACTCATATCAGTGGTTTTTGGACGAAGGTCTTAAAGAGGCATTTGCAGATATCTCTCCAATCGCAGATTACAGCGGAAAGCTTAGTCTCGATTTTGTCGATTTTACATTATGCGAAGATGATGTAAAATATACAATTCCTGAATGTAAGGAAAGAGATGCAACATACGCAGCGCCTTTAAAAGTAAAGGTAAGACTTCACAACAAAGAGACAGATGAGATTAATGAGCATGAAATTTTCATGGGTGATCTGCCTCTTATGACAGAAACAGGAACATTCGTAATTAATGGTGCAGAGCGAGTAATCGTTAGCCAGTTAGTTCGTTCCCCTGGAATCTATTATGGTATTGCCCACGATAAAGTAGGTAAGACCCTTTATTCTTGTACAGTAATTCCTAACCGTGGTGCATGGTTAGAGTACGAGACAGACTCCAATGACGTTTTTTATGTAAGAGTTGATAGAACACGTAAAGTGCCAATCACAGTGCTTCTTCGTGCTCTTGGAGTAGGAACAAACCAGGCAATCCTTGACATGTTTGGAGATGAGCCAAAGATTCAGGCTTCATTCGGAAAGGATCCAGCTATCACTGAGCGCGAGCCACAGGGAAGCTATGAGGCTGGTTTATTAGAGTTATATAAAAAGATTCGTCCGGGCGAGCCACTTTCAGTAGAGAGTGCAGAAAGCCTTATCACAGCTATGTTCTTCGACCCAAGAAGATATGATTTAGCAAAAGTAGGACGATATAAATTTAATAAAAAGCTTGCTCTTAAAAATAGAATTAGTGGACAGGTTCTTTCTGAGGATGTAGTTGATCCTTCAACAGGAGAGGTTATCGCAGAGGCTGGAACTGTTGTAACAAGAGAACTTGCTGATCAGATTCAGAACGCTGCGGTTCCAGCTGTATTTATCCAGACAGAGACAAGAAATGTTAAAGTTCTTTCATCTATGATGGTTGATATTAAATCATGGATTCCAGAGCTTGACACAGAAGAACTTGGAATTAATGAACTCGTATATTATCCAGTTCTTGCTGGAATTATGGAAGAGTATGAGTCACTTGAGGATAGAATTGAAGCTATCAAGAGAGATATGGCTGATCTTATTCCAAAGCATATTACAAAAGAGGATATCTTCGCATCTATCAACTATAATATGCATCTTGAGTGGGCAATCGGACATGATGACGATATCGACCACTTAGGAAATAGACGTATTCGTGCGGTTGGTGAGTTGTTACAGAATCAGTACCGTATTGGTCTCTCTAGATTAGAGCGTGTCGTTCGTGAAAGAATGACAACTCAGGACTTAGAGGGTATTTCTCCACAGTCGTTAATTAATATTAAACCGGTAACTGCAGCTGTAAAAGAATTCTTCGGTTCTTCACAGCTTTCACAGTTCATGGATCAGAACAACCCACTTGGTGAGTTGACACATAAGAGACGTTTATCAGCACTTGGACCAGGAGGTCTCTCAAGAGATCGTGCCGGATTCGAGGTTCGAGACGTACACTATTCTCACTATGGACGTATGTGTCCAGTAGAGACACCTGAAGGACCAAACATCGGTCTTATCAACTCACTTGCTTGTTATGCAAGAATTAATGAATATGGATTCGTAGAAGCTCCTTATCGTAGAATCGATAAGACTGATCCAAAGAATCCTGTAGTTACAGAAGAAGTTGTTTATATGACAGCGGATGAAGAAGATAACTACCATGTAGCACAGGCTAATGAGAAGTTAGATGCAGAAGGACATTTTGTACGTAACTCTGTATCTGGTCGTTATAGAGAAGAGACACAGGAGTACGATAAGACTGCATTTGATTACATGGATGTATCTCCAAAGATGGTATTCTCAGTGGCTACAGCACTTATTCCATTCTTGGAGAACGATGACCCTACACGTGCCCTCATGGGATCCAACATGCAGCGTCAGGCGGTTCCACTTCTTACAACAGAAGCTCCTGCTGTAGGAACAGGTATTGAGACAAAAGCAGCTGTTGACTCAGGTGTTTGTGTAGTTGCAAAGGCTGCCGGAGAAGTTATTTCTTCAGAGTCAAATAGAATTATTGTTAAAGAAGAGGACGGAAATAAGAGAGAGTATATCCTTACAAAATTCTCTCGTTCTAACCAGTCAAACTGCTATAACCAGAGACCAATCGTATTCAAAGGTGATAAGGTTCAGGCAGGGGATGTTATCGCAGATGGTCCTTCAACATCACAGGGTGAGTTAGCCCTTGGAAAGAATCCACTTATCGGATTCATGACATGGGAAGGATACAACTACGAGGATGCCGTTCTTCTTTCAGAACGTTTAGTAGAATATGATGTTTATACATCAGTTCATATTGAAGAATACGAAGTAGAATCACGTGATACAAAACTTGGACCAGAAGAAATCACAAGAGATGTTCCAGGTGTTGGTGATGACGCGCTTAAAGACCTTGACGAGAGAGGAATCATTCGTGTAGGTGCAGAGGTTCGTGCTGGAGATATTCTTGTTGGAAAGGTAACTCCTAAGGGAGAGACAGAACTTACAGCAGAAGAGAGACTTCTTCGTGCAATCTTTGGTGAGAAGGCTCGTGAAGTACGTGATACATCACTTAAAGTACCACACGGTGCATATGGTATCGTTGTTGATGCAAAAGTATTTACAAGAGAAAACGGAGATGAGTTATCTCCTGGAGTTAACCAATCAGTTCGTATCTACATTGCACAGAAGAGAAAAATCTCTGTCGGTGATAAGATGGCCGGACGTCACGGTAACAAGGGTGTAGTTTCCCGCGTACTTCCAGTTGAGGATATGCCATTCCTTCCAAATGGTCGTCCTCTTGATATCGTGCTTAACCCACTCGGTGTACCATCACGAATGAACATTGGTCAGGTCCTTGAGATTCACTTAAGTCTTGCTGCAAAAGCACTTGGATTTAATGTTTCAACACCTGTATTTGATGGAGCAAACGAGGTTGATATTGAAGATACACTTCAGCTTGCAAATGATTATGTAAATTTACCATTTGACAAGGAAGAACTTGAAGAAGATCAGAACGCTGAGCATCCATACTGGAAAGATGCTGATGTTGAGATTTTCTATGATAAATATGTTGATATCCTTCGTGAGGATGTAATGGATTATCTTTCAAAGAATAGAGACCACAGATCTCTTTGGAAAGGTGTTCCAATTTCAAAAGATGGAAAAGTACAGCTTCGTGATGGTAGAACAGGAGAGTATTTCGATGGAAAAGTAACTATCGGACACATGCACTACCTGAAACTCCACCACCTTGTAGATGATAAGATCCATGCTCGTTCAACTGGTCCTTACTCATTAGTAACTCAGCAGCCACTCGGTGGAAAAGCTCAGTTCGGTGGACAGCGTTTCGGAGAGATGGAAGTTTGGGCACTGGAAGCATACGGTGCAGCATATACATTACAGGAAATCCTTACAATGAAATCAGATGATGTTATCGGACGTGTTAAGACATACGAAGCAATCATCAAGGGAGACAACATCCCAGAACCTGGTATTCCAGAGTCATTTAAGGTACTTTTGAAAGAGCTTCAGTCATTAGGACTTGATGTAAAAGTTCTTGACGAAGAAAGAAATGAAGTAGAACTTATCGAGACAAGTGAGTATGGTAATACAGATATCAACTCAATCATTGGAAACGATAAAGACTATGCATTCGAAGATAGCGAGTCATTTGCTCAGCATGGATTTACTAAACAGGAATTTGATGAGAATGAGGAACTCGTTGATATCGAGGAAGAGGAATCAGAAGAAGTAGAAGAAGATTTCTTCGAAGAAGTTCTTGACGAAGAATAATTAGAAGGGAGTGCCAAAATGCCAGAAGTAAATAACAACGAAAACAATCAGGCAATGCAGTTTGATGCAATTCAGATTGGATTAGCATCTCCTGAGAAAATTAGAGAATGGTCACATGGTGAAGTAAAGAAACCAGAGACAATTAACTATAGAACATTGAAGCCTGAAAAGGATGGTCTTTTCTGCGAGAAAATTTTTGGACCACAGAAAGACTGGGAATGTCATTGTGGAAAATATAAAAAGATTCGTTATAAGGGCGTTGTCTGCGACCGTTGTGGAGTAGAGATTACAAAATCAAGCGTACGTAGAGAACGTATGGGACACATCGAGCTTGCTGCTCCTGTATCTCATATCTGGTATTTCAAGGGAATCCCATCACGTATGGGACTTATCCTTGATTTATCACCAAGAGTACTTGAGAGAGTATTATATTTTGCATCTTATATCGTACTTGATCCAGGTGAGACATCTCTTGCTTATAAACAGATTCTTTCAGAAGCTGAGTATCAGGAAGCATGTGACACATATGGAAGAAGTGCATTCCGCGTAGGAATGGGTGCGGAGTCAATCCGTGAGCTTCTCGAGGCAATTGATCTTGAGAAAGATTCAGAGGAATTAAAAGCAGAATTAGAGAACGCAACAGGACAGAAACGTGCAAGAATTATCAAGAGACTGGAAGTTGTTGAGGCGTTCAGAGAGTCAGGAAACAAGCCAGAGTGGATGATTATGACAGTTATCCCTGTTATTCCACCAGATCTTCGTCCAATGGTTCAGTTGGATGGAGGACGTTTTGCAACATCTGACTTAAATGACTTATACAGAAGAATTATTAACCGTAATAATCGTCTTAGAAGACTCCTTGATTTAGGAGCTCCGGATATTATCGTTCGTAACGAAAAACGTATGCTTCAGGAAGCTGTTGATGCTCTTATTGACAATGGTCGTCGTGGACGTCCGGTTACAGGACCAGGAAACAGAGCTCTTAAATCACTTTCAGATATGCTTAAAGGTAAGGGAGGACGTTTCCGTCAGAACTTACTTGGAAAGCGAGTTGACTACTCAGGACGTTCAGTTATCTGTGTAGAGCCAAAATTAAAGATTTATCAGTGTGGTCTTCCAAAAGAGATGGCTATCGAGCTTTTCAAACCATTTGTAATGAAAGAGCTTGCAGCTAATGGAACTGCACACAATATTAAGAGTGCTAAGAAGATGGTTGAGAGACTTCAGCCAGAAGTATGGGATGTCTTAGAAGACGTCATTAAAGAGCATCCGGTTATGCTTAACCGTGCCCCTACTCTTCATAGATTAGGAATCCAGGCATTCGAGCCAGTACTTGTAGAAGGAAAAGCTATTAAGTTACATCCATTGGTATGTACAGCGTTCAACGCCGATTTCGACGGAGATCAGATGGCTGTTCATCTTCCACTTACAGCAGAGGCTCAGGCTGAGTGTAGATTTATGCTTCTTTCACCAAACAACTTGCTTAAACCTTCAGACGGTGGACTTGTTGCGGTACCATCACAGGATATGATCCTTGGTGTTTACTACCTTACAATGAGAAAACTTGCTGATAAATCAAATGATCCAGAAGCAGTTGCAAGTGTAGTATCTGACAAAGTATTTACAGATGTTGAAGAACTTAAGAAGCTCACAACTCCAGAATCAGAAGGAAAAAAAGCTGAGCTTGGATTATATGATTACATCTGGTTCGAGGATGTAACTGATGGAAACCGTCGTGTGCTTTGTACACCGGCAGATCTTTTGGGACGTCATTATGGAAGCATAAACAAAGCTATGCTTGCATATGAGAATAAAGAGATTTCATTACATCAGAACATTTTCGTATACCGTACAGTTACACTTGAAGACGGAACAAAGAAATCAGGATTTGTTGAGACAACAGTTGGACTTCTTATTTTCAATGAGAATATTCCACAGGATCTTGGATTTGTAGACAGATCAAACCCTGAAAATGTTCTTAAATTTGAGGTTGATTTCCACGTAGGAAAGAAACAGATTAAGCAGATCCTTGAGAAAGTAATCAATACTCATGGAGCAACAACTACAGCAGAAGTTCTTGATAATGTAAAAGCAATGGGTTATAAATATTCAACTCAGGCTGCTATGACAGTATCAATTTCGGATATGACAGTGCCACCTCAGAAACCACAGATGATTGAGGATGCACAGAACACTGTTGACCAGATTACAAAACAGTATAAACGTGGTCTTATTACAGACGAAGAGCGTTATAAAGAAGTTGTCGAGACTTGGAAAGAAACTGATGATGAGCTTACAAAAGCACTTCTTACAGGACTTGACAAGTACAACAACATCTTCATGATGGCTGATTCCGGAGCCCGTGGTTCTGATAAGCAGATTAAACAGCTTGCAGGTATGCGAGGACTTATGGCTGATACAACTGGTAGAACAATCGAGTTGCCTATCAAGTCAAACTTCCGTGAAGGTCTTGACGTACTCGAGTACTTCATGTCAGCGCATGGAGCTCGTAAAGGACTTTCAGATACTGCTCTTCGAACAGCCGATTCAGGATACCTTACAAGACGTCTTGTAGACGTTTCACAGCACATGATTGTACGTGAGTCAGATTGT
The DNA here is from genome assembly GCA_045123895.1 of Agathobacter sp. Taxonomy (GTDB): domain Bacteria; phylum Bacillota; class Clostridia; order Lachnospirales; family Lachnospiraceae; genus Roseburia. The sequence continues at coordinate 55,026 of JBGVKW010000047.1, forward strand.
TGTGCAAACACAGGACGTGAGATTCCAGGAATGGTAGTAAAAGCATTCATGGAAGGCCGTGAGGAAATCGAGAGCTTACAGGAAAGAATTACAGGACGTTTCGCATGCGAGACAATTTGTGATAAAGACGGAAATGTAATCGTAAAAGCAAACCATATGATTACACCAAAGCGTGCTGCTAGAGTAATGAGCGAAGGTGTAGATGCAAAGGGAAATCCAATAGAAGCAGTTAAGATTCGTACAGTACTCACATGTCGTTCACACATGGGAGTATGTGCTAAGTGTTATGGAGCAAACATGGCTACAGGTCAGGCGGTACAGGTTGGTGAAGCAATCGGTATCATCGCTGCTCAGTCAATCGGTGAGCCAGGAACACAGCTTACTATGAGAACATTCCATACTGGTGGTGTAGCTGGAAACGATATCACACAAGGTCTTCCTCGAGTAGAGGAAATTTTCGAGGCACGTAAACCAAAAGGACTTGCAATTATTACAGAGTTCGGTGGAACTGCCACAATCAAAGATACTAAGAAAAAACGTGAAGTTGTTGTAACAAACAACGAGACAGGTGAGACAAAAGCTTACCTTATCCCATATGGTTCACGTATTAAGATTTTAGATGGAGCTGAGCTTGAAGCTGGTGATGAACTTACAGAAGGTTCAGTAAATCCTCATGATATCTTAAAGATCAAGGGAGTACGTGCCGTTCAGGATTACATGCTCCGCGAAGTACAGCGTGTATATAGACTTCAGGGTGTAGAAATTAATGATAAACATATCGAAGTAATTGTTCGTCAGTGTTTACAGAAGATTAGAATTGAAGAGTCTGGTGACTCAGATCTTCTCCCAGGAAGTATGGTAGACTCACTAGACTTCTTAGAGCTTAATGAGTCACTTGAGGAGCAGGGCAAAGAGCTTGCAGTAGGATCTCAGGTATTGCTTGGAATCACAAAAGCATCTCTTGCTACAAATTCATTCCTTTCAGCTGCTTCCTTCCAGGAAACAACAAAGGTATTAACAGAAGCCGCAATCAAGGGTAAAGTTGATCCACTTATCGGAATGAAAGAGAACGTTATCATCGGTAAACTTATTCCAGCTGGAACTGGTATGAAGAGATATCGTAACATTTCACTTGATAGTGATGTGAATGAAGAAGAAGTAATTGACTTCGATGATTTCTCAGATTACGAGACACATGATGGAATGATTAATATGATCGAAGTTGACGAATAAAGAAATCAAAAAATATTTAAAGAGATTCTGGCGTAGTGCTGGAATCTCTTTTTTAGTAAAACTTTTTTACTAAAAACAGCTTGACAACCATAGGATATGTTTATATAATATTTTAGCGTGCATACGGTTGCACATTTTACAAATAAAACAGGAGGTGAAATTAATGCCAACATTCAACCAGTTAGTAAGAAAAGGACGTCAGACATCTGTAAAGAAGTCTACAGCACCAGCACTTCAGAAGAGCTACAACTCTCTCCAGAAGAGACCAATCGAGACATCTTCTCCACAGAAGCGTGGTGTTTGTACAGCTGTTAAAACAGCAACTCCTAAGAAGCCTAACTCAGCTCTTAGAAAAATCGCCAGAGTTCGTCTTTCAAACGGAATCGAAGTAACTTCATACATTCCAGGTGAGGGACATAACTTACAGGAGCATAGCGTTGTTTTAATTCGTGGTGGTCGTGTTAAGGATTTACCAGGTACACGTTACCATATCATCCGTGGTACATTAGATACTGCAGGTGTTGCGAACAGAAAACAGGCTCGTTCAAAATACGGCGCAAAGAGACCAAAAGCTGCTAAATAATTTAGCAAAATTGTGTATCACAAACAGAACTAAAGTAGGTTAGTGTTGGGATTACCTGATTTAACAGGATTTCACATTTATGAATAATTCCGCACGAAACACATTAGAGAGACACATGTGAGTACCGATGAATTAATCCAAAAAAATCAATGATTAAGGAGGGAAGTAACGTGCCACGTAAAGGACATACTCAGAAAAGAGACGTATTAGCAGATCCAATGTACAACAGCAAAGTAGTTACAAAACTTGTTAATAGCATCATGTTAGATGGTAAAAAGGGCGTAGCTCAGAAGATTGTATACGGAGCATTTGCTACAGTAGAAGAGAAGACAGGAAAACCTGCTCTCGAAGTATTCGAAGAGGCTATGAACAATGTAATGCCTGCACTCGAAGTAAAAGCTAGACGTATCGGTGGAGCAACATACCAGGTACCTATCGAGGTAAGACCAGATCGTCGTCAGGCTTTAGCACTTCGTTGGTTAACAAATTTCTCACGTGTTAGAGGAGAGAAAACTCAGGCTGAGAGATTAGCTAACGAGATCATGGATGCTGCAAACAATACAGGAGCATCTGTTAAGAGAAAAGAAGATATGCACAAGATGGCAGAAGCAAACAAAGCTTTCGCTCACTACAGATTCTAATTATTTTACAATCTGTGTATTTGCATATTGAGACTATAAAATATAGGAGGAAAAAATCTTGGCTGGAAGAGAATATCCACTTGAGAGAACCAGAAACATTGGAATCATGGCTCATATCGATGCTGGTAAAACAACATTAACAGAGCGTATTCTTTATTATACTGGTGTTAACTATAAGATTGGTGATACTCATGAAGGTACTGCTACTATGGACTGGATGGAGCAGGAGCAGGAAAGAGGTATCACAATTACTTCAGCAGCTACTACATGTCATTGGACATTACAGGAGCAGAATCAGCCTAAAAAGGGTGCTTTAGAGCATCGTATCAATATCATTGATACTCCTGGACACGTAGACTTTACTGTAGAGGTAGAGCGTTCACTCCGTGTACTTGATGGTGCCGTTGGTGTCTTCTGTGCAAAGGGTGGTGTTGAGCCTCAGTCAGAGAACGTATGGCGTCAGGCTGACACATACAATGTACCACGTATGGCATTCATCAATAAGATGGATATCTTAGGTGCAAACTTCTACGGTGCTGTTGATCAGATCCGTGACAGATTAGGAAAGAACGCTATCGTTCTTCAGCTTCCAATCGGAAAAGAAGATGATTTCAAGGGAATCATTGATCTTTTCGAGATGAAAGCATATATTTACAATGATGATAAGGGTGATGACATCACTATTACAGATGATCTCGGAGATATGGCTGAGGATGCTGAGTTATACCACAGCGAATTAGTTGAGAAGATCTGTGAGTTAGATGACGACCTTATGATGATGTATTTAGAAGGAGAAGAGCCAACTGTTGAGCAGATGAAGGCTGTTCTTCGTAAAGCAACATGTGAGTGTACAGCTGTACCAGTATGTTGTGGTTCTGCATACAGAAATAAAGGTGTTCAGAAGCTTCTTGATGCTGTACTTGAGTACATGCCAGCTCCAACTGACATCCCTGCTATCAAGGGTGTTGACTTAGATGGTAATGAGATTGAGAGACATTCTTCAGATGAAGAGCCATTCTCAGCTTTAGCATTCAAGATCATGGCTGACCCATTCGTAGGAAAACTTGCATTCTTCCGTGTATACTCTGGAACATGTAAGTCAGGTTCTTACATTTTAAATGCAACAAAGGATAAGAAAGAGCGTATCGGACGTATCCTTCAGATGCATGCTAACAAGAGAGAAGAATTGGATATCGTTTACTCAGGAGATATCGCAGCTGCTGTAGGATTTAAATTCACAGCTACTGGTGATACAATCTGTGATGAGCAGCATCCAGTTATCTTAGAGTCAATGGAATTCCCAGAGCCAGTTATCGAGCTCGCTATCGAGCCTAAGACAAAAGCTGGACAGGGTAAAATGGGTGAGGCTCTTGCAAAACTTGCAGAAGAAGATCCTACATTCCGTGCTCATACAGATCAGGAAACTGGTCAGACAATCATCGCTGGTATGGGTGAGCTTCACCTTGAAATCATCGTTGATCGTCTTCTTCGTGAGTTCAAAGTTGAGGCAAACGTTGGTGCACCTCAGGTTGCTTACAAAGAGACATTTACAAAACCTGTTGATCAGGAATACAAATATGCAAAACAGTCTGGTGGACGTGGACAGTACGGACACTGTAAGGTACGTTTTGAGCCAATGGATGCCAATGGAGAAGAACTCTTCAAGTTCGATTCAGAGGTTGTCGGTGGAGCTATTCCAAAAGAGTATATTCCATCAGTTGGTTCAGGTATCGAGGAAGCAACAAAGGCTGGTTCTCTTGGTGGATTCCCAGTAGTTGGTATTCATGCTACTGTATATGATGGATCTTACCATGAGGTTGACTCTTCTGAGATGGCATTCCACATTGCTGGATCTATGTGTTTCAAAGAGGCTATGGCTAAGGCTTCACCAGTATTACTCGAGCCAATCATGAAGGTAGAGGTTACAATGCCTGAGGAGTACATGGGAGACGTTATTGGTGACATTAACTCTCGTCGTGGACGTATCGAAGGTATGGATGATCTCGGTGGTGGAAAAATCGTTCGTGGTTATGTTCCACTTGCAGAGATGTTTGGATACTCTACAGACCTTCGTTCTAAGACACAGGGTCGTGGTAACTACTCAATGTTCTTCGAGAAATACGAGCCAGTACCAAAGAACGTACAGGAAAAAGTTCTTTCTAACAAGAACGCATAATAATATATATTAGCAATTCCTCTTATTACTAAGGGGAATTGCATAAAATAACTTGAAAAAGCTAGGATTATTTTATATAATCAAAGCAGTCGGTTATAAACGAATAGACAACCTAATAAGGTATTAAAATTTTAAGGAGGACGTTTCAAAATGGCAAAGGCTAAATTTGAAAGAAACAAAGCACATTGTAATATCGGAACTATCGGACACGTAGATCACGGTAAAACAACATTAACAGCTGCTATTACTAAAGTATTAGCTGAGAGAGTAGATGGAAACGAGAAAGTAGATTTCGAGAACATCGATAAAGCTCCAGAAGAGAGAGAGCGTGGAATCACAATTTCTACAGCTCACGTTGAGTACCAGACAGCAAACAGACATTACGCACACGTTGACTGTCCAGGACATGCTGACTACGTAAAGAACATGATCACAGGAGCTGCTCAGATGGACGGAGCTATCCTTGTTGTTGCTGCAACTGACGGTGTTATGGCTCAGACAAAAGAGCACATCCTTCTTTCACGTCAGGTAGGTGTACCTTACATCGTTGTATTCATGAACAAATGTGACATGGTAGACGACGAAGAGCTTCTTGAGCTCGTAGAGATGGAAATCACAGAGCAGCTTGAAGAGTACGGATTCAATGATTGCCCAATCATTAAGGGATCAGCTCTTAAAGCTCTTGAAGATCCAAACAGCGAGTGGGGAGACAAAATTATCGAGCTTATGGATACAGTTGATTCTTATATCCCAGATCCAGAGCGTGATACAGACAAACCATTCCTTATGCCAGTAGAGGACGTATTCACAATCACAGGTCGTGGAACAGTTGCTACAGGTAGAGTAGAGCGTGGAACACTTCACCTCAACGAAGAGTTAGAGATTCTTGGTGTTAAAGAAGACGTTCAGAAAACAGTTGTAACTGGTATCGAGATGTTCAGAAAGATGCTTGATGAGGCTCAGGCTGGAGATAACATCGGAGCACTTCTCCGTGGTATCAACAGAGACCAGATCGTTCGTGGTCAGGTTCTTGCTAAACCAGGTTCTGTAACATGTCACCACAAATTTACAGCTCAGGTTTACGTATTAACAAAAGACGAAGGTGGACGTCATACTCCATTCTTCAACAACTACCGTCCACAGTTCTACTTCAGAACAACAGACGTAACAGGTATCTGCGAGCTTCCAGAAGGAACAGAGATGTGCATGCCTGGTGATAACGTAGAGATGACAATCGATATGATTCATCCAGTAGCTATGGAGCAGGGTCTTACATTCGCTATCCGTGAAGGTGGTAGAACAGTAGGTTCTGGACGTGTTGCTACAATCATCGAGTAATTAAATATTATTCAGTAAATTCAAGGGTTTCAAGCTTTTGCTTGAGACCCTTTTTTTCGTGTAAAAGAAGCACAATAGTGTTGGCGGTGCCAAAACGGTGTCAAGAAGTATAATTTGATTGTAGAGTGGAAGTGATGGTTATGTTTGAGAGAGTAGAATGGTTATTTATTGATGTAGGTTCAACACTAATAAATGAGAGAAAAGTGCCTGAAAAAACAGTAAATGATTTGGCTGAGTTGCTGGAGTTATTTAAATTATAGATTATTCGCAAAACATGAAGGGGAAGTAGCACTTACCAAAGTTAGTGGAATAACGCAAAAAGGCTCGTGTTGTAAAAATAACCCAAAAATAGGCAATTGAGACAATTAGGAATTCAATGTATTTTCATTAATATTATATCTATAAATAATATAAACTTTTTGGTTGAAAGTGTAACTTTTGGGGCTGTATTGATACTAATAAATGTATCACATGTGAAATACATAAGATAGTTCTATATGAAGGGAGACCAAATGAAAGATTATAATAATGATGTTTGTGTGTATTTGCAATTATCATTTTCGGAGATTGGAACTTTATTAAATATTTCAGAATCAAACGCAAAAGTTTTATATCATCATGGCAAAGAAAAATTGAAAGCATACATGTAGTAAAAGGAAAGTAGGAAAATTGCCTGCTTTCCTTTTACTATTTATAAATGTGTTCTAAATAATAGGAATATTTAATACAACTCCTAAAACAGAGGGGGCTGTTCGTTTAGTAGATATTCCAGGATTTCTTACAGAAGAGTCTATGGTAATTAATGAAGACATTAAAAAAATATGAAAATTATGAAACTATTTTGTCTTCCATTTCGTATATACTTATGTACGGTACAATTATGTGAAGAAAAATAACGAAAGTGAGTTAGCATATATGCAAAGCGATCAGCAGTTAATAAGGAGAATCAAGGGCAGAAAAAGTAAAACAGCGGCAAATGAGCTGATTTCCCGTTATTATAAGGAAATATATGCCTACACCTATAGGCAGACTGGGGAGGTGGAGCTGGCAAAAGATTTGACACAGGAAATATTCTTGCATATTTTAGAAAAAATATCAGATTTTGATGAAAAGAGGGCAGGTTTTCGTACTTGGGTCTACCGGTTAGCAGGGAATTGGATTCGGGATTATTATCGGAGTCGAAGTTATAAGAATCGACAATTGGAACTATCCGTAGAAGAAGGCCAAGAAGAGTTGGAAACTTATGAGCCGCTTTTGTATCAGCAAATGCAGGCAGAAGTGGAGGATTTATCTTCTCTTATTGTAAAACGAGAATTGATTGGAAGAATTATGCAAGTAGTTGCAGCCTATCCGCCCCAGTGGGGAGTGATTTTTCAGAAGAAATGTTTTGAAGAGCAGACCTTTGCGGGAATTGCAATGGAGCTTGCAATTTCAGAGAATACGGTCAAAACACGTTTTTATCATATGATTAGAAAAATTAAGAAGGTGGTGAAAGATAATGAATAAGGGAAGGAATAAAGAATTAAGTCGGGAACCAATGGTTACATGTATAGAAGTTAATTACCCAAAGGATAAAGAAATTGCTTACGAGGTTGATTCAATTATTCAAAGAGCCTGCGAAATGGACTTGTTGCAGGCAGAAGAGGAAGAAAAAAGCAGCATACTCTTGCAACTGAAAGAAATGTACTGGGGACCAGGGCTGCGAGTGATTTTTTATAATAGCAGCTTCTTTTGGCTTTTGACCTTTGCTGCATATATCCTAATCTGTTTTTGTGGAAATCTCTTTGCTTTGAAGGAGGTACAGCACTTTAGCCTGGTATTTTTGGCAACACCTTTGTGCATGCTATTGTTTGTATTTTTGTCTTTATATTTGGATGAGTCAGAGAAACTAGTGGAATTAAAAGGTTCGCTTCACTATTCTACGAATTATATTATAGGCCTGCGAAGTTTTTACGTGGCAATTCTTATGATTCTTATGAATATTGCTCTTGCAGGCGTCTTTTGTTCCTGGGGTGGAAGAATGTTTTTATCTCTTGGTGCTTTTGGTGCAACCAGCAATTTATTTTTTGCTGCCGCAACCGTATATCTTTACCATCGATATTCCGGGCTTGGTTATTTTGGCTTTTTGGCAGGCGGATGGTGTTTGTTAGCGGTTGGTATGTTAAGGATGCCTGAGAAATATTATCAGATTATTTTTGTAAATATTCCATTTGGAGTACATTGTCTGGTGACTATGATTTGTCTGGTGGGATTTATTATTTTGATTGAAAGATTGGAGGAAAAAGATGCTTACTCTTTCGCACGTTAGTAAAAAGTATGGAAAATTTCTGGCTATTGATGATATTAATTTAGAGCTTGATAATGGTCTCTATGGGCTTTTGGCGCCCAATGGAGCTGGTAAGACAACATTGATTAAGATGATTACGACGCTATTAACTCCCACGGAGGGAGAGATTCTTTATGATGGTGTCCAGATACAGAAAATGGGAGAAAGTTACCGCGATTTGCTGGGATATCTTCCACAGCAATTTGGCTATTATAAGAATAATACACCAGTGCAATACTTAGATTATCTGGCAGCACTGAAAGGAATACCTAAAAAAGAAGCTAGGGAAATTATAAAAGAAAAGCTTGCCTTAGTAGGGCTTTCTGATGTGGCAAATAAGAAGATGAAGAAGTTCTCTGGTGGTATGCTACAGCGTGTTGGAATAGCCCAGGCTTTGTTGAATGACCCGAAGATTTTAATTCTGGATGAACCAACGGCTGGCTTAGATCCCAAGGAAAGGGTTCGTTTTCGAAATATTATATCGTCCTTATCCAAGGATAGAATTGTAATTTTATCAACGCATATTGTCTCTGATATCGAGTCTATTGCCAATAAGGTAATTTTAATCAAAGACAAGCATCTCTATCAGGTGGATACCGTACCTGATATTTGTAATAGTCTGAATAATTGTGTCTATGAGAAAGCAGTTCTTAATGAAGATTATCCTGAATTTATGGAGAATCATCTGGTGCTTTCAGCAAGGCAGGAGACGGACCAATTACAGGTTAGATATTATAGTGAAGAGAAAGAGACATCAGAAGATGGTACTGTTCGACTTTGCAGTCCTAATCTTGAGGATCTATTTCTTGTGCTATATCGGGAGGATAAGGAATGCGAATTATAGGAAAAGAAGTGAAAAAGATATTAGATGTTCGACTACTAGTTATTTTGGCAGTATTTACCTTGCTTTATTATATGGTTTTCATGGAGGTGGTACGACATCCGGTCGGTGGTCAGTGTACCGATTCGCCTTATGACATAATTTTTTATGCTGAGCTTATAGAGGAGTGGGGACCAGATATTAGCGTGGATGATTGGGATAAGGTTGAAAAAAAGCGACAAGAGATAACTATGGAATTAGAGAGTCTGTTTGTACATAATACAATTCTGAAGGAAAATGGAATTACGACTTTAGAAGCCTTCTACGAAAAGCGAGATGAATTAGAGAGTAAAGACTATAAGGATATGACAGAAGAAGAAAAGCAATTGGATGATGAAATTGCGGATTGTGTTTATAAAAACGAAGCATATTCAAAGTTGATTTTTTATTTGCAAGTCTTAGAGGAAATAGATACCCAAAAGGGCTATCAGTTCTATGTGAACCAGAAGCGGATGAAGGAGTTCGAAGAGGAGGGTTGGTTTTCTGAATTGACCAGCCAAGATGCAATTGAAAAAGAAAAGCAAATTATGACAAACGACCGAATGTCTCTGCTTCATGAAGGGATCGCATATATTTGGAATCAGGATGTAAAAAGCTTATGCATCTTAATGCTTATTGGTTGTTTCGTGCTGATTATCCCTTATCAGATTCGGGAAAAGCTTTCCGGTGGTATGCAAATCTTTACCTGCACCCATACGGGTAGGAAAATCTTTGGAAAACAGTTTGTGGCTTGCTTATTATCGTGTAGCCTTGTTGGTTGCATGCAGATCCTTGCTTACCTGGTATTTTGGCATATCAAAGGTCTGTCGGCATTTTGGAGCTGTAAATACAACTGTATTGGTCTAATTTGCTGGGATAGTGAGTGGACTTTGGGCTTACATATGCTTATAGAAATGCTACTTATGCTGATTTTTGCTCTGGCTGCAGTCAGTTTAATCTATATATTGGCAAGGCTGGTTCCAAATTATGTGGCAGGAATTGCATGCTCCATTCCGGCCTGCATAGGAGTGGGAAAATTGCAATGTTTTATTTTTTATTATCTATTTGATATTAGAGGAGAATTTGTTCAGTCTTATTGGGAGATATATGCAATCGGTATTTGGGTAATTCTTATGGGATTATTCATGAGGCTTAGGCTGCGACGGGATTGGAGGATGGATTTGTGAGGATTGCTGGAAAAGAACTGAAGAAATTACTTTGCAGCCCCTTTCTCTGGTTTATTTTTATTGTATTTTTAGGGATGAATTGGCTTCAAATATATGCCAGCGTGGGGGGCGAGTTTACAAACCAGCAGTATCGTGTGATTCATGATATTATTATAGAGCATGGAATTGATCATATAGATGTTACAGACATCCGTAAACCGTCAGACTCAGAATATGAGCAGGCTGAATACGAGTCAAAAGTAAGCACTGACATTATGGTATTTTATTATCGAGACTATGTCGAAAACAATAGTGATCTTTATGAGAAGCTTGATCTGCATGAGATTTTGCAAACAAAACTGCGGATAACGGATTACCAGCCCAAAGGGTATATGAAGAAATTTATAGAAGGAAATTATAATGATTTGCAGGAACGCGCTAATGAGATTAAAATAGAAGGAAGAGATCAGGCGGGCTTTTATCCAGGGAAAGATTTTCAGGTGCATTCGCTTGTATTTGGTAGGCTTGGAAGAAGCCTTATTCTAGAGATTACGATACTTACCATGCTTTGCCTTCTCTATCTGATGGATTATGAACGTATCCAAAAAACCAGAGATATTGTACTAGCTTCGGAAATTGGAAAAGGATTGATGTATAAGAAAATCGTCATGGGTATCTTGGGTGCATTGGTCTTTTCCCTATTACTGATATTTGCAAGTTATGGGATTATTTTCCATTACATACCATTCAATGAATTTTGGAAGGTTCCGGTAGAGGCTTGTTTGGTTGCAGAGAAGCGGTATTTTAATATGTTTTATCCATATATTACCTTTTGGAATCTGACAATGGGACAGTATTTGCTTACTACAATACTTGTATATATATGCCTAATCTTACTTGCTGCCGGATTGATTGCGGCAGTACAGTTAATTTTGCAGAATAGTTATGTTTCCTTTTGTTTTACATCACTTTGTATTTTTTTATTATATTGGTCTGTTTATTTTAGTACTGGATATTTTATTGACCTGATAAAAGCCTTGTTCAATCCGGTAGTACTCTATATTACGTGCGGAGCTTGGTTTATGGAAAATGACATTACACTAGCCTTTGCAGGAAATGAGTTCTGGATACTAGCCTGCTCTGGAGCTTGGGTGCTGCTTATTTTTCTTGTTGGAAGAAAGAGGTATCTTAAGAGTGATGTAGGATAGGGAATAACAAAGGCTGTGGATTATGGAGAAGGATACTGTTAATGGAGTTAAAAAACATTGTTATCTGATGAAGTAAAAGCTGATTTGAAAGAGTTTTATCAGTGTAATAAGAAGTAAGGGTAAAGATTATGTTTGAGAGAGTAGAATGGTTATTTTTTGATGTGGGTTCAACACTAATAAATGAGAGAAAAGTGTATGAACATAGAATGCGTGACATGGCAGAAACAACAAATAAATCCTTTGAGCAAATCTATGATATGGCAATTAGCTTCTACAAAGAGAATAAAAAAGGTGATTTGGAAGTGGCAAAGCTTTTAGGTCTCCCTAAACAGAAATGGTATATTAATGAAGAAGTTTTATATGAAGATGCAGTACCCTGTCTTAAACAGTTAAGTAAGAAATATAAGATAGGTGTTATTGCAAATCAATCCTTGGGAACCGCAGAACGATTGCAACAACATGGAATTCTACAATTCATTGATTTGGTAATTGCATCTGCCGAAGAAGGTGTAGCAAAGCCAGACCCTAGAATCTTTCAGATTGCCTTGGAGCGAAGTGGATGTAAGCCGGAAAATGCAGTAATGATTGGTGACAGAATTGATAATGACATTGTACCTGCAAAGGGAATAGGCATGAAAACTATTTGGATAAAGCAAGGATTTGGTGGGCTTTGGAATATTTGCACAGAAGATGAAGCACCTGATAACACAGTAAATGATTTGGCTGAGTTGGTGGAGTTATTTAAATTATAGATTATTCACAAAACATGAAGGGTACAAGGTAATTATGAAATTTGAGAAAGCAACAGTTAAAGATATAAATCTGTTGGTTTTGAGGAGGCGGAGGTCAAGTATCATAACATGAAAATTGTGCTTCACGCTGGAACGCTCTAGCGTTCTTGTTGCGGAATGCAAGAGCTTATTAGATTTTATTTTAAGTGCTGCTTGGATAAGCAGATGGGTTAAGGTAAAATAAGAGTCTTAATTATTAGTTAATTTGTTAGTTAGAAGGAGAAAAATTATGGGTGAATTATCAAAATTACCAAATATAGGAAAAACAGTAGAAGAACAGCTTGTTCAGATTGGTATTAACTCTGTTGAGGAGTTAAAAAAAATTGGTGCTAAAGAAGCCTGGTTAAAAATACAGGAAATTGATGAATCAGCGTGTATAAATCGACTAATGGCACTTGAAGGCGCAATTGAAGGAGTCAAAAAAACAATGTTATCTGATGAAGTAAAAGCTGATTTGAAAGAGTTTTATCAGTGTAATAAGAAATAAGGGTGAAGTCTCAGCAAGAGTTAATATATGAGTTGTAATAAGGCGTTCAAGACTGAATCATAGGTATGGTGATTTTCGCTATAAGATTTAGTCTTGAGCGCCTATTTTTTGGAAGCGGGAGTTTTCTCTAACGGTTTACTCTAATAAAGATAAAAATTGAAACCAAAACACAAAACTGACCGTCTAATATATGTAAGACAAAATAAAGGACGCTTGATTTTGTTTTTACACACTTGCGCGCAGGAGAAAATGATGAACATAGAAACAAAGTTTTTAGCAAAAAAGGCACAAAGGTGTGATAAAGATGCTTTTACAGAGCTGATGCAATTGTATATGAAAGATATGTATCGTACCGCAATAGCAATTCTAATGAATGAGGAAGATGCAGCGGATGCTCTTCAGGATACAATTCTATCCTGTTGGGAAAAGATGGACACTTTGAAAAAGGCAGAATACTTTAAAACGTGGATGACGAGAATTCTTATAAATAATTGCTATGATATTTTAAGAAAGAAATCCATTTATATAGACTTGCAAAACTATGACGAACCTTCAAAAAATGATGAATATAATATCGAATTAAAGGAAGCTCTTGATTCTATAGATGAAAAATATCGGTTACCGATAGAATTGTTTTATGGACAGGGCTTTAAAGTTAGGGAAATTGTTTTAGCCAAAACGAATCATGCCTTTGAAAAGATTAGGCAGGAGGATACTGACAATATGAAGAATGAAAATAAGAGGAATAAAAAAGTTTTAAAACCACAGGCTGCGGCAATTGCAGGTGTGTGTTTATTAGCAGTTAGCAGCATAAGTGTAGCTGCGGCAATTAACCACTATTGGGGAAGAGGTATGAAAGGAAATCTTCAGGCAACTGATAGCCAGCAGCAGGAGCTTACCGATAAGGGAATGGCTGTAGTTTATCCAGAAAGTGAAGATTATTCATCAATGAAAATTACTCAGAATGGAGTGACTGTTGCACCTAATACTGTTATTGTGGATGACCGTTTTGCATATTTATCATTTACAATCTCAGGTTATAACGTAGAGGAGGGGCAGGAGCCTGACTTTGAAGAGGTAGATGTTAGTTCAAAAGATGTTGAATTAAATATGAACGGTGGAATGTATGATGGTATTGTCCCTGATGAGAAAGGAACTCCGGTTTATGAAGATGGTAAATCGCTTGAATTCGGAGAAAATGGTGACTTGATAAGTCATTACGTTGATGAAAACGGTAATATAGAATATGTGATTCAGGCATATGTTTCAGATGAAAATAGTTCTATATTAGGAAAAACAATAGATGTTGATTTTCACAATCTTGGAACAGTGTATAAAGCTGATTTTGCCAAAGTATTAGATGGAACATGGAATTTCGAAATAAAGCTTCCAGATGTTAGTTCTTCAAAGAATTTTGAAATAAATGAAAATATTGAAGGAACAGAATTTACTATCGAAAGCATTGAAATGTCACCAATTTCAATAAAAGCTTATTATTCAACAACAAATGCCCCAGAGGATAGTGAGGATGAATTTGGTATTCCACAAGTACAGGGAGTGATATTAAAGGATGGAACTAAAATTGCTTATTTGACAGACGGTGGAATAACAGGATACACAGATGAAACTCAGCAAAAAGCTATTAATGTATTTGGCTTTGATAGAGTGATTGATGCTGAGCAGGTACAGTCTTTACTCATTCTGACTGGATATGAAAGTGAGCCTGCAGTTGTAGAAATTCAGTGATAACCTCAGTTTTTGTTCGATTAAAATAAGAAAAAAATATTGATTTTTTATTCGTATAGAAGGTACAATAATGTATATACTTTTAAAAAACCTTTTGCTTTATAAAAGATTTTTGAAGGGCATCTTAGAGGAAAAGGGGGGATTTTTTCTTGAATAAAAAAGCAATGTATAAGTTAAGTTACGGCCTTTTTGTTCTTACAGCAAGAGAAGGGGAAAAGGACAATGGCTGTATCATTAACACCGCAATTCAGGCAGCATCAGCGCCAAACCAGATGAGTATTTGTGTGAACAAGGCAAATTATACACACGATATTATTATGAATACAGGACAATTTACAGTCTCTGTTATCAGTCAGATGGCGACATTTGATATGTTCAAGCATTTTGGTTTTCAGACAGGAAGAGAAGTCGACAAGTTTGCCGATTTTACGGACTGCACCAGAGGAGAAAATGGTATCTTATATGTCACAAAAGGAACAAATGCCTATATTTCAGTAAAAGTCGATAAAACAGAAGACCTTGGCTCGCACACAATGTTTATCGGTGAGATAACAGATATGGATGTGTTAAGCGAGACACCATCTGCAACATATGATTATTATATGAATCATATCAAACCAAAACCGCAGGAAGTAGGCAAAACAGAAGATGGTCAGACTATCTGGAGATGTACAATTTGCGGATATGAGTACGTGGGAGAAGAACTACCAGAGGATTTTATTTGTCCTCTTTGCAAACATCCGGCATCGGATTTTGAAAAAGTAGTAAAAGTTACGGAGGGTAAACAAATGGAAAACAAATACGCAGGAACTAAAACAGAGAAAAATCTTTGGGAGGCATTTGCTGGTGAATCTCAGGCAAGAAATAAGTACACTTATTTTGCGTCAGTTGCAAAAAAAGCAGGCTATGAGCAGATAGCGGCTTTATTCCTTCAGACAGCAGAGAATGAAAAAGAGCACGCAAAACTTTGGTTTAAGGCTCTTGGCCAGTTAGGTGACACGCCGACAAATCTACTTCATGCAGCAGAAGGCGAGAATGCAGAGTGGACAGATATGTATGAGAGAATGGCAAAGGATGCCGAGGAAGAAGGCTTTACTGAGTTAGCAGCACAATTCAGGGGTGTTGCTGCAATCGAGAAAATGCATGAGGAAAGATATCGTGCACTTCTAAAGAACGTAGAAGCAATGGAAGTATTCAAAAAGAGTGGTGTTACAATGTGGGAGTGCAGAAACTGCGGACACGTTGTAGTAGGACTTGAAGCACCGGAAGTATGTCCTGTATGTAATCATCCACAGGCATATTTCGAAGTGCGTAAAGAAAACTATTAATTCTATATTTTTATCTATATTTTTATCTATATTCTAATAAGGGAAATGCCCGTGGCGAAAACACAATTATCGCCACGGCGCCAAACTTCCCGAATAACATTAAAAATCTGATTTTTCTAGAGATTAATCCCATATAGAAAAATATAATATAAGTTAATATATGTAAAAGCAGAGAATTACTATAGCTGGGGATTTTAATCTCAGTTGGGGAGACTCCCACTTCTATAAATGGCGAGATGAAACATATTAGTCTCAGTGGAGGGTACAATCCCGGGGCTGAGATTAAACCCGACCGCGCATTCCGCAGCAAGAACGCTGGAGCGTTCTTGAATAACTTGAAAGGGTGGAGGATGACGTAGAAACTGGCGTTTACTGCCTGAAATAAGCAAGCGGACACTAGGCAGTAAAATTTGAGGGGAAAATCCGCAAAAGAGAGAAATTTTACGGTCTGAAATATTTTTTTACAAATCCAAGCAGTAAGAAAAAATGAAACTGGAAAAATTTCGACAAAAATGGATGAAAAATTACTGCTTGTAAATAAAAAAAGGATAATGAGGGGGTAATTGATATTTTAAGTAGAATAATAAATGAGACAAAAGAACTAGAAAACCTGTTACATTATGTGAGTGAGAAGAAAGATTTACTGCCGCATGGTAAGTTACGCTGTACAAGCAGTAATGGAACTGATCAATTTTTCATCGATGGAAAATATGTAAGCAAGAAAAACCAGGAATTAATAAAAAAAGTTGCGCAAAGAGAGTATTATGAGTATTTGCTCCCGGTTTTAGAAGAAAGAATCAAAGAATTACATAAAATGGAAAAGTTATATCAAGAGGATATTATTTCTGGCGGATACAGCCAGCTATGTCTGGCAAGGAAAAAGCTGGTCGAGCCAGTGAAAATGCCAATAGAGCAAAAAATAGAGCAGTTCATGGCTGAGAAATATGAACCAGGATGCTTTAAAGAAGATGATTCGACCGAATATTATACAATAAAAGGTGAACGAGTCAGATCAAAGTCAGAGAAAATAATTGCTGATGAATTATATCGTTATGAAGTGCCATATCATTATGAAAAGCCAATTATTCTACACGATAAAGGAAAAAGTATAAAACTAAGGCCGGATTTTACAACAATAAATAGAATGAGTGGGAAAATAGTAATTTATGAACATTTGGGAATGATGGATAATCCAGAATATGTAGATAAAAATATAAACAAGCTGGATTTATATGAAAAAAGTGGATACTTACTGGGAAAAAATCTAATAATAACACATGAGACAAGTAGTAAGCCACTTAGCGTTGGTGTGGTTGATTCATATATAGAAAATTTTTTGATATAGCTTTTTGAAAACGAATTTTACAATAAGTATTTCATATTAATACCAAATAAGATAAAATTGAATATGTCGGGATGAATTTATCAAGAGTGAGGTATTTCATGAACGAGAAATTCAAACAAATTTCCGGGTTATCAAGGGAAGCTGAAGAACAAAAATTAGCAGAGGTAATTGAGATAGCCCAAGCAAATCTTGAGAAAGCACAGGAAGATATATCCAAGATGGATCAGGATGTAGCAGACCTGTATGCTTCAATCGAACACAGGGACAAGGAGTCCCTTATTCTGTGGAACGATGCCACCAAAAGACTTAGACAATTTAAAAGGGAGCTGGACAGATATGTAAAAGCCAGAAAAAAGCCATACTTTGGGCGAATTGATTTTAAGGATCCCAACATGAAGGCTGAAGAATCCTACTATATAGGACGAGTTGCAATCTCTAAATCTCCAGCGGAGCCAGTGGTAATAGATTGGAGAGCACCAATTGCGTCTGTGTATTATGAGAACTCAATTGGACCATGCCAGTATACGGTAAGTTCCGAAGGCACATTCGAGATTGACTTGTTGCGCAAGCGAACCTATACCATCGAGAATGATATTTTAAAGGATTTTTTTGACTCTGATGTTGTAGCAAATGATGACCTGTTGACAAGTTATCTTGCAAAAAACAAAAAGGCTGTTCTTGGAGAGATAATTGCGACAATTCAAAAAGAACAGAACATGATAATTCGCCGTTCTCCCAAAAACAACATGATTGTGCAGGGCTGTGCCGGTTCAGGAAAGACAACTGTTGCCATGCATAGGATATCGTATATCCTGTACAATTACGAGGATACATTCAGGCCAGAAGATTTCTACATTATCGGCAGCAACAAAATCCTTTTGAATTACATTACAAGTGTGTTGCCTGATTTGGATGTAAACGGCGTGGCGCAGATGACAATGGAGGAGCTTTTTATCAGGTTGCTCTACGAAGACTGGGACAAGAATAAATATACGATACGACAGCTTGGCAGAGAGGATGAGATAAACTGTGTAAAGGGTACAAAAGAATGGTTTGATAAACTATCTGATTTTTGCGAGAGATATGAACAAGAACTGATTCCAAGGCAGGAGATATATCTGGAAAAAAGCAATATTTTGCTTGTGGGAAAGGTATTAATTGATACATATTGTAAAGAGAATACGGGCATGTCAATCCAGGCAAAACGACTTATGCTAAACGAGATTCTGATGTCTAAATATGAGAATGAAGTTCAGGGAAAAAATGTCACATACACGTCAGCCGAGAAGAAAAGTATGGAGAAAAAGTATTCTGCTTACTTTGGAAAGGATGAATGGAAGGGTAGTATTTTTGAGGAATATAACAGATTCCTAAAAGAGCAGAATATTACTATTCCTGAGAATTCATTTGATGTATACGACCTTGCAGCTCTGGCTTATTTGTACAAGAGAATAAAGGAAATTGATCCAATAAGAGAGGCAAGTCATGTTGTAATTGATGAAGCACAGGATTTTGGTATGATGGCATACTGTTGTCTGCATTATTGCATGCGTGGCTGTACATATACGATTATGGGAGACACATCCCAGAATATTCATTTCGGATATGGACTAAACGATTGGGAGGAGCTTCGCAAGCTTGTTCTCACAGGAACTTATGATGCATTTGGACTTTTGAAAAAAAGTTATAGAAATACTGTTGAGATATCCAATTTTGCAACAAATATTTTACGCCACGGTAATTTTTCGATTTATCCGGTGGAACCGATTGTAAGACATGGTGAAGATGTAAAAATCGAAAAATGTACTGATATTTTTCAGATGTATGCAAAATCTGTTGCGCAGATAAAAAAATGGCAGACTGAAGGTTATGAAACCATAGCTATTGTATGTCGTGATGAAAAAGAAACAAGGGAAGTATGGGAGAAGTTAAGCTGCTATATTGACCTTGCTGACGGAACGCAGCCTGATGCAGAATTTGGAAATGGAATAATGGTTCTTCCGGTTTCATATACCAAGGGACTCGAGTTCGATGCGGTTCTTCTTTTTAATCCAACGAGAGAGCATTATCCATGTGAGGATACATATGTGAAGCTTTTATATGTGGCTGCCACAAGAGCATTGCATCAGCTTGTGGTAATGTGTGATGATAACCTGACTGGTTTGATTGCAGATCCGGTTCCAAAGGATAAGCATCAGCAGGAGCTTTTTGCACCGACCCTTACAAAAGCCTATGAGTATGAAAAACAAAAGCTGACTGAAAAGGAGAAGAATAAGCAAAGAGTTGCCGAAGGCGCTAAGGATATGCGTGAGCGCAACTACATCGGACCGAAACGAATTGTAATAAATGAAAATAAAACGGTTTCCACAAATAAAGCAACGCAACAAGAACCAGTAATAAAATCAAAAACCCATTCAAAAGATATAAACGTAAATCAACCGAAAAATGAATCAGAATACCAATTCTTGTCGGTACCTGATAATGATAGGCTAAAGCCTAAGGGACACAGCAAGTCAGATTTTTCCATTCGCTGGATAAACAAGAAAAAGGACTGTGTGGAAATGACAAGTCAGGCAGGCCTGCTTCGAGTTATGCCGATTGCATCTGACATCATAAGAGTGACCTTCAGCAAGGGTCAGTCTGCCAGCATGGAGTCTGGTTACTTTGACAAAAAGGCAAAGCCTGGCACTCAGTTTAAAGTTCGTGAAAACAAGGATATGGTTGAGATTACAACAGTATCTCTTAAAGCAGTAATCGAGAAGAAAAACGGTGCAGTGCAGTTTTTTAGCATGGATGGAAAGCTACTATTATCAGAGAAAAAGACTGAGCCACGTCAGATAGAGGATAATCAGAACTGGACATATTTTGATTGGGAAAAGAGGGAAAAACTCAAAGTAAGAGGAATCCTTCGGACTGACGTCAGGGATATAACAGCTAAAGCCAGATACATCTCTTTTGGAGGAAAAAATCTTAGAATGCCTTTTATTCTATCAGGAAAAGGTTATGGCATTGGGGTTGCGGCAGAGGATACTGTTTTGTACTGCAATATTCCAACTTACGGTAATTATGTTAATTGTGACAATAGCAGGCAGATTGATTATTATTTTGTTTTTGGAGGAAACAATGAAAAAACACTGGATTTGTACCAGACAATTTTGGGAAAATAAAGTAGTTGCAAAAGTTGTCATAGCAAGGTAATGTGTAAATATAAAGGATAGTATTGCATACCATGGAGGTACATAATATGTTTCAGACCAAAATAGAAGCCAGACAAGGCCTGAAGATAATTATTGTTGGCTGTGGAAAGGTTGGATCGACCTTGATAGAGCAGTTAAGTAAGGAAGGCCATGACATTATTATTATCGATAAAAATGCTGAAAAAGTTCAGAATATGGCGAATATGTATGATGTTATGGGTATTGTCGGAAACGGAGCCAGTTATAGTGTACAGATGGAGGCAGGAATAGAAAGTACAGATTTGCTTATTGCAGTTACTGAATCTGATGAGTTAAATCTATTGTGTTGTACTGTTGCAAAGCGTGTGGGTAACTGTGCGGCCATTGCCAGAGTTAGAAACCCTGATTACAGTATGGAGGTAACATATCTTCGTGAAAAGCTTGGGCTTGCCATGATTATTAATCCAGAGTTAGAGGCTGCAAAAGAAGCAGCACGAATACTGTACTTGCCAACAGCTCTTGAAGTGAACTCCTTTGCACATGGACAGGCAGAGATGATTAAATTCAAAATTCCTGAAGGGAATACTTTGGATGGAATGGAGATTTCATATTTAGGTAAAAACATAGCACCTAATATTCTGATTTGCGCCATAGAGCGCAATGGAGAGGTTCATATTCCATCAGGAAATTTTATAATGGGAAAAGGGGATATTATATCATTTGCAGCTACTCACAAGGTGGCAAAGAAGTTTCTTAAAGATATAGGATTTAAAACCAATCAGGTAAAAAACACCATGATTATTGGTGGCGGCAAGGCGGCGTATTACCTTGCACAACAGCTTATAAATACAGGAATTCAGGTAAAAATTATCGAGCAGAATAAGGAGCGTTGTGAGGAGTTGAGTGTGCTCCTGCCAAAGGCAATAATCATAAATGGAGATGGTACTGATTCGGAATTACTAAAAGAAGAAGGCATTGAATATGTGGAGTCATTTGTTCCTCTGACAGGAATCGATGAAGAAAATATTATGCTGACACTTCATGCAAGGCAGGTTTCAAAAGCTAAGGTAATTACCAAGATTAATCGTATCACTTTTAAGGATGTAATAAGTAAACTTGATTTGGGAAGTCTGATATACCCACGTATTATTACATCCGAGGCAATTATTGCTTATGTTCGAGCAAAAAAAGCATCCATGAACAGCAATATTGAGACGCTGTATCATATGTTTGACTATAGAGCAGAAGCCATTGAATTTCGTGTAGATAAAGAGTCTGCAGTGACAAATATTTCCCTTGTTGAGCTTCCGCTTAAGAAGAACCTGCTAATAGCATTTATAAATAGAAATGGTTCCATATTTATTCCTAGTGGACGGGATTGTATCAAGGTTGGAGATACGGTCATGATTGTGACTACCCATACAGGGTTTAACGATATCCAGGATATTTTGAGTAAAAAGGAGAACAGGCATGAATAGTTCGATTATTCGATATATTTTGGGGTATGTACTAAAAATCGAAGGTTTCCTGATGTTTTTGCCGTGCGTGGTTGCTGTCGTTTATCGTGAGCAGGTTGGCGTGTATTTTCTCGCAGTAGCAATGCTTTGTCTGTTACTGGGAGTGGTAATGACTCTTAGAAAACCTCAAAATACAGTTTTTTATTTAAAAGAAGGTTGTGTAATTACTTCATTGAGCTGGATATTCTTAAGTTTGTTTGGATGTCTTCCGTTCGTATTGAGCGGGGAGATACCTTCTTTTACAGACGCATTGTTTGAAACTATTTCGGGATTTACCACTACTGGTGCAAGCATTTTATCCGATGTTGAGAGCTTAAGCTATTGCTCATTGTTCTGGAGAAGCTTTACACATTGGATTGGTGGAATGGGAGTGTTGGTATTCCTACTTGCAATAGTTCCTATGAGTGGAGGTTCGCATATTAATCTAATGCGTGCGGAGAGTCCGGGACCTTCAGTTGGAAAGCTGGTTCCAAAGGTAAAGCATACAGCTCGTATATTGTATGGAATATATCTGGCGCTTACTATTCTGGAATTTATTTTCCTTATGGCAGGCGGAATGCCGGTATTTGATGCAATTACAACCAGTTTTGGAACAGCCGGAACAGGTGGATTTGGTATAAAAAATGACAGTCTGATGAGTTATTCCTCTTATTTGCAGTGGGTAGTAACAATATTTATGATTTTATTTGGAGTCAATTTCAATGCCTACTATTTTATGCTGTTTCGCAATTTTAGAAAGGCATTTTCCATGGAGGAGGTGCGATGCTATTTCCTGATTATCGTTTCAGCAATAGGCATTATTTTTGTTGATATATTAAGTCAGTGTGCAGGAATATTTGATGCTTTGACAAAGTCAGCTTTTCAGGTTGGCTCCATTATAACAACTACAGGATTTTCTACTGTGGATTTTAACCTATGGCCTCAGACGTCAAAAACCATTCTGGTGCTCTTAATGTTTATTGGCGCCTGTGCAGGAAGTACAGGTGGAGGAATCAAGGTTTCGCGTTTTGTAGTATTATTCAAAACGATTATTAAGGAATTAAACTCATACATACATCCGAAGAGCATCAAGAAAATCAAGATTGACGGCAAGCCGGTTGAACATGAAGTGGTACGTGCCATAAACGTATATTTTATTACATTTATGATTGTTTTTTCCATATCAGTTTTTTTAGTATCTTTTGAAGGAAAAGATCTGGTCACCAATTTTACTGCCGTTATCGCGACTATTAACAATATTGGTCCGGGCCTTGAGCTGGTAGGACCTACTCAGAACTTTGGAGGATTCTCAGCTGTAACAAAATATGTATTGATGTTTGATATGCTGGCAGGAAGATTGGAACTATTTCCTCTGCTGATACTTTTACATCCGGCTATGTGGAAGGAATTATTTAGTAGCAAGATGCGAGCAAAAAAATAGAGAAATAATAGTCAAAAGCTAGGTTTTCCGAGAATTTTCTCATAAGGCAGGGACTTATTGACTAATAATAATTAATATGTTAGTATCTATGCATAAACAAAATAACAAAACCCCTCGGGGAGTGGATTTTTTAGAGAAGTCTTTTTCGCCACACAGTATTGAATGCTGTGTGGCTTTTTTTGTGGAGGTGGGTAAAATGAATCAGGATTTTATGAAAGAAAGAAAAATATTGCCACTTGTGCTTTCTATGTCTCTGCCAATGGTTATCTCAATGGCAGTCAACTCTTTATACAACATAGTGGATAGCTATTTTGTTGCAAAAATAAGTGAAGACGCCATGACTGCGCTCTCTCTTGTGTATCCTGTGCAAAATCTCATGACCGCAGTCGGGGTAGGTTTTGGCATAGCACTAAATGCGAAAATAGCATTTGCGCTTGGAGCAGGGAAAAAGGAAGAAGCAAATCAGGCGGCATCTACGGGAATGGTTCTAAGCCTTGTACACGGAATGGTATTGATGCTAATTTGTCTACTGGGAATGCCATGGTTTTTATCGCTGTATACAAAAAAAGAAAAAATTATTGAAATGGGACTTATATACGCTAACAGAGCTTTCCTTTTTTCTGTAATAATTATGTTTGGAATCTCTCTCGAGAAAATGTTTCAGTCTCTGGGCAAAATGAAAGTATCTATGATAAGTATGATGTGTGGATTTGTGGTAAACATAGTTTTAGATCCACTTATGATTTTTGGAATTGGGCCTTTTCCAAAAACGGGAATGGCAGGAGCTGCTTATGCTACAGGAATAGGACAGACCATAAGTCTTTTGACGTATATACTTTTTTTGTATATCGAGCCAATACCGGTTTCTTTCAAAATCAAAAACGTCACCTTCAACAGAAAACTCCTTGGCAGTTTGTACTCGGTGGGAATTCCGGCAACGCTCAATATGGCACTTCCTTCTGTACTAATAGTGTCATTAAATGGAATATTATCACTATTTTCTGATAGTTATGTACTGGTATTGGGGGCGTATTATAAGCTTCAGACATTTATCTATTTAACAGCAAACGGAATAATTCAGGGAATACGACCTCTAATAAGCTACAATTACGGTGCTGGCGAGAAAAAAAGGGTCAAGGAGATAATCAGAACCACCTTGATTCTTTCAATGTGTGTAATGGCGTTGGGAGTGTTACTTTCATATACAATTCCGGGGCCGATGATAGGTATTTTTACATCAGAAAAATCAACCATAGCAATGGGAGTAACAGCTTTGCATATTATCTCAATGGGATTTGTTTTTTCGGCGGTGTCTGTAACTTATTGTGGTGTACTGGAAGCACTTGGAAAAGGAATTTCCTCTTTTGTAATTTCTTTGCTAAGATATGTGGTTATAATAATACCGGCGGCCTATCTCTTCAGTAGACTTATTGGAGCAAAAGGTGTGTTCTATGCTTTTCCGGTTGCAGAGATATTAACTGCAGGGATTACAATATATGCTCAAAAAATTATGGAAAAATCTATATTAAAATAAAGTCACATGTTAAAATGATAATAGCAAAGTATTTGGAGAAATAAAAAAGAGGGGGGACTATTATGCTGGAGAATTGGAGTAAACCTCAGCGCCCTGATGAGGCGGAGATTGAGGAGCGAATTAAGATTGCCTGCGATAAATTGGCAGTTCAGCAGTTGAAAATCAAAGAGCACGGATTGCCTGTTCTTATCCTGTTTGAAGGTTGGGGAACCGCAGGTAAGGGAAGTGTTTTAGGAAAGGTAATACGCAATATTGATCCGCGCTTTTTTAAGGTGGCAACAATGGATGTTCCGTCAGAGGAGGAAAAGCGTAAGCCTTTTTTGTATCGGCATTTTGTGAAAATACCGGAAAAAGGAAAGTTTATGTTTTTAGATTCAGGCTGGATGGATGAGATTACCCAGGAATGTCTAAATGATAATCTTACAGAAGAGGATTACAAGAAGAAAATTGACAGTGTAAAACGTTTTGAACGTCAGCTTACTGATAATGGATATCTTGTCATGAAATTCTTTTTTCATATAAGTCAGAAGGAGCAAAAAAAGCGCATTGATGTCTTAAAGAAGGACAAAAATACAAAGTGGAGAGTAAGTGAGAAAGATGACTGGCAGAACAAACACTATGACAAGTGTAAAAAAGTATTTGACCGTTATTTAAACGATACAAATGCTCCCGCTGATCCATGGTACCTGATTGATGCGAAAAATAAGAAGTGGGCTCAGTTGCAGGTACTTGAGTTTTTGGTGAGTGGGATAGATACCGCACTAAAAAACAGTAGTCTGGCTGTTCCGCTTTTACAAAATGTTTTTCCACTTGAGAAAATACCAAAACTAAATGAGGTTGAGCTTGATAAAGAGCTTACGGAAGAAGAGTATCAGACACAACTTCATGAACTTCAGCAGAAACTTAGAGATTTGCACAACAAATTGTATCGCAAGAAAGTACCTGTCATCATTGCTTATGAAGGTTGGGACGCTGCTGGAAAGGGTGGAAATATAAAGAGAATTACAGGCGCTTTAGATCCACGTGGATTTGAGGTGCACCCGATTGCAAGCCCCGAGCCTCATGAGAAAGCAAGGCATTACCTCTGGAGATTCTGGAACCGTCTTCCAAAGACTGGTCATGTTGCAATTTTTGACCGTACCTGGTATGGAAGAGTTATGGTAGAACGTCTTGAGGGATTTTGTAATGAGAACGAATGGCAAAGAGCATATAATGAGATAAATGAATTCGAGAAAGAACTGTCTGATTGGGGGGCAGTTATAATAAAATTCTGGGTTCAGATTGATAAGGATACACAGCTTGCTCGTTTTAGTGAACGTCAGAATACACCAGAGAAACAGTGGAAAATTACTGATGAGGATTGGCGTAATAGAGAAAAATGGGATTTGTATGAGGATGCTGTCAATGAAATGATGAAGAAGACGAATACAACTTATGCGCCATGGCACATTTTAGAGTCCAATGATAAAAAATATGCCAGAATAAAGGCATTAGAGATTGTTATTGATGCAATAGAAAAGCAATTAAAGTAAGCTGAAAGGTTACCATTGTATAAAAGTCATCATACTGCATAAACTTAATTTATAAACAGTTAATAATGTTTATAAAAATTTATTAGCACTCACCATTGACGAGTGCTAATAATGGTGGTATAACATAATCAGACGGAGGAAATAGAAGTTTAGACGTCAAAGAAATTGAAAAAGAAAGGAAGGATGACTTATGTTGATGCCTAGTTTATTCTATGATGATTTTAATTTATTTGATGATGTTTTTGGAGGCCCTTGGTTTGATAATCGAGATTTCAAGAATGTGGAAAAGAAACTCTATGGACAAAATGCGAAGAGCATGATGAGCACAGACATTAAAGAGACAGCTGATAGCTATGAGATGGTAGTTGATCTTCCAGGATTCAAGAAAGAGGATGTATCAGTTGAATTAGATAAAGGATACCTTACAATTACAGCAGCAAAAGCACTTGAGCAGAATGAGGCTGAGTCAGAGCAGGCTAAGAAGGAAGGTCGCTATATCAGAAAAGAGAGATATAGCGGAGAATACAAGAGAAGCTTCTACGTAGGAGAATATCTTACACAGGAAGACATCAAGGCAAAATTTAAGCATGGACTGCTTACACTTGATTTTCCAAAGAAGGAAACACCAAAGGTTAATACAAACAAGTTTATAGCTATAGAAGGTTGATTCTAGGCTAACAAAAGCTTGCTACCTCCTGTAGGTAGCAGGCTTTTTATTATGCTAAGGGGTTCTGAATAGTTACATTTGATTTATATAAAGATAGTGTCAAATGACCTATGAAAAACTGGGCTAAAGAAAAAAGGCTCAGATGAACCTTGAAAACTGTAGATATTTTAGGTTGTGGCAGTCTACCGCCACCCTTGATAGCACGAAAAAGAACCGCTGTAGGTTAATCACC
>JBGVKW010000048.1:0-11334 GCA_045123895.1 Agathobacter sp.
AGATGAAACATATTAGTCTCAGTGGGGGGTACAATCCCCCAACTGAGATTAAACCCGACCGCGGATTGCAGGAATGCGCAGAGGAAGATGTCAGCAAAGCTGACGCGCATTCCGCAGCAAGAACGCTGGAGCGTTCTTGAAATTAAGTTGACATAAATGTTGGAATTACCCCCTGATTTGTGCTATTATAAAAGCAAATTGTGATAACATATATATAAAGAAAAAACTAAGAAAGAAAAATATAGGAGATTGTTATGGAAAAAGTAATTTTAACAGGTGATCGTCCTACAGGAAGACTTCATGTTGGTCATTACGTAGGTTCACTTAGAAGAAGAGTACAGCTCCAGAATTCAGGGGAGTTTGATAAGATTTTTATTATGATTGCGGATGCTCAGGCTTTGACAGATAATTTTGAGAATCCAGAGAAGGTTAGACAGAATATTATAGAGGTTGCATTAGATTATTTATCAGCAGGTCTTGATCCACAAAAATCAACAATTTTTGTTCAGTCACAGATTCCAGAGCTTACTGAGCTCACATTTTTCTATTCAAATCTTGTGACAGTTTCAAGACTTCAGAGAAACCCTACAGTTAAAAATGAGATTAAGCTTCGTAATTTCGAGGCAAGTATTCCCGTTGGATTTTTCACATACCCAATCAGTCAGGCTGCAGATATCACAGCTTTTAAAGCGACACTTGTTCCAGTTGGAGAAGATCAGCTTCCTATGATTGAGCAGACTAGAGAAATTGTTAGAAAGTTCAATTCTATTTACGACGAAGTATTGGTTGAACCTGAAGTAATGCTTCCAGAGAATGAGGCATGTTGCAGACTTCCTGGTATCGACGGTGGACAGAAGATGAGTAAATCACTTGGAAACTGTATTTATCTTGCTGATACAGAAGAGGATGTGAGAAAGAA
Organism: Agathobacter sp.; assembly: GCA_045123895.1. GTDB lineage: Bacteria > Bacillota > Clostridia > Lachnospirales > Lachnospiraceae > Roseburia. Next base: position 920 of record JBGVKW010000048.1, read on the forward strand.
AGTAATGTCAATGTATACTGACCCTACTCATATTCAGATTTCAGATCCTGGTCATCTAGAAGGAAACTGCGTATTTACTTATCTTGATGCGTTCAGTAATCAGGGACACTTTGAAGAGTATCTTCCAGAATATGCAAATCTTCAGGAACTCAAGGACCATTACACAAGAGGTGGTCTTGGCGATGTGAAGATTAAGAAATTCCTGAATAATGTTCTTCAAGAAGAATTATCACCAATCCGTGCGAGAAGAGCAGAGTATGAAAAAGATATCCCTGCTATTTACGATATTCTTAAAAAAGGAAGTGAGGCTGCAAGAGAACGCGCAGCTGCTACAATGTCAGAAGTAAAACGCGCAATGCAGATTAATTATTTTGAAGATACTGAGTTAATCAAAGCCCAGAGTGCTAAATATTCAGGAGTGACAGAATAGCGACTTGGAGGTAACTTATGGTAAAGTACTATAGAACCGATGATAAATTAATACACGAGGTTGACGGAATAAATAGTGGAACATGGGTTCACATGGTAAACCCATCAGTTGCAGAAGGTCAGATGGTGGCAGATGCTTTAGGTGCAGATATTGAAGATATCCTTGCAGCTCTCGATGAGGAGGAAAGTTCCCGTATTGAGCTGCAGGACGGATATACACTTATTCTTGTGGATGTACCATCAATAGAGATTAGACACGACAAGGAATCCTACACTACAATTCCTCTTGGTATCATTCTTACTGACGAGGAAATTGTCACAGTCTGTACAGAGGATACACCAGTGCTCCAGGCTTTTTTGAATAATCGTGTAAAAGAGTTCAGCACAAAAAAGAAGCTTCGTTTTGTATATCAGATTTTGTATAGAATATCTGTTTTATATCAGAATGACCTTCGTATTATCGATAAAAAAAGAACAGAAATTGAGGAACGAGTTGGAGGAGATACAGAAGAGGTTGACCTTATTGCATTACATGAGCTTGAGTCAACACTTGTATACTTTGCAACATCCCTTCGAGCAAATGGAGTAGTGCTTGACCGACTTACCCGTTACAAGAGACTTGAACAGTACCCTGAGGACAAAGAGCTTCTGGGGGATGTAATCGTCGAAAATAAGCAGGCTATTGAGATGACTGGTATTTATCGAGATATCATAAACGGAACAAGAGAGCTTATGAGTTCGGTTATTGATAATAGACTGAATAATGTAATGAAGTCTCTTACAATTATCACACTTATCATGGCTATACCAACAGTAATTTCCGGAATATACGGAATGAACGTTAATTCGAAATGGGTACCATTAGCAAATACTGCGCATGGTTTTGGAATTATTTGCCTGATTATTGTGGTGATTTGTATATTGATTCTGTTATTGCTTAAAAAGAAGAAGATATTTTAACGAAGAGTATAAAAAAGAGTATATATAAAGAGCTGGAATGATGAGAATATCTCATGTTCCAGCTCTTTTGACTATATAGGAAAGTTTGTTAATCTTTGTTCAATTTATTTTGCTTCGAATCTTCCAGAAGCGCCGCAAGGAAGAACAAGGCCGTTAGAAGAAACAGGAATACCAATTTCTTCGGCAGTTACTGTTCCGTCATATTTTTTTAGCGCTGTGCTAATCATATAGTTAAGTACTGCAGGCTGAAGACCTGTTGTATAAGAATTTATGAGGAAAAAGAGTGGTTTGTCACTAAGAATCTTCTCACATAACTGCACAAGAGGATAGACACATTCTTCGATTTTCCAAATCTCACCCTTTGGACCACGACCATAAGAAGGAGGGTCCATAATAATCGCATCATAGTGATTTCCACGACGAATCTCACGCTCTACAAATTTTACACAGTCATCAACGAGCCATCTTATAGGAGCATCTTTTAGGCCTGAGCTTACTGCATTTTCCTTGGCCCAGTTTACCATTCCCTTTGAAGCATCAACATGAGTAACATGTGCGCCGGCCGCTGCAGCTGCAAGAGTAGCGCCTCCAGTATATGCAAAAAGATTAAGAACCTTAATCTCGCGTCCCTTTTTTACCTCCTGTGAGATAAGCTTAGAAAACCAGTCCCAGTTTGTAGCCTGCTCAGGAAAAAGTCCTGTGTGCTTAAAGCTGAATGGTTTTAAGTGAAATGTAAGCTTTTTGTTGATAGGAAGCTCATAGTTTATAGTCCATTCCTGTGGCAAATCGAAAAATTCCCATTCTCCGCCACCTTTTTTACTTCTATGATAATGACCGTTTAATTTTTTCCAATTTTTATTAGTCTTTGGAGTATCCCAGATGACCTGTGGGTCTGGGCGAAGTAGGATGTATTTTGACCATCGCTCAAGCTTTTCTCCAGCTGAACAGTCGATTACTTCGTAGTCTTTCCATCTATCTGCTAACCACATATTTTTTCCTCGTCTTTCATTTCAATGGTTAATAACTCACCTATATATAATAAAGGGTGGTTAGAAATTTTTCAATCACAAAATCAAAGACGAAGATGACTCTTAGTATAAATAAAGTTTATAACTAGACATATTTTTTAAGTATTATGCAGAACAAAATCACTGTGATAAGATGAGACTCATCCAAAGGGAGGTGTCGAGATGGCGACAGAAAGCATAATACGATTTGAAAATCTGAATAAGAAATTTGATTCCAAAAGAGCGCAGGTACATGCCGTTAAAGATATAAACCTTGAGATAAAAAAAGGAGAGATATTTGGAATAATCGGTTTTTCCGGAGCTGGAAAAGGATGGAGTTGGACTTGAGGCTACAATTCTTGATATAGAAGAAAATCCATTAAACCTTGATATAAAAGAAATTGAGGCTGCACAGATTGCACGCTCGATTGAGGATGTAGATATTGCCTGCATAAATGGAAATTACGCACTTGAAGCACAGCTTGATGCGCCAATTGCTCTTGAGTCAGCAGAGTCAAAAGCAGCAGAAACATATGCAAACATCATTGCAGTAAGAGCCGACAAGAAGGATTCTGAGAAGACAAAGGCTCTAGTAGAGGCAATCCAGAGCGAAGAGGTTAAGAAGTTTATTGAAGAAAAATACAGCGATGCGGTAGTTCCGGTATTCTAAAGTGTTTTATCATCAAAAATACATATAGTAAATAATTATAGAAAATAATAATAGTGACAGCATCCCTGGTTTGGTATTAAATGATTTGGTATTAAAACAAGGATGCTCTTTTTTTGATATTATGATAAAATTAATTGCAAATGGGGATAGAAGAAAAATTTCTCCATATAGATACAATAGGATACATTTTATTAACAGTAAAAGGAGAGGTAATGTATGGTAAAGAAAATTAATCAGTCACAGTTTAGCGAGGTTGAAAACAGCAGTTGTGCAATTGTAGATTTCTCAGCAGAGTGGTGCGGACCTTGTAAGATGCTTGCGCCTATGCTTGACGAGGTAGCAGAGGAAATTACAGATGTGGATTTCTATAATGTGGATGTGGATGAGAATCCAGACATTGCAAGAAAATTCAGAATAATGAATATTCCGGCAGTTGTAGCACTTAAAAATGGAGAGGTAGTGGATACTTCAATTGGACTTGTTCCAAAAGAATCAATGATTGACTTTATCAAAGGGGCGTTTAAATAAAACGCTCCTTTTTTGAATTGGGGTGTACACTTGACAAAATATTTTTTTTGAGCATAATATGAATTAGAGTTCATACTATATGAATTATAGTTCGTGTTAGATAAGTTGTAATTCGCATAGTGTGTTCCCAGTTGTTTAGGAGGAGTACATCTTAGGATGGGAATGCAGATTGATTTTTATAAAACTGAATATCCCCAAAGTATTTATGAGAAAATCTGTAGTGCCCGTAAATCCCTAGGCTATACGCAAGCGTATGTTGCCGAGTGTCTTGGAATGTCCACACGCCAGTATATCAAGTATGAAAAAGGTGAACTTGATGTGGGCAGGATGTCTTTTCAGCAGGGTATTAATCTTTGTGAGCTGTTGCACTTAGAGATTTACATGCTGATTACTCCACTTAAAGAGCGCTTAAGTAACCCGTAGTTTTTTAGATGAGTACATTTGGAAGCTTTCACACATAATTTTCAGTGTGCATTGATAGTGAAGGAGGATGGAACCATGATGGATTTTTTCACGGAAGGAACAGTTCAAAGGATTCAGTCATTTTATGTATTTAATGCGGGACAAGCGAAGAACAATAGTCAGGGTAATCATAATTGGAAGAAGCAGTATTCGGGAGGCGATAGGAAAAATATGAGTTTTTCAGAAATGCTTCATGAGAGCATGAGTAGACCTGCCTTTTAAGGAAGAGGTAGAAATGTGGAGAGATTAGAGAAGCAATTTGATTTTTTCAGGGAAATCGATAAGGAGAAAGAGATTTTCCGACAGACATATTTAGCTGATGCCAGTAGAAAAGAAAACGATGCCGAGCATGCATGGCATATGGCTATTATGACAATTTTGCTTAGTGAGTATGCCAACAGTCAAATAGATGTTTTAAAGACTGTTGGTATGCTCCTGATCCATGACATTGTAGAGATAGATGCTGGGGATACATATGCCTACGATGAGAAGGGAAAGGAGACTCAGAAGGAGAGGGAGCAAAAAGCAGCAGAGCGAATCTACAGTCTCCTTCCAACGGATCAGGCTAAGAAAATGTTTGATTTATGGGAAGAGTTTGAAGCGCAGGAGACACCGGAGGCAAGATTTGCCAGAGCGATGGACAATATTCAGCCGATGATGTTAAATGATGCCTCCGATGGACTTGCGTGGAGAGAGCATGAGGTAAAGCTTTCACAGATACTTAAGCGAAATGAGAGAACTGCGTTAGGTTCTACAAAGTTATGGGAATATGTATATGAGAATATTCTTATGAAGAATGTTGAAGTGGGAAATATTATTGATGACGTGAGTGGACGGGATTTGAATAGCGAAGATAAGTGAGCATAGAGTAAATTTAGTATGGTATAAATTTAGTATGGTACAAATTTAGCATGGAATCTGGCAAAGACATATGTTATACTTTATCTCTAGTTGGAGAAGACTCCCACTTATATAAGTGGTGAGTATAGATGAAATTTGTCTCAGTGGGGAGTCTCAATCTCCAACTGAGATAAAGGCCGACCGCGGATTGCAGGAATGCGCAGTGGAAGATGTCAGCAAAGCTGACGCGCATTCCGCAGCAAGAACGCTGGAGCGTTATTGAACCAATTAAATTTGTAAATTGATGGAGGAATATGAGATGAATATTGTTTGTTTAGATCTTGAAGGAGTACTTGTACCAGAAATCTGGATTGCATTTGCTGAGGCAACTGGAATCGAGGAGTTAAAGAGAACTACAAGAGACGAACCAGATTATGACAAATTAATGAATTATAGAATCCAGATTCTCAAAGAGCACGGACTTGGTCTCAAAGAGATTCAGGAGACAATCGCAAAAATTGATCCAATGCCAGGAGCAAAAGAGTTCTTAGATGAGCTTCGCTCAATGACACAGGTAATCATCATCAGTGATACATTTACTCAGTTTGCCAGCCCGCTTATGGAGAAGCTTGGATGGCCTACTATCTTCTGTAATTCATTAGAAGTAGCAGACAACGGAGAAATCACAGGTTTCAAGATGCGTTGCGAACAGTCTAAACTTACAACTGTAAAAGCATTACAGTCAATCGGATATGAGACAATTGCCAGTGGAGACAGTCACAATGATTTAGGTATGATTTTAAATAGTAAAGCTGGATTTTTATTTAAAAGCACAGATCAGATTAAAGCAGATTATCCACAGCTTCCAGCATATGAGACATATGATGAGCTTTTAGCTGCAATCAAGGCTGCTTTATAATTTTTCAATAATATAATAGTGTTATTTAGTTGCAGGGAGATAAGTTGATTATCTCCCTGTTTTTTTAAATTTCGCCTGTTTTTTTATGGAAGAGTGACTCAATTTGAATTAGTTGCGATAGGAGTCATCCTTTTTGAGAGAAAAGTTGACTCGCACTGAGAAAAAAATTTTACGAGTCAACAATTTGTGCAATAACGTTGACTCCATATAAAAAATTTGTTGTGTGAGTCACGTGGGATACCTCATTTTGGTGACTCTTCTTGATTTTCTCGCAAGAGGAGTCAACTATTACTAAAAAATCAGTGACTCAAAAGAGATTTTGTTCGATAGGAGTCAAGTGTAGCTGTAATATTGATGACTCAGATTTGAGTTTTGTATTATTGAGTCAATTTTGAAATATTTACAATATTCAATAACGCCTTGGCGTTACTGCTACAGAATGCGCCGGAGGCTTTTATCTCAGCCCCGGGATTGTACCCTCTACTGATACGAATATGTTTCTACTCTCCACTAAAAGGTGTGGGAATATTCCCAACTGAGATAAAATCTTAAAAATTAACATTTGAGCAAAAAGAACGAAATAGCTCTAGCAAAGTGAAAAACAGCGAAGTAAAAATAGTTGACAAGTCATACAATCATGTTATAATAAAACCAACATATGAACAAATGCTCATATGTTAACAGAAAACAAACCAAAATCTAGCCTCGGAATCTATTTCAGAAAGGCATCCGGTTAATAGATTGCGAGAGTACATTAGAATCAAAAGGAGAATAAAGATGAAGAAGACATATAAAATTGAAGTAGATTGTGCAAACTGTGCTAACAAAATGGAGGAAGCTGCAAAGAAAACAGAGGGAGTAAAGGATGCGACTGTTAATTTTATGACACTGAAGATGCATGTGGAGTTCGAAGAAGGACAGGAGCCTAAAGCAGTAATGAAAGAGGTTCTTAAAAACTGTAAGAAGATAGAAGATGATTGTGAAATTGAATTCTAAATACGAGGGGTGATTCATTTGACAAAGAAACAGAAAAAAATGCTTTTTAGAATAATAATTGCAGCAGCGCTTGTGATTGGACTTACATTTGTACCGGTTACAGGAGTGATTAGATTTGGACTATATATGATTCCATATCTGATAATTGGCTATGATATTTTGAAAAAAGCATTCAAGGGAATTATAAACAGACAGGTTTTTGATGAGAATTTTCTGATGGCTGTTGCAACAGTTGGAGCGATAGCAATAGCTGTAACAGACGACGGAGACTATGTTGAAGCGATAGCCGTTATGCTTTTTTATCAGATAGGAGAGCTCTTCCAGAGTTACGCAGTTGGAAAAAGCAGAAAAAATATCAGTGAGTTAATGGATATCAGACCTGATTATGCCAACATAGAAGTGGAAGGAAAAATCCAGCAGGTTGACCCGGATGAGGTAGAAGTAGGAAGCATTATAGTGGTGCAACCGGGAGAAAAAGTTCCTATCGATGGCATTATTGTTGAAGGGAATACTAGCTTAAATACAAGTGCACTTACCGGAGAAAGTGTGCCAAGAGATGCAAAAGCAGGAGACGAAATAATCAGCGGATGCATCAATATGACAGGTGTAATCAAGGTAAAAACACAAAAAGAATTCGGCGATTCTACGGTGTCAAAAATTCTTGATTTGGTTGAAAATTCAAGTTCCAAAAAATCTAAATCAGAGAATTTTATATCTCGATTTGCAAGAATCTACACTCCGGTTGTGTGTATTAGTGCATTAGCACTTGCCATATTTCCACCGCTGTTTCAAATGATGATGTCATTGCAGCCACAGTGGGGAATGTGGGTATACAGAGCGCTAACATTTCTTGTAATCAGCTGTCCATGCGCGCTTGTAATCAGCATACCACTTAGCTTTTTTGCAGGAATTGGTGGCGCAAGCAAACAGGGAGTTCTTGTAAAAGGCTCAAATTATCTTGAAGCATTGTCCAAGACAAAATATGTCGTATTTGACAAAACCGGAACAATGACTCAGGGCGTATTTGAGGTGACAGGAGTATTTGAAAATACCCTTAGTGAGCAGGAGGTAATTGAATATGCAGCATGCGCTGAGTACAATTCCTCACATCCAATCAGTAAAAGCTTAAAGGCCGCGTATGCCAACAATAAAAAATCAAGCGAAGACCATTCAGGTGAAATTGATGCAGGCAGAGTAACAGATGTTCAGGAAATAGCGGGACAGGGACTTATTGCAAAAGTAGATGGAAAAGAAGTTGCTGTTGGAAATAGCAGACTAATGAAAAAAATAGGTGTGCCTTTCTCAGAAAGTGATAAAACAGGAACCATTGTACATGTAGCGGTGGATGGCAGATATGAAGGTTACATTGTAATTGCCGACAAGATAAAACCTACATCAGAAGCAGCCATAAAAGCTTTGAAAAAAGCCGGAATATCTCATACGATTATGCTTACCGGTGATGCAAAACCTGTAGCTGACTCGGTTGCGAAAGAACTTGGAATCGATGAGGTGTACAGCGAGCTTTTACCAGGTGATAAGGTGGAAAAAGTAGAAGAAGTTCTTGCAAAAAAAGGCGCCCGCGAAAGGCTGGCATTTGTGGGCGATGGAATAAATGATGCACCTGTTTTATCAAGAGCTGATATTGGAATTGCAATGGGAGCACTTGGTTCAGATGCAGCAATAGAAGCAGCAGATGTAGTTTTGATGGATGATGATCCACTAAAAATATCAAAAGCAATTAAGATTTCAAGAAAATGTCTTCGAATAGTATATGAGAATATCTTTTTTGCAATTGGAGTAAAAATTGTTTGCCTCATACTTGGTGCTGTAGGAATTGCCAATATGTGGGTAGCTATTTTTGCAGATGTAGGAGTGATGATTATTGCAGTTTTAAATGCGATAAGGGCTCTTTTTGTAAATAAGTAAAACAGGTTAGTACTAGAAAAGAGAAGAAACATGGAAAAAAAATCAATTGAATGTTGCGAATGCAAAGAAATACATGAGGAGTTGCTTGAAAAAGTAAATGAAACAATGCCGGATGAAACCGAACTATATGACCTGGCAGAATTGTTTAAAGTGTTTGGTGACTCTACAAGAATACGTATCCTTTTTGTCTTGTTTGAAGCGGAAGTGTGTGTGTGCGATTTGGCAGAAATACTTAATATGACACAGTCGGCAATCTCTCATCAGCTTCGTCTGTTGAAGCAGAACAAATTGGTAAAAAGCAGGAGAGAAGGAAAATCTGTTTTTTACTCGCTGGCAGATGATCATGTAAGAGCAATTATTGACCAGGGGCGTGAGCACATATTGGAATAACGCCTTAATGACCTAATTCAGGCTTAATTCAGCAAAAAACTGCTGTAAAATGTTCGATTTTTTTACAACAGTTTATTTCAAAAGTTATTCAATTTTGGATAAAAATATCCATGTCAAATTGTAGAAAAAGCAAGAGAAAAGGTCAAGAACTTCCAGCAGAAAGTGAAAGAAAATGTGAAGAGGGTTAGGGATACTTCCCTATGGAAATTTACGGGATTTGCCTGTGGGGAATGAAAAGTAAATTTTAGCATGTGTGTTCGGATACTGGCAGTGCTTGCTATGTTACTGATAATTTATTGACAGGAATATAGTTTTGAATTTATGAGGACACAAACATATCATAATTGTTCGCTTGATACAAGGTGTTTAAGTTGATACAATATATATTTATATTTAGAAGAATAGTTATTTTAGGATAAATGACTATTTAGTAAACAGTAAAAAAATGTGGTGATATAAATGAATTGGAATCTTGGACATGACAAAATAAAAAACAGAAAACGAAAATTTTTGATTTTAACATTCTTTTTTACTTTACTAACAGTGTTGATAATAGCAAATTTTATTGCATTTCGTACTTATCAAGAAATGGGGATTTTAACGATAGTACCATTAGACAGCCTATTCTTTTTGATAATGGGGATTGGTTTATTGGGTATAGCATGTTTTTCTGCATTACAGCTACATCAATACAGGATAGGCAAACTTTTTTCTATATATGTATTATTGATAGGCTTATCAATTGTTCTTGCTCCATGCAATCAGCTAAATGAAGAGGTACTTTCTTTTATCCGGAGTGTTTTTACACTTGGGAGTAGTGTGCTTCTTTTTCAAGTTGTGGGATATTTGACTTTGTTAATAAATAGAAAACTATTTAAAGTTCTTTTTGCAATATTAGTTTTTATTGCGGTTATCAGTATGGCTGCACAGATTTTTGTTTTATTTCCAATAGAAAAAATATGGATATATATATTTGCGGAGGAGAGTATCAATGGTTGCGTTGTTTTATCTGCATTATTTTCTTTAGCTGTGATGGCAATAAACTATAAGGGAAGCAATGCATATGCCAGAAAACAGAGCAAAATACTAATTCGGAGTATTGGGGCAGGTGTGCTTCTGTTTTTTGTCGCTTCTGTTCTTCCAAACATATACTTGGTGCAGAGCGGACAGGCAGAAACAGAAACTTTTATGGAGATTTCCATATTACCAACAGAAACGGTCATAGCTTCTTTTCCGCTATTGCTTTTTGCTGGAATCAGTGTAGCAATCATTTTTATGATGCTTCATA
>JBGVKW010000049.1:0-2748 GCA_045123895.1 Agathobacter sp.
TCCTGCATTATGCACCAGCACTTCCATCTCACCCACATGATATGTGTGCCAGTCCTCTACCTGAAAGTTGTATACTGTTACTTCTTCGTCTTCTTCCAGATATTCTTTGTATATCTGCTCTACTTCAAGTATCTTTCCATCTGCATTCTGCAAAGGACTTCCTATGCAAAGCTGACCTGCATTTACAAAGCCTCTTCCCACTACGAAATATGGATGGTCTGGAGTTGATACTATTTCTTCTCCGCCAACTACTATATGTACAAGCTCCCTTGTCTTTCGAACATACTTCTCAAGCACTTTTTTGTAGCCTGTTTCCATTGTATCAACATTTGTTGATAATACAAGGTCTCCCGGCTTGATATTCTCAATTTTTGACAAACCGTATCCTGTTACTATTAATGTTCCTGCTATAAAACACGTACTATTTGATGCCACTCCACCTGTAAATACTGCAAGTACTGATATACCTCTTTGAAAAGTATTGTACGTGGAATTGCTATGACATGCCATATTTAACTTATATATTGGATCATCTTCTCCACCAAGCTTATATCCAATCATTGATGCAATGTCAAATCCAAGCATTCCCATTGCCATTTTACCTGATACTTTACTTATTCCACAACATACTTTAACAAATATGGAACCACATTCACATAAAGAACCAAAAACGCCACCTAGTCCTCCTATTGCACCAAATATTCCTCCGAATATTGCTCCCTCTTTGATGCCTTCAAAAAAATCCCCTCCCATAAAGGCAGACAGTAGACCTCCTATGGCGCCTCCAACAATTACACCCTTTACTATTTTCTTCCCCAAAATTCGTAAAAACGGAATTAATGCTTCTGGTCCAAAAATAACACATGCAGCAATTACCAAAGCTATTACGACTAATATTTCCCAGTGCTCGCAACACCATTCACATGCGCTTTCAACTGTATCCACTACTTTTTCAATAAAACCTTTTTCGCACTCAGGCTTTAAGTATGAATATTTGGTGTAAAAGTCTTCTTTCGCCTTATTTAGTTCCTCTTTTGCGGCGTTATCCCTACTTACTGTTACTGTTATAAAGTTATCTACTTCTGTATTTAACTTCTTTAAATCCTCTACTTTCTCTTTTTCTGTTTTTGATGAGGATCTAATGTTTTCAACAGCACCTTCTAGATTGTAGGTGCTACTGTTTACTCCCTGTAAGGTTGACTTAAGTGTCCCTAATTGGTTGTCTAAGTTGTTGGTAGATGACACCATTGTGCTTATTAAGCTACCTACTCCGTTTAACTTGTCTTTGTATAATGCTATTGTAGCCATTTGTTTATTCCTTTTTTTATTTAAATAACGCCTTGGCGTTATTGCTGCGGAATGCGCGTCAGCTTTGCTGACATCTTCTTCTGCGCATTCCTGCAATCCGCCAGAGGCTTTTATCTCAGTTGGAGAAGACTTCCACTGAGACAAATATCATTTCTACTCACCACTTAAATAAGTGGGAGTCTTCTCCAACTAGAGATAAAAATCGGCTACAATCATTCTCTCATAGGAATAATTGCAGCCGATCTGTCATTTCATTTTTTATGTTTTAGACTCTAGCTTTGCGACCTAATGTTTCCATTAGTGTGCCTCAAAATATATTATGTAAAAAACACCTCTTAGGAAAATCCCTAAAAGGTGTCAAGTTCAGATTAGTCCTGTACGTATGGCATAAGAGCTAAGTGACGAGCACGTTTGATTGCTACTGTAAGAGCTCTCTGATGCTTTGCACAGTTTCCTGTAATACGGCGAGGAAGAATTTTTCCTCTCTCTGAGATGTATCTCTTTAACTTGTTTGTATCTTTGTAATCAATGACATTATCTTTTCCGCAGAATACACAAACTTTTTTTCTTCTGCGCATTGGTCCTCTCTTCATTGAAGAACCTTCAGCTGATTTATTGTAAGCCATGATATTACCTCCTTAAATATTTGCCTTTTGGCATATCTTAGTTAAATGGTAACTCTTCATCAATTCCGTCTGGAATGTTCATGAAGCCATCACCTGCTGCCTGGCTAGGTGTTGGTCTGTCTGAAGGAACGAATCCTCCATCATTGCCTGCGGCATTAGCCCTAGACTCTGCAAACTCAACCTGCTCAACAACGACGTCAGTAGTGTAAACTCTCTGTCCGTCCTTATTTGTATAACTTCCTGTCTGGATTCGACCTTCAACAACAAATTTTGTTCCTTTGCGGCCAAATCTCTCTAAAAACTCTGCTGTCTTTCCAAAAGCTACGCAGTTAATGAAATCCGCTGTCTGCTCATCTCCATCTCTTTTAAAACGACGATCTACCGCAAGGGAAAATCTTCCGATTGCCATTGAGCTCTCCCCCTGTGAATAACGAATTTCAGCGTCTCTTGTTAAACGACCCATAAGTATTACTTTATTCATAATACGATCTCCTATTTTCTTATATTACGCCTCGTCTTTTCTAACGCATAAGAAACGAAGAACATTGTCCATAATACGAACATCCTGCTCGATTGCTGCTGGTGCTGTTCCATCTGCTTCGAACTGAATGAAGTAATAGAAGCCTTCTGTCATGTGCTGGATTTCGTAAGCTAATTTCTTCTTACCGCACTCCTCAACTTCTGTTACATTACCGCCGGCACGTTTGATGTACTCTTTTGCCTTCTCAACAGCGGCTGTTCTCGCATCATCTTCGATCTTTGCACTAACAACGAATGCTAACTCATATTTGTTCATGCGAATTTACCTCCTTTT
>JBGVKW010000050.1:0-3523 GCA_045123895.1 Agathobacter sp.
GCACGAAACCTATGATGATCCTGTGAAATTACATCATAATGTCCATAACGAGACATAACTGTTTCTATTTCTTTCATCGACATCAGTCCTTCATTATTATATGAAAGAAATATAAAATTATAGTTTGCTTCCCGGATTAAAGAATCAAACGATTCCAGCACTGTTCTTTTACTGCAATACGGAGAACGTACATACTCTCGTAATCCGGTTTTTCCCTTCGGAACAAAAGAATCATATTCCGCTATCGTATTCAGCATATGATAATTAGCCCCATATTGTCTGGAATTATAAGGTGGGTCAAGGTATAGTATATCCCCTTGGGTTTCCTTGATAAGACTATTGGCATCCTGGCAATACACCTCGTGTTCATTCATATCCAATGTATATATAGATGGCGTGAAAGACAACTTTTTTTGGGCAGTTGTCTTGAGGCGCTTTAAAAAAGCGCCATAGACAGAAGCTGTATTTGCCACCTTATCCGAGCTTTCGATGAGACTGGCCAATAGAAAGAAATACATATCCTCAGAAATTGTTGCAGATTTTTTCCAGGCCTCTATCTGTTGTCTTATGGCATCAATCCTTCTTCCATTTTCATCGGAAAAATATTGACGACCGTTACCACCACCCAGACAATAATTCTTATATATGAATCCAGTTTCAATACCAGAAAGAGCATTCAGTTCCTCAACCAAGTCATATTGACTGTCAAGCTGCTTATTATTACCGATATAATTACGATTCAGAACGTAACTGTAATACTCTATATCATTGGAGATAATCTTACGAACCTTTGGTTTAAAACTCCTTCCTACGATGCCAGTACCAGCAAAAAGGTCACAAAACACCTTATCAGAAAGATCTTTTCCGACTACATTTTCCACTGCCGTAGTTATAAATGGCAGCAAAGTATATTTAGAACCGATATAATTCATATCAATAATCCATATTGTTAAATTGTATACCACCGGCATCCAAATTGAACCTATTGAATCTCTGCCGTAATCTATCCGTCAAGCCTCCTGCTCTACATAGTAATACGGGCTGAATGGTACTCATCCTATTAGGAATATAATATTGTTCTATCCAATCTATATAACGTTCAATTTGCCTGATATTGTCTTCAGATGCGTGAACAGCTTTCAATTCAATCGGCATTATGATCCTTTGCGTCGTGCTCTGGATCTTGGATAGCATAATATCTATTCTTTGCATTCCGACTCCACAAGAGACTTCGTTTCCAATCCATTCTATACAATCAGAATATATACCTAAGGAATTATCAAGAGATTTGTTTCTTCCTAAGTTTTGAACAATATACATCTGTAAGTGTGCCTCGTAGGCCTTCCCATCAAGATGCTTCCTGATCAATCGAGGTAATATATTGAACAAAGTGACCGGGCCAGAATAATTACATCTATCAGTTGATACAGTTATTACCCCACACTCATAATTATAATTACCAGACAAAGGAAGAACAATATGATTATTCTCGCGTCTTATCAAATCTATAAGTCTTTCAGACTCGTAGATTGTAATCATTGTATTGCCTCTGTTCCCTTTTAGTTTTCGATAAATAAGACTCCATAACATTTGGCAAGGAGATGTCACTTGTCTGATTTCATCTAAGGCCTTCCATTCTGTGACTCCTTTAGGATATACTTGATAAGGGCTCAGTTTTATTCTGAATGTAAGATTCTTTTTTAATTCATTATACAAATACTGATTATCTCCCTGTCTTTCGAGAAAAGCCTCACCACTTACCTGAAATACTCCATAAAACCGACCTTCTTGACGACCCTCCGCCTGTAGATAAAAAACTACCAGATCTCCATTCCTGACACGTGAACAATCTGCCATCATTGATACCAACCCAGCTTCTGCCGCATACCTCTTGTTTGGATAGAGAATAGAACTCTGCGAATTATTAAAGTCTACATCTTTATCCTTAGCACCAGTCCCTGCAAACATATATTTAAGGTGACACTTAAAAGTAGTCTCATTTACAATAAATACATGAGTTGTCATAACTAATCTTCTGGGTATAATTTCTTCATTATATATTCTGAAGTGAAATCAGCAGCATCTTTAGAAATCCGTTTCACACAAACCTTTCGATATTCTACTGGATCATATTGATAGCAACCAACACACCCAAGTTCATCCGTATAATGTTTATCGCCTTGATAAAACGGATACGGATTTCCCTTAATATTAGTGGCATCCCAACGCTCATTTGTCAGTTTACACTCTTTACAGATCTGGCGTTTCACATCATTTGCGGCCTTGCATAAAGGTTGAAAATCATCGAAAGACTGAGTCATCGGGTTTGAGACACGCCAGTCATCCTTACGCCCATCTTTATGATCCACTTCAATCTTAGTATTTTCAGAAAAGCCTTTAACGCCAAGCATTACACATCGCTGTTCCTTATAGAAATCCTTGATATCCTTACGAATAGCCTGATTGAACGACTCATCAGTTCTGAAGCCATTAAGGCGTACGGCATCAATAGAGTTTCCTGACGTTATAGATTTATCAAACTCTACATTATATTTTTTAGATAATGAAGAACTTGCCCTGCACCAGCTTCCGCCATTGCCTAATTGCAGACTTGCATACTGACCCACAAATTCAGTAACTTTTACCCAACGGCTCACTCCTTCACGGTCAGGAGATGCCAGTTCTATGAAGAGTTCTGTTTTCGTCATATTAATCCATCTTTTTAAAAACAAAGATATACTCGTGTTTAAACAGGAAATAATCACTCTTCAAAGCTCTATACTTCCAGATATCCTGTGACCCTAACTTTCCTTTATTACCCTCTATATTCTTTATAATCACACCCTTCATCTTCACATTGAAATTCTTCTTGACAGCATCCATCATATAAAAAGCAAGAGGAACCACCTCACTCCTCTTATAGATATCTCCTGCAACCAACGCAAAATATTTATCCTTTGCCAAGAAGGACAACCCATTTCGCATTGCATCTACGAACTTACTCATAAAAGTATCAATATCAGATATCTGAGATAAATCTCTTTTATCTTGAGTAAATTTCACAACATCAAGATACGGGGGATGAGCAATAAGAAAATCCACCTTTTCAATGCCTTGTTCGTTGCAGACATTAATAGCTGCCTGATTAAACTCGGTAAAATCAGCCACATCACAATCGCATATTTCATATTTGATTTGCGTAGAAGGCTGCATTTTACCTCTGACGTAATCAATTATCTGTTTATTGATGTCAAAACCTATATAATTTCTCTTTAGCTTTTCACATTCAAATAAAGTCGTTCCACCTCCAGAAAATAACTCGAGCACTGTATCGCCTTCTTTTGTATATCTGCGAATCAATTGATCTGGAACCTGTGGTATAAAATTACCATGGTAAACATTAGCGTGTTTACCACTCTTATCTCTTTCTCCAATGATCCACAGACTATCAACATTAAGATCTACTTCTCTCCAATTGCTGTTACTATCATTTCCCATCTCCACTTATATTATTTAATTCAAC
>JBGVKW010000051.1:0-39654 GCA_045123895.1 Agathobacter sp.
AAAAAACTGTTAGAAATTTTTATGGAAATTGACCGTATATGCAAGAAGCATAATATCAGATATTTTGCGATAGGTGGAACCTGCTTGGGAGCGGTAAGGCATAAAGGTTTTATTCCGTGGGATGATGACATGGATCTTGCGATGCCAAGAATAGATTATGAAAAGTTTAAAGAAGTTGCACCCAAAGAGTTTAAATCCAATTATAAACTAATTGTTGAGGGCTCATTACCACATTATGCCTGCCCTTTTATGAAAGTTCATGATGAAACGACTACTTTTGTAGAAGAAATAGTGAGTAATTTTGAGGATCGGTATACTGGTGTTAATGTGGATATTATGCCACTTGATGGTATTCCAAAATCATATTTGGCAAGACTCTTTTATTTTGGAAGAATTAAGGCGAATATAATATTGTCAAATAGAAAGATGTATGGATCATCAAGGAAACAACGGTTTTTTTATATTTTTAAAGTTATGGAATCTCTGTATTTAAACCATGTATCCAACACTCTTTTTGTGGATAAAGTCATTAAGCTTCAAAAAAAATATCCCTTTGATAACTGCAATCAGCTTGCATATACCTGGTCTAGAAGAGGGAGTAAAATTGTTTTCCAAAGAGCAGATTTTGAAGACATTATTGAGTTACCATTTGAGAATGTAAAAATGCCTTGTCCAGTTGGCTATGATGATTTTTTGACGGCTGTATATGGTGATTATATGAAGCTACCACCGAAAGAGGAACAAGTACCACTTCATAAACTTGATATTTTTGATTTACATAAACCGGCAGCTTATTATTTAGAAAAAAGGAGAGGAAAATGATAATTGGATATACAGCAGGGGTTTTTGATTTGTTTCATATTGGACATTTGAATTTGCTAAAGAATGCAAAGGGAATGTGTGATAAGCTCGTTGTGGGAGTGACTGTTGATGAATTGGTTACATATAAGGGGAAGAGGGCGATTATCCCATTTTCAGATAGGTCTGAAATCGTGCGAAGCATTAAATATGTGGATGCTGTTGTGCCACAATATGATATGGACAAGCTTACTATGTGCAAAAAATTAGAGGCAAATATTCTTTTTGTGGGAGATGACTGGTATGATACTCCTAAATGGAAAGAATATGAAAAAGAGCTGGATGAGGCGGGCATAAAGGTAGTGTATTTCCCATATACAAAAGGGGTTTCTTCGACACAAATATCTAAGGCATTAAATGCAGTAAGAGATGAGCAGGAGTAGAAAATGCAGAAATCACGTACTTCATATGTGATAAAAAATACAGGAGCAGGGATTGCGGTAAAAGTCATAAGTATTCTTATGGCTTTTGTTTTAAAAACGGTATTCATAAAGGTTTTGGGGATTCAGTATACAGGAGTTTCAAGTTTGTTTGCTGATGTTCTAACAATTCTTTCTTTTGCTGAGCTGGGTATTGGCTCGGCTATTACCTATGCGCTTTATAAACCTGTAGCAGAGGATGATAGTATTCAGATTGCGAAGCTCATGAATTTCTATAAAGTGGCATACAGATTTGTGGCGTTGTCAGTTTTGATAGTAGGCATTATTTTTATTCCATTTTTGGATTTGCTGGTTAAGGATGTTCCAGACATACGTGAAGATATTAGACTTATTTACGTCCTTTATTTGGTCAATACTTCATTTTCGTATCTTTTAATATATAAATCGTCTATTTTGGTTGCCAAACAGAAAAAATATGTTGTTTCTTTGTATGAGGGATTATTTTCTGTAATAAGAATGATAATAGGCGTTTTTATTATAGTATTCACAAGAAACTTTATAATGTATCTGGTAGTAGATATTTTGTTAGCTGTGTCCCAAAACTATGTTATAGCAAGAACGTCCGCAGGAGAATATGAGGAGAATAAAAGTCTTCATCTGTCAAAGGATGAACGAAGGATTATTTTTGCGGATATTGGTGCACTTGCGATGTATCAGATTTCGGGAGTCGTTCTTGCTGGTACAGATAGCATTGTAATATCAGCAATGCTTGGGACAAGTCTTGTAGGATACCTCAGCTATTATAAGTTGATATCAAATGGAATTACCGGTCTGTGCCAGCAGTTTTTTAATGGAGCAAATGCAAGTGTTGGGAATTTGGCTGTTGAAGGCGATGGAGAAAAACAGTATGAACTTTTCAAGGGATTAAATTTTGGGATTTTTTGGATAAGTGCATTTTGTGCATCGGCTATGTTTCTTTTATTTAATCCATTTATTGAACTATGGCTAGGTGAAAAATATGTTATGTCACAGTATGTTGCCATGTTTATTGCTTTGGATTTTTATGTCACAAATATGGTAAGGGTTGTAGCTTTGTTTAGAACAGCAAATGGATTATTTGTATATGGCAAATACAGACCAATTGTAATGTCTATTATGAATGTAATTCTTTCAGTAGTGTTTGGATATTTATGGGGTGTGGAAGGCGTATTAGCTGCAACTGTAATATCAAGAGTTGCTACTCAGTCATGGTATGATTCGTATCTGGTATACAGGAAGGTTTTTAAGAAAAACTATTTTGAATATTTGGTAAAATATATTTTATTCATGGCAACCATGAGATTATGTGTGGCTCTGGAGTGGTGGATTTGCAATTTGGTTATTAAAGAAGGTTTTGTTATAAAGCTTTTGGTTGCTATTGCAGTTCCGAATATTGTGATTCTTATTTTATGGGGGCAATCACAGTCATTTAAGATGTTTTTTAGGCGAATTAAGGGGATGAGATAATGCAAAACGAAAGTAAAAAAATCATAGTGGATAAAAATTATTGTATGAGCTCTTTTTTGACGTTCAGAACAATAGCGGATCATTCTAAGTGTTTTTTTGAAGGTGATTCACCTCGGTTTTTTAATAATGACTATAAAAAGGAACTAGTTCATGATTCTTGGGAGTTGGAGAAATCTCTTTCTCGGCAAATGAGTAGTTTGACTAATGACGGCAAAGCCGCATTAGCGCTTTCGGGAGGTATAGATTCAGCAATTTTGGCAAAATTTATGCCGAAGGGTTCAACTGTGTACACATTTAAATGTGTAGTTCCAGGTAAAGAAGTAACAAATGAGGTTCCATATGCAAAGGCATATGCGGATGAATGTCATTTGAATCAAAAAGTAATTGAGATAACGTGGGATGATATGGAAAAATATGCACCTGTTTTGATGAGACACAAGGGAGCTCCTATTCATTCCATTGAAGTACAGATTTATAAGGCTGCTTTACAAGCAAAAGAGGATGGATTTGAAAGACTGATTTTTGGAGAAAGTGCCGATGCTAATTATGCCGGACTTAGTGGATTAATGTCTAGAAATTGGACACTAGAAGAATTTGTAGAAAGATATTCATTTGTTGATGTGAAGAAAGTTCTAAAAGAATATGTGAAGATTTATGAGCCATTTACTCGATGTTTACAGGACGGTTATATAAATGTGCATGAATTTATGAGAAATGAATTTTTTGTGGAATCCATGGGAAGTTATGAGAATGCTTGTAGTTGTGCAGGAGTAGAGTTTTGTGCCCCATATGGGAATACGTATATGGCATGTGACTTAGATATTGAGCGAGTGAGGGCTGGGGAGAATAAGTACTTAATCCGGGAAGTCTTCAACCGACTGTATGATGGATTTAAAGTTAGGGATAAACTTCCAATGCCACGACCAACGGCAGAGTGGCTAAAGGATTGGGAAGGACCTAAAGGTTCAGAGTTTATTCCAAATTGTCAAGAGGGAATGTCTGGTGATCAAAAATGGATGATATGGGCATTGGAACAATATGTGTCAAAGAATTAGTCTTCGATTCAACAAATTGAGATAACATATTATTTTTATTTTTTTTTGAGAAATATTTTTGACGTGTGTATAATTATACCAAAGCAAACATTTTCTTAAATAAAGCAGTACATGATTTTTGTTGATTACGTGAGATACTATCACAAGAAACAGGAATATGAGGAATTGGAAACTGCTATAAACCGTGCTATAGGCAGATGTATAGAGGAAGGCGTTCTTGCAGATTTCCTAAGGGAGAACAGAGCTCTCAATGGATAAATTAAAGCAGCTTGCTGCAAAATAAAATTAAACCCTGTATACTAAATGGTTTATAGCTAAAATTTTAGATATTTCAACATAAAACGTTGTATATGTCTAAAATATTAGCTATAATTTTTTTAAAACAAAGCGAGCTACAGCAGTTTTCCAGAAAGCTGGAGCCATGCTTGATTGGAGAGAAATAATGCGTCAATATGTATGGGAAACACCAGAAGAAATTAATTTGGTGGTTGCAAATAATGTGAAAAATCTAAGAAAACGTTTAGGTATTACACAGAAACAATTAAGTGAACGTACAGGTGTCAGTTATGCTTCTATAAAAAGATTTGAGGAAACAGGAAATATTAATTTTGTTTCATTGACAAAAATTGCAGTTGAATTGGATGCGGTTGATGGAATTAAATCATTATTTACAAATGTTCCATACAAATCTATACAGGAGGTAATAAATGAGCAAAAATTACATTGAGATGGGGCTTAAATCTTTGAAGGTAAAATATCATAATCGAGAGGTTGGAACGCTTGCGATTACAAATAATGGAAAGGTAGCATTTTCGTATTGTCAGGAGTGGTTAGCCAATGGATTTTCAATTAGTCCGTTTTCGTTGCCGCTACAGGATAAGGTATTTGTTCCAAGTAAGGATCATTTTGATGGCTTGTATGGAGTGTTTTCTGATAGTTTGCCAGATGCATGGGGAAACTTATTGTTGCAACGTCTACTAAAAGAACATGGAATAGATGAAAATGTAACGGTTTTGGATAGACTGGCAATGATTGGAAAAACAGGTATGGGAGCCTTGGAATATGAACCAGATTATGACATCATAAATGATGAAAAAATATCAGATTTGGATTATTTGTCACAACAATGTCAGAAGATATTAAACACAGAATATTCTCCAGAACTTGATGCTCTCTACAAAATGGGAGGAAGTAGCGGTGGTGCAAGACCTAAAATTTTGACAAAAATAGATGGAAAAGCTTGGATAATCAAATTTCCTGCCAATGTAGACTCAACTGATATTGGATTACAGGAATATAAGTATTCACAGTATGCAAAAAAATGCGGTATTGTTATGACTGAAACGAGATTGTTTCCATCAGAAGTTTGTCGTGGATATTTTGGAACACAAAGATTTGATGTAGAAGAATCAGAAGGAAAAGAGAATAAAATCCATGTTGTAACGGCAGCTGGATTATTAGAAGCTGATTATAGGTCACCGTGCATAGATTATAATGATTTGATGAAACTGACTCGTATTTTGACAAGAGACAATGTAGAAGATGTTGAGAATATGTTTCGCAGAGCATGTTTCAATGTTTTTGCCCACAACAGAGATGATCACGCAAAAAACTTTAGTTTTTTATATGATGAGAAAAATAATTGCTGGAGATTAAGCCCTGCTTACGATTTGACATACAGTAATACGTATTGGGGTGAGCATACAACTTCGGTGGATGGAAATGGAAAGAAACCCAATGTGCAGAATTTGTTGAGCGTAGGTACAAAAGCAGGGATTAGCAAAATAAAATGCAAGGATATTATTGATAACATAAAGACATATTGTCACGAATTAAAAGACGTTACTTCATAATATTTTTCTGATATCTGCATAAACTATCTCCAGGAGGTGATAGTTTTGCATTGTAGCGATAGACAAAAACAAATAATTCCATATTTTCTTGGTGCAGGTCTGTTGGTTGCAATCGGCGCATTGACTGGATGGCTTACACGTGATGGCGTAAACAGATACAATGAAATGATAAATAAACCACCACTTTCCCCACCGGCAAAGGTTTTCCCAGTTGTCTGGACAATATTATTTATATTAATGGGAATAAGCTGGATAAGAATTAGAAAAGTAGACCCGGATAAGACCACTGTGTTCTGGGTTCAATTGGCACTGAACATTTTATGGAGCTTCGTATTTTTTAATATGTTCAATTTTAAAATGGCATTTGTTGTTCTAATGGCATTATGGATTAGCATAATCTGTATGATACTAATCTGGAAGCCGGTTGCTAAGTGGGCGGCTTATCTTCAAATTCCTTATTTGCTCTGGGTTACATTCGCAGCATACTTAAATTATGCTGTCGCTAATATGGTATAAAAAACTTCCCACATTATTGTGGGAAGTTTTTTGGTTTGCAGTGTGTCGCCTCGTTTTTTGAATACATCCGAAAGCAGAGGAAAAGTCCTGCCTTAATACTAAAGTTCTACAGGGGCCTCTGCCATCACTTCATCTGTGATAGGCTCACCGTCAAGTGTCATCTGAACGAGCTTCTGGGCAAATTCAACAGAATCTCCATCTGGAATCATTACATAGGCTCTTTGATTTGGAACTGAGAAAGTCGTTTTTGAAGTTCCCTCACCAAAAATTCCGTATGTTGCAATAGTCCATTCTACATTGTCATCAAGCTGCATTCTCACAAGCTCTGACATTTCGTCAGAAGACATATTTGTAATGAATAATCCCTCAAGGTCTGAGAGGATTGCATCGTAGTTCTGAATGAGAGAAGGAGAAGTACGTACCTTATCTAAAATAGCGATAATGGCTTTCATCTGGTCACGACCACGCTGGTAATCTCCATCTCCGAAGGCATCTCGTTCGCGTACAAATGAGAGGGCTTCTTCTCCGTCTAAATAGTTTTCGCCTTTTGAATAGCGGAATCCGTCGGCTGATCTAAAGCTTTTTTCACAAGTGACAGTAATTCCATCTAAATCATCCACAAGCTTTTTAAATCCTGTAAAGTTAATCTGAGCATAATAATCAATTTCAATGTCATAGAAATTTTCAAGTGTCTCTACAGAACAGTCAATCCCGTAAAGACCACAGTGAGTAAGCTTGTCTTTTGAGTGCTTCTTGGACTGGCTTGTCTCAATATAAGCATCTCTTGGAGTATTTAAAAGAAGAATCTGCTTTGTCTTAGGATTTACAACAGCCAGAATATTTACATCGCTACGGCTGGTCTGTAGTTTTTTAGTCAGAGTATCATTTCCACTAAGGTAAACAATAAAAGGTTTTTCTGTTATTGAAAATTCTTCTTCGGTTTCTTCCTCTTCTTCTTTTTCTTCTATAACTTCGAAGGTATATATGCAACGTGTGGAAGCTTCAAACTGCGAATACTGCTCCTGTTCCTCAAGGACACTTATATATGACTGATTAAGGATAACGGCATCTGCATCCTCTCGGTAGAGAGCATCAATCATATCTGTAACATTTTCAAATTTTGTAGTTTTTACTTCTGAGCCAACCTTTGAATTGATATCGTCCACTGTAAGCTTTGTGTTGTCATAATCATATTCTGTCTGATCATTTATGGCAAAATTGTATTTCTTGGTATCCATAATATTTTTGGCAGAATTATCTTTTAAGACATATACGCCAATCACATTGCTTGTAGCAGTTTCTTTTGTAATATTTGAAACAGTTTTGTTAAGGCGTCCTACAAATACCGTGATTAATATGCAAAAAACCATGACTGTTGAAGTTAAAAGATATCCAAAGCATTTACGAATCTTAGTAATCTTATTGTCTTTTCCTTTTGGTAATGTAAAAAGTGCACATATAAGCACTAGTAATGCAATGCCACCAAACAGTATAGCCAGGTACTTCTTAGGTAACATATTTAAAATCAGTACCTGCCATATACAAGCACCAACTGATAGGATCAAAAGAACAAATAAAAGTCCTTTTAATATATTGCTTTTCTTCAATGTCCTTTCCTCTCTTTTTCTTTTGATTATTCGACCATTATAGAATATTTTGTAAAAATGCTCAAGTTAAAAAATGGTGTAATTTTCTATAATGTTATGATAAAATTTTTATAGGTGGAATTATTGGAGGATGCGATGAGAGACGAGGATTTTTTTAACATAGATGATTCGGACGACTATAAAAAAGGGTATGTAGACGCACCTTTTGATGACTATAGATACACAGAAGAAATGCTTGCTGAGGTTGATAGAATGGGCAATATTAGTGAAGAAGAGGCGCGCTTGGACAGACTTCGCATTGAAAATGAGCGAATTGAACATGCGAGAGCTGAGCGACTAAGAAGAGAGTCTGAGAAAAAAGAGAAAGAGAGAAGAGAAAAAGAACTTTTAGAAATAGAGTTAAGGAGAAAAGAGCAGGAAGAAAAGGAACGCCTTGAAAAGGAACGTATTGAGGCCCTGAAAAATGAACGTGAACGTTTAGAAAAAGAGAGAATTGAAAAAGTAAGACTTGAGAATGAACGCCTAGAAAAGATACGTCTTGAAATGGCTGGTGCAATTAGTCCACAGAGTAAACCAGAACCTGTGGCAGTACCTAAGCCAGAACCTGTGGCAGAATCAAAACCAGAACCTGTCTCGGAGCCGGTGACAGAGCCGCAAAATGAACCTGTGGTTGACGATTCTGATGATGATTACAAAATAGAGATTTTCTCCACAAAGCCAGAGCAAAAGACTCATGACAAACATAAAAAACATGAAAAAAGGGAGAAGAAGGAGAAAAAGAATACTAAGGAATCTGTTAAGGCACCACGAAAACCTTTGTTACATAAAGGAAAAAAGGATAAAACAGACGAGCCTGTAAGAGAGGACATTACGCCGGAAGAAATAGAAAAGGCAGTAGATGATGAGAGACTAAAATCAAGATTAAAGGCTATAGTTTATTCAGCTATTGCGGTAGTAGTTGTTCTTGTTCTTGCATTCTTTGTGGTGAAAGCGCTTATTCCAGGGTATGACCTTGGAGCGGGCGAGACCATAAGACTGATGAATACTGATGTGACAGTACCGGGAGATGTTTCAGACTTTAACAGAATGTTAGAGGGAAATAATATTGGTATGGAGCGTCTGTATTATGATGAAAAACTAAATCCGGGTCAGGCAAAGAGCTATTATTTTAGTGGAGATTATTATGCGGCAGGATTTATTACAGTAAAAAATAATAATGAGACCAAGACTTTGGCAAACGAATGTGATCTTGTACAGGTAAACCTTGAGATGTTAAGTTCAAAATCATATGCAAATATTAACTTTAGATACAAGGGAATTACACCAAAATCTACAAAGGAAGAGATTATAGAAAAGTTAGGTGAACCTGAGGCTCAAAAGGACAAGATGTACTGCTATTCACAAACAGGTACATCACTTTATATTGTACTCGATTCAAACGATAACATTTCAAGCTTTAACATTAGAAAACAGTAAAAAAAAGGGTATGTTCATTTTGAATATACCCTTTTTCAATGTTTAACTATGTGAGTCCTGTTCAACTAAGCTGATAAAGTTATAGCTGTTAAGCAAACTAAAGTATTTTACCAGTCTTTCATAAAGCGGCTCTGATTTTTCTTTGAATTCTTCTTTTACCAGAACAGAGATATCCAGAATACTCTTTTTCCCATCAATAAGTGGCCAGATGAAATTGCCAAATTCATCGAGATGAATCTGGGATATCTCAGGTTTTTTAAAGAATTTCTGGGCTATTTTATTAAATAGCCCTTTATTCTTCTGAAAAATAGTAACCTGCTTTTTTGAGTCAATTTCAAATCTTACGTCTGGATTATAAACAGGAATAAAATCCAGATAATTTTTCTCTTTAACTTTTCCCATTTTTATTTTGCTCTTTTCTTACCTACTCCAAAAATGTATACAGATATCGTGATTATCACTAACAGTATGACTCCACCAGCCAATGATACAGAACCAGGGATTTTTCCACTTAAATCAATTAATGCAGTTACTCCTGCAATCTCTAAAATCGCAAGCAGTATTCCTGTAAGTCCTTCTCCGGCAATAAGTCCTGAACAGAATAATATTCCACTTCCTGCTTCGTCATTAGAATCCTTGCTGTTTGATTTTGCCTTTATCTTATCAACGGCGAGTCTGATAAGTCCGCCAAGCATTATTGTGCTGCTAAGCTCAATAGGAAGGTAAAGACCAATGGCAACAGGAAGGGCTGGAATTCCGATAATCTCAACAGAAATCGCTATAAATGCACCGATAAAAACAAGTCCCCAAGGAAGGTTTCCGTTCATTACACCTTCTACAATTGTTTTCATAAGCGTTGCCTGTGGTGCAGAAAGTTCTTTTGAGCCAAAGCCCCAGGCGCTGTCTAACAATAGAAGAATTGCGCCAATAACAAGTGCTGAGACAACAACACCGATTATTTCACCAATCTGCTGTTTTTTAGGAGTGGCACCCAGGATGTAACCTGTTTTTAAATCCTGTGATGTGTCACCTGCCATTGCTGCTACAATACAGATAATTGAGCCGATTGCAATAGCGCCCTGCATTCCGTGTGCCCCTGTATCACCTGTTATTTTTAGTAAAAATGTTGCGATAAGCAAAGTGGCAATTGCCATTCCGGAAACAGGATTGTTACTGCTTCCAACAAGACCAACCATTCGAGATGAAACTGTTGCAAAAAAGAAACCAAATACTACAACAATAACAGCTCCAAGGAGTGATACCGGAATCTGTGGGAGTAACCATAATACAAGAATCATTATAATTACACCGCTTCCGATTATCTTCATACTCAAATCTGATGAAGTACGGTCAGTTTCTTTTGCTGTGCCACCCTTTAAGCTTTTTACAGATGCACTAAAGGTTTTTACGATAAGTGGAAGTGATTTGATAAGGCTAATTATTCCACCGGCTGCAACGGCACCAGCGCCAATGTATTTAATATATTGTTTCCATATCATCTGTGGACCAGCCGAAGCATATAACTGGGCAATAGATATATCACTTGGGAAGAGAACTGTATCTCCACCGAAAATTACAATTGCCGGAATAAGCACAAACCATCCGATAACACCACCTGCAAACAGGTATGAAGAAATTCTTGGCCCACATATATAACCTACACCCACAAGAGCAGGATAAATCTGAGCTGAAAAAGCTGTTTTAAGGGATTTGACAGGGATAGTAATTACTTCACTAGCTGCCTTTAATCCTCCAACAATAAATTTTAATGCAGCGGCAATTCCCATTCCAATAAAAACAGGCTTTGCAGATGAACCACCTTCTTCTCCTGCAAGGAGTACTTCTGCGCAGGCTGTTCCCTCAGGATAAGGAAGAATGCCATGCTCTTTTACAATTAATGCATTTCTAAGTGGAACCATAAAAAGAACACCTAAAAGTCCACCGCAGAGTGCAATTACAGATATTGCAATCATATCAGGTTTTTCCATTACTCCTTCTTTTGCCCATAAAAAGAGAGCTGGTAAAGTAAAGATTGCTCCGGCTGCAAGTGATTCGCCGGCGGACCCTATAGTCTGAACCATGTTGCTTTCAAGAATTGAGTCTTTTTTTAGAATGACTCGTATTACCGCCATTGAGATGACAGCTGCTGGAATAGAAGCCGAGACAGTCATGCCCACCAAAAGACCAAGGTAAGCATTTGCGGCACCAAATACTACCGCAAGTAGCACACCCATTAATATGGATGTAAGTGTAAATTCCGGTGTGATTTTATCTGCCGGAACATACGGTTTAAAATCTTTTTTGTCCATAAAAATCCTCCATTTTTTGAGTACATAAAACTATGTACTCTTGTAATTATTATAACTATAGAGAATACCAACTATAATTACTATGAATATAGTAACATATATATATTATTATTTCTATATATGAGTTAGAAAATTATAGGTAATTTCTACCAAAAATAAATTCTTTTATGCTAAAATAATTGAGAAAATGATTTGATATTGCAGATAATATGTCTGTAACAAGAATGTGATGCCATGAAGTGTAAAAAGACATGGCGGGAAGAAGGATATTGTGAGTATTTCAGTAGTTGTGCCATGCTATAATGAGGAAAAGGCACTTCCATTTTTTTACCAAGAGATTACAAAGGTTATGGATAGCATAAGTGATGAAGAGTTTGAAATAATTTTTGTTGATGATGGTTCGACAGACAGGACTCTTTTGGTTGCAATGGAGTTAGCTGATAAAGATACAAGAATAAAATATATTTCTTTTTCCAGAAATTTTGGAAAAGAAGCTGCAATGTTTGCAGGATTAAAAAATGCAAAGGGTGATTATGTGGCCATAATGGACGCAGATTTGCAGGACCCTCCACATCTTTTACCTGAAATGCTTTCCACAATTAAGGATGAAGGATATGATGCAGTGGGAACCAGAAGGGTTTCAAGAAAGGGTGAACCTGCGATTCGTTCCTTTTTTGCCAGAAGATTTTACAAACTGATGAGTAGAATATCCAGGGCAAATATGGTTGATGGAGCAAGAGATTACAGGCTAATGAATAGAAAATATGTGGATGCATTGTTGTCACTTGGTGAGTACAACAGGTTTTCAAAAGGTCTGTTTGGCTGGATTGGATTTAAGGTCAAATGGCTTGAATACGAAAATGAAAACCGTGTTGCTGGCGAGACAAAATGGTCTTTTCGACAGTTGTTTTGCTATAGTCTTGACGGGATAGTCGCTTTTTCAAATGCACCACTTTATGCGGCATCGGTTGCTGGGATTTTCAGTTTTATTACAGCAATAATTGCCATGATATTTATTATCATACGAAGACTTATTTTTGGTGATCCGGTTGCCGGATGGGCTTCTACTGTTGTTATTATTCTGTTTCTAGGTGGAATTCAGCTTCTTAGCATCGGAATTTTAGGTCTGTATCTGTCCAAGGTATACCTTGAGACAAAAAACAGACCTGTTTATATTGTAGATAAGACTAATATTGAAGATAAGTCTAATGATAAAGACTAGATTAATGTTTTATTTTTAGCTTGCTAAAAACTATTTCTTTCCCTTCAAGTACAAGTGAATCCTTCATCAAAAGAAGAAGCAGGATGTATACAAGTCCACCTGCTGTTACCATTACAATTGTAGGCAGGATTCCAACAGGAAGAATAAAGTTTAGTCCCAAAACTATGGCAAGCATTATTAGCGAGGCAACCAGATATTTTGGCGACAGGGAAAGGATTTTTGTAATACTTAATTCCTTCCTTACATACCACAACTGGATAACCGTAATAAACAGTTCTGATATTACAGAGGCAATTGCTGCACCGTATGAATAGAAAAATGGAATAAAAATCAGGTTTAATATAAGATTAAATACTGCACCGATTACAACTGAACGGGTCAGGAGATTTTCTCTTTTGGTGGTAATCAGATATTGGATTCCTGTTACGTTACTTATTCCTATTATAGGAAGCAGCAGTGCTTGAATCATCAGAATGTAAGGAACCTTTTCCCAACCGTTTCCGTAGAACCACAAGCAGAAGTTCTGGGAGATTCCCATCAGACCAAAGCAAAGAGGAAAACCTAAAAACCAGATAAACTGATAACTGCTGTATACCAGCTTTTTGAGTTCCTCAGTTTTGTTTTCTGCAAAACATTTTCCGATTCTTGGGATCATGACTGCGCCTAATGCAGTTACAATGGAAAGTACAAGCTTATAAATTTTAAAGGACTGGTCATAGTATCCATTTTCTGTGATATTACCAGTGATTTGCTGGAGCATTGTTTTATCCAGATTAATATATATAGTTGATGCAATTGTCGGCATGAAAAGTGCAACAGTTGGCTTTAAATGTCTGAAGGGATGAAGTTCTTTTAAGGCTGGTTTGTCAACAAGCTTTGGAAGAAAACACCATACCGAAGAATTGCCAATAAATTCAAAGACAGACATTCCGGCAACATATATTAGCAGATCTTTTTCTGATTTTACTGCCAGGAAAATGAAAACAATATTAATAATTTTAAATAAAATATTTCGACCTGCTATTTTTCCAAATTCTTCCATTCCCTGAAGCAGCCATGATATATCCATTGCTATTGCAAGGATGGAAAATGCCTGTACCAGAAACAGCCATCGGTATTGGCTTTGGAATGCAAAGGCAAAAATGAGATAAATAAACAGACATAACAGGACACTTGAGATACTTAGTAATTCAATTTCCCAAAAGACTTTTGTGCGTTCCTTTCTGTCGGTTTGCAGGTATGATATTTCACGATTACCGTAATTAATGGTTCCTAATGCAGCAAACATTAAGAAATACGATACAATTGATGCTGTGTAACTGTATGCACCGATACTGTCAGGATTTAATACTCTTGCAAGGTATGGTGCCGTTACAAGAGGTGACAGCATTGTAACAATCTGATAGCTTACATTGTATATGTAGTTTAGTTTTATACTCTTATTTTTTTTCATGATGATATAATAACACACAAGTATGTAAATGTACTAACAAAAAGTTGACTAATAATCATGATGGGATTATTATATAAAAATCGCATTTTATCTCAGTTGGGGGAGCACCCCCCACATTAAGAAACAGTTAATTAAGGTACTTAATGAGACGAATAAAGGTAGAATAATGAAGAAGAATAATATGAAAGAATTTGCCCTGTATGCACTTTTTGGCTGTGGCACTGTGTTTATTAATACAATGTCATTTGCATTATTTACCGTGTATATGGGCATAAATGAACTAATAGCGAATGTTTTTGCATGGGCTCTTGCGGTGTTGTTTGCTTTTGTAACCAACAAGAGATGGGTTTTTAAATCGAAGACACCTACAAAGACTGCGGCATTTATGCAGATGTTTGCTTTTTTTACAGGAAGAACATTTACCCTGGTGCTGGAGGAAATAATATTGCTTGTATTTATTACAATACTTGCCTATCCAACAATGTGGGTTAAGATTCCGGCTCAGGTTATTGTTATTGCGTTAAATTATGTGATAAGTAAACGACTTGTTTTTACAAAAAAATGATTATTATTAAAGAGGGGTTTCTTTAGATATGAGTACACAGACTAACAAGATAAAAGAAACAAAGGATTTAGTAGAAAAAAAAGAAAGTTACATGGGAAATGACAAACAGTGGATAGTAAGGGCATTAATACTTGCTTTTACAGATATTTGCTGCATAGCAGTGGCTTTTGCTTTTGCACTCTTAATTAGATTTGAGTTTGTATATAGCCATATTCCGCTTATGTATCTCGAAGGGTACGTAAGACTGGTGCCAATGTTTATTTTCTTTTCTCTTATTGTGTTTTATATATGCAGGCTCTACCACAGTATCTGGAGATTTGCAAGTATCAATGAGTTTTTGCACATAATCATTGCCTACATTCTAATGATAATTATTTCTATTATCATTCATAATGTTTATCCGATTAAGATGCCATATGCATTTTGGATAATCGGTTTGATGCTAAGCTTTGTACTAACATGTGGTATGCGTTTTGCCTACAGATTTATCAGAACTGCCCAGAAAATGATTGAGCAGAAAGGCTCAGCTGACGGCGTTGAAAAAGTAATGATTATCGGTGCGGGCAATGCTGGAAGACTTTTGATTCGTGAGCTTATTATGAGCTCGCATCTTCATACAAAGGCATGTTGTATTATTGATGATAATCCGGCAAAACTGGGAAGATTTTTGGATGGAGTTCCAATCGTCGGTAACCGTTTTGACATACCTGAAATGGTAGAAAAATATGATATCACAAAAATTATTTATGCCGTTCCAACAACTACGGGAAAAGACAGAAAAGAAATTTTGAATATATGTAGAGAAACAGGTTGTGAGATATCAGTTGTGCCTGGTATTTATCAGATGGTTGACGGAAGGGTATCTGTTTCAAGCCTTCGTCCTGTAAGTATTGAAGATTTACTTGGAAGAGACCAGGTTGTAGTTGATAATGATGGTATTCACTCATTCCTTCAGGGGAAAGTTGTAATGGTTACAGGTGGTGGTGGTTCCATCGGAAGTGAGCTTTGCAGACAGATTGCAAGAGAGGACCCTAAACTTCTCATTATTTTTGATATATATGAAAACAATGCATACGACATTCAGCAGGAGCTAAAGCGTAAGCATCCTTATGTAAAAATTGTTACACTTATCGGATCGGTAAGAAATACTAACCGTTTGGAATATGTATTCAACACATATCACCCGGAAGTTATTTATCATGCAGCTGCCCATAAACATGTTCCACTTATGGAGGAAAGCCCAAACGAGGCTATTAAGAATAATGTTCTCGGAACATTAAAACTTTCAAGAGCAGCAGCAGAACATGGAGTTAAAAAATTCGTTCTTATCTCTACGGATAAGGCGGTAAATCCTACTAACATCATGGGAGCTTCAAAGCGTCTGTGTGAGATGGTTATCCAGATGATGAATAGAAAGTCAGATACTGACTTCGTGGCAGTTCGTTTTGGAAATGTGCTTGGAAGTAACGGTTCGGTTATTCCATTGTTTAAAAAACAGATTGAGGACGGTGGCCCTGTTACAGTAACAGATAAGCGTATTATCAGATATTTCATGACAATTCCGGAGGCAGTTGCACTTGTGCTTCAGGCTGGACTCTATGCAACAGGTGGAGAGATTTTTGTTCTTGATATGGGTGAGCCGGTTAAAATTGATGACATGGCAAGAAACCTTATCAGACTCTCAGGACTTGAGCCGGATGTTGATATACAGATTGTATACACAGGACTTAGACCTGGTGAGAAGCTTTATGAAGAAATGCTTATGTCAGAGGAGGGCTTGAAAGAAACTCCAAACAAACTCATTCATATTGGAGAACCTATCGAAATGGATGACGAACTTTTTGAAAAACAGCTTATTGACATTGAAAAAGCATGTAAAGCTGAGAGACAGGATATTAAACAGGTTATAGCATCAGTTGTTAAGACTTATAAACCAGATGGAGAATAGTTTTATGGAAAAAAGAAATATTTCCTTTTCACCTCCTGATATAACAGAGGCTGAAATTGAGTTGGTTGCCGAAGTGCTAAGAAGTGGATGGATTACCACCGGACCAAAAACAAAAGAATTTGAAAAACGTATAGCTGAGTTTTGTGGAGTAAACCGTGCAGTCGCACTTAATTCAGCTACAGCATGCCTTGAGTCAATTCTTAGATTTCTAGGAATTGGTGAGGGCGATGAAGTTATCACAAGTGCATATACTTACACAGCATCTGCAAGTCCTGCAATTCATGTGGGCGCTACGCTTAAATTGGTAGATTGTGGCAAGGATTCTTTTGAGATTGACTATGATGCAATCGAGGCTGCAATAACGGAAAAGACAAAGATAATTATTCCTGTCGATATCGGTGGCGTGCCTTGTGACTACGATAGAATTTTTGAAATCGTTGAGAAGAAAAGAAATATTTTTAAACCTGCTAATGATGTTCAAAAAGCTATAGGAAGAGTTGCAGTGGTTTCTGACTCAGCACATGCCTTTGGCGCTTCAGTAAATAAAGATGGTCAGAAGATTATGTGTGGAAATATTGCTGATTTTTCAAGCTTTTCATTCCATGCGGTAAAAAATCTTACAACAGCTGAGGGTGGAGCACTTACCTGGAGACCAATTGAAGGTTTTGATGACGAGGATATTTACAAGCAGTTTATGCTTTTATCCCTTCATGGTCAGTCTAAAGATGCTTTTAACAAAAATCAGCTTGGGGCATGGGAGTATGATATTGTCTCTCCTTCATACAAGTGCAATATGACAGATATTATGGCTGCAATTGGTCTGGTTCAGCTTGACAGATATGAAAAACTGTTAGCGCGAAGAGCAAAGATAATAAAAAAATACGACGATGCTTTTGTAAAAGAAGGCTGCAAGGTGCTTCCACATTACAATGCTTGTCATACTTCAAGCGGACATCTTTATCTTCTGAGAGTACCGGGAATTGACGAGAAGAAGCGTAATGAGATGATTATAAAGATGGCGGAGCGTGGCATTGCAACAAACGTTCACTATAAACCGCTTCCTATGATGACGGCGTACAAAAAACTTGGATTTGATATCAAGGATTTTCCAAATGCATTTTCTCAGTATGAGAATGAAATTACGTTACCTCTTACTACAAGACTAAGTGATGAGGATGTTGATTATATAATTGAAAATATGTTGGAGGTTTTACATGAATAGATGGAAAGCCTGGAAGGATATTCCGGAATTTATGAAAAACGATTACACTTACAGGTATTACAAAAGATTATGCAAAAAGAGAGGCAGTCTGTTTGTTAAACGAATCATGGATGTCGTTATGGCTGCACTTCTTTTGCTGCTTTTGTCTCCAGTTATTCTGGTCCTTGCCATCTGGATAAAAGCAGACAGCAAAGGACCTGTTTTCTTTAGACAGGAAAGAATAACAACCTATGGAAGAAAATTTCGAATTTTTAAATTTCGTACAATGGTTGATGGGGCTGATAAAAAGGGGTCTCTTGTTACTGTTGGCGGTGACTCGAGAATCACAAAGGTTGGTTCATTTATCAGAAAATCAAGACTTGATGAAATTCCACAGCTAATTAATGTCCTTTTGGGAGATATGTCTTTTGTGGGAACCAGACCTGAAGTTGAAAAGTATGTGATGGCGTATTCTGATGAAATGCTGGCGACTTTGCTTATGCCGGCAGGGATTACAAGTGAGGCAAGTATCAAATACAAAGACGAGGATAGCCTTCTTTTGAATGCAACAGATGTGGATTCCACATATATTAACGATGTGTTGCCGGGAAAAATGGAGTACAATCTATCCTATTTACGACATTTTTCGATATTAAAAGATGTTAAAATTTGTTTTGAAACGATTTTTGCTGTCACAAAATAAATTTTTGTGTTGGGAGGAGCTATGAAGTTTTCAGTTTTACTTTCAGTTTATCACAAGGAAAAGGCGTCAAATCTAAGGGAATGTTTCGATAGCCTTCTTGGACAGAGCCTTCTTCCGGATGAAATCGTATTGGTTTTTGACGGACCTCTCTCAGATGAACTGTATCAGACAATTGATGATATTAGAAAACAGATAGAAAATTGCTATCAGAGTATTTCGTTCGTATGTGTTCCCCTCGAAAAAAATCGAGGTCTTGGTCTTGCTCTTGCAGAGGGAATAAAGCATTGCAGTAATGAGCTTATTGCAAGAATGGATACTGATGATATTGCCTTGCCAAACCGTTTCCAACTGCAGTGTGAAGCTTTTTCCCGCAATCCGGATTTGGATATTGTGGGAGGATACATATCGGAGTTTGCAGTTGATACTGACCACATTACGGGAGAAAGACAGGTCCCGCTTACCTGTCATGGAATCTATCAGTATCAGAGAAAACGTGATGCATTTAATCATATGACAGTAATGTATAAAAAACAGGCTGTTCTTGATGCCGGAAATTATCAAAGCTGTCTTCTGATGGAGGATTCTTTACTTTGGGCACATATGATAAAAAATCATTGTAGAATGGCTAACCTTGCCCAGACTCTTGTCTACGCAAGAACTGGTGAGGATATGATAAAAAGAAGGGGCGGAATGGATTATTTTTTCAAGTACCGTTCTGGAAGAAAAAGAATTCTTAAAACCGGCACAATCAGCCACTGGGATTACTTTTTTACAGTGGCAGTTCAGCTTGTAGTATGTGTAATGCCGGTCTGGCTTAGAACGTTCTTTTTTGAAAAAGTACTAAGAAATTAATAAAAACCTTATAAAGTAAAACTTTTCAAAAACATAGTATTGTGCTAGAATTGAAAAGATAGTAGGGTTTGATTATAAATCAGGAGGAAAATTTAATGGATTACAGAAACGAATACCAGAAATGGTGCACAGATCCTTATTTTGATGAGGCTACAAAAGCTGAACTTAAGGCACTTGAGGGAGACGAGAAGGAAATTGAGGATAGATTCTATCGCACATTAGAGTTTGGTACAGCTGGACTCAGAGGTGTAATCGGGGCTGGTACAAATCGTATGAACATATATACAGTAAGACAGGCAACACAGGGTCTTGCTAACTACATTCTTTCACAGGGAGAGGAAGCGGTAAAAAGAGGAGTGGCAATAGCTCATGATTCAAGAAATATGCATGATGAGTTTACAGATGCAACAGCTCTTTGTCTTGCTGCAAACGGAATCAAGACATATGTATTCCCACAGCTTGCTCCAGTTCCAGAGCTTTCATATGCTGTTAGAACATTAGGTACAATCGCAGGAGTTGTTATTACAGCAAGTCATAACCCTCGTGAGTACAACGGATACAAAGTATACTGGGAGGATGGCGCACAGGTTACACCACCTCACGATACAAATATCATGGATGAAGTTGCAAAAGTTACTTCATTTGATCAGGTTAAGACAATGGACAAAGATGCTGCTATTGCTGCAGGTCTTTACAATGTAATTGCCGAGGACGTTGAGGAAGGATATTTTGCAGAGCTTAGAAAACTTTCTATCCATCCTGAAATCATCAAAGAAATGGCAAAAGATATCAAGATTGTTTACACTCCTTTCCACGGTTCTGGTCTTCGTCCAGTACAAAGAGTGTTAAAAGACATGGGATTTGAGAATGTCATCATCGAGCCACAGCAGGCTATCGCTGATGGAAACTTCCCTACATGCCCATATCCAAACCCTGAAAATCCTGATGCTTGGGAGCTTGCACTTAAGCTTGCAAAGGAAGAGGATGCTGATATTGTTCTCGCTACTGATCCGGATGCAGACCGTCTTGGAGTTTACTGCAAGGATACAAAGACAGGTGAGTACGTTACTTTCACAGGTAATATGTCAGCAATGCTTATCGGTGAATATATTTTAAGTCAGAAATCAGCTAATGGAACATTGCCTGAGAATCCGGCATTTGTTGAGTCTGTAGTTTCTACAGACATGGGAAAAGCTATTGCGGCTGCATATAATGTTGAACATATCGAAGTTCTTACTGGATTTAAATATATTGGTGAGCAGATGCTCAAATTCGAAAAAACAGGATGCAACAACTATGTCTTCGGTATGGAAGAAAGCTATGGATGTCTTCCAGGTACATACGCAAGAGATAAAGATGCTCCTGCAGCAGTATGCATGCTTTGTGAAGTTGCTGCTTTCTACAAGAAACAGGGCAAGACTCTTTGGGATGGAATGATTGATCTCTATGAGAAATACGGATATTACCGTGAAGGAATTTCTACACTTACATTAAAGGGTATTGACGGTGCAGCTCAGATTAATGAGATTATGTCAAACGCTCGTGCAAGTGAACCAAAGAATTTTGGAGAATACAAAGTTCTTGCAATTCGTGATTACAAGAATGATACAAGAAAAGATATGACAACTGGAGAGGTTGCTCCTACAGGACTTCCTAGCTCAAATGTCTTATATTATGAACTTAACGATAACGCTTGGTGCTGTGTTCGTCCTTCAGGAACTGAGCCTAAGATTAAATTCTATTTTGGCGTTAAAGGAGAGTCATTGGAGGATGCTGAGGCTAAGCTTGATGTACTTTCAGCTGATGTCTTAAAATGCTTCAAATAAAAAGTATGATGAAAATATACATATGTCCGACTTGTGGCTGGGTTCGCATGGTTTCCCGCAGGAAGAATGTGGAATGTCACAAGTGCGGAAATGAGCAGATGCGATTGACTAATTTGGAATTTGAAAAATACACCGAGATGACGGAAAAGGAAAGACAGGATTATGCAGATGCTTGGTTATACATTCATAAGAGAAAAAAAGGATTATAAAAATGGCTAATAATAAAAGAAAAAAGAGAAGAAAGAAAAAAGGTCGTAAGAAGCTCGTTTTATTTGTATTCGAGATACTGTTACTGGCTGTTGTTCTTGGGGTTCTCTGGCTATATAATTCCACCTTTGGAAAAGTAAGATGGGAAGATGAACTCTCTAACAGTGAGGCTGGAATTAATCAGGATCTTGATAAAGATGCAGCAAAGAAGATGCATGGATATCTGAATGTTGCCTTATTCGGACTTGATAACAGAAGTAATGGTGATTATAACACAGGTCATTCAGACTGTATTATGATACTAAGTTTAAATTATGATACTAATGAGGTTAAGCTTGTTTCGGTATATCGAGATACTTATTTAAGTTCAGGTGGTGGAAAGT
Source organism: Agathobacter sp. (assembly GCA_045123895.1). GTDB lineage: Bacteria > Bacillota > Clostridia > Lachnospirales > Lachnospiraceae > Roseburia. Next base: position 21,921 of record JBGVKW010000051.1, read on the forward strand.
TTACAAAGGCAAACTATGCCTATGAGAGTGGTGGAGCCCCAAATGCTGTTGCGATGCTAAACTCAAACCTTGATCTTGATATTACAAAGTATGTTTCGGTGGACTGGAAAGCCTTGGTTGATGCAATTGATGAACTTGATGGAATTGACCTTGAAATAACTGAGGCAGAGAGAAAGGAAATTAACTTCCTTCTTCCTGAAATCGATGGAACAACAGGTTATTCGACTGGAAAAGTTAAAGAGACAGGAATGGTTCATCTTAATGGTACACAGGCAACAGCCTATGCGCGAATCAGATCCACAGCAGGAGATGATTTCCTTCGTGCATCAAGACAGCGTATCGTTCTTGAGGCAATGCTTAACAAGATGAAGAGCACAGATATTGGAACGCTGACAGGTATGCTTTCTGACATAATGGGTCAGGTTAGCACGAACTTTACTCAGACAGAGCTTATTTCTTTGGCTACGGATTTACCAAATTATAATTTGGTTTCTACTACAGGTTTTCCGTTTGAGTTAACTACAAAGACTTTGTCAAGCACAGGTGATACAGTTATTCCGATTGACTTTACAAATAACGTAACGGAGCTTCATAAATATTTGTTTGATGATCAGAGCTATACTCCATCGAATACTGTAAAGAATCTTTCTGACAAGATTGCAAATAAAACCGGAGTAACGTCTAAGACCTCGGCATACGACCTGACTCAGTACAATGATACTGTTGGTGCTAGTGGTACAGATGCTGCAAAGGAGAAGAACAAAGATAAAGTCGATAGTAGCACGAAGTCTAAATCAAATGATGATGATGATGAGTAGTCAAGATATATAGGATAAATATTTGAAAAACAAAAGAATGATTATAAGACCAATCAATTAGATTGGTCTTATCTTACATATGTTACCAAATGAATAAAGGATGTATAGATTTACCCATATAATGGGGAATGGGAGGAATTATGAGAACAGAAGTTAAGCAGATTATCAAAGACAAAAACCAGAAATATTTATTAAAGTATCTGGATGAGCAGGCTCCTGCAAAGTTAGAGGAACAGCTTGATTCAATGGACTGGTCATATATTGATATGATTCACAACAAAGAGCAGAAAAGAGGTAAATTCTCTCCTCTTGGAGCAATGGAAATATCTGAGATTGAGTCTAGAAAAGAAGAGTTTCTTCAAAAGGGAACAGAAGCAATTAAAGCTTGCAAAGTAGGTGCTATTCTTCTTGCTGGTGGTCAGGGAACAAGACTTGGATTTGATAAAGCAAAAGGAATGTTTAATATTGGTAAAACTAAAGAATTATACATTTTTGAACAGCTTGTGGCAAACCTTATGAAAGTAACTACTCAGGCAGGTGCGTGGGTGCCTCTTTATGTAATGACAAGCGAAATAAATGATGAGATGACAAGAGAATTCTTTGAAGAACATAATTATTTTGGATACAACAAAGACTATGTAAAATTCTTCGTTCAGGAGATGGTTCCTGCAGTTGATTTTGATGGAAATGTTCTTCTTAAATCAGAGGATTCACTTGCAATGTCTCCTAATGGAAATGGAGGCTGGTTTAAATCACTTATCAACGCAGGTCTTGATAAAGACCTCGAAGAAAAGGGTGTAGAATGGCTTAATGTTTTTGCCGTTGATAATGTTTTACAGCAAATCGCCGACCCTGTCTTTGTTGGTGCAACTATCGCGTCAGGTTGTGTCAGTGGTGCAAAGGTGGTTAGAAAAGTTGACCCATATGAAAGAGTTGGTGCTCTTTGCTTAGAAGATGGAAAACCATCAATTGTAGAATATTATGAACTCACTCCTGAAATGGCAGAAGCTAAGAATGAAAATGGTTCATTACAGTATGGATTTGGAGTAATTTTAAACTACTTATTCAGAGTAGATAAATTATTCTCAATTGCAAAGAAGAGCCTTCCGCTTCATGTAGTAGAGAAGAAAGTTCCATACATTGATGAAAATGGAACTGAGCATAGACCTGAGACACCTAATGCTTTCAAATTCGAGACACTGATTCTTGATATGGTATATATGATGGATGATTGTCTTTCATATGAAGTAGACAGAGAAAAAGAATTTGCTCCTGTTAAAAACGCAACAGGTGTTGATTCTGTAGACAGCGCAAGAGAATTACTTACAAAGAACGGTATAGAAATCTAATAAGATCTCCCGCATTTCAATAACGCTAGGATGTTGTTGAAATGTGGGAGTTAAGTATATATTATTACAGCAAAACTAATCGTCATATGTATCTTTGTACGAATAACTGGGGTGTAATAGGCATAGATGTCGACAAAGCTGACGCACATTCCGCAGCAACAACGCTAGAGCGTTCTTGAATGAAAGAACGATGGGGGCGTTCTTAAATATCCAGATGCCCATGTCAGGGCAAGAATATTCAATTGAGGACAAGAAAAATTAATAATTATGCTGGACAGGCCTGAAAGTGAAAAAACTGACTCACAACAGAAAATGATAGAGTTGTATCTATAATAATTCATCTCAGTTGGGAGACTCCCACTTCTTTAAGTGTCAGGTAAAGACACATTCCAAAGCAGGGACGCCCTGATCTGTTAAATCTTAATGAATATTAGATTGACATAATAAATCGAAATGTTATAATTGATACTAACAGAAAGTGAAGAAGTGTGCAAATATAATAAAATTATAAGATATTCTTTATGAAATATAAATATTTAACAGTTATAATATCAATTGTGAAAATCAAATCAATTATTGAAGAGAGGAAGAATAGAAATGGAAAATAAAAATAATAATCCTACTAATACTTCGGGATTTATGAATCAGCAGATTGCAGGAAATAATTTCATGAATGGACAAGCTGGCACACAGCAGCAGGCACCTTCTCATCACTCAAATGTTGGACCAGGTGGAATAGATGCTCAGAAGATGCTTGGAGGATTTAATGTAAATACACAGCAGAGTGCATATCATGGTGCTACATCAAATTCTACAAACAACATGATTGCAGGTAATCAGATGCAAATGCAGGATGAGTTTCAGAATGCAGGAGGTAAGCAAAAATCATCAGGGAAAAAATTCCTAAATAACTTTTTTACAAAAACAGTAGTGGCTGCACTGATATTTGGAATAGTAGGTGGAGGAATATTTACTACTGTAAGTTATTTTGGAACAAAAGCAATTGGTGGACAACAAGAACAAAGTGGAATTGTAAAAACAAATGCATCCACAAAATCAAGCAATGTAAAACAGACTGCATCAGGATTTGCAACTGATATTACAGATGTATCAGGGGTTGTAGAAGAAACAATGCCAAGTATTGTAGCAATTACAAATTCGGGAACAGTTACATACAACACCGTACTTGGAAGACAGGGAACATATGAGAGCCAAAGCTGTGGTTCGGGAATAATTGTCAGTGAAGATGATGAATATTTATATGTTGCAACAAACAACCATGTAGTTGTAGATTCAAATGAACTTACTGTACAGTTTTGTGACGAGACAGTAGTTGAGGCGGAAATAAGAGGAACAAAGCCGGATAAGGATTTGGCAGTAATAAGAATAGCAAAATCTGATATCGAAAAAGAAACATTGGAAACAATAAAAATTGCTACAATCGGAGACTCAGATGCGATTAAGGTGGGTAATGCAACAATAGCAATCGGAAATGCTTTAGGATATGGCCAGACTGTAACTACAGGAATTGTTAGTGCAGTAGGAAGAACAGTAACAACAGCGGACCCATCAACAGGTATTCAGTATACTAATGATAGTCTTATTCAGACAGATGCAGCAATCAACCCGGGAAATAGTGGAGGAGCATTGCTTAATGCGTCAGGAGAAGTAATTGGAATCAATTCGGCAAAATACTCATCTACAGATGTAGAGGGAACTGGATACGCAATTCCAATGTCCGTTGCTCAGCCAATAATTGATTCTTTGATTCAAAATGGAGAGTATTATGACTCTGATCAGGGATATCTTGGAATAAGCGGCGGTGATGTTTCATCTAGAATGATTGCCTATGGATTACCAGAAGGTGCTTATGTAGGCGCAGTAAATAAGGATTCAGGAGCAGAAAAGGCAGGAATCAAAGAAGGAGATATAATTACAGCTGTTGACGGCAAAAAAGTAAAGGGAATGGATGACTTACAGAAGGCTATCGAGGGCAAAAAACCAGGAGATGAAATTACTGTTTCAATCTCGAGAGAAGAAAATGGAAAAAATCAGAATCAGGATTTAAAAGTAACACTTGGAAAATCAGAATAGAATATTCAAGAACGCATCAAACAGTGCTATGTTAATTGACAAAAAGCCTCTACTAAATCATAATAGTTAGTATATAAATTGATGAATAATCCGTGTTTTTGCACGTTGATTTAGGAGGGTAATATGAAAAAAAAGAAGATTGTTATAGCACTAGGACATGAGGCACTCGGAACGACTCTTCCAGAGCAGCAGGAGGCAACAAGAAGAACTGCAAAGGCAGTAGCTGATTTTATTAGAGATGATTACGAAGTAGTAATTACACATAGTAACGGTCCACAGGTTGGAATGATTCATACAGCAATGTCAGAATTCTGTAGAATTTATCCAGAATATACTGCAACACCTACATCAGTTTGTTCTGCCATGAGTCAGGGATACATTGGATACGATTTACAGAATGCAATCAGAACAGAGTTGTTAAACAGAGGAATTTACAAGACTGTTTCAACAGTATTGACACAGGTGGTAGTTGATCCATATGATGAAGCTTTTTACCACCCAACAAAAGTAATTGGGCGTGTGATGACAAAAGAAGAGGCAGAAGAGCAGGAGAAAAAAGGAAATCACGTAACAGAAGTAGAGGGCGGCTATAGAAGATTAGTTGCGGCACCAAAGCCAATGGATATTGTGGAAATTGATGCAATAAAAGCTCTTGTTGATGCAGATCAGGTTGTAATTGCATGTGGAGGTGGTGGAATTCCGGTACTCTCACAGGATAATAAACTTCAGGGCGCAAGTGCTGTAATAGAGAAGGATTTAGCAGCAGGAAAACTCGCAGAATTATTAGAGGCTGATATGCTTGTAATTCTCACAAGTGTAGACAAGGTTTGTATTAATTTTGGAAAAGAAGACCAGAAAGAACTCGATACACTTTCTCTTGATGAGGCGAAAAAACTTCTCGAGAATGGAGAGTTTGAAGAAGGAACGATGGCTCCTAAAATCGAGGCTGCAATTAATTTTATTGATGAGTCAGCTATTCGTTCGGTGCTTATCACAAAGCTCAACAAAGAGGGCACAGAAGTAACAGGTGGAATGGGAACACTCATCAAGAAATAAAAGGATCGGTAAAATAAATGAGTGAGAAAATTCTTCGAAAAAGAGAAGAGATTCCGCAGGAATATAAATGGAAATTAGAAGATATGTTTGCGTCTGACGAGAAATGGGAGGAGGAGACTGAGAAAACTCTTTCATACGCCAAGGAAATTGCCAAATTCGAGGGCCATCTGTCGGATGACGCAGCAACATTGTTAGCATATTTGGAGAAAAACGATGAAGTCTCATATCATCTTGCACGTATTTATGTGTATGCAAATCAGAGAGCTCATCAGGATACTGCTGTAGCAAAATACCAAGGCTATGCGGCAAAGGCAGAATCAGTAATGATTCAGGTTTCAAGTGCAGCAGCATTTGCGGACCCGGAGATTTTGCAGATTCCAGAGGAGACTCTCGAGAAGTTCTACGAGCAGGAACCGAAGCTGCTAAAATATAAGAGAGCTATTGATGAGATACTTCGTCAGAAAGAGCATACATTGTCTGCGGCTGAGGAAAACATATTAGCCCAGGTTAATGAACTTGCGGCTATGCCTAAAAATATATTTGGAATGTTTAACAATGCGGATTTGAAGTTTCCATATATCACGGATGTAGAGGGGAATAAAATCCAGATAACACATGGCAATTTTATTGATTTTCTGTCAGACAAAGATAGAAGCCTTAGAAAACAGGTGTTCATGAGTGTATATGATTCGTACAAAAAATGGAGCAATACAATTACGGCAACATATCTTGGACAGTTAAAAAGCGATACTTTTTATGCGAAAGTCAGAAAATATGACAGTGCCAGACAGATGTATCTCTCAAGAGGCAATATTCCTGAGAGTGTGTATGACAATCTGATAGAGACCGTTCATGCACATCTTCCGGCGCTTCACAGATATATGTCTATCAAGAAGAAAATACTTGGAGTAGAGCATCTTCATATGTATGATCTTTTTGCTCCGATGGTTTTGGATACGGATAAAAAATATACCTTCAATGAAGCAAAAGAGCTTGTTGTAAAGGCACTTGAACCTATGGGTAGAGAATATGTTTCTATTCTAAAGGAAGGCATGAATTCAGGCTGGATTGATGTATATGAGAATGAGAATAAGCGAAGCGGAGCATATTCGTGGGGAGCATATGGCACACATCCATATGTGCTTTTGAATTATCAGGATAACCTTGATAATGTGTTTACTTTAGCGCATGAGATGGGGCATGCCATGCACACATATTTTTCCAATAAAAATCAGCCGGTTACATATGCAGACTATCTGATTTTTGTAGCTGAAGTGGCATCTACCTGTAATGAATCGCTTTTGATGCATTATCTTCTTGAAAATTCGGATGATGATAATGAAAAGAAATATTTAATTTGCCATTATCTTGACAGCTTTAGAACCACACTTTTCAGACAGGCACAGTTTGCAGAGTTTGAGCATATTGCACACGAGCGTATTGCAAAGGGTGAAGCTCTTACAAAAGATGATTTGAATAAATTGTGGTACGAGCTGAATGAACAGTATTATGGACCGGATATGAAGTTAGACAACCAGATAGCTTATGAGTGGATGAGAATTCCTCATTTTTACAGTCCATATTACGTGTACCAGTATTCGACAGGTTATTCGGCAGCAATTGCTTTCTCTAAAAAGATATTGGATGAGGGTGCATCGGCAGTGGATGATTATATCGGGAAATTCTTATGTGGTGGATCTTCAATGGATCCAATTGACTTGTTAAAGGCAGCTGGAGTAGATATGGGAACACCGGAACCGGTTGACGATGCGCTGGGTGTTTTTGAGGAATATCTGGAAAAGTTTGAGAACATGATTTAACATTAGACAGATTATTTGGGAGAAAAAATGGAAAGAATTAAAAGTTTTGAGATAAATCACAATCTGTTGGAGCCTGGATTTTACATTTCCAGACAGGATGGGGATGTGATTACATATGACCTTAGAACACGAAAACCAAATGCAGGAGATTATATGTCAAACTCTGCCATGCATTCGGTTGAGCACATGTTTGCAACTATTGTCAGAAATTCAAAAATAGCTGACAAGGTGGTCTATTTTGGTCCAATGGGATGCCAGACAGGATTTTATCTTCTTGTAAGAGATGAAAAGCCTATTGATGTTTTTGAAATTACAAAAGATGTTTTGAAACAGATTTTAGCTCACGACGGAGAGGTTTTTGGTGCATCTGCAATTGAATGCGGACATTATGAGAACTTATCAATAGATGAAGCGAAGAAAGAATGCAAACGCTATCTTGATGTGTTAAATAATCAGACAAATATGGAATTTACATATCCAGAATAGATTCTTTCAATAGGATATGAACACAAGTATAGAGCATGAGGAAGGAAAAGAGATGACAATAGGTGTTATAGGCGCAATGCAGATGGAGGTTGATAATCTTCAGGCCGAGATGACTGATACTAAAATTTACGAGTTTAGTGGAGTGACTTTTGTTGAAGGAAAAATCGCAGGTCAGGATGTAGTTGCCGCAAAATGTGGAGTAGGAAAAGTTTTTGCAGCAATTTGCGCAGAGGCAATGATTTTAAAATTTGATGTTGATATGATTATTAATATCGGTGTTGGAGGAGCTCTTACAAGAGATCTTGGTGTTTTGGATGTGGCAGTTGCCACAAATGTTTTACAGCACGATATGGACACTTCTCCACTTGGAGATCCTGTTGGTCTTTTATCAGGAATCAACATGGTTTTACTTCCAACAGATGAGAAGATGGTTTCTCTTTTATGTGAATGCTTAAGAGAAAAGAATATTAATTTCAAAAAGGGAAATGTTGCTACTGGAGATCAGTTTATTGCAACAAAAGAGCAAAAAGACTTGATAAGCAATAGATTTGAAGCCATTGCGGCTGAGATGGAAGGTGGAAGCATTGGACATGTATGTTATGTGAACAATATTCCATTTGCAGTACTTCGTTCGATTTCGGACGGAGAAGGTGGGGCTATTGATTATCAGACATTTGCAGAAAAGGCAGCACATCAGTCTATAGAGGTGGTAATTGATTTTATCTCTAGTTGGAGATGACTCCCACTTTTTAAAGAATAAAAATGCATCGTATGATGCATTTTTTTTTATGCGCATGAATATGATTTACTATGAGTGAATATAGAAAATATTTAGAAACGTCAAAACTGTATAATAGGGCAAAGAAAAGCAGAAAAAGGAAGAGATTTGTGGCTTTGGCAGGAATATCTTTTCTTCTATTAGCATTTGCTGTGTTTTATCAGCAAGAAGAAATTAGGAGCTTAGATGATTTGAAAAAAATAGATATTGTAGACGTGATTAGTAGTAATGTCAGCGATTGTGGAGATAGAAAGTTACCTATTTATTCTGTTGATACCGACAAGAAAGAAATTGCCTTAAGTTTTGATGCTGCCTGGGGGGCTGAGGATTTTGACCGAATAGTAGACATTTTGGAAAAGGAGGAAGTAAAGGCAACATTTTTTATGACCGGTGGATGGATTGAAAAAAATCCGGACTGTGTGAAAACTCTTGTGGAGAAAGGCCATGAGCTTGGAAACCACGGAGAAAATCATTATGATATGACAACAATTTCAACTGATGAAATGAAAAGTGAGATTATGTGCGCACATGATAAAGTTAAAGAATTGTGCGATTATGAAATGAAAGTATTCAGACCTCCATATGGGGCCTATGATAATAATGTTATTGATATCAGTTACGAATGTAATTACTATCCTATTGAGTGGGATGTGGATTCTCTGGATTGGAAAAACTATGGAGTAAAATCAATAATTGATACTGTCTGTAATCACAAAAATTTAGGTAAAGGTTCAATAATACTTTGTCATAATGGTGCAAAATATACGGCAGATGCGTTAGAGGAACTGATAAAGAATCTAAAGGCAAAGGGATATACCTTTGTTACTGTATCTGACCTGATTATGAAGGAGAATTATCATATGGATGTAAATGGAAGACAGATAGCTGATTAAGCATAAATAGTGAAATTGTCAGCTTAATTAGTACTAAAATTGGATTGAAATGTACATAAAGCATATGATAATATATGATATAAAGTAAAAACGAAGAAGGGAACAAGGTAATACAAATGAGTAAATGTAATGTATGCGGATTTGAAAATGTCAATGATGCAAGTTTTTGTGTTAGTTGTGGAAGTGCTATGCCACAGGAGAATCCAGTGACAAATCAGACACCGACAGTAGAGCAACCGGATCAGGCACAGGCAGGGCAGTCATATCAGGCACCAACAGGAGAACAGCCATATCAGGCACCAACAGGAGCACAGACATATCAGTCGCCAGTTGATGCACAGCCAGCTCAGGAGACTGTAACACCACAGTCGCCATTTCAGCAGAATGATAAGGTAGCAAGCCAGCCAACATTCTCTGGAAGCTATTCACGAATGAGCAGTCAGGAAAACCAGTTTAACCAGTTTGGGGCAAATGCAAGTCAGGGTGCGCAGTCATTTGGCGGATATGGACAGACACAGTCATTCCAGAATACTGCACAGCCAGTTTATGGTCAGTCACAGGCATTTGGTAATCCAACACAGCCTATAAATGATCCAAACTTTATGGGACAGCCACCAAAGAAAAAACGTACTGGACTTATTATTGGTCTTATTATCGGTGCAGTTGCTATTATTGCAGCTATCGTAGTAGCATGCTTCTTTTTCTTCGGAAAAGGTAGCTCTGGTTCTTACGAAGGTGTAATTCAGGACTTTGAAGATTGTATGAATGACAAAGACGTTGACAAATTATTTGATTTATTCCCAATCCCAGAAAAAGCTTCAACATTAATTGATATGTATCTTACAGATGATGTGAAAGAAGAGCTTATGGACCAGATGGAATCAAGTTTTGGCGATGGAAAAATTAAAATTGAAATAGTTGGTGCTACTCAGTTAGATCAGGACGAGTTAGATGACATTGCAGAGAATGGTCGGTTTGCATATTTCGCCGTACTTGCAGATGAAGACTACGAGTTGACAGATGGTTATGAAGTAGAGTGTGATGTATCACTTGATGGAGTAAGTGGTTCAGGTGGAACAATTACAGTTTGTGAGTGGAATGGAGAATGGTACATTTTTGATGTAGGTAACTAATTCTTTTATCACAATAAGTAAATAATAAAGCATTGGTTTTTGTACAAGAACCAATGCTTTTTATTTTCAATACTATTGCTTCACATTTTTGGGTATGCTAAAATAAATTTAAAGTTTTTATCGGACTGGGGGAGAGAAAAATGACAGAGACAGGATTTTTAGTAACTTTTTTCGTAATTATTTTTTTAGTTATAATTTTTGCACTTATCGCAGTGGTAGGAGCCGTATCAGGTGCTGTTGCAGGTATTGTTGAAGAAGAGGAAGAGGCCCAGGAAGAAGGTCTCATATAATAAATATTTATAAAAATTATAAAAATACGATAAAAAGTATTGAATAAAATAAAACTCAATATATACTTTAAAAGTGACTGACCGACTGGTCGGTCACTTTTTCGATTTTATAAAGGAGTGAAAAAAATGATTTCTAGGTACAGTGTAAAAAGACCATTTACGGTACTGGTAGGAGTAATTCTTGTAATTGTATTGGGATTTGTTTCACTTACAAAAATGACGACAGATCTTCTGCCAGAGATGAGTTTTCAGTATGCGCTAATTATAACGACAGATATTGGCGCAAGTCCACAGGAGGTGGAAACTGAGGTTACAGCGCCGATTGAATCGGCAATGGCAACTACATCAAATATCAAAAATGTAAGCTCAATGTCATACAATAGTTACTCTATTGTTACATGTGAGTATGAGCAGAATGCAAATATGGATTCTGTAGTAATTGAGATTCAGCAGAAGCTTGACCAGCTTTCTTCAGGTTGGGATGATACAGTTGGATCTCCTACAATAATGCAGATAAATCCTGATATGCTTCCTATTATGATGGCAGCAGTTGATGTGGATGGAATGGGCAAATCTGAGATTACTGATTATGTTCAAAATGAATTAATTCCACAAATCGAAAGTACTGAAGGAGTTGCGTCAGTTACAGCTACGGGAAAACTTGAAGAACAGATTCAGGTTACAATGAATCAGGAAAAAATTGATGAATTGAACGAAAAAATTCAGGCGTCAGTTTCTGCAAAATTTGATGATGCAGAGGCTCAGATAAACGATGCAAGTTCAAAAATTGAGTCGGGCCAGAATGCAATCAATTCAGCATCAGATCAGTTTTCACAAGGGGTTGATAAAATAACTGGTCAACAGAATGATCTGGCAAAAAAGGAAAGTGAACTACGTTCAACACTTGAAACATTAAATACACAAAAAACTCAGTTAACGCAGATAGAAGCCGCGCTATCTGAATTTATGAAGAGTGATGTCTATACACAGTCAATTCCTTCTTTGGTTGAAGCATTAAATGGACCGGGAGCTGCACAGGCACAAGCTGCGCTTGATCAGATAAATCAGGAAATTGCTACAAAGTTTTCAGGGCTTAGCGCTCTTGGTATAACAGTAAATAGCTATGAGGATTTGCCAGCAGCAGCTACTGCAATATCCACAACACTTGCACAGGTAAATACTGGAATTGAATCATGTGAGGCTGGCCTGGAGCAGATAGCACAGGGAAAAGAGGCTCTTTCAAGTGCAATGGATGTATTAAATAGTAAGGCAGCAATAAGTTCAATTACAATAGGACAGCAGTCTGCACAGCTTGCATCAGCAGCATCTTCAATTGAGAATTCAAAAACTCAGTTGCAGGAAAAGAAGACAGAAGCACTAGAGTCGGCTGATTTAAATAATGTTTTGTCGATGGATACACTTTCATCTCTTCTTGTGGCACAAAACTTTGATATGCCAGCTGGATATGTGAATGATTCAGAAGGTACACAGTACCTTGTAAGGGTAGGTGAAAAAGTAAAATCTATAGATGAATTACAGAATCTTGTACTTCTGGATTTGAAAATGGATGGAATCGATCCAATTCGTGTCTGCGATGTTGCCGATGTCGCTTTGACAGATAATTCGGAAGAGACATATGCAATTGTAAATGGTAATCCTGGAATTATGCTTTCAATGGAAAAGCAGACTGGATATTCAACAGGAGATGTTACAGACAGGCTTCTTGAAAAATTAGATTTTCTAGAAAAAGAGAATAAAAACCTTCATACAACTGTACTGATGAATCAGGGAATATATATTGATTTAGTTGTTGATTCAGTTACACAAAATATGATATTTGGAGCGATACTTGCAATAATAGTTTTACTATTTTTCCTGAAGGATATAAAACCTACACTTGTAATTGCTGCATCTATACCTCTATCGGTTATTGTTTCAGTAGTGCTTATGTATTTTACTGACATAACGCTAAACACTATTTCAATGTCTGGACTGGTGCTTGGAATAGGTATGCTGGTAGATAACTCAATTGTTGTAATTGAAAATATTTACAGACTTCGTGGAGAAGGCTATTCAGTGAAAAAGGCTGCTGTCGAGGGCGCAAATCAGGTGGCAGGTGCGATTTTTGCATCCACACTTACAACAGTCAGTGTATATGCACCTATTATTTTTACTGAAGGAATAACCAGACAGCTATTTGTGGATTTAGCGCTTACAATTGCGTTTACACTTTTAGCGAGTCTTATTGTGGCTCTGACTTTTGTGCCGGCAATTTCATCTGGTTTATTGAAAAAAACAACTACAAAGAGTCATCCTTTATTCGACAGATTTAAGGAATGGTATGGAAGAGTCCTAGCGGTATGTCTTAGAATTAAACCAGTGGTATTACTGGGGGCAATAGTTCTTTTAATTGGAAGCGCAGCCCTTTGTATTTCAAGGGGTATGACATTTATGGATATGGACATGGAGTCAAACCAGATTTCTCTTACAATTTCTGCAAAAGAAGATGAGGAGCTTGAGTTTGATGAACTTACTGCAATGGCAGATGAAGTATCTTCAAGAATATCAGATATAGAAGGCATTGATACAATAGGAGCCTCTGCTGGAGGAAATTCTACAATGAGTCTGATGAGCACTGGTTCAGATTCTGTTAGTATGTATATTTTGCTAGATGAAGATGCTAAGGTAGATTCAAGTGAAATCGTAGCTGAAATTGAAAAAAGAACAAAAGATATGGATTGTCAGATTAAGGCAAATACGTCTTCAATGGATATGACAGCTATGCTTGGAAGTGGTCTTTCTATTAAGATAAAAGGAAATGACATTGAAAAACTAAAGGAAATAGCGACGGATGTTGCTAAGCTTCTTGAGGAAACTGAAGGAACAGTTGATGTAAAAGATGGATTAGATAATACGACTCCGGAATTAGTGATCACAGTTGATAAAGAAAAAGCTGCATCTTATGGATATACCGTGGCACAGGTTTATCAGATGATTTATTCGGATATGGCTACAAATAAAAGTGCCACAACGATTACTACTGATATAAAAGATTATGATGTTTATCTTCAGAGTCAGAATCAGGCAGAGATAAAACTTGATGATATTAAAAACAAGACTTTTATCTATAAAGATTCAGAGGGAAATGAATCTGAGATTCCTCTAACTGAGATTTGTACAATTGAGGAAGGAACAACACTTAGTATAATCAACAGGGATTCTCAGACAAGATATATCACCGTATCCTGTGGTGTTGATGAAGATCATAATGTTACTCTTTTGAGTGATAAAATTAAGTCTAAAATTAAGAAAATGGATATTCCGGAAGGATATAGCATAAGCATGGAAGGTGAGGACGAAAAAATTAATGAGTCAATGGGTCAGCTGGGACTTATGTTAGTTCTTGCAGTTGTTTTCATCTATTTGATAATGGTTGCGCAGTTCCAGTCACTACTTTCACCGTTCATCATTATGTTTTCAATTCCGCTTGCATTTACAGGAGGATTTATAGCGTTATTTATTACAGGAAATGAACTTGGAATAATATCAATGCTTGGATTTATTATGCTAGCCGGACTTATTGTAAACAATGGTATTGTATTGATTGATTATATCAATCAGGCAAGACGAGCTGGAATGAGTAAAAAAGATGCGATAATAGATGCCGGCGTTATTAGACTTAGACCAATTCTAATGACAGCAATGACAACCATTCTAGCAATGGTAACTTCTGCGATTGGATTTGGAAAAGGTTCGGATATGATTCGTCCTATGGCAATTACAATTATTGGTGGTCTTGTATATGGAACAATACTTACACTTATTGTAATTCCATGTATATATGATATTTTTAACCGTGAGAAAAATATGGTGGAGGAAGAACTATAATGAGTGAAGTACAAGTCACAATAAAAAACATTTCAGATCCACCCGAAAAAGTTCGTTTGATGTACGAAGCTACAATCAAACTTTTACAGGAAAGAAAAAATCTTAGTAATGTCAAGGTCGTTGATATTACTAAGGAAGCTGGGATAGGAAAAGGGACAGCATATGAATATTTCTCTTCAAAAAATGAGATAGTTGCAAATGCTGTTGTATATGAATATTCCAATAAAATTCAGGAGTTGGTGGAGTACACATTTAAGCATTCCTCATTTAAGGAACGGTTCTACAGGGTACTTGAATGGATATATGACAATCGTGACTTCAACATGCTGTTTATGGGAATGTTAAAAATGGTTGCAGAGGAAAGCTGCAATGGCAATGAATGTCCTGTAAACGAGGAGTTTAAAGAAGAAGTAATAAAGTATATTAAATCAACGATAAACAGAATGGTTGAGGATGGATATGCTGAGGGCGTATTATCTGAAACGGATCCTAGAAAGAGAATATTGGTAGTTTTCTCTGGAGTATTTGAATATGGAACTATTGTTGCGACTAAAAGCAAGGGCGCAATTACTGGTTTTGATACTTTGCAATTAAGAGATTATATCTACGAAAAGACAATAAAAAGTTTAAATTAAAAAAATTTCAAAAAAGTGTTTACTTGTTAATAACTATGTGTTACAATCATAAATGTCGAAACAAGTAAACACTTTTTGGTGTTTAATAACAAAAAATAGAAATTTATTAAAAGGAGATTATAATTATGAAAAAGAAATTGGTATTAGGAGTATTAATGGTTGCAATGCTTTCAACAGTAGTGGGATGTTCAAATGGAGATTCAAAAGATAGAGAGAATAAATCTTCAAGAAAATCTAATAAAGTTACTAGCGTAAATGTCAGAACAAACACAAACGACGATGATGACGAAAGAGATATTGATGACGAAAGAGATATTGATGACGAAAATATTATTGACGATAATAACATTATTGATGATGAATATATTATTGATGATGATATTGACATGTCATTACTTATAGGAGATTATGAACAGGTATCTGGTGATTACTATTTGAATGGTGGATTAGTGTCAATTGATGAAGATTATGTAACTGTTAGCTTTGAAGGAATATCATTCGATTCCAACACAACAGCAACTTATCTAGGTGATGACACAGTTGAGTTATGTGCAAATGCGTATGATGCTAATACGGATGAATATGAGCCAGTTGTTTTACAATTTGAGTATACTAGTGATGGAGAATTATGTATGACAGTTGATACATCATATAACAGTTATTTTGAAGAAGGAGATGTTATTTTCTTCGAGGAGTATTAGAATGATTTGTCATCCTCTTTAAAATATTCAATTGACAAATTAGAACTTTGTAATTATTATATCAACATAGACTTGATACAGAAAAGCAATAAGGAAAGAGGAGTATGATTTCTAAATCCTTCAGAGAATAGCACTTGATTTCCTATGGGAGACAGCTGTGAGGTGCTTAGGACGAGGACTTCAGAAGGTAGCTTTCTAGCTGAAGAACCCAGAAAGTCAGACTGAGTCTGAGATAAGTTCTTCCGGAGTCGTTCCCGTTACAGAACAAGAGGCTTTGATAGAAGCAAACGAAGGTGGTACAGCGCTAATTCGCCCTTCTGGTATGCAATGCATACTGGAAGGGCTTTTTTAATACCATACTTGGAAAAGTCCGCTTTTCTATCATTGGTCGCAAAATTAAATCATAATTTAAAAAGGAGATAGAACATGAGCAAAGAATTAAGCAAGACTTATGATCCAAAAGACATTGAAGATCGTCTTTATGAAAAATGGGAAGGCAATGGTTATTTTCATGCTGAAGTAGACAGAAGTAAAAAGCCATTTACTATTGTGATGCCACCACCAAACATCACAGGTCAGCTTCATATGGGACATGCGTTAGATAATACAATGCAGGATATTCTTATCAGATACAAGAGAATGCAGGGCTACAATGCACTCTGGCAGCCTGGTACAGACCATGCGTCAATCGCAACAGAGGTTAAAGTGATTGAGTCATTAAAAGAGCAGGGAATCAACAAGGCAGACCTTACAAGAGAAGAGTTCCTTGAGAAATGCTGGGATTGGAGAGAAGAATACGGTGGACGTATCGTAAAACAGCTTAGAAAGCTTGGTTCTTCAGCTGATTGGGAAAGAGAAAGATTTACAATGGATGAGGGCTGCTCACACGCAGTTGCGGATGTATTCACAAAGCTTTACAAAAAGGGATGGATTTACAAAGGTTCAAGAATTGTAAACTGGTGTCCTGTATGTAAGACTTCTATTTCGGATGCTGAGGTAGAGCACGAAGAGCAGGATGGATTTTTCTGGCATATTAATTATCCGGTAGTAGGTGAGGAAGGAAGATTTGTAGAAATCGCAACAACTCGTCCAGAGACACTTTTCGGAGATACAGCAGTAGCTGTAAACCCTGATGATGAGAGATATCAGGACATTATTGGAAAGACACTTAAGCTTCCATGCACAGACAGAGAGATTCCTGTTATCGCTGATTCATATGTAGATAAAGAATTTGGAACAGGTTGTGTAAAGATTACACCAGCTCATGACCCTAACGATTTTGAGGTGGGAAAACGTCATAATCTTGAAGAAATCATTGTTATAAATGATGATGCAACAATGGCTAAAAATACTGGAAAATACGCTGGTATGGATAGATATGAGTGTAGAAAACAGCTCGTTTCGGATTTAGAGGAGCAGGGACTTTTAGTAAAGGTTGTTCCACATTCACACAATGTTGGAACTCATGATAGATGTCATACAACAGTAGAGCCAATGGTAAAACAGCAGTGGTTCGTAAAGATGGATGAGATGATTAAACCAGCAGTTGAAGCAGTAAAGACTGGTGAAATCGAGCTTCTTCCAAAACGTATGGACAAGACATATTTCAACTGGACAGACAATATCCGTGACTGGTGTATCAGCCGTCAGTTATGGTGGGGACACAGAATTCCAGCTTACTACTGTGAAGAATGTGGCGAGATGGTAGTTGCAAGACAGAATCCAGGCGTATGTCCAAAATGTGGATGTACACACATGGTACAGGATGAGGATACATTAGATACATGGTTCTC
>JBGVKW010000052.1:0-13990 GCA_045123895.1 Agathobacter sp.
AATGCGGAAGATGGGACTTGAACCCACACGATTGCAATAATCACAAGATCCTTAGTCTTGCTCGTCTGCCAGTTCCGACACTTCCGCGTACATATTAAATTAAATCGCATAACTTAACGACTAGCATATAATAGCAGAGCATGAACAATATGTCAACACTATTTACAAAAAATCATTTTTGTGTTGCATTATTATTGATGATTTGATAGAATAATTTTTGTTCGCAGGAGTGGCGGAATTGGCAGACGCGCAGGATTCAGGTGCCTGTGGTAGCAATATCGTGTGGGTTCAAGTCCCATCTCCTGCATTGTAATAATTTTGTCAGAGTACAAAGGTAAATATAGAGGGAAGTCTTACTTATCGAGACTTCCTTTTTTGAATATATGAAAGCTTAAGATGGATTTATAGCATTGTTTAGAGATAATTAAAATGGCAGGAGAGAAAATGCACGCACTTGAATTGCAGAAAATATATTTCAGACAGGGAAAATTTTTGATAAAAGACGTAAATATGACAGTAAATGAAAATGAAACTGTTGCCATAATTGGGAAAAACGGAGCAGGGAAGTCCACAATGGTTAGCCTGATAAGTGGTGCAAGTACTCCGGATGCAGGGATAATAAAGTACTTTGGAGAAGAAATGTACGAGAATGAACAGGGGATTTTAAGAAAAATGTCAACCTGTTTTGATAAACCTAATTTTAATACAGAAATGAAAGCAAAAAATCTTGTAAAAGAGATAAAGAAATTTGAGCCTTTTTTTAATGTGGATAAATTTGAAGAATATGCCAGTCGACTGGAGTTTGACATGGAACAGAAGGTTAGACTTTGTTCTCTTGGAACCAAAAAGAAGATAATGATTGCACTTGCACTTTCAAGAGAGCCTAGGTTACTTATTGCGGATGAACCCTTTTCAAATGTTGATGATTCTACAAGAAGACAGATAAATACCTTGATAAGTGAATATCGACAGAATAACAGTCTTACAATTATTGCAACCGGTCACAGTAAGTCAGAAGCCAGAAAGTATTGTGACAAAGTTTTAACTATAGAAAATGGAGTATTGTTATGAAAAAATTTTATCGAATATCCTGGAATGTCGAGTCCACACCAGGACATTTGTTTACGTCAATAGCACTTTCATTATATGTAATGTTTTTTGTTAATACCTTTATTGGAAGCATGGGTGGGATACCAGCTTTTGGTGGTTTTCTGGTAGTGTATTACATGCTAAAGGCAATGGTTTTGACAAAAAACAGGATTAGTCATACATTGGCAATTGAGTCAAAAACAAAAGTCAAATATCTGATATTTAACTATGTGACAATGTTCATTGTTGTATGGTTTTTGATGAAAGTTGTTATTTTTTTATCGAAGTTTTCAGGCTGGGGGAATATAAAAAAGCTTGATTTGTCAGAGTATTTTGTTGTTATTTACGGTGAGTCGATGTTTGAGCGGTGGGCATACTTTTTTACGGGTTTCCTTATGGTATCTTTTGTTTTGTCCCTGTTTCCGCTTATTACAATAAAGAAAGCTAAGCAATGGCTGTTGTATCTTGTGGTAGACAGTGCCATGTACTCAATAATTTGCATTGCTGTATCTGTTGTCAGCAGATTATTTATAGAGAATAAATATGGTGGGCATTCACTATGTGTGCTTAATAATCTTTTAGTTTGTAAAATGCCACAGAAATGGGAGACTGTCGTATTTATTGTGGTAATGTTTATAATTACATTTTTACAGTTGATATTTGTGTATAAGTTTTCGATAAAGGTATATGGACCTCAGAAAGGTTTTTTACCAGAAGATGAGTCGTGTTTTGATTTTAGATCCAGAGCGGCAAAAATCAGATTAATAAAAAGAAATAAGACAATTATTACAACTTCTTTTGTTGTCGTGATAACAGCCATGCTTGTTGTGTACTTTTTTGCAGCACCATCGGATCAACCCCTTGAATACGAAAAAGTTGCAGAATGCCTTACGGATGATTCAGTTTTAGGTCCAATATCATACGAGGGAGAAGTATATGTCCCAATTGATATTGATTTAAACTATGACAAAAATGGAAAAGAACTGGGCTATATTGCATTTAAAGGTGAAAACTGCGATACACGATTTTATCAGATAGCGGTTTCGAATATTTTATATTCGGATAAAAAAGGTGATAAAAATTATGTAATGATGTCAGGGGCGACAAAGAATACATATAAAAAGCTTTCTATTGTTCAGTCTGTGGATTCGTGGAAAAACGATGAGGTGTTCCTTCTCTGGGATGAGGACTGGAGTTCTGAATCCGCATATAGCAAAGAAATCACAGGATATACTGAATGTGAGAAGGAATTGATAGAGAGCCTTGAAAAAGAGTATAATGATGTGAAAATTAATCCACATGATTTTAATGATTATGACGCATATTTTACCATAGTCAGTTATAAACAGATGAAGGATGCTGTTGAGTCAGAAAACCCAAAGGGAACCTGGGTGGGGTGTATCTTTGTAAAGGACAATAAATTCTATTATGGAAACTATGATAATCAGATTACAGGATTAAAACTTCAGAAATTATTACAGGTTTTGGGCGGATATTAAAAATAAAAAAAGGAAATAGAGTTTTTGTACAGAATTATAAAGTGTAGGCACTAGGAGGCAAACATGACAATTCGCGAACAAATAGAGAAAAGGGAACAGGAAATACTAAGTCCTTATGCATGTCTAAGCGTTAATTCTAAAGGAAGACAAAAGGAAGAACCACAGTGTGATATCAGACCTGTTTTTCAAAGAGACAGAGATCGAATTTTACATAGTAAATCTTTTCGAAGATTAAAAAACAAAACACAGGTTTTTCTTACGCCGAAGGGAGACCATTATAGGACAAGATTATCCCATACACTTGAAGTGTCCCAAAATGCCAGGACTATTGCAAAAGCATTGCGTGTCAATGAGGATCTTGTAGAAGCGATAGCATTAGGTCACGATTTAGGACACACACCGTTTGGACATGCCGGAGAATTCATTTTGGACGAGATATATGAGGGCGGATTCAAACACAATGAACAAAGTGTAAGAATTGTGGAAAAGCTTGAAAAAGATGGTGAAGGCCTTAATCTTACATGGGAGGTAAGGGATGGCATATTAAATCATCAGACCAGACTTTTGCCAAGTACCCTTGAAGGAAAAATAGTTAGATTTTCAGATAAAATAGCGTATATTAATTCTGATTTTGATGATGCAATCAGAGCTCAGCTTTTATGTGAAGATGATATTCCAATAGAGATTAGGAAAGAGCTGGGATTTAGTACAAGAGAAAGATTGGATCATATGATTCACAATATCATAATAAACAGCACAGATAAAGATGACATAATGATGTCAAAAGAAACAGCTGAAGCAATGAAAGAGCTTCGTGTGTTTATGTTTCAGAATCTATATAAAAACCCTATTGCTAAAAGTGAAGAAGTAAAGGCAAAGGCAATGTTAAAGCAGTTGTATTTCTATTACTTTGAACATTTTGAAGAATTGCCGGAGAAAATGGTAAAAATGATAGAACAGGGTGAAGAAAAGGGACGAATTGTCTGTGATTATATATCTGGAATGACGGATCAGTATGCGATAACCAAATTCCACGAACATTTTATTCCTGTTGCTTGGGAGATTGATGGATACTAGAAAGATAGAGGAAAATAATGCCGTACTATTCTGATGAATTAATAGAAGAGGTGCGTTCAAGAAATGACATAGTGGATGTCATTGGCGGATATGTTCATCTTCAGAAAAAAGGAAGTACATATTTTGGATTATGCCCGTTTCACAACGAGAAGACCGGTTCATTTTCAGTGTCGCCGAATAAACAGATGTACTACTGTTTTGGATGCGGAGCAGGAGGAAATGTATTTACATTTTTGATGCAGTATGAAAATTTTACATTTGGCGAGGCGATGCAGACTTTAGCTGACAGAGTGGGAATTGAACTGCCGCGTCAGGAAATGTCTGAAGCTCAAAAAAGAGAGGCTGACAAGCGAACATTACTTTTGGAAATCAACAAAGAGGCTGCAAAGTATTTTTATACGCTTCTTAGAAATCCCAGAGGGCAAAGAGCATATGAGTATTTTTCGGACAGAAAGCTGTCAGATGAGACAATGCAGAAGTTTGGACTGGGATATTCTGATCAATATAGTGATGATTTGTACAGATATCTTAGGAAAAAGGGCTACTCGGACGAAATATTAAAAGAGACAGGACTTGTGACCATAGATGAAGTAAGAGGTGGTCACGATAAGTTTTGGAACAGAGCAATGTTTCCAATAATGGATGTACATAATAGAGTGATTGGTTTCGGAGGACGAGTTATGGGAGAGGGCGAACCAAAGTATTTGAATTCGCCGGAGACTAAAATTTTCGACAAGAGCCGAAACTTATATGGATTAAATATAGCAAGGACAACCAGAAAGAATCAGTTGCTATTGTGTGAGGGCTATATGGATGTTATAGCACTTCATCAGGCGGGATTTGATAATGCAGTTGCATCCCTTGGAACTGCTCTGACAAGTGGACATGCTTCACTTTTAAAGAGGTATACGAAAGAGGTTTATCTGACATATGACAGTGATGGCGCCGGAGTAAAAGCCGCACTTAGGGCAATTCCAATTTTAAAAGAGGTAGGAATTGTTACGAAGGTAATAAATATGAGGCCTTATAAAGACCCGGATGAATTCATTAAGGCGCTTGGACCGGATGCATATCAGGAGAGAATTGATAATGCTGAAAACAGCTTTATGTTTGAGATTCGCATTATGCAGGAACAATATGATATGAATGACCCTGAGTCGAAAACTTCTTTTTATAATGAGATAGCAAAGAAACTGTTAGGTTTTTCAGAGGAACTTGAGCGAAATAATTATATTCAGGCTGTGTGCGATAAGTATAACATAGCTTTTGATGATTTGAGAAAGCTTGTAAACAATCTGGCAATAAAAGGTGGAATAGTAAAAACACCTGCACCACTAAAAAGTGGTATTAACGAAAACAAGAAGAAAGAAGATGGGATGAAACAGTCTCAAAAGCTTCTACTTACATGGTTAATAGAAGATACCAGACTTTTTAGTAAGATAAAAGGCTATATTACGCCGGAAGATTTTACAGAAGAACTGTTGAAAAAGGCTGCAGTAGAAGTCTTTGAGCAATTTGAGAAGGATGGAACAGTAAATCCTGCAAAAATTGTTAGTATGTACGAGGATGAGGCTGAACAGCGTGAAATAGCAGGTCTGTTTAATGCGACAATTCATAAGGTTGAGAGCAAGAATGATATGGAGAAAGCTCTTCATGAGACAATTCTTAGAATCAAGGAAAACAGTATTAATTATCGGTCGCAGAATTTAAAACCAGAAGACTTAGAGGGTCTTATGAAGGTAATAGAGGACAAGCGTGCGCTTGAACAATTAGAAAAATTGCATATTTCTATTGATTAAGGAAAAAATACTAAAACAAAGAGGAAAATAAAATGGCAAAGAAAAAAGAAACAACAGAAAACATTCAGACAACAGAAGAAATGAAAGCAAAATTCAATGAAAAGCTCTGTGAATTGCTTGCTCTCGGAAAAAAGAAAAAAAATATTCTTGAATATCAGGAGATAAGTGATTTCTTCAAGGAATTAAATCTTGATGAAGAAAAACTTGAGTCAGTGCTTGATTATCTTGAGCATAATGGAATCGATGTCTTAAAAATCAGTGATGATGATGATGACGACGATGAGATTATTCTTGATGAGGAAGACGAGGTTGAAGTAGAAAAAATAGATTTATCTGTACCTGATGGAGTGAGTGTAGAAGATCCGGTTCGTATGTATTTAAAAGAAATTGGTAAAGTTCCACTTTTAAGTGCAGATGAGGAGATTGACCTTGCGCAAAAAATGGAAGAAGGTCAGGTGGCAACAGAAAAAATTACTATTTTGCGTGGCCGTATGGACGGAGCAACTGAGGAAGAAAAAGAAGAACTCAGAGCAGAGATTAAAGAACTGCATAAGATTTCTGATGTTGGAGCTGACGCCAAGAAGAGACTTGCTGAGGCAAACCTTCGTCTTGTTGTAAGTATTGCAAAAAGATATGTAGGTCGAGGAATGCTCTTTTTGGATTTGATTCAGGAAGGAAACCTGGGTCTTATTAAAGCTGTAGAAAAGTTTGATTACAAAAAAGGATATAAGTTCTCAACATATGCTACATGGTGGATTCGTCAGGCAATTACAAGAGCTATTGCTGATCAGGCAAGAACAATTCGTATTCCTGTTCATATGGTTGAGACAATAAATAAACTTATTCGTGTTTCAAGACAGCTTCTTCAGGAATTAGGACGTGAGCCATCACCTGAAGAGATTGCAGAAGAGATGAATATGCCTGTTGAAAGAGTTAGAGAGATATTAAAAATTTCTCAGGAGCCGGTTTCCCTTGAGACACCAATTGGTGAGGAGGAGGATTCTCATCTTGGAGATTTCATCAAGGATGATAATGTTCCGGTTCCAGCAGATGCTGCAGCATTCACTTTATTAAAAGAGCAGTTAGAGGAAGTGCTTGGAACTCTTACGGAGCGTGAACAGAAGGTTCTTACACTCCGTTTTGGATTGGATGATGGAAGAGCACGTACACTTGAAGAAGTAGGAAAAGAGTTCAATGTAACAAGAGAGAGAATACGACAGATTGAGGCGAAAGCGTTACGCAAGCTTCGTCATCCAAGTAGAAGTAAAAAGTTAAAGGATTACTTAGAGTAAAATGATTAAATTATCAGAGAGAATGAATGCTGTTGCAAGTCTTGTGACAAAAGGAAGCATTTTATGTGATGTAGGTACAGACCATGGGTATGTACCTATTGCTCTTATAGAGAATAATTGCGTTCAAAGAGCTATTGCGGTAGATATAAATAGAGGGCCGATTGAAAGAGCAAAAGAACATATAAAAGGATGTGGACTTGAAGATAAAATTGAAACACGATTATCTGATGGTCTTGCTGCGGTAGAACCCGGTGAGGTATCATCCATTATCATTGCTGGAATGGGAGGAGAACTGGTAATACATATTCTTTCAGAAGGTGAAGATGTATGTAAAGCGTCGCAGGAGATGATTTTACAGCCGCAGTCCGACATATGGAAGGTTAGACAGTATATTAGAAACAATGGGTATGAAATTGTCGAAGAAAATATGGTTTATGAGGACGATAAGTTTTATCCAATGATGAAGGTAAAGAAAGCAAATGATACGTTTGAGTTTAAAAAACAGGATGAAAAACTCACCATGGTTTATGATACCTACGGACCAAAGCTTATTCAAAATAAAAATGAGGTTCTAAAAAAGTATTTAGAAAAAGAACATAAAAAACTTACAGATATTTTATCAAGATTAATGAAGAATAATTCTTCGGATAAAATAGCAGGAAGAATAGAACAGTTAAAAACAGAAATTTGTTACAATGAATTAGCATATTCGCTTGTAAAGGACTAATAAAATAGATTGACTAGAATTGTGGGGGATGATTATGAAGGAATATCAGATTAGTGTGGTTCTTCCAAATGGGGAAATTGATGAAATAAATGCTACCGATGAGACAACTTTGGCTCAAATAGCAAAGGAATATCAAAGCTATTATGAGGATGATATCATTCTTGGAGTAATAAATGGAAAACTCAAAGAATTAAACAATACCTTTAACAAAGATTCAATGGTTGCGTTTGTTACGGTAAAAGACAAGGATGGAAGAAAGACATACAGAAGAAGTGTTCTTTTCCTTCTTCAAAAGGCAGTTGATATAGTATATGGGCAGCGTGCAGATTTGCATGTTCGACATTCATTAGGGGAAGGTTACTATTGTGAAATTGTTGAGGATGGAATTGACAATATTACGAGAAAGATTCAAATTGAAAAAGCTGATATTGAAAAATTAAAAGAGCAGATGCTTTTGTTGTGCGAAAAGGATTTTCAGATAGAAAAAATCAGTATATCCACGGAGTCAGCAAAAGAAATGTTTGCCCGACGTGGAATGCATGACAAGGAAAGACTTTTTCATTACAGAAGAAGTTCAAGGATTAACATTTACAGAATGGATGATATAGAAGACTACTTCTATGGCTTTATGGCACCGTCTACAAAAATGCTCAGATACTTTGATATTGTATTGTATGAAAATGGGTTTGTTATATTATTTCCAAAGTCAGATTCGAGGGTTGTGGAGCCGCTTATCACATCCAATAAACTCTTTCATATTCTTGACGACTCAAGAGAGTGGAGCAAGATGCTTGGAGTTGGAAATATAGGAGCGTTAAACGATGCTATTTCACAAGGAAAAGGTCAGGAACTGATTCTTCTTCAGGAAGCATTGATGGAAGAAAAAATCGGAAATGTTGCCCAGATGATAGCGTCTGACAGAAAGCGTAAGTTTATTATGATTGCCGGACCTTCATCATCAGGGAAAACAAGCTTTGCAAACAGATTATCCATACAGCTTACGGCAAAGGGGTTAAAACCATTTCCTGTAAGTCTTGATGATTATTATGCAGATAGACAGTTTTGCCCGAGAAATCCTGACGGAAGCTTTGATTTTGAATGTCTTGAAGCACTGGATGTAGCAAAATTCAATGAGGACATGACAAAACTTTTACAAGGAGAAGAAGTGGAGCTTCCTTCCTTCAATTTTAAAACAGGAAAACGTGAATACAGAGGGAAGAAAATACATTTAGGTGTGGATAATATTCTTGTTATAGAAGGTATTCATGGATTAAATGAAAAGCTATCGCATACACTTCCTGATGAAAGTAAATTTAAGATTTATATTTCAGCACTTACACAGCTAAATATTGATGAACACAATCCTCTTCCGACAACTGATACGAGACTTATCAGAAGAATTGTAAGAGATGCCAGAACAAGGGGAACAACTGCAAGAGAAACTATAAATATGTGGCCTTCTGTAAGAAAAGGAGAGGAACTTAATATTTTCCCGTATCAGGAAGAAGCTGATGTAATGTTTAATTCGGCACTGGTGTATGAACTTGCGGTATTAAAGGTTTACGCAGAGCCTCTACTATTTGGAATTCCAAGAGATTGTCCGGAATATATTGAAGCAAACAGACTTCTGAAATTTCTTGAGTATGTTCTTCCTATGCCGGCAGAAGGGATTTCGAAAAATTCGTTACTTAGAGAATTTGTTGGTGGAAGTTGTTTTAATGTGTAGATAGTAACAAAGAAGATTGAAATGTATAAAAAGAACGGAGCGTAGTGCTCCGTTTTTTTTAAGAAAACAGCAGGACGATAAGCCGGGTTATGTCGTTGAGTGATCATCTATCTAGGACGACTGTTACCAGACGCCTCAAGCGACCTACCTAAAGCTAGCGGGCCACGTCAAAGCTTTTATTCGGTCTTGCTTCGAATGGGGTTTACATGTGCCCTCCCTGTTACCAGCGAGGCGGTAGTCTCTTACACTGCCATTCCACCCTTACCACAGAAGTGGCGGTATATTTCTGTTGCACTTTCCTTAGAGTTTCCTCCACCGGCCGTTAACCGGCATCCTGCCCTATGAAGCCCGGACTTTCCTCACCTGCGGGATTTCTCCACTTGCAGCCGCGATCACCTGTCCTGCATTTTCTTAATATAACAAGTGTAGGGTTAAAAATCAAGTTATTAATTAAGAAAGTATAAAATGTTTCTAAAAATACGATAGTTCTATTGACTGAAAATGTGGGCAAGCTTAAGATACAATGGTATCAGAATAAAACTTGAAAATTAGGAAAGAGAAGGCCTTAAATATGAGAGAAAAAATGATGCGTTTTATGAGTGGAAGAAATGGAATGGATGAGCTTGCGCGATTTGAATCATTTATAGTACTAATTTTGTTGGTGCTTACAATGTTTACAAGAATACTTCTTTTTGATGTATTCGCAATTGCCATTATGGTACATATGTATTTTCGCGTGTTTTCAAGGAATGTTTCAAAAAGATATGACGAAAATCAAAAATTCTTGAACATGAGATATAATAATACTGTAAAGTGGAACAAAAAGAAAAAGCGTATGGCACAAAGAGGTATATACAAATATTTTAAATGCCCAATGTGTAAACAGGAAGTCAGAGTTCCAAGAGGTCATGGGAAGATTTGTATTACTTGTCCAAAATGCAGAGAAGAGTTTATAAGAAGAAGCTGAGAATTCTGTAAAGTATAAAGGAGTATTTATGTTTGGATACATAAACATAAACAGGAAAAAAATATCCCAGGAAGATTTGAGTACGTATAGAAGTTATTATTGTGGTTTGTGTCAGACTTTGAAGCAAAACTATGGAGCTAAGGGACAGTTATTATTAAATTATGATATGACTTTTCTTGTTGTTTTCCTTACAGGTTTGTATGAACCTCCTATGGAAGTGGAAAAAAGCTTTGTCTGTAAGATGCATCCAACAAAGAAAAAAATTGCAAGAACAAATGAAATTACAGAATATGCATCAGCTTTAAATATTATGCTTGCGTATTACAATCTTGTAGATGATTACAAGGACGATGGTAAGAAAAGTAAAAAAGTTGCAGCCAATGTTTTGAAAAAAAGTTATTTGTCAGCTAAGAATAAGTACCCAAGACAGGCAAAGGCAATAGAAATTTATATTGAAAAATTGAATGTCTTAGAACAAAAGAATGAGACAAATATAGATACCATTTCATCACTTACGGGTAAAATGCTTGGAGAACTGTTTGCATACAGACAGGATGAATGGTGTGAACAGTTAAAAGAATTTGGATTTTACATTGGGAAATTTATTTATATCATGGATGCCTATGAAGATATTCAAAGGGATATAAAAAAGAATTCATTTAATCCTCTTATTCCCTTGATGAAAAATGGTGAGGAATTTTTTGATGATACCTGTAAAATTATTCTGACAAGCATGATTTCAAGTGCTGCAAAAGTATTTGAGCGATTACCGATTTTACTCCATGCAGATATTATTAGAAATGTTTTGTACAGCGGTGTATGGACAAAGTACGAGTATATTGCCGGCAAAAAAAATAAACAAAAAGTAGACGAGGAAAAATAGATGACAGATCCATATCAGGTGCTTGGCGTATCAAGAGACGCTTCTGATGATGAAATAAAAAAAGCATACAGAAGTCTTAGTAGAAAATACCATCCTGATGCCAATGTAAATAATCCAAATAAGGATCAGGCAGAGGAAAAATTTAAGCAGGTACAGCAGGCTTATGATCAAATAATGAAAGAAAAGCAAGGTGGTACCAGTGCATATGGAAGCGCGTATGGAGGTTCTTCATACTCAAGAGGCTCTGCGGGGGATGAATATACAAATGACGGACCGTATGGTGGATTTTACGGAAGGTATACTTATGAATCTACGGAGGATATTAACCCTAAAGTCAGGGCGGCAGCTAATTTTATCTCAAACGGATATTATAATGAGGCAATACGAGTTCTAGATGAGGTACCTTTTTCTGAGCGAAAGGGTAAATGGTATTATTGTAGTGCAGTTGCCAATGAAAAACTTGGAAACAGTGCGACTGCGATTGAGCATATACAAAGAGCTGTTACATTTGAACCAGATAATTTGCGGTACAGACAGTTTTTGCAGTATCTTCAGTTTGGAGGAACGTGGTATTCAAATATGGGACGTGGATATGGAGAAAACTATGGAAACAGAAACATGTGCTGTGACTGTTTAGGTAGCTGGTTTTTATGCCAGATTATGCCGTTTTGCTGTTGTATATAAAAAAGAGTGCATTTGCACTCTTTTTTATTCAAGGGAATCAGGGATTCCGTCATGGTCAAGATCTACGCCGGAAGCTCCAATATTCATAGTGTTTAATGTACGACGTTTAATTCTTGCAGTCTCAGACTGTTTCAAGAGATAAGCTTTTATTTCCTTTGAATGTTTAACATGAACAAGCTGCAGTTCAGGATTGGTAATATCTCCTGTATAACATGTGATTGTTCCAAGTTTAAATATTTTCTCAAAGAGAGAAGAGGTAAGCTTTACATCAGATACCTTATACATATAGCAGTCGTCTTCAGTAGTGTTAAAAAGACCTTTGTCTATAGTGATATATTCTGGTGTGATAGTATATTTTGTAAATGTCCATGGAAGTCCAAAGAAAAGAAGGCGTTTTCTTTCTTTGAAAACAATTGTATTATCATCAGAATTTATCTGAGTTTGAGTTTGATTTGTCATAATGTATCTCCTTTTTTTTATAGCTAAAAACATTGTACAATAAAAATGGAAAAAAGCAAACTTGAATTAAAGTTATGATTATTATATGATAGAAAAAATGCGACAAAATAGGAGGCAAAAAATGCGTCATTTAATGAGTCCAATGGATTTGTCAGTTGAAGATTTGGATAAACTTTTAGATTTGGCAAATGATATAGAGGCAAATCCACAAAAATACGCACACATGTGTGATGGGAAAAAATTAGCAACATGTTTTTATGAACCTAGTACAAGAACAAGACTTAGTTTTGAGGCAGCAATGCTTAATCTGGGCGGTTCAGTTTTAGGTTTTCACAGTGCTGATTCTTCATCAGCTGCAAAGGGAGAAAGTGTATCAGATACAATCCGTGTAATTTCATGTTATGCAGATATTTGTGCTATGAGACATCCGAAGGAAGGAGCTGCTTTGGTTGCATCCTCAAAATCTCTTATTCCTGTAATTAATGCGGGTGATGGAGGACATCAGCATCCAACACAGACTCTCACAGATTTATTGACAATTCGCTCTTTAAAAGGAAGACTTGACAATATTACAATTGGTCTGTGTGGAGATTTGAAATTTGGAAGAACAGTTCATTCGTTGATTAATGCAATGACCAGATATTCGAATGTTAAATTTGTTCTTATTTCCCCAGAAGAACTTAGGATTCCAGATTATGTAAGAGAGGATGTTCTTCGTGCCAATGGAATGGAATTTGAAGAGGTGGAAAGACTCGAGGACGCAATAGAATCTCTGGATGTATTATATATGACAAGAGTTCAAAGAGAACGCTTTTTCAATGAGGAAGATTATGTTCGTTTGAAAGATTTCTATATTCTAACAAAAGAAAAAATGGAACTTGCAAAGGATGATATGTTAGTTCTTCATCCACTTCCAAGAGTAAATGAGATATCGGTAGAAGTAGATGATGATCCAAGAGCTGCTTATTTTAAACAGGCGCAATATGGCGTATATGTGAGAATGGCATTGATACTCACCTTGCTTGAGCTTGCATAAAAATGGATAAATAGATGAAATATCATCGGGAGGTAATATGCTAAATATAAGCGGAATTCATGAAGGCTTTGTTCTAGATCATATAAAGGCAGGAACAAGTTTACAGATTTATAATGATTTAAAACTTGATAAACTCGATTGTACAGTTGCAATTATTAAAAATGCAAAAAGTAATAAAATGGGTAAAAAAGATATTATTAAGGTAGAATGTCCGGTAGAATCTTTAGACCTTGATATTCTTGGATTTATTGATCATAACATAACAGTAAATGTTATTAAGGGAGATAAGATTGTTGACAAGATGGAGCTTAAGCTTCCTTCACAGGTTAGAAACGTAATCCGTTGTAAAAATCCAAGATGTATTACATCAATAGAGCAGGAATTGGACCAGGTTTTTATCCTTACAGATAAAGAAAAAGAGATTTACCGCTGTAAATACTGTGAAGAAAAGTATGAAGGAGTAAAGTAAACTTAATGTTTGCGAATGTTATAGTAGATATTTCACATGAAAAACTTGATAAGACGTTTCAGTACCTTATTCCGGATGAATTACTTTGGAAAGTTAGACCAGGTGTTTGTGTGGATATACCTTTTGGAAAAAGGACTATAACAGGATATGTTGTTGAGGTGACGGATAAACCCGAGTTTGATTTAGATAAAATCAAACCTCTTATTGGAATAAAGGAAAATAGTGTGGCAGTTGAGTCAGATCTAATTGCGCTTGCAGCCTGGATTCGAAGAAACTATGGTTC
>JBGVKW010000053.1:0-31885 GCA_045123895.1 Agathobacter sp.
CATTGACCACATTCTTTACATTTTTGAGGGTCAATATGTGAACGATGTCTTCCAGCCTCAATTGCTCCAAATTTACATGCATTGATACAGGCTTTTCCAATACAATTCTGACAGTTTTCAGTAACTGTGTAACTAGATATCGGACAATCCTCACATGCCGAACTTATCACCTGAATCACATTCCCGTCATCGACCGGGCCAGGTGCTTTTCCTTCTGCAAGTCTTACCCTCTGCCGGATAATTTCTCTCTCTTTATAAATACAGCAACGAAATTGAGGATTAGGTCCTGGAATAAGTGTATATGGAATATTATCTCTTTTCTCGTCCAGTTTTCCCTCAAAAGCCGCCTTCGCAACCTCATACAAAACCTCATGTTTGATTTTGATTACGTTCTCATCAGCGTACATTGTATTCTCCTTTCCTATAAAGAAAATGCATTTATTAACCCACTTATCTAGGAATATTGTACTGTATTTTTATAGTATTTTCTACCCCTGTATCAATGAAAATACAAAAAGATTTTTTCTTCTATTTATTCATGTCTTAGTGCCTCTATCGGATTGAGATTGGCTGCCTTATATGATGGTAGCATACCAAAAATAATACCAATTGCCATGGAAAAAAGTACAGAAAATACAGCTGCAAAAAAGCTTATCGCTGTAGGTATTTCCATAAAAGCCGATATAACTTTCGACAGAATAATTCCAACTATCACACCAATCATTCCACCTAAACTGGTAAGCACTACTGCTTCTGTTAAGAATTGTCCAAGTATTGCGCCTTTTCCTGCGCCAATCGCTTTTTTCAGTCCTATTTCAGAGGTTCTTTCCGTTACCGATACAAGCATAATATTCATAACACCGATTCCACCAACCAAGAGCGAAATACCAGCTATACAAATGAGCATCATATTTGTCGACTGACTTAACTGCTGAATTTGCTTTGCCTGTTCAAGCAAATCCTCTGCTTTATATTTGACAGTATCATCATTCGACATAATATATGTGTTTAATATATCAGCAGCCTCTTTACCGACAGTTGTCATATTCTCCGTGTTATCAGCCTTTACCACAAGTCCATCCGGTTCATCATACTTATAAATTGTTGGCCACGTAGTGTTTGGAACAACAACCTGGCCCCCCGCCTGCTGATCTGCATACATATAATACTCTTCTACCGAATTTATTACCAGCTCATATGAATCAGACTCACCAATCTCACCTATTACTACATATGGCTCACCCTTTATTTCAATTGTTTTTCCAAGGGCATCCTCCCCCTGAAAAAGAGCTTTCTTTGCTTTTGCATCAATTAATGCTACCTTCTTACGTCTCTTAAAATCATTATCACTAAAGCCTCTGCCCTTTACTATCACATAATCGCAGGTTTCAAGATAAGAATCATCTGCACCTATTACTCTTCCGCCAGACAAAGAATTATTAAGATGATACACTCCGTCATATTCCTGTCTTGACTTAAATCTTGAAGCATTTTTAACGTGTTTTATATTTCTTATTTCGTCCATTGCCTCGGTGGAAATTTCATAAACTCCATCCGGTGCAGCCTCATACGACAAATCCAGTTCATAACCGTCTCTTTGAAGACTGACACGGACATTGTTACTTCCAGAGCCAATGAGGTTAGCTTCTATCTGATCATTCGTCCCTTTTATTGTCGAAACAATGGCAATAATAGCTGCTATACCAATAATAATACCAAGCATAGTTAAAAACGAACGCATCTTGTGAGACCAAATTCCCCTAAAGGAAAGTCTTATATTTTCTAACATTTTACATCCTTCCTCGTATTAATAATAGCTAATTTCATCTGTTTTATTTGCTTTTTGACCTTCTTTTACACCATACGGAAAAGCAAGATAATCCTCTTCTGTCACTCCGGATTTTATTTCCAGATAAGAGCCCCACAGACTCTTTCCCGTAACAACCTGCTGCTTTTTTAACTTACCGTTTTCTTCTTTGTATACGAAGGATTTTCCTTTTTCCTCCTTAATCATCATCTCTTCAATATAAAGTCCGCTTCCCGAACCTGTTGAACTTGTATCAATAGTCAGTTCCAGATAATCTCCTTTTTTAAGTCCCTTTGCATCGTCAATATATGCAACATATCCATAAAAGGAAGAATTAGGATTACACTCTCCATAATAATTTAAACTGCTTGAAGGTACTGTATCAATCTTTGAAATTGTTGCATCATATGTTTCACCAGTTTCATAATTTGTAGCCATAATTGGCTGACCTACTTCTACAGTGTCAAGATCAAGTTCAGAAATCAATCCGGTGATGTAATAACCTTCTGTTCCTGATACCTGAAGAAATGCTTCACCATCAGTTGTAGGATTATCCTTGTCTCCAACCTTTGTAACAACACCGTCTGCCTTTGCATAAACAGTACCGTCTCCTTCCTGTTTCTGCAAATCAGAAAGTTCAACCTGGGCCATTCTCAAAGATAAATCTGTCTGGGCGATTTCTTTTTCAAGATCATCAACGGCTTTTTTTAATTCCTCTGCCGTATATCCCTGCTCATACTCTTCTTCCCGAATAATCTCCTCAGGAGCCGGTTCGATAATTGGCTCACCGCTATTTACTGTTCCAAAAAGAGTAATCTTATCCGAAGAGCTATATTGTCCTGACAATTTATCACCATAAACACTTATGGAAACAGCAGCTGCTGCTTCACCATCTGTTATCTGAAAAATACATACTTTCCCATCTGCTTTTATTTTATTTAATAACTCACCTGATACCATAGTATTCCTTGAACATGAGAAAATATAAGGAGCCTCCGCTGTTCCCTCTCCCTCGTCAGCCTCTGAATAATCTGAAATAACAGGGCCCTCAGGGATACTTGAATCACCTGTGTCTACCGGTTGTTCCACCACATTATCCAGCTTAGTATCGGCCTGCTTTTGAACCGGTTTTGTTGCTTTTAGCTGTTTTAATTTTTTATTCTGAGATTCTAACTGACTTTGGTAACTTTGAATCTCAAGCTGCTTCATTTCAACAGAAAACGAAATACTTGATACATCAAAGGACATAAGAGCATCTCCCGCTTTTACCTCCTGTCCCTCGGTAACAAATACATCCTTTATTTTCATTTCTTCACTAACATATACTGACTGTTCAGCATCATCGCAAACCATTCCCTCGCTGGTCATCTGATATCCCATATCTCCAGTTGACATCATAGACACACTGTAAACATCCACCGTCTTTGAATTTTTGCTAAACATAATAATCCCGGTTGTTGTCCCACCAATTATTGCAACAATCAAAAGGGAAATTATTATTATTTTAATTCTCTTTTTCTTCATCTTTATCCCCCTCGATTATCTCACCGTCAATAATGTGAACTATTCTCTTCGCCTGTTTTGCGACATTTTTATCATGAGTAATCATTACTATTGTCACACCTTCATCATTTAGCTTTTTAAATAATTCAAGAACCTGCTTTCCTGATTTTGAATCTAATGCACCGGTTGGCTCATCTGCAAGCAAAAGCTTCGGATTGTTAACCATCGCTCTTGCTATTGCAACTCTTTGTTTCTGACCACCGGACAACTGTGTTGGTTTAAAATCTGCTCTTTCTGATAAGCCGACTTTCTCAAGTGCCAATTGTGCTCTCGCTTTTCTATCCTTTTTACTTACTCCTGCATAAATAAGTGGAAGACATACATTCTCAAGTGCAGTCTCCCTTGGCATTAGTTGAAACTGTTGAAAAACAAAACCAAGCGTATTTCTTCTAATCTTTGTCAGTTCCTTTTCTTTTAATCCACTAACCGACTGATTATCAAGAATGTACTGACCCGAGGTTGGCAAATCAAGACATCCTATAATATTCATAAGTGTGGTTTTTCCAGAACCGGAAGGACCCATAATCGCTACATATTCGCCTTCCTCTACTTGCAGAGAAATATCTTTTAGAACAGGTACATCCATGTTATCCTGGTTGTAATTTTTGAAAATGTTATAAAGTTCAAGAATCACTCTGTCACCTCCACATCATCATCCATGTCCTCTAACTGCTTTGAATATTCTTCCCAGGTCATAACCTCCTGACCTTCTTTTAATCTTTCATCATTCCAAACAATATAATCATCCTCCGAAAGACCTGACTTTATCTCATACATCAAAAGATTATCATCATACTCACCGAGCTTCACTTTTCTCTTTTCCAATTCGTTATCATCGTCAAGAGCCCATACATAAGTATCATCACCATCATTTATGATATAGCTTTCATCAATCCAGATACCCTTCTTTTCAACTGATTGACCATAATCAGGCTCAATAAAAACATGCTGGCCCAAAAGAAGATTCTCAGTTGAGGCAAGTTCCACATAAAAATAATACTTTGATGCGGATTCTCCTGAGTCACCTTCCATATACATATCACTGTTTTCATTTCCAGACTGTGGATTATCTGTATCCACTTTTGAAATTGTTCCCTGCCATGTCATTGTTTCATCCACTCTGGAACGAATAATCACAGGCATTCCCTCTTCAAGTCCACTGGTATAAAGACTCTGCTCATCAATTTTTCCTTTAATTCTATACTGTCCTGTTGCAATAATTGACATAAATACATCAGATGACTCATCTGTTTCAGTAGTATTTATCTTCTTTACCATTCCATTAATTGTACTGGTGACAGTTGAATTTTCTACACTAGCATCTAACTTTGCTATCTCATCTTTTTTTGAAGCAATGTCATATTCACACTGCTTCTGTTCAGTCTGAATCTGCTGAATCTGCAATGTGTAATCTAATTGTTGGTCAGAAGGTGCATTTTTCTTTTCCTTTGATAATTCATCTATCTGTGAAGAAAACCCATTAAGCTGATTGTTTAACGACTCCAGCTCAAGTGCTGCTGTTTGGCGCTTTGCTGATATTTCATCCACATCATATGAAAAAAGCGGCGTTCCCACCTCAACAGTATCTCCTTCTTTAACCAGAATTTCTTTTACTGTTTTTTCGCTGTCCTTCTTGATGTCCTGAGTTTGCGCCGCTTCCACCATTCCTGTGTATTTTTCAATTGACGATGTGTTGGTATACATCACATCTGAAACTTTTTCTGCATATATTCCTGTATCATCAGTGCTTTTCTTCTTTGGTTTAATTACAAAACATAATAATACTGCAACCACTGTAGCAACCAGTAATATTCCTGCTACAACAGCAATAATAATTTTTTTCTTTTTGCTCATTTTTTCCCCTTTTCTATTAACTTATTTTTTGGTTACACATATTATATGATAACGGTTTTAATATAGTATGGCAAGGAACCAATTTGGAAACTGCTTCTTCAAACAAAATATCAGCACCCTTAATCACCGCACTTTCACTAGAACCTGATGAATTATCTTCGTCTGACAATCTTTCCGCAGGATATTCATTTTCGAGTGACGAATGGGAAATAATCATAAGATACAATGGTACTTTCAGCGAACTAAAAAGTGAAGTATCTTCTTTTTCGAACGTAAAAATAATAGAACTTTTAGGAAATTATGCCATAGTAATTACCCCCACAGAACTAGTAGGTGAACTGGCAAATCTTCCACAGATTATTTACATGGAACAGCCCCGCTATTTCTCATATAATCTCATGCAGGGTAAACAGGCTTCGTGTATATACAACAGACCTCCGACTCCAGATAGCCTTACAGGAGAAAATGTTCTCATTGGAATTATCGATTCAGGAATTGATTACAGACACCCTGATTTTATTGCCGGAAACAATAGCAGAATAGAATTTCTTTGGGATCAGACTATAAACGGTAACCCTCCAGAAAATTACGGTTTAGGAAGTGAATATTCAAATGCCGTATTAAATACTGCAATTTCACTCCCTCCCCAAGAAGGTTACAAAATCTGCCCCAGTGTGGATCTTTCCGGTCACGGGACCCACGTTTCTGGAATTGCAGCCGGAAACGGCACCGCCTCAGACTATGTATACACAGGCGTTGCTCCCCAAAGCAAACTTGTCATAGTAAAACTTTCCACCGCATATGATACAAATTTTCCAACCACTACACAAATTATGCTCGGCGTGGATTACTGTATTAGAAAATCATTAGAGTTATCCCTTCCTGTTGTAATAAACATAAGCCTCGGATATACTCTCGGTTCACACAGCGGAACTTCTCTTCTCGAAACTTACTTAAACTATATCTGCTCAAACTATAGATGTTCCATTGTTGTTGGAAGTGGAAATGAGGGATTAGCAAATGGCCACATTGGCTCTGACTCATTACCTGCAGTTCTTGATTTTTCTGTCGGGTCTTATGAACCTTCAATTACTATTTCACTTTGGAAAAAATACTGGGATGAAATAAAAATAAATCTCATTTCTCCAGACAATATAACTTATCAGATTTCTGAGAATACCATTATTTCCAATACAGATAATCCTTTAAAATTCAGTAACTCTTCCACTAATATTTATGCATATGTGGGTGGACCGGTTCCATATTCCTTATTTCAGGAAGTATATTTTGATTTGTCGGGAAAAACAGACTACATTACACCCGGAATCTGGTCGATAGAACTAATTCCAATATCTGTAAAAGATGGGAACTGGGATGCCTGGTTATCCTCTGGCACACAAAGAGGCGATAAATCCTTTTTTCTAAACAGTAGTGCATATTTAACTCTTACCATCCCCTCAACTGCAGATTTAACAATCAGTGTAGGAGCCTACAACAGCAGACAGGATACCACCGCCCCTTTTTCCGGACGGGGATATACATGGAATTACAACCTAATAAAACCAGACCTTGTCGCTCCCGGAGTAGACATTATCTCTTGCGCCCCAGGTGGGGGTTATGCAGCAAAATCCGGAACTTCAATGGCAGCACCTTTTGTATCAGGAAGTTGTGCTCTTCTTATGGAATGGGGAATAATAAAAGGTAACGATCCTTATCTCTATGGTGACAAAATAAAAGCCTATTTAATCAGAGGTGCTCGTCGCTTTATTCCCACATTAAAATACCCCAACCCTGTTACAGGCTGGGGCGCATTGTGTCTAAATGATTCACTAAAATTATAAGAATATATATTTTAAGATAAAGAGTACTGCAAGAATATACATAAGAGGAGTAACCTTCTTTGCCTTTCCACAGCATACATTAATTAATACATATGAGATACATCCAAATGCAATTCCCTCTGAAATACTGTAAGTAAGAGGCATTGCAATAAGACAAATATATGCTGGAATGGCTTCTGTCATATCACTAAAATCAATATCAACAACTGCAGTAATCATAAGGAATCCTACATAAATCAGTGCTGATGCCACTGCAAATCCAGGAATTGCAATAAAAAGTGGTGAAAGGACTATTGCCAAAAGGAATAATACTCCAGTCACTACTGATGCAAGACCGGTTCTTGCACCTTCTGACACACCTGATGCACTCTCAACAAATGTTGTTGTTGTAGAAGTACCAAGAACTGCACCGGCTGAAGTTGCAACTGCATCTGCAAGAAGTGCGTTTTTAATTCTAGGTAGCTTTCCATTTTCATCAAGCATATTTGCCTTATTTGCCACGCCGACTAAAGTTCCAAGTGTATCAAACATATCTACAAATAGGAACGAACACATTATAACGATGAAATCAATAATTTTTACATCCTTAATTGCCTCTGAAGAGAAGCATTTTGCAAACGTATCCCCAATTGCAGTTATATCAAATTTGCTAAATTCAGGAATCATTGAAGGTCCTTCATAAATTCCAGTAAGCTCACAGACAATTCCAAGCAACCATGTAATAACTATTCCAATTAAAATTGAACCTTTTACCTTTTTAACAGATAAAATAACTATAATGAAAAATCCAACAAGAGCAAGTACTGCTGCAATTCCTGTTGTTGAAAAAGCTTTTTTATCGGAAAAATCAACAAGTGTAACAAGTGTTGCCGAATCCACTACTATTCCAGCATCCTGTAAACCGATAAAAGCTACGAATAAACCAATACCAACTGATATACCCTTTTTCAATGATGTTGGTATAGCATTAAATATTGCTTCCCTTACGTTTGTAAGTGAAAGCACGATAAAAATTATTCCTTCCACAAACACAGCTAAAAGAGCAAACTGCCATGAATATCCCATGGAACCACATACTGTATACGCAAAATACGCATTAAGCCCTAGTCCAGGCGCCAAAGCAAACGGATAGTTCGCTAAAACTGCCATAAGTAAAGTTCCAACAAATGCTGCCAAAGCAGTTGCCATAAGAACGGCCTGTGGATTCATCCCTGCATCACCTAAGATACTTGGATTTAGCGCCAGGATATAGGCCATTGTCATAAATGTAGTAATACCACCGACAACCTCAGTCCTGACATTCGTGTTGTTTTCTTTGAGTTTGAAAATCTTTTCTAACATTTTCATTTTCCCCCCGTTATTATTTTACCTAGTCCAAAAATTCCTTAAAAAACTGGTCTTTTGGAATAGGCTTACTGTAGTAATACCCTTGAATGATATCACATTCGAGTTGTTTTAACAAATCAATTTGTTCCTGATCTTCTGCTCCTTCTATCACACATTCAAGACCAATTTCTTTTATCATGGCTGTTAAATGTTTAAGAACAATAAAGCTTTTTGGATTTTTTACAATATCCTTCACCAGTGACCTGTCAATTTTTGCCACTCCAAACTGAAACTGCACCAATGTAGCAAGATTAGAATACTTTGTGCCAAAGTCATCCATGGCAAGAACAAAACCCATACTTCTTAGACTGTTTGCTATATTTCTAAGAATAACCTGATCCATATCACTTACAGATTCCGTTATCTCTATCTGAATAATTTCTTTTGGCAAATCATATCTGCTTACTATCTCCTTTACAGTTTCAACAAGATTCACATATAAAAGAGTTATTTTTGAAAAATTAACAGATATTGGTACTATTTCTAGTCCTTTATCTATTCTGCTTCTTTGCATTATACAAACTTCTTCAAGTACAAATAAATCTACCAGATGAATTGCATTACAAGACTCCAGCCTGTCTATAAAATGAATTGGTCCTACTATTCCAAGTTCACTTGATTCCTGTCTGATTAAAGCTTCCGCTCCAACTGTTTTTCCGGTTCTGATATTCACCTTTGGCTGCAAATATACTAAAACCTTACCTCCTAGAATCTCATTTAATACTTCTTTTCTGACTTTTTCATTCATTATTTCCTGCCAATTGTCAGTACCAAGTATTTTTCCTCTGTCTATAATTCTTGCTTCTCTGGCTTCTTTCACCTGTCTAAGAAGATTTACGTTCTCAGACCAGCTATATCCAAGTGATACTGCAATAGAAAGTTCGCTCAATTTCTCGCTAAAAATTCGAACCATATTTCTAAAAGGAACTTCATCTATATTCTTGCAAAATACCATCATCTCGGACTGTTCTAGTCTGAAAATATCAAAGCCTACAAAAATCTCACAAAGAGCATTTGATACTTCCTTTAGCCTTGTATTACCATATTCAAATCCATTTTCTTCATTTATCTGTTCAAGATTAATAATATCTATGGATAATACTCCCATAGAATTAAATTCATACTCTTCAAAGTTTGAACCTAAATTGTTCATATTCTTGTACAGCCTTAGACCAGTAACAGCATCATAACCAAGAGATAATTCTACCTCATCCTCTCTTTTTTTCCTTAGAATTGCCAATCCGTAAAAAAGAGCATGCATATCTAAAATATTCAGCTCTCCCGTATTACTTCTTGGATTTAGAAGAACGATATTTCCACATTTTTTACCTTCTACAATTACTTTTACAGAAATAATTGACCATATCTTACAATCTACTATTTTAAGATACAGTCTTGGATATTTTATTTTAATAGATTGAATATTGCCAATCAGAACATGGTCACTTTCTTCATATAGAGAACTAAAATTGTTTATCTGTCCACTTTCCACCTCATTATGGAAAATTCTCGACATGGTATCAGCATTATCTGCATGAACCTCCTGACATTCGCTATTTATTTCATTTCCGTCATAAATTAATGCGGCAACATCAGCATCATAATACTTTCTAAGTTCAGTCAGAGAGTCCAAAAATGTATGCTTAGTCATTTCCGATTTTATTGTTTCAATACCTCTTCTGATAACCTCATTATTACTATAATATTTTCTAAATACCGTATTATAGTGTTTGCTGTCACTTAAATCTGTGATTGTAAGATGTCTGGTTTCATTTTTATCTCTATGAGAAATTCTAACCAAAAGATTTTTGCAACCAAATATCTTATCAAGAACTTCTTCGCCTAAACTAGCTCCCTGATGAACAAAATATCTCTGTCCACATTCTTTTCTCGCAATAATATCCTCAAAAAAGCTTTTTGGAACATCATTTTCTATATATTCATCAAATTTACTTGCCGATAATATACTTGCTTCGCGTGCAGCCTTGTTAGCAAAAAGTATTTTATTAATATCTGTATCAATTACCAATATATATTCCGGTCTTTCATTATAAGAGTACTTTTCATACTTATTTAAACTCGCTGTATTTTTGTGATTGTAAATCACAATTGAATTTACAGATTCATCACTTCCATTTTTTGCCTTTATAATATTGCTATACATCACAAGCTGATTTTTACCACGTTTTTTTGCAGCATAAACTGCCTGGTCTGCTTCATAGTACATATCCATAAATGTCATATTTCGACCATTTCGCACACTAATTCCAATTGACGCAGAATATTCCATGTCAAAAATAATATTCTTCAGATTCATTACCAGAGTCTTACAGAACGAATTCACCAGATCAGGATTTTTAAACCCCCATGCCAATAACGCAAACTCATCTCCACCAAGCCTTCCGGCAATACCCTTTTCCCCAACACTGATATTTAAGGTATTTCCTGTCTGCGCTAAAATCATGTCACCTACATTATGCCCAAGTGTGTCATTAATTATTTTAAAATCATCCACATCCAGCATTAAAAAAACAACCTCGGATTTAATATCCTTTAATTTCTTCTCGCACAAAGCTTCAAATGTTTTGTGATTGTACACTCCTGTCAAAGCATCTATTTCTGCTTTTTTCCTAATCGTCGCCTCAAATTCTTTTTGCTTTTGAATGTTAATGATTCGTCCAGCAACACAGTTCACGTCCCCATTTTCATCTGCCATACTAGCCAGAAACACCCTGTACCACTCTTGTTCCTTTCCACTTAAGGCTCCACGAATTTCAAAAACAACATTACAGGTTTTCTTAAGGCATTTTTGCAATGCCTTTTTATAGGTAATCGCATCCTTCTTGTCATACTCAAAAAGATAACTGTCAATATTCTTCTGATACTTTTCAAAGTTCTCAATCACAGTATAATTTCCATTAACAACTTTGTACAAAATTGCCCTGTCAGTCTTTTTATCATACTCAAAAAAACGCTCCTGCTCCTGCTCAGCGATTATCTTCATTAGTTCAAACTGTATCTGAAGCACATCCTCACTATTAAACTTTTTATCCTTGTTATTCTTAGTCATTGCTTACCCTCATAAATACATCTTGCACTTCCCCAATAAGGTCAAAACAAAAAGACCCTGTTTATAGTACAATTTTACCATAAACAGGGTCATTTACCAACTAATTTATTAGCTAATGATAACTAAGCTTCATCGATAGCTTTTCCAATATCATGTCTCATATACTTATTCTCAAAATCAATCCACTCTGTTGCCTCATAGGCTTTTGCTCTTGCTTCTTTTAATGTAGAGCCTGTAGCTGTGATACCAAGAACTCGTCCTCCGTTTGTCACGATACTTCCTTCATCATCAAATTTTGTTCCTGCATGATAGCAATAATAATCTTCCTTGCCATCAAATTTATCAAATCCGGAAATCTTAAAGCCTTTCTCGTATGCAACAGGATAACCGTCTGAAGCTAATACTACACATACACATGCATTATCCTCAAACTGAAGATCAATTGTATCAAGTTTGCCGTCTACGCATGCTTCCATAACATCTATAATGTCGTTTTTCATTCTAGGAAGAACTACCTGAGCCTCAGGATCTCCAAATCTTGCATTGTACTCAAGAACCTTTGGACCATCCTCTGTAAGCATAAGACCAAAGAAAATAATACCTTTAAATGGTCTTCCCTCTGCTGCCATAGCATCTACAGTTGCCTGATAGATGTATTTCTGGCAGAAATCATCAAC
The DNA here is from genome assembly GCA_045123895.1 of Agathobacter sp. GTDB lineage: Bacteria > Bacillota > Clostridia > Lachnospirales > Lachnospiraceae > Roseburia. Next base: position 12,199 of record JBGVKW010000053.1, read on the forward strand.
CTCTTTTGTATAGAATGGACTTGGTGAGAAGTTACCCATTCCACCAGTATTAAGACCTGTATCTCCATCACCTGCACGTTTATGATCCTGTGCTGAAGACATAATCTTTATAGTCTTTCCATCTACATATGAGAGTACAGATACCTCTCTACCTGTCATAAACTCCTCGATTACCATTGTATTTCCAGCAGTTCCGAATTTCTTGTCCTCCATAATTTCACGAACACCTGCTTTTGCCTCCTCAAGTGTGTTACAGATAAGAACACCTTTTCCAAGAGCAAGTCCGTCTGCCTTTAATACGATTGGCATCTTTGCTGTCTCAAGATATTTAAGAGCTTCATTTGCATCTGTGAAATTCTCATATCCTGCAGTTGGGATGTTATATTTTTTCATCAAATCCTTTGAAAAAGCCTTTGAGCCTTCAAGGATTGCCGCAGCCTTGTTTGGGCCGAAGCATTTAAGTCCTGCCTTATCAAACTCATCAACGATTCCACCAACCAATGGATCATCCATTCCAATAATAGTAAAATCAATTGCATTTTCCTTTGCGAAAGCAACTAATTTATCAAATTCCATTGCACCGATTGCAACACACTCTGCAAGTGCTGCAATTCCGGCATTTCCCGGTGCACAGTAAATCTTATCTACACGTGGACTTTTTGCAACTGCTCTACAAATTGCATGCTCTCTTCCGCCACTACCAACTACTAATACTTTCATTGTAAGTCTCCCTTTCTTAGTTAGTCTTCGTCTATTACAACGACACCATTCTCAACTGATACCTTGCCGTTGGCAATCAAATCAATAGCCTTTGGCATGATAATCCATTCTGCTTCCTCCATTACTCTTCTTTGAAGAATCTCAGGAGTATCTCCATTTTTCACCTCTACAGCCTTCTGCAAAATAATAGGACCTGTATCAGTTCCCTCATCTACAAAATGACATGTAGCCCCTGTAAGCTTCACGCCACGGGCCAATGCTCCCTCGTGTACTTTAAGGCCATAATATCCTGTTCCACAAAAGGAAGGAATAAGGGATGGATGAATATTTATTATTCTGTTTCTGTACTGAGCAATCATCTCCGGTGGAATAACCACTAAAAATCCAGCCAGAACAACTAAATCTACATTGTATGAATTGAGCTTTCTAAGAAAATCCTCGTTGAAAGCTGCTCTGTTTTCGTAATTCTTTGGAGAAATACAGATGCCCTCTATTCCAGCTTTTTTAGCTCTCTCAAGTGCATATGCATCTGCATTGTTACTAATCACAACAGAAATCTCTGTGTTTGTAATCTTTCCTGAATCTATGGCATCAATTATCGCCTGAAGATTTGTTCCGCCTCCGGATACACAAACTGCAATTTTTAACATTTTGATTCCTCCAGATTAAACGAGATCAACACCTTTTTCACCGTCAACAATTTTACCAACAACGTAAGGTGTATCTCCTGCAGATTTCATAGCTTCCATTGTCTTGTCAACATCAGCTGGATCGACAGCAACAATCATTCCAAGACCCATGTTGTATGTGTTGTACATCATCTGCTCCTCAACCTGTCCCTCACGAGCCATCATTGTAAAAATTGGTGGGATTGGATAGCTGTTCTTCTCAACAACTGCGCGCTTTCCTTCTGGAAGCATACGTGGAATATTCTCATAGAATCCACCACCTGTAATATGGCTGCAGGCTTTTACTCTGACACCGGCATCTTTTACTGCCTTTAATGCTTTTACGTAGATTCTTGTTGGAGCAATAAGTGCTTCTCCAAGAGTTGTTCCAAGCTCATCATGATATGTATCAAGAGTCTCTTTATCCATTTTAAAGATTTTTCTAACAAGAGAAAATCCATTTGAATGAACACCAGTTGATGCCATTCCAATAAGAACATCTCCATCTTTTAAGTTTTCACCTGTAATGATGTCTTTTTTATCTACAACACCTACAGCAAATCCTGCAAGGTCGTACTCTTCCTCTGGCATAAGTCCTGGATGCTCCGCTGTCTCTCCACCTACAAGAGCACAACCAGACTGTTTACATCCCTCTGCAACACCACTTACGATTGTAGCGATTTTCTCTGGTACATTTTTCCCGCAAGCTATATAGTCAAGGAAAAATAATGGCTCTCCACCTGCACAAGCTACGTCATTTACACACATAGCAACTGCATCAATACCGATTGTGTCATGCTTGTCCATGATAAAGGCAAGTTTTACCTTTGTTCCACATCCGTCTGTTCCTGATAAAAGAACAGGATCTTCCATATCCTTTATTGAAGCAAGTGAAAATGCTCCTGAGAATCCTCCAAGTCCTCCGAGAACTTCTGGACGCATAGTCTCCTTAACATGCTTTTTCATAAGTTCAACTGATTTGTATCCAGCTTCAATATCTACACCTGAATTCTTGTAATCCATTATTTTTCCTCCTGATATGCATATGTTTATTCTTTTCTACTATAAAGCAAAAAGCGAAGTAATACAATACATAGTATAACTTCGCTCATAATCATTTTCCAATTATTAATTCTCATATATATCATTAGTACAACTAATAATTGCATTCTCATTATTGAATTTTACTTATAAATTAATTTCCCGCACTCTCATAACGCGAAATTCCAAATTTAAAAAATCCATATGCCACACACCAGAATAATAGTGCCAGACCACATTCCGCAAGAATAATTAGCTCACTGTCTGATGCCACTAGGAACATCCTCGCTGGAAGATATGCCACAAATGCAAATGGAATTACCCATGTAATTACAAATCTAATTGCCTTTGCATAAATATCTGTAGGATATTTTGCAAAATCGGAAAGCTCGTATGCCACCTGTAAAAACGGTCCGCTTTTTTTCACCCAGAATGCGATGGTTGCAAAAAATAGTTTAATGGATGTATAAATTACTGCTCCGGCAAATATTGATACGATAAATAATGCAATATGAGCTGCATCAACTATTACTATTCCTTTTGCCACCGAAATACCTACGAGTACAAATCCAACCAGAAGCTCACCTAGTGCATCCGGCTGAAGTTTTTCAGCTATAACCTGAAAAAACACATTCATAGGTCTTAACATATATCTGTCAAAATCACCTGTTATCACAAGTCTCCATGCCACAAGCCATATATTGTCCGTAAACAAATGGTCTATTCCTCTTGGAATCTGGGCAAATCCATATATAAACACAAGTTGCTCCAAGGTCCAGCCCTTTAAATCAGGAATCTGATTAAACACCAGATATAAGAATAAAATTCCCATTATCTGTGTAAACAAAAATCCAAACAGTCCTATAAGAAAATCCACCTTCGACTGAAGAATCACTTTAAAAAACTGGGCGGCAAGTACCTTATAAAGCCTAAGATATCTTTTTATTGTTTTCATCGTCAGCCTCCCAAAACTACTAATCTTTTTGTTACTTTTTTCCAAATAATGCGTCCAAGTATATCCAGAATCAAAATCCATACCAGCTGTCTTGCCAGTACAAACATCAGCTCATTTCCACTGTATTTTCCCAGATAAATCATAACCGGCGTATACACCATTGATGAAAATGGCATAAAATCAAATATACGCTGTACTATCTCCGGGAAAAATGTCAAAGGTATAAGCTGTCCTGTTAGAAATCTAAGAAGCGCCTCCTTTGCCATTGCCATTCCAAAAATGTATGTTGTAAAAAACGCAATCATTCCGAAACAGAAATCAAACAGTACATACAGTGTAAAACTAAATATCAAACTTATAATGTACAGTACAATATTGTATATTGAAGTAATTTCCATTCCAAGAAAGACTACTTTGTAATACTCCAATCCAACCCATACCAAAATACACGGTGCAAAAAATCTGTATATTACATTTCCAAATGCCATAAATATCAGACTCAGCCTGTAATCAATGGGTTTTATCAGATTCATTGATACAGTTCCCTTTACAACATCCTCACTTACATTCTCTGAAATACTAATCATTGTAAGTGATGATGTGACATAGCTCATGAATACATAAACTACCATTTCCCCTCTGGTAAGTCCTCCAAGCGTCGCCCCACTTGCACTTCCGTAAATAGCCATCCACAAAAAATAATTTATGAATGAACCAAACATAGTGCAAAGTATAAAAAGATAAAATGATGCCGGATATGCCAGATTTACTTTTATCTCATTTACCGTAAACGGTATATATACTTTAAACAGCTTTTTCATAATAAATCTCTTTTACAATCTCCTCTAATTCAGTTTCTTTAATTTCAATATCTTTTACCATTGTAACCTGCATTACCGCATGAATCACATCAGATACAAGTACTTCATTACCATTAAATGATAATGTAACCTTACTCTCTTTTTCGTTCTCATCAAGCACAATACTCTCTGGCTTATCCAATATTTTTGCCCAGTCGATTTCTCTTACACGCTCAGTATGCTTTACAGCCATGCTGACCTTTTTCTTTCCACCATAGACTGCCTTAAGGTTATCAAGGCCTCCGTCATAAATCTTTTTACCCTCATCAATTATGATAATTCTGTTGCAAAGTTCTTCAATATCACCTATGTCATGAGTGGTAAGAATAACTGTTGTATTGTATTTTTGATTGATTTCTTTTATTGCTTCTCGTATTTTATCCTTTACCACAAGGTCAAGTCCTATTGTCGGCTCATCAAGATATAAAACCTTTGGATTGTGCAAAAGCGATGCTCCAAGGTCCGCTCTCATCCTCTGTCCAAGAGAAAGAGTTCTAACCGGTCTGTCAAAAAAGTCCTCAAGACCAAGAACAGAATTTAAAAATTCCATTCTGGTTTTATAGTCTTCATCTGATACTCCATAGATTTCTTTTAAAATAGTATATGACTCTGACAATGGCAGGTCCCACCACAGCTGCGTTCTCTGACCAAAAACAACTCCTATGTTCTTGGCATTTTCCATCCTCTTTTTGCTTGGATTTACTCCATTAATGATACATTCCCCCTTGGTAGGATTTAATATTCCTGTCATCATTTTAATAGTAGTAGATTTACCAGCTCCATTACTTCCTATGTAACCCACAATCTCACCATCTCCTATTTCAAACGATATATCATTAACTGCCAGTTTTCTTACTTTTTCCCTTGAAAAAAGTCCTTTAATTGCCCCTTTAAGTCCCGGATACTTCTTTGGAGACACAAATTCTTTAGATATATTCTTTACTTCTATCATAACCTAACCCCTTTCCTAATGTTTAAATCTAGCATAACAGACCAGAAAAAATAATACAATCTTCCTATAAAAACTTTTTTCGTAAATTTTAGTAAATTTTAAATCCATTTTATTACTTGGAATATATACGATGTTTTGTTAAAATATTTAAGATAAAATTTATAAGAAAGGTATAACAAAAATGAGTAAGAAACGTGACAAATGGGCTTCAAGAAGTACATTTATTCTTGCAGCCATTGGTTCTGCCGTTGGTTTGGGAAATGCGTGGCGATTTCCTGGTCTTGCGGCAAAACATGGGGGTGGAACTTTTCTGTTAGTTTATCTTGTTGCACTTTTTGTAATGGGAATTCCGCTTCTTATGATGGAGACATCCATCGCTAGAAAATTACATAAAGGAGCACCTGAAGCTCTTCGAGGAGTTAACAAAAAAGCTGAGTTCATTGGCTGGTCTGCAACTGCCAATGCGTTTGTAATTGTTACATACTATTCAGTTGTTTTTGCCTGGGTTCTTCTGATGGCTTTTTCATCCTTCAAATTTGCTGATATGACAGGTGACAGTGTTGCTGCAAGCAATCTGTTCTTTGACGTAACAAAGCTTACAGGAGCAATTGATGGAATAAGCATCCCTCTAGCTGTACTTATCGCTTTAGGTTTAGCGTGGGCACTTATCTATTTCTGTATCAGAGATGGTGCAAGCAGTGTTGGAAAAGTTGTAAAGTATACTGTTTTCCTTCCAATTATTCTTCTGCTTATCATGGCAGTAAAAGGATGTATGATGCCAGGAGCAATTGATGGAATTAGAAAATTTTTCATTCCTGACCCGTCCGCATTTTACGATGCAAGTCTTTGGATTGATGCGGTAGGACAGGTTTTCTATAGTTTATCCATCATGATGGCAATCATGTTTGCATACGGCTCATATCTTGATGAAAGTTCTAATCTTGCAGAAGACTGTGTAATAATTGCTCTTTCAGATGCAGCAGTTAGTATTTTATCAGGAATTGTAATGTTCTCTACAATGGGTGGAGTTGGAATGCTTGATAATATTTCTTCATCAGGAATAGCAACAGCATTTATTATTTATCCTCAGGCCATTGTTAATCTTACAAGTATTGGATGGGTAAATGCATTATTCGGAGTAATTTTCTATATGATGCTTGTTACACTTGCAATCGATTCAGCCTTCTCTATTGTAGAGGGTGTATCTGCAGCTGTATCTGATAAATTTAAACTTAATCCAAGAAAAACAACTGTTGGCATCTGTTGCGTTGCCGGTGTTATTTCACTCTTATATGCAACACGCTCAGGACTTGCATGGCTTGATATTGTTGATGCCTGGACAAATCAGTTTAATCTGATTATTATCGGTATCCTTGAATGTCTTGCTGTAGGCTGGTGCTTTTCTACCAAAAAAGTATTAGACCAGATAAATAGAAACACTAATAAGTTTAAAATGCCAGCATTATGGTTCCAGATTTCTATAAAGGTTATCTCACCACTAGCTTTAACTATTTTATTTATCTGGAATATTTATACATTATTTGTAACTAACAAAGGCCATTACAATGCAGGCTATCCAATCTGGGCTGAGATTGCTGCCGGCTGGGTTGTTACTGCGCTTGTATTCTTAAGCGGAATTATTGTAAGACTTGTTGTTAAGCACAAAACGAAAAAAGGTTTTGTGGAAGAAGAAATTAAGTGGGAAGACTAAAATCCCTTGAAATAAAAGCTGTTTGTAAAGAATAATCTTTCATTACAAACAGTTTTTTATTTGCTAACATCCATACGTTACTGTATAATTAGTACTATATATGGAGGGTTTTATTATGAAATTAAAGACAAAAACTATTCTAATCTTTTTTGTAACTATTTTTATTTCTATTTCAGGTGTTGCAGGTGTTTCTTACTATTTTAGTTCAAAGGGGTTAAATGCAAATGTAACAGCAAGCATGAATACCGCAGCATCTCTTGGTTCCGGAAATATTTCAGACCAGCTTTCAAATTATCTGTCTGCAGTATCAGTTGCCGGAACAGAAAATGTAGCATATGATACCAATATTTCTCTTGAAGAAAAACAGGCTTTTTTAGCACATTATGTAGAGCAGTATGGTTTTACAAGTGGAAATTTACTGGATGATAATGGTGTAAGTATTCTCGACGGAACAGATTTTTCAGACAGAGAATATGTAAAAAAAGCTCTAAGTGGAGAAAAAAATATTTCTGACATTACCCTAAGCAAATACACAAATACATATGGAATATCTGTCGCCGCTCCAACAAAAGATTTAGATGGCAATATTACCGGAGTTATATATTTCAGACTTGATATAGATTTCATGCTTGCTATTCTTGAAGATCTTAAAATAAGCAAAAATTGTGAATCATACATACTTAACAAAGAAAATGAATATGTAGTACACCCTGACACCGAAAAAATCCTTACCAAGGCAAGTTCATCAGATGCAGCTTTGTACTATGGAATAAAGGATATAGAAGGTACAAACGGATGGCAGCTTGTACTTGTTGCACCAGAAACAGATTTTGATGCAGCGATTCAAGAAACAAATAAAATATTTATTATTCTCGATGTAGTAGGTGCTGTATTTGCACTCCTATTCGGTCTTGCGTATGCAGGTTATATTGTAAAACCAATCGCTACTGTTGAAAACGCCTTGATAAAAATAGCTTCCGGCAATCTCGACAACAATATACAACATTCAAATCGCAAAGATGAACTTGGTGTGTTAATAAATACAACAGCCAGCTTAAATGGCACGCTATCCCAAATCATTGGTGAGACAAATGATGTTCTTAGCACAATAGCAGACAATAACCTTACAGTACATGATATGGCAGATTATCCTGGCAAATTTAACCAGATTTCTCAATCAGTAAACCATATTAAAGAAATACTCTCATACCTGATTGTTGAGATTCAAAATTCATCTTCTAATTTCAAGATTGGTTCCGAACAACTTGCTGATGCAACCCAGCTTCTATCAAGCGGAGCAGCATCACAATCTTCTTCTATAGAGAAGCTGATGAGTGATATCAATAACGTAGCAGAAAGTATCAACAAGAGTTCAGAGCACGGAAGAATAATAAATGAACAGCTTGCAACTCTTGAACAGGAAATAAAAGACAGCAATGCACAAATGCAGGAGCTATTATCTGTTGTATCCGAAGTAGAGGATATGTCATCCGATATCCAGAAAATTGTTGGTGACATTGATAACATTTCTTTCCAGACAAACATTTTAGCACTGAATGCTTCTGTCGAGGCTGCAAGAGCAGGGGACAACGGTCGTGGATTTGCAGTTGTAGCCGAAGAGGTATCCGCACTTGCCGCCAAATCCGGGGATGCATCAAAAAGGACGGGAGAGCTTATTGACAGATGTATTGCAGGAATTGAAAACGTTAAGAAATGTGCAGATGCAACCTCTGAATCCCTCGACATAATTGTGGAAAATTCAGTTGAAATAGCATCAGCATTTAACTCTATTACAGATGAGACCAACGATGAAGCAGAAAAAACCAACGCAATAAAAGCAGAGATTGGAAACATAACAGAAGTTGTACAATCCAACTCTTCTAGCGCACTTGAGACAGCTGCTTCAACAGAAGAGCTTTCTCATCAGGCAATTTCATTACAGCAGATGATTTCTAAATTTAAAGTATAAATACGCATGTGATATTGATTTACTTGACAGAATAGATAAAAGGAGAACTGATTTAGTTCTCCTTTTTGCTTTCAAAAAATATAAACTTATCAATAGAATCAAGAATATCCGAAAACTCCTCTCTTGGAGCCATTTCTATATACCTTGAGAGAATTTCATTCTCATTCTTCTTATATCTGCCATAATAAATGTCATACAGATTATGACCTCTTAGATAGGTTTTTATCTCCTCCATATGATTTTTCACATCCAAAACAGATGTAATATCATGTCCAATCACCTCTACGAGATGCCCTGCACTCTTTATCCTGTGAAGATAATCCTTCCATTTTTCCAGAAAAATCTCATAGAAGTCTTCTTCATTTTCCAAAACTCCAACCTGCTTCATAATGGCTGGATTTAAAAAATAATTTTCGAAGGAATAATATTTTAGTACGAGCACATTTTCCGGACGCACACGGGGAAGGTGGTCCACATCCGAAAGATTCTGCTCATCATAATACTTGCATAGCTGATGCTTTAATTCCTCTGAATCCTTTCCATCTCCGTCTCTTATCATCAGAAACTGGTTCTTTATATATACCTGATTCATATATTTTAGATTGGCGTATGTCTTGATATTCGTACAACTGTTGGTAGTTATAATTGCAATTCTGTTTAGCTTTCCGTTCTCATCATATACCTCTGAATAATATTTCTTTAGCACCAGAGGAAGTCTGCTCTTATCTTGCTTACCCTCCACAATAAATACAAAATTAACATTCATAAGGTCGTTTGCTGTATATCCCAAGTCATCTAAAATTGCACTAATATTTGTATTTTCACATATGGTTGGATTCCCATCAGAATCTAATACTACCTGCCTAATCTGTTTACTGTTAAAATTAGACAGCAGATTTGGCGAATGTGTAGAAAAAATCACCTGATGCTTTTTTGACAATCTGTATAATATTTCACCTGACTTTTTCTGCATAGAAGGATGGAGAAAGATTTCAGGTTCCTCCATTGCAATTATACAGTTCTCCTGCAAAGCATCATCTGTATATGTCTCAAGTAAAGAAAGCATATAGATGCTTCTCATTCCCTTTCCCAGTCTCTCGATAGGTCTTGTAACCTTCTCCTTGGACTTATAAATCTCTGTTGTAACATCAAGCATACTTTCTACATTACGGTTCATGGAATAAAGAATCTCGTCCATTCCACCGTTTTTCTTGTAATTAGCATTTACCTTCTTTGCAAAAGAATCAAGATTCACCTGATACAGCTTATAATCTAAAAGCTTTGAAGCTTCTCTTGCCGACAACTGCTCAGGCATTTTCTTTTTTATAAGTCCTATGCAGGAAAAACAGTGATTACATTTTTTAACAGAGTCAAATAGGCATTTGTTGGCCCTCATCTGTTTTAACTCATCATCCTCCTGCAAAAGCATCATGCTATTTTGAAACTGAGCCAGATTTCGCTCCGCATCGATGTAGTAGATAGTTGGGAAAATTTCTGCAATGAGGGGATTGTTTTTCTTCTCCCCATCATCATAGCGTTTTCTTCCATCCATATTCGCTACAAAAGTAAACTTTAGAAGATTGTCTTTGTAAGAAGGAAAAACTCTCAAAAACTCTTCCTTGTAGGACTCGAATTTTCTGTATCCGCTTACTTTTCCATTGCTTTGAAGAATCCTAAGATCCTTATCGTCAATGAACAGATGTACTTCCACCTCAATATTAGCACCAGACTCATCAAAGTCTTCAGCTCGCAGTTCGTAGGAGCCACTGACAAGCCTTATGGCATCAAGAACCGTCGTCTTTCCTGTGCTGTTTTGACCCACCAGGATAAAAGCTGTTTCAATGTCTTTTATCTCTATATCCTTTAATGCTTTAAATCTCTTTATCCTTAGATACTTTATCTGCATTTGATTTACTCACCCGCTTCCTTCTCCTGGGTTTATTTCCTCTTGAAACTCTGTACGCATCAATGGTAGCAGCTATCTGATTGTAATCTCTCTCGAAAAGTTCCTCGCAGATTTCTAGCTTTAGCTTATCCCAGGGAACACATTCCATAATCTTTTGTGTCACAAATGTCTTACTTTTAGCTGCATACCTATGCATTCCATTTTTACTCTGAATATTAACAAGCTCCGGTCTCCATAAAAAGGACAGTTGTCTTTTCATATAATAAACAGGAACAGTCCCATCTTTCTTAATGGATTTCGGATTAATCTGCATATCCTGATATACATAAAAATCCACACTGTTTCCAACCTGCTCCACAGTAATAATCCCCCACCACTGCGGAACATGGGTCCTTATGCTACCGGCATGCTTGGTCCCCACCACTACAATATTTTTGTCAAAATAGAGATTATAATCCTTTACCTGACTCTCTAGTCTGGCATAAGTATCTGCATCACTTTTTATCTCTATTCCCACCAAAGAATCTGGTAAAACCATAACCACATCGGCTCTTGATTTTCCAATTCTTTTTTCTTCTATAATTCTGTTTTTTCCATAGGTCTCCTCTAGAAATTCAAAAAGAGGTTCCCTTATATCTCTATCGTAAAGCATTAAATCTCATAGTCAACACACATACGAACCTGAGTATATGGACGTACAAAATTATCCGCAACTGCTACATGCTCAGGATGTACAGCATAGCCTTTTAATGCCTCTTCACTTTCTAATGTTGAATCAAGCATCAAATCACCATTTGAAGATTCAAGTGTATCTGTAATTATCTTAAGTTCAACAAGCCCTGGAACTTTTCCAACAAGGCTCTCAAGATTTGTCTTAATGTCACAAAGAACTTTTTCCTTTTCTGCTCCCTCTAACTCATCTTTTAATTTCCAGATAATAACATGTTTAACCATTCTTCTACCTCCTGATTATATTATACACTATATGTTAAATATTCTATTTATCCTTGCTTGCAATATGTACAAAATATAAAAGTGCTCCCACAAAAATCATTCCACCAACCATGTTTCCAAGAGTTACCGGGATTGAACTATCAATAAAAAATGACTTTATATTTAATGCAGATAACTGTTTCTCAGTAAAACCATACTGCTCCATTGCAACAGCTTTGTATGTATCGTTAGTTAGCGCCATAATTCCGGCTGGAATATAATACATATTGGCAACACAGTGCTCAAATCCACTTACCACAAATGCAAGAATTGGGAAGAAAACACTCCATACTTTTCCAGCGGCATCCTTTGCTGTGGCTGCCATTAAAACTGCAAGACATACAAAAATGTTACATAAAATACCAGAAGCGAAAGCACCTCCAAAGCCTGCATTTACTTTGCCTAAAGCTACTTTGATTGTAAATGCACCAAGAAGTCCTGATGAATAATCTAACTGTCCACTAAAGAATATAAGTGCTGCAATAATCACTGAACCAATGAGGTTACCTAACCATACGAATACAAGCACTCTTAACATTGATAACACATTTAATTTTTTCTGGAATACTCCTAGAATAAGAAGACAGTCTCCTGTAAAAAGTTCTCCTCCTACAAATACAATAAACATAAGTCCGATTGGGAAAATACAACCCGCAACCACTCTTGCCACTCCTACATTTGGAATTGCATGCATTGCAACGCTACTAGCAGATGCTCCACATGCGATAAACATTCCTGCAAGAATTGCCATTACAATAAGTCTTGGAAAAGACATTTTTGTTCTCTGTTCTTCTGTTTTAATATTAGCCTCTAACACCTCTACCGGGGTATTAATCATCTTGTTGTCCATTTTTTATTCCTTCTTCTTTTCTGTTTTTTATTTTTGTCTGTAATGCATAAGGAAATCACTAAGGCTTTCCATTGCATCCTTTAATACCTCAATTCTTGGCAGATAAACAACCCTGAAATGGTCTGGTTCATGCCAGTTAAATCCACCACCATGAATTATTAATATTTTCTTCTCTCTTAATAAATCCAGTGCGAATTTTTCATCATCTACGATGTTAAATTTCTTTGTATCAATCTTTGGGAAAATGTAAAATGCGGCCTTTGGTTTAACCGCAGAAATTCCCGGTATATCATTTAATGCATTGTAGATATACTCTCTCTGTTCGTATACACGTCCTCCCGGAACAATATATTTTTCAACGCTCTGGTATCCGCCCAAAGCCGTCTGTACAATGGACTGGGCAGGAACATTTGAACAAAGTCTCATATTGGAAAGCATATTTAAGCCTTCAATATAATCTCTCGCCAAATCCTTATTTCCACTTAATACCATCCATCCGATTCTGTAGCCCGCAATCATATGTGACTTCGACAATCCACTAAATGTAACACAGAATAAGTCTGGTGCCAAAGAAGCAATGGATACGTGCTCCTCATCATCCATAACAAGTCTGTCATAAATCTCATCAGAAAAAATAATTAGCTGGTTTTCTCTTGCAACCTCTACAATCTGCTCAAGCACTTCCTTTGGATAAAGAGCACCTGTTGGATTATTGGGATTAATGATAACAATAGCCTTTGTGTTGCTATTTACTTTTTTTCTAATGTCGTCAATGTCAGGATACCATTCTGACTGCTCATCGCATACATAGTGAACCGCAGTTCCTCCTGCCAAAGTAACACAGGCTGTCCAAAGAGGATAATCAGGTGATGGAACAAGTACCTCATCACCGTTGTCCAAAAGAGCTGACATGCATAAATTAATAAGCTCACTTACACCATTTCCTGTATAAATATCTTCAACAGATACGTTTGGAATATTTTTAAGCTGAGCGTACTGCATAATTGCCTTTCTCGCAGAAAAAAGTCCCTTTGCATTGGAGTAACCTTCACAATCAGCAAGCTGGCGCTGCATATCATAAACTATTTCGTCCGGTGTTCTAAAACCAAACGGAGCCGGATTTCCAATGTTAAGCTTTAACACATTGGTTCCATTCTCTTCCATTCTTGCAGCCTCGTCCACAACCGGGCCTCTTACATCATATAAAACATTATCAAGCTTTGTTGACTTCTTAAATTCTCTCATCTTACTCTCCTATCTAGCCTAAAAGTTCCTTAACCTTTTGGGCATCAAACACAACTTTCTCCACATTGTCTACCTCAATCTGATAAAGTGCGTTCGCCGCGAGATGTTCTGCAGCCTGCTCAAGATCACGTATTCCCGAAGTATTGGCATGAAGCTTTATTACTGCATCAAGTCCATCCTCTGTAAGAATGCACTCGTCCTCTCTCATACCCATTCTCTCTAACACTTTTCTTAAAGCAAATTTCGAAAAAATAACCTTCTTTTCTTCTGCTGTATAATCAGGAATATCAATTACTGCAAAACGTGACATAAGTGGCGCACTGATATTTTCTTTGTCATTGGCTGTTGCAATTGGATATACACCAACTGTTGGAACCATACATTCCATATAGTTGTCTGTAAAACCAAGATTATCAAGCAGTGTCAAAAGTACATCGGCTGGATTACCATTTCCGTTTTTTGAAGCAGCCTTATCTAACTCGTTGATGATAAATACAAGATTAGACTCTCCTGCCTGCGAAAATGCATCCATGATAATTCCAGGCTTTGCATTTGAGTAAATTCTTGAACTTCCAGTAAGCTGCTCCGCATCATTAATTGAACTCATGTCAAGTGTTGTCCATGGAAGCTTGAGAATCTTTGCAACGGCATAAGCAATCTGTGATTTTCCTGTACCGGCTGGTCCACAAAGCAATAAACCATATGCAGGAAGTGTATGTGTTCTGTTAATCTGAATAATAGTCTCGATGATTCTCTGCTTTACTTTTTCCATTCCATAAAGCTCCTCATCAAGAATTCTTCTAGCTTCAACAGGGTCAATAGCCTCAAAATAATTGCCCTTCCACTGAATATTCATCATGATAGAAAGTGCTCGCTGAGCGTGCCTTCTCTCCTCCGGTGACACCTCTGCTGATCTTGCCACTGCAAGGTTTCTTCTTGCCCAGAGCAATATATTATCAGGAAGAGTTCTTCCTGCACATGTCATAAAATCGGTGATACTCTGGATACTTGTAAGCTTCATACTATCGCCGTCTTCACCTACATCCTCATCATCAATTATAGTATCCGGCATTGTGCTTGCGAACAGTCTCTCCATCATATACTGAAGAAATCCATCCTCTGCTGAAAGCTTTGTTCCGCCACCTAAGGCAACCTCTTTAACCTTGTACACAGCGTAACCTTCTGATGAATTCTCACCTGAAAGCTGTACCTTAATGTGGTTTTCACCAAGCCATTTAAAAAGACTTACAAATCTTGAATCAATCTTTAATATATCTGCACTTAC
The DNA here is from genome assembly GCA_045123895.1 of Agathobacter sp. GTDB lineage: Bacteria > Bacillota > Clostridia > Lachnospirales > Lachnospiraceae > Roseburia. The sequence continues at coordinate 27,354 of JBGVKW010000053.1, forward strand.
AACACCATCCTCTTCGTCAAACTCAAACGAAGTTCTCTTGATTGGATTTGTAAAAATTCCACGTGAATGATGTTTCCATTTTCTATTACTATTATCTAACACAACAATTGGTTTTTCCGGTGTCGCGCTTGTCTCCTTTGACCAAAATGTTTCATATGTACACATAGCCTCTCCCTTTGGAGCCGGCTCATTGCTAAAATCAAATACAGGCATAGTTTTCTCCCTTGTAGATTCAATTATTTTTACTTCATATTATCATCGTTTATATATTTTTTAATGTCAATACTTAGACTCAAAAAAACAGGGGAAATATTTACCATTCCCCTGAAATTTAATCAAATATAATCTGCTATAGTTGTTTTATTCTTTGCCATCCGCCGGAACCAGAAATTCCTTTATTAGTTCATAGTCATTGGCATCGTAACATACTATTTCATATTCCGGAATCTGAGGATTACTAAATACCAGTGAGATACCAATAAACTTTGTAAGTGTCGATGCAAGATTAAGTACATCATTCTCATCAGTTATCAATTCAACACGTCCCTGACATTTATCTAATGCTTTGCAAAAATTATCAATGTCGTTGATTTTCTTTACTCTCATCTTTATCCCTCCTACATCACCATTATAATGCATTTTTAACTGTTTTTTCAATCTCTATTTCGATAATTCCCAGAAAGCCACCGCGCTCGCCGCTGCCACATTTAACGAATCAACCCCGGATGCCATTGGAATCTTTACGGTATAATCACATTTTTCTATTGTATCAGCCTTAAGCCCCTGCCCTTCTGTTCCCAGGACAATTGCAAGCTTCTCCTCAATTTTAAGCCTTTTATCATCGATGCTTACTGAATCATCAGTAAGTGCCATTGCCGCAAACTTAAATCCAGACTTCCTTAGAAGGTTCATGGCATCAGCCGGCCAATCATTTTTATCCATTACAGTCCATGGAACAAGGAACACATTTCCCATGCTAACTCTTGCTGCTCTTCTGTATAATGGATCACTGCAGGCATTTGTCAGAATAACTGCATCCACAAACATTGCCGCTGCTGAGCGGAATATAGCTCCCACATTTGTAGGATTTACAACATCCTCAAGAACGGCAACTCGCCTTGCATTTTTACAGATTTCCTCTACTGAATTAAGTGGTTTCCTTTCAAAAAGACAAAGCAGTCCTCTAGTAAGCTTAAAGCCAGTTATCCCGACGAGAACTGACTCATCAGCAGTATAAATATCTGCATCAGGACAGCGGTCAAAAATATGCTCACACTCAGTCAGTTTTTTCTTTTCTACCAGAAATGAAATTGGTCTGTAGCCCGCATCCATTGCTCTTTCTATTACGTTTGGACTCTCTGCAACAAATACTCCCGGCTTTGGTTCGTTGCATCTTAGAAGCTGCACCTCTGATTTTTCTTTGTAGGCCCAGAGTTTTTCGTACATTAAATCATCTATCTCAATAATATTATTTTTCATCATAATCATCTAAAAAGCTGTGCTTTATTCCATCCTGCTTATATGCAATAACAGTACTTAAATTTACATTCTCCACACTTTTAAAAATATTGGCCTCCACAAATGGATTTACTTTCTTAAGTCTTGCAATCAGCTGTTTAATCTCCATTCTCTTGGATTTATTCTCTTCGTTGTTGCAGGTGGTACATGTATCAGTAAATTTGCAGGCACACTGTATGAAATGCAAACCATTGTAATCTCTCCAGGCTTTTATATCATCCTCTCTAACCAGATAAAGTGGACGAATAAGCTCCATTCCCTCGAAATTAGTACTGTGGAGCTTTGGCATCATGGTCTGTACCTGCGCTCCATAAAGCATTCCCATGAGAATGGTTTCTATTACGTCATCATAATGATGACCGAGAGCGATTTTATTACATCCCAATTCCTTCGCATAACTGTATAGATGTCCTCGTCTCATTCTTGCACAAAGATAGCATGGAGACTTTTCTATCTCATAAACTGCATCGAAAATATCCGACTCAAAGATTGTCGCATCTATTCCAAGATTCCTGCAATTTTCCTCGATAACCTTTCTGTTCGCCTGATTGTAACCAGGATCCATAACAAGAAATTTCACTTCAAAATCAAACTTGTTGTGATGCTTTAGCTCCTGAAAAAGCTTTGCCATAAGCATAGAATCTTTGCCACCGGAAATACATACTGCTATCCTGTCCCCTGGTTTTACCAGCTCATATGTGTTTATAGCTTTTGTAAATTTTCTCCAGATGGATTTCTTGAATTTTTTACGAAGGCTTAATTCCACATCTGCCTTTAAGTCTGTGTTGTTTTTTGTATCCTCATTTATCACATCAAGAAGCCAGCTTACGTATCCGCCCTTTAAGCTTACCGCATTAAAGCCTTTTTCCCTAAGGTATGAAGCCACATCTATGCTGTTTTTTCCCCTGCTGCAACAGATTACAAGCTGCTTTTGTCTGTCAATCTCATCACTATGCTCTATATTTTCAGGTGCCATGGCAATCGCTCCTGGAATTGCACCATGATTTATCTCATCTTCACTTCTTATGTCAATTATCTGATAAGTATCTTTATTTAACTTTTTTAATTCTAAAATATCTATTTCCATTTTTCTCATCCTTTAGTCTTTTTCATTTCTTAAAATTGTCAAGATTCTATATTCGTAATATATCGCATCAAGCGCAGCTATTACAATAAAAATAACACTGTAATTATCCCTTATTCCATATCCAAATGCATCGCAGACACTTGGAACTAATAGTCCTGCTATAAATACAAATTTCATAATTCGTATCATTCTAAGTGAGTACTTTCTCACATCTCCCACACATCTGTCAGCCGGAATTCGATTGAGCTGCTGGGGATTATTTGACAACAATGTAAGCCCTGCGTATATAAAAACAAGCACCAGAATATTTAGCGCATATTTTTGAATAGGAATATGATAAAAAATACCATAGTATATCTGAAGTCCTACATATGCTACAAGTAGTATTAAATCTATTGCTTCAAAGAGAAGTGCAACCACGCTCAAATCTTCCTTTTTCATGTTCAAAAATCCTTTCTTAATTTCCAGCAAATATTTTAGCATAATATTATTTATCTTTCTAGCAAGTTTGTGCTATAATCATCAATGGTAAAAAAAGAAAACAAAATTTAAACATATAAAGCAAAGGGGCTATTATGGAAAATTTAATAATACCAAAGAATTATGAGTCAGCTTTAGATTTACATGACACACAGCTGGCAATCAAAACAGCAAAAGACTTTTTTCAGGGTGTTCTCGCTCAGCGTCTTAACCTTACAAGAGTCTCTGCTCCACTTTTCGTTGATCCTAACACAGGACTTAACGACAACTTAAACGGATATGAAAGACCTGTTTCTTTTGGAATCCGCGAGCAGAATGAAAAAGTTGCAGAGGTTGTACACTCTCTTGCAAAATGGAAAAGATACGCTCTCAAAAAGTACGGCTTCTCAGTTGGCGAAGGTATCTACACAGATATGAACGCTATCCGTCGTGATGAGGATACAGACAATATCCACTCAATTTTTGTTGACCAGTGGGATTGGGAAAAAGTAATTAACAAAGAGGACAGAAACCTTGATTTCTTGAAAGAGACAGTAAAGACAGTTTACAAATGTCTCCGTAAAACAGAACAGTACATGGCTATCCAGTACGATTACATTGATTTAATCCTTCCAAAGGATATTACTTTTATTACAACATCTGAGCTTGAGGAGATGTTCCCAGACAATACTCCAAAGGAAAGAGAATACCTCTTTACAAAAGCAAAAGGTGCTGTTTGTATCATGCAGATTGGTGACAAGCTTGCAAACGGAGAACCACATGACGGCCGTGCTCCTGATTATGATGACTGGGCACTTAATGCTGATATCGTAGTTTACTATCCGGTTCTTGATATCGCACTTGAGCTTTCTTCTATGGGAATTCGTGTAGATGAGAAATCACTCGTTGAGCAGTTAGAAAAAGCTGGCTGCCCTGAAAGAGCTGAACTTGATTTCCAGAAAGCAATCATCAACAAAGAACTTCCTTACACAATCGGAGGTGGAATCGGACAGTCTCGTATCTGTATGTTCTTCCTTCGTAAAGCACACATCGGTGAGGTGCAGAGTTCACTGTGGCCAGAGGATATCGTAGCAGAGTGTGAAAAGAACGGAATTAAAATTTTATAATATAAGCTTCCCATGTAATGGTGGAGACATTTGCTTTTGTGCACTGAGCCGTTAGCAGCATTATGACTTTTCGTAAGAATTGCGTAAATTTGTCAGATGTTGAGTTTCGGCTCATTTTTTGTACATTCATCTCAGTTATTTTTCTACAAATAAGCAGTAAACATACTTTAAATCATCGCTCTTTACATCTTATCTATTTGAATTCAATAACGCCTTGGCGTTATTGCTGCGGAATGCGCGTCAGCTTTGCTGACATCTTCCTCTGCGCATTCCTGCAATCCGCCGGCGGCTTTTATCTCAGTTGGAGATTGAGACTCCCACTGAGACAAATATCATTTCTA
>JBGVKW010000054.1:0-9663 GCA_045123895.1 Agathobacter sp.
TTCCAAATGAAAGGACATCATAGAGGGGACAGTCACCTCATTCTATGGTGCCTTTTTGTTTTGTATTTCTGAGTCAATGTGAGTATATTACTAATAAATTTGAAGTTGTAGACGTGATTATAAAGACAACAAATAAAGAAGATTGAGGGAATAAAAAATGAGAAATAACAATAAACATTTACCATTATTTGGAGTAGGACCTGTGATTGTTTTTGGGCAGGTATTCATTACAGCAATTGCAATTTGGTTAACCTTTGTACTTGACATCGGTTTTGCAAGTTTTGACATTTTAAAGATTCCCTTTTTAGTGGTAGGAATCATATTTATACTTTTTGGGTTTTATCTTGATGTAAGTGCAAAGTATAAATCAAAATTATTTAAAAATGTTGAAGAAAACAAATTGATAACAGATGGAGTATATGCCTATACCAGAAATCCGGTTTATTCAGGCGCGTTATTGATTTGTGTGGGTGCAATTTTTATTGCGAATAATCTTTTGTTATTCATTGTTCCTGTTATTTGTTGGATTTATATGACTATTTTCTTAATTAAAACAGAGGAAGTATGGCTGAAGGACTTATATGGACAGGAATACGTTGAGTATTGTAAAAGAGTAAATAGATGTATTCCTTGGGTACAAATATGATTAACTGGAATGGAAATTATGTATTTGATTAAAACGGTAAAAGGCGATATTACAAAAATTACAGAAGTTAAAGCAATTGTAAATGCAGCAAACATCTCACTTTTAGGTGGAGGGGGAGTTGATGGTGCAATTCACAGGGCTGCTGGACCAGAGCTTCTAGCAGAGTGTAGGACTCTTCATGGTTGTGAGACAGGTCAGGCTAAGATTACAAAAGCATATAATCTGCCATGTGATTATGTGATACATACTGTAGGTCCAATATGGAATGGTGGCAGGAGTAAGGAAGAAGAACTTTTGGCGAGTTGTTACTTTAATTCAATGCAGGTCGCTTTTGAGCATGGGATAAGAAGTATAGCATTTCCTTCCATCTCGACCGGAGTATATAGATTTCCAGTAGAACTTGCAGCAAAGATAGCAGTAAAGACGGTAAAAAGATTTTTAGAGGATAACGAAAATAGTTTTGATCTTGTAGAATGGGTTTTGTTTGATTCTGCGACAGAGGCAGTGTATGAAAAAGAAGTGGATAGGTTGTATTCATGAATTGACTGTAGGTCAATTGTATGGGAATAGAGATAAAAAATAATAAAATTTATGGAGAGTGACTCTATTTGAACTAGTTGCGATGAGAGTCAACATTTTTTGAGGTGAAGTTGACTCGCTATGAGAAAATTCTTGTACGAATCAACAATTTGTGCAATAAAGTTGACTCTATATAAAGAATTTGCAGTATGAGTCAAGTAGCATACTTCTCAAGTTGACTCTTCAAAATTTTTTAACAAAAGGAGTCAATTTTTGTTAAAAATAAGGTATCTCGAAATAGGGCTTTTACTATAAGAGTCAAGTGTAGCTGTAATATTGATGACTCATATTTGAATTTTGTATTTCTGAGTCAATTTGAGTATATTATCAATCAAAAAAGTATTTTTTATAGTAGAGCATGAATGAAAACGATTAATCTGGTTATAAGTTTTTATATCAAATTGGTCATTTACCAAATGCCAGTGACAGTTTACTATATCGTCTATCAAAGAAAAGAGGAGACGAGTTATGAGTTCAGTAGCAAATGAATCAGTGAGAGATGTAACTTCAGAATCAATCAAGAGAATAGATATCAAGAGCATTACTATTTGTGCAATGTTTGTGGCACTTACATATGTTGCCACAGCTTTTATCAATATTAGATTGCCAATTCAGGCAAATGGTGGATTGGTTCATCTTGGAAATGTATCATTATTCATCGCAGCTGTTCTTTTTGGAAAGAAAATAGGTGCAGTTGCAGGTGGAGTCGGAATGGCATTATTTGATTTATTGAGTGGATGGTTATTATGGGCTCCATTTACGCTTGTGATTGTTGGCTGTATGGGATTTGTTGTAGGTAAGATTACAGAGAATCGTAAAGGCCTTGGATGGATTCTTCTAGCAGTTTTCTGTGCATTACTTATTAAGATTGGTGGATACTATATTGCAGAAGGAATAATCTATGGCAATTGGATTGCCCCAGTGGCTTCTATTCCAGGAAATATCGTACAGATTGTTGTTGGCGCAGTTATTTCAGTGCCAGTGATTGAAGTGCTAAGTAAAACTATTGTGAAGAGATAAAAATAAGACAAGAAATAGGATAAGAAATAGGATAAGAAATATAGGATAGGAATAATTTAACGTTATGAAGTATAAATTGATGACACCGGGACCAACGCAGGTACGTGAAAATGTACGCCTTGCAAGAAGCTTAGAATGTACGAATCCAGATTTAGATGAAGAATTTGTAGAGTTTTATAAAGAAACTTGTTTGCTCATCAGCGAGTTATTGCATACGAAAAATGAAGCTTTCATTTTAGATGGCGAGGGAATTCTTGGACTAGAGGCAGCATGTGCTTCTTTAACGGAACCGGGCGATAAGGTACTTGTCCTTGACAATGGAATCTACGGTAAGGGCTTTGGTGATTTTGTAACTATGTATGGTGGCCAAGTAACCTACTATTCTGCACCATATGACGAGGCAATTGAGCCGGAAAAGTTAAAAGAATTTTTACAGGAAAATCATGATTTCAAATATGCAACACTGGTGCATTGTGATACTCCTAGTGGTATGTTGAATCCGGTAGAAGAGTTGAGTATTGTATTACATGAATTTGGAATTATGACAGTGGTAGATTCGGTTTCCGCAATGTTTGGTGAACCATTAGATGTGGATCGTGGACAGATTGACATTGTCTGTGGAGGTTCTCAGAAAGCGCTTTCTGCACCACCGGGACTTACTTTCCTAACAGTAAGTAAAGCTGCAATGGAAGCAATGGAGAACCGTAAATATCCGATTGCTTCGTTCTATGCAAACATTTTGGTATTCAAGAATTATTACGAGGAAAAATGGTTTCCATATACAATGCCAATAAGTGATATCTATGGACTTCGTCAGGCGCTTGACAATGTGAAGGAAGATACAAAGATTTATGAGCGCCATGCAAAGATTGCGGAGTTTACAAGAAGTGAACTAAAGAAGATGGGATTGAAATTGTACGGTAAAAATGGATTTTCCAATACTGTATCGGTATTTTATGTACCGGACGGATTTAGTTCAGATGAAATTCTTCTTGCGCTTCGCAAGGAGTATGGAATCATGATTGCAGGATGCTTTGACATCTTTGCAGGAAAGCTTCTTCGCATCGGACATATGGGAGAAAATGCCAATGAATCGGATGTGAAAGCGACGCTTAAAGCCTTAAAAGAAATATTGGAACAACATTAATTATTTTAATTGTAGAAAGCCTCTGTGTAGCAGATATGCAACACGGGGGCTTTTCGTAAATGTGTTGAATTCTTTGGTGTAGTATATATACTATCATGGGAAATATGGTTATCCGTTTTACCTGCGGTATGATATAATTTTTTATAGTATACAGTTTGGGAAGGAGAGCCTATCATGAATGAAATCATAAAAGTAGTAATTAAGGGTGCGTCTGGTTTCTGCTGTGAGGATGAGGCATATCATGACAGGCTTGTAATAACTCAGGCTGGAATGAACTATGAATATATTCCGGCAGTTTTGTTGACAAGTGAAGATTATTTATGTGATTAGTAGTGGGGATTTAGGATAGACCTTATTAGTCAAAGGAGAAGTGAATTATGAATAATATTGAAAGACGAGATACAGGGCTTCCTTATATATCAGATGAAAGTGTATTTGAAGAACAAAAGAGGGCGAGACGTTTAACGCAGGAATTAAATACGGTAGACCGCTCTGATTTTGTGAAAATTAATGAAATTGTAAAAGAACTCTTGGGAAAATCAGAAGGAGCCTTTATCAATCCACCATTTTATTGTGATTACGGAAATCACATAGAGGTAGGAAAGAATTTTTTTGCTAATTACAACTGTACGATTCTGGATGTTGCAAAGGTTAAAATCGGAGATAACTGTCAGCTGGCACCAAATGTGGCAATTTATACAGCAGGGCATCCAGTCCATCCGGATACCAGAAATACGATGTATGAATACGGAATTGAAGTAGTAATTGGCGATAATGTATGGATTGGTGGAAATACCGTTGTTTGTCCGGGGGTTCACATCGGAAGTAATGTGGTAATTGGAGCAGGAAGTGTAGTCACAAAAGATATACCTGATTGGTGTATTGCTGCTGGAAATCCGTGTAAGGTAATAAGAAAGATAACGGAAGCAGATAAAAAACTTTATTTTAAAGATAAAGAATTTGATGATGAAGCATGGGAACATGTAAACAGAATATGGAATCAGGAAGACTAACTTTTGGCTGTTAACGAGGGTCTGGAGTATTCCAGACCCTATATTAAAATGATTAGCGGAAGTTAAATTGTCAGATGCGAAAACAGTATATTAACAAGCCTTCTGTACACAACACTTAGCCAAATAACTTTCAACTGGGGTATGATATAATTATTTTATAGTATGCAGTTTGAGGAGGATAACCATATGGCAGCAGAACGTAAAGAAAAGGTAATCAGAGTATTACAGATACTTCAAACCACAGATAAAATGACCCCAGTCAATTCAACTCATATTGTGGATAAGCTTGAAAATGAATATGTAATTGGTAAGACGGAACGTCAGTCAATCTATAGAGATATAAAGACGCTACAGTATTGTGGTTATCCAATAGTGCAGGCAAAGGATAAAAAAAAGGGATGGTATATGGACAAGCATGCATTTGATGACTGGGAGATTAAGGTTATGATGGATGCGGTTCAGCAGGCCAGATGTGTCTCGGTCGCAGAGGCTAACAAGATTAGAGAAAAACTGTTAGGACTTACCAGCAAGAGAGGAAGAAGTAGATTTTCTCACATGATGATGCCTCTATCTTGTAATGCAGAAGTAGATACAAAGCTTGGTGAGTATATTGAAATAATGCTTGAAGCTATGTTTATGCATAAAAAGATACAATTTCAATACACAGAGATAAACGACAATATGGAGAAGGTTCTTAGACGAGAGGGAAAGGTTTATACCTTAAATCTGTATACGATATATTGGTCTGATAATAATTATTATCTTATCGGGTCGCACGACAATCATGAAGGATTGACAAATTATAGACTTGACCGTGTTGAGAATTTGATAATGTCAGAAGAGGATTTGATTGAAGCAAAGGAAAAGATAGGTAAAAATCCGGAATTGTATATTCAGGAATATATTGAAAAGAGTGTGAATCATTTTTCTGGAGAATCCATAAGAATTGAAGTTGAGTATGAGCCAAATCAGGTTACAAACGCAATTTTATATGATTTTGCAGGCAGTAGTGTTAAGGTAAGGAAACAAGCAAATGGAAAATGCAGAGCTGTGTTTTCAAAGATGAATAGTGTGACGCTTACAGGGTGGTTTATGCAGTATGCAAATATGTTTAAGGTGATATCACCCGCGAAGTTAAGAAATGAATTGCAAGTACAATTAAAAGAAGCAGTAAAAAGATATGAGTAATTAGTGAAAAAGGAAGTCATGTTGGCTTCTTTTTTTGCATCAATTTAGATGCCTGTCGTATTAATGCGACAGGTGATGCTATATAGTTAAGTTAGTATGGAAATATTATATGCAAACTTATATATAGTTGGAGGTTAAAATGAAAAAGGATTTACGCATGGAAGTGTTTTCTTCTAAAGATATTGTCAGGGCAACGAGCTTACATGTATATCAGTTACATACACAGAAGATTGATAACGCATTTTCAATTATTAGAGGTGCTGCATGGAAATTAAGAAATTATTTTCATGTCGGAGTGTTTGAAGATGGAAAGAGGATATATACCACTGAGAAAATTGAAGGAACTGTCCCAAATGCCGATTTTACTATTGAATATGAGGGGGTTCAGGAACTCACAGTTCTAGAGAACAGAAAGATATATTGTGAGCTAATCAAATATTATATTACACAAAATTTATCAGAAGTCATGCTGTTTGATAAATATCGTAAGTATTCATGTAAGAGTAGTGTCACAAGTAAATGGATTATGACAAATGAAGGCTTAAAACTATTTGAATCTGATAATAAAGAAATATGTCTCGAGAGAAAATACAATTTCTGGGTTGATATATTAGATAATGGAAAGGCTTATCTTAAACTTGATACTGGAAGTGTTTTTACTTCAAAACTGACAATAAATGATTATTTGGAAAAAGGTGTTGACCCTATTGGAATGGAAGTAAAAAATGATTGGGCAAGGAATAATCAGACTGGTATTTTAACAGAGATTTGTGATTTTACAGTTACAGATAAACTGGATTTTGCAGATAGTCTTAAGGCATACTATATTGAGCGAAAAGAAGGATATCGTGTAGAAAAAATACCTGATGATACAAAAGTGGTTAAAGTGGAATTGCAACCGGGCAAATCATATCCATATTATCCGCAGGCGTTGAAACCGGTTCTTACAAGAGAAATGGTTGGACAAATAGATACTGTTTTTTCACTTCGGATAGATTCTCATGTTAAGAGAGATATGCAAACAAGATTACAGTTGGATATTGATTTTATTAAGGATATAGGTTCTCTTTCAGAGTTGTCTGATTTGGAATTTAACACTGTAACATGTACAGTTGAAGAAATAGGATATAAAAAAGGAACAGTTCCTTTACCTAAATTGATTTGTGGTAAGGATAAAGCTCTCGAATGTGGTAAGGAATTTCAGGTGTTTAATTATGGTTTCTATCGGAAGCCTGATAGAAAAATAAAGATTGGATACATTTTTCCTAAGAATACATTTGATATTATGGAGGCGGTTGTAAATGAAATTTATTCTTTTGCAAAGCTTGGAAAGTATCAAGGTCAAAAAGATAAGTACATTGTGGAGGGACTACTCGATATTCAGGCTGCTCCAATGATTAAGGAAGAATACGAGCTTGGAGATTTGACTGATTATAAGAGAGCTGCCAATAGATTGCAGAAGGTTAAGGGAATAGACCTTGTAATTGCACTTATTCCAGATGGTATTGATGAGGATGGACCGTATAATCCATTTAAGACAATATGGGCAAAAGCAAATATTCCTTCGCAGATGATAAGTATGAAAACAGCTGAATTATTTGCCAGAGGTAAAGCAGAAGGCAATAAATCAAAGTATTACCTTCATAATATTATTCTTGGAATACTAGGCAAAACTGGAGGCATTCCATGGGTGGTAAAAGATATGCCGGGAAATGTAGATTGTTTTGTTGGTCTTGATGTTGCAACAGTTGCAAAAGGAATTCATTATCCAGCGTGTTCAGTAGTTTTTGATAAATATGGCAGGCTGCTTGGGTTTTATAAACCGACGATTCCACAGCAAGGAGAGAAGATTACAACAAGAATATTGCAGGATATATTTGATCAGGTGATTTTTTCTTATGAAGACAGATTTGGAGAGATGCCAAAGAATGTGGTTATTCATAGAGATGGTTTCAGTAATGAAAACGATGATTGGTACAGGAACTATTTTGGGGCAAAGGGTATAGAGTACAGCATTATTGAGGTCAGAAAGAATATTAGTTCAAAACTTATCTTACTACAGGATGATAAGGTTATGAATCCTACAATGGGATACTGTGTTTACAACAATAACAAGGGATATCTGGTTACTACAGATATGAAGAATAAGAAAGGTTCACCTAATCCAATTTTAGTCGAGAAAAAATGTGGTAATGTTTCAATGGCGCATATTCTTACACAGATTTTATATTTGTCACAGTTACATGTGGGTTCGACACATAAAATGAGACTTCCTATTACAACCGGATATGCGGATAAGATATGTAAGAATAGAGATTTTGTACCTGAAGGACAGATGGATGATAGGTTGTTTTTCTTGTAAGATATTTGAATAGCTGTTTATGTTGACTTTAGGAACATATCATGAGTTGCTTTTTCTTGTTACTTTTGTGAGAAAAATATATAATAAAATAAGAATTAAGAAAAAGATAAAAATTAGGAGATAGTAATGATTACAGGCGCGATAAAAAATAAAGTGGATAAGATATGGGATGACATAGCAGCTGGTGGAATTACAAACCCAATTACTGTTATTGAACAATTAACTTATTTAATGTTTATAAGGTCATTAGATGAGAAGGAATTAGAAAACGAAGAGTTTGCTAATATGATGGGAGATACTTTTAATAATATTTTTCCACAGTCTGAATCTGGACAGTCTATGCGCTGGAGTAAATTTAAGGATAAAGACCCACGAGATATATTTGATGTTATTTCTCAGAGAGTATTTCCAGCGATAAAGATGTTAAAAAATGGGAAATTGCCAGATTTTAATGAGACGGGAGAGTTGGTAGAAGTAGAGGTAGAGAGTGGAAAAATTAATGATGTTGATACATCGTTCGCTCGCTATATGGAAGATGCGATGTTTCTTATTCCAACTCCGCAAGTATTACAGAAAATTGTAACAGGATTAGAAGATTTATATACACATGATATTTCAGATAGAGATATGCAAGGTGATTTGTATGAGTATATGTTGGGTAAGCTTTCAACAGCAGGTCGAAATGGACAGTTTAGAACTCCTAAGCATATTAGAGAAATGATGGTTGAGTTGATTGCGCCGACACCGGATGATGTTATTTGTGATCCAGCTTGTGGAACGGCAGGATTTCTTGTTTCTGCAGCTGAATATATCAGAAAGAATTATGAAAATACAATGACGAGCGAGCAATGGGATGCATTTGCGAGTACTATGTTTTCTGGATTTGATACAGATAGAACAATGTTACGACTATCAGCAATGAATTTAATGTTGCATTCAATTAATAATCCTGATGTTGATTATAAAGACAGTGTATCAAAGCAAAACGATATTGCTTCTAAATATACAGTATGTTTAGCAAATCCTCCTTTTAAAGGAACTGTAGATGCAGAGAGTATTAATGATAATTTGAAAGCGATTACAAATACTAAGAAAACAGAATTATTGTTTTTAGCATTGTTCCTTCGTTTGCTTAAAAAAGGTGGTAGATGTGCATGTATTGTTCCCGATGGAGTGTTGTTTGGAAGTAGTAAGGCACATAAATCCATTAGAAAAGAAATAATCGAAAAGCATCAGCTTCAGGCTGTAATTTCAATGCCTTCTGGAGTGTTTAAACCATATGCTGGAGTATCAACAGCTGTCCTTATTTTTACAAAAACGGGAGATGGTGGAACTGATAATGTATGGTTCTATGATATGAAAGCTGACGGATATAGTTTAGACGATAAGCGAAGTGAAATTCAAGAAAATGATATTCCAGATATCATTGAGAGATTTCATAAGTTGGAAAATGAAGAAAATCGTGAAAGGACAGAACAGAGCTTTTTAGTTCCAAAGCTGGAAATTGTAGAGAATGACTATGATTTATCAATTAATAAGTATAAAGAAGTAGAGTATGTTGCAGTGGAATACCCTCCAACAGAAGAGATAATGGCGCAAATTAGAAGCTTGGAAAAAGAAATTACTAAAGAAATGGACGAATTAGAAAAGCTACTTTTGTAGGCGAGGAAAGGAATATAAATTCGATGATAAATTCGGATTTGTAGGG
>JBGVKW010000055.1:0-2374 GCA_045123895.1 Agathobacter sp.
TTTGCTGACATCTTCCTCTGCGCATTCCTGCAATCCGCCGGCGGCTTTTATCTCAGTTGGAGATTGAGACTCCCACTGAGACAAATATCATTTCTACTCACCACTTAAAGAAGTGGGAGTCTTCTCCAACTAGAGATAAAATATTAAAAAATAGTGCACCACGTTTCCGTAATGCACTAAACATTTTCTCATAAAATACTATATTGAATTTTCATAATCCTGCATCTCGTGATACATACCCTCAATAATTACTTGAGATTTATTCACTCGATACACAAACAAGTATCTGTGCTTAGCAAATCTAATTTTATGTAATCCCATCTCTCTCAAACGATTACTATTACAATATCCAAAGCTGTCTGCCATCTTCTCCAGCTTTGCAATTGTCTCATCAAAATCATCCATAACATTTTTTAGTGCATGCGGATTCTTCAATTCGTTTACAATATAGGACAGGATTTTATCATACTGTCTTTCTGCTAATTCTGAAAGTTCTACATTAAACTGCATATTTTTCCCTCATGCTTTGTGATACTTCTCTGGCAGCTTTTGTAGCTCCCATGTCACTTTTTCTTATTGACTCGGAAAGTTGCTCAACCAACTCATCCTCGCTCAATTTCTGAAGTCCACTTATTTCAGACTTCTCGGACAATCTATTTACAAGCATGATTACCATATTATAATCTTCTTCCGACAAACTCTCTATTTTTGCTGTCAATTCCGCTATTCCCATGTCTACCCCAGCTCCTTTCGTAACCTATCTTTTCTTTATTATACTTCCATTTCCTAATTAATTCTATACCCATTTATTCAAAAGCCGGAGTCCTCTTGCTCCTGCACAAACTGCATCTGCTTTAATCCAACTGCATAAAAAGTTGGATGTTGACAGCATTTGTGCTGTACTTCGTATATCTAACCAGATTGTAACCCGCATTGAAGTGAGACTGGATTCTTTTCTCCGACTCCCTTATATATGAATCTTACTCTATTGTGATTGTTACACTTCCAGCAGACGTTGCATAATCCAAAATATCCGGAAACTCTCCATTATCCTCCTCATATGCCTTCGAATCTGCCTCACTAAATTTCTGTTTGGCCTCTTCATCAAGTAAACCTATTGTTATTCTAAATTTTTCATCATCATTTATATTACCAATATATAATCTCCCATCCGATAAGCTTCCGCCACCTGAACTTTTTCCAAACACTTCTTTATCACTTACTTTTTCTAAATACGAACTCTTTTCATACATCAATAACTCTGCATCCGCTTCTCCCACATAATCTACATAGCATAAAAAATCGGGATGAAAACTGTCATGGTCTGTTGTTCTCGTGAAAACAATAAATTCAAAATCGCCATCTCTCTGAACTGTTTTCTTATATCCTTCATTGCTTTCTTTAGAATATACTTTTGCAAAAGATGCATCATTGCTTTCTTTCATTCCAGAATAGCCATAATATGAATAATCAGATAAATTTATAACTGAAAAATCATCCCTATTGACTATAGCTGCATTCTTATAGCTCTGTTCTAATCCAACCGACAAAGCAACTGAATACAATAATAATAGAATAATAATCGCAATCATAATCACTTTGGGTATATCCACCATTTTTCTATTGATAATCTGCCCATTGCAAATTTTTCTATTAATGCTTCTTGCATAAATCAAATAATAAACAAACACTGCAATAATTACAATAAAAGTAATCAGTACAATCGAACCTACAATACTAAACATAAAATCTCTCCTTTATATTCCGTAATATTCTTTAAATTTGTAATAATAAGTTCTGGTCACATCTACACTATCTCCATTTTTTAATGTCAAATAAAATTTCTGACTAAGTGCAGGTCGAATTCTTTTGATTGAATTTCGATTTATTATCACAGAATTACTGATTCTTAAAAACAATTCGCTTGGAAGATTCTGCTCCAACACATAGATTCTTGTGGTAGTAGTATACTTCTTATTATTCGAATGTACATATACATCTTTTCCAACGGACTCTATGTATAAAATATCGGAAAATGGAACAACTACTCTGTCAGTATCATCCCTACAATACAATTCTCCTTCATTGTAACCATCTTCAGTCAAAATAAGCTCTGAGTCTTCACATATTGTTACGCCAAGGCTTTCTAATTCTTCTGTAACCTGTTTTTTCTTTTCCTTACCAAGCCTTATTTTTATTTTCATTTCGTCACCTCCTGTACAAAAGTCTACATATATATTTTTTCACTTCAATAGAAACGACATGAATTGCATTTATAGTGGTATAGATTGCATATTCAAGCCTTCAACTTATTTAATTATTCAATAACGCCTTGGCGTTATTGCTGCGGAATGCGCGTCAGCTTTGCTAACAT
>JBGVKW010000056.1:0-11271 GCA_045123895.1 Agathobacter sp.
CAAAGACCAACATACTGGGAGAAGCTTCGTGATGAGAGAGGCTGTCTGTGTGTGGAAATGGAAAGCTTTGCACTTTTCCATAACGCTAATGTGACTGGAAAAGAGGCTGCATGTCTTCTTACTATTTCGGATAGTTTTGTGGATTCAAAGGAAACTACACCGGAAGAGAGACAGACTTGTTTTACCAATATGATGAAAATTGCTTTGGAGATGGCGTAGTATGAATATGAAAAAGATACTTAAAGCTACAATTATTTGCTTCGTTTGTTAATCTAAGAATATAGAAATAGAGTGTGATGTTCACAAGTAAATTGTGTAGAAATAGTGTCTGAAAAATACACTAAAATTTCAGACTTCTTTTTGTGAGAAATATATAAAAGTGCCGAAAAATCAAGGGTTTCGGCACTTTTTTTGTGTTATTAAAAACTACCAAATCTAGATTTAACTCGTTGACAAAACCACAATATCTTGTATAATCATTTTAGACATTAACAAATTCATTATATAGATAATTGATGTAGTATTTTTAGGAGGATTATTTACCATATGAAAATCATTAAGAGAAGTGGTAGTGAGGCTGTATACGATAGTAACAAGATTATAGCTGCTATTAAAAAAGCCAATGAGTCAGTCATAGATTACGAGAAGCTGAGCGAAGATCAGATTGAGGAAATCGCAGCTAACGTAGAGACTGCCTGTGAGAATATGAAGAGATCTCCAAGTGTGGAAGAGATTCAGGATATGGTTGAGAACCAGCTTATGAATCAGAGAGCTTTCACAGTTGCTCGTAACTATATAACATATCGTTATAAGAGAGCCCTTGTTCGTAAATCAAACTCTACAGACCAGCAGATTTTAAGTCTCTTAGAGTGTAACAACGAGGAAGTAAAGCAGGAAAATTCCAACAAGAATCCTACTGTAAATAGCGTTCAGCGTGATTACATGGCAGGAGAGGTCAGCAAGGACATTACAAAGAGATTCCTTCTTCCTGAGGATATTGTTGAGGCTCATGAGAAAGGTCTTATTCATTTCCATGATGCAGATTATTTTGCACAGCATATGCACAACTGTTGTTTGGTAAACTTAGAGGATATGCTTCAGAATGGAACAGTCATTAGTGAGACAATGATTGATCCACCAAAGAGTTTTTCTACTGCATGCAATATTGCAACACAGGCCATTGCCCAGATTGCAAGTTCTCAGTACGGCGGACAGAGTATTTCACTTGCTCACCTTGCACCATTTGTACAGGTTAGCCGTGAAAAATTCAGAAGACAGGTTAAAAAAGAGTTTGAAGAAGTTGGACTTGAGCTTAATGAAGAAAAAATTAATCAGGTTGCAGAGCTTAGAGTAAAAGAGGAAATCAACCGTGGTGTTCAGATGATTCAGTATCAGGTCATCACACTTATGACTACAAATGGACAGGCTCCATTTATCACTGTATTTATGTATCTCAATGAAGTTAAAGACCCACAGACAAAGGCTGATTTAGCTGCAATCATAGAGGAGATGCTTCACCAGAGAATATACGGTGTTAAAAACGAAAAGGGGGTTTATATTACACCGGCTTTTCCAAAGCTTATCTATGTTTTAGAGGATGACAATATCCGCGAGGATTCCAAATACTGGTACCTTACAGAACTTGCTGCACAGTGTTCTGCTAAGCGTTTAGTTCCAGATTATATCTCAGAGAAGGTTATGAAGGAGCTTAAAGATGGAGATGTCTACACATGTATGGGATGCAGATCTTTCCTTACAGTAGACAGATGTTCAAAGAGCGCAGGAAATGTGGCAAACGCTCTTAACTATGATCCTACCAAGAAAAAATATTACGGACGTTTTAACCAGGGTGTTGTAACACTTAATCTGGTAGATGTGGCATGTTCGGCTGGTAAGGATGAAGATAAGTTCTGGGAGATTCTCGACGAGAGACTTGAACTTTGTTATAGGGCTCTTATGTGCAGACACAAGAGACTCCTTGGAACTTCTTCAGATGTGGCTCCTATTTTATGGCAAAACGGAGCACTTGCAAGACTTAAAAAGGGTGAAAAGATTGATAAGCTCTTATTTGATGGTTACTCAACTATTTCACTGGGATATGCAGGTCTTTGTGAATGTGTAAGAGCGATGAAAGGTGTTTCTCACACAGAGCCTGAAGTTGGAACTCCATTTGCACTTAAGGTAATGCAGAAGTTAAATGATGCATGTAATGAATGGAAAGCCCAGACAAATATTGACTTTAGTATCTATGGAACACCACTTGAGTCAACTACTTACAAATTTGCAAAATGCTTGCAGAAACGTTTTGGAATTATCGAAGGTGTTACAGATAAGAACTACATTACAAACAGCTATCATGTACATGTAACAGAAGAAATAAATGCATTTGATAAGCTTAAATTTGAGTCACAGTTCCAGAAGCTTTCTCCAGGTGGAGCCATCAGCTATGTTGAGGTTCCGAATATGCAGGATAATATCCCGGCAGTTCTTTCCGTTATGCAGTATATTTATGACAATATCATGTATGCTGAGCTTAATACAAAGAGTGACTACTGTCAGGAATGTGGATATGATGGAGAAATCAAAATCGTAGATGAAGAAGGTTCTGGAAAACTTATCTGGGAGTGTCCAAACTGTGGTAACAGAAATCAGGATAAGATGAGTGTTGCACGTCGTACCTGCGGATACATTGGAACTCAATTCTGGAATCAGGGAAGAACACAGGAGATTAAAGAACGTGTACTTCATTTATAAAATTTTGTAAAAATAGCATAATATTTAAAAGATTTTTCATAAGAAGTCGTGATTTTTCACGACTTCTTTTTTTGTAGAATATGTGATATTATATCTGTGTTAGGCAAGGCTAACTCAAGGTAGAAGGAGGCAACATGACACTTAAAGATATAAAAATAGGAGAGAGCGCCCTTATCAGCAAAGTTGGTGGAAAAGGGGCACTTAGGCAGCATTTCTTAGATATGGGAGTTATACCCGGAGCGGAAGTTACGGTTGTGAAATTGGCTCCTATGGGTGACCCAATGGAACTACAAATTCATGGATATGAGCTTACATTAAGATTAGATGACGCTGCAAAAATAGAAGTAGAACCAATAAGTCACAGAAGTAAAAGTCATGATAGAATTGAGAGAATATCAAAAATGGAACATCCGGGACTTGGAGAGGAAGGAAAATACCATGTAAAGGACCATGGAAATCCTCTTCCGGAGGGAACATTACTTACATATGCTTTAGTTGGAAACCAAAACTGTGGAAAAACCACACTCTTTAATCAGCTAACTGGTTCTAATCAGCATGTGGGTAATTTCCCGGGAGTAACGGTAGACAGAAAAGATGGGCCGATAAAAGGAAAAACTAATACACTGGTGACAGATTTGCCAGGAATATATTCAATGTCGCCTTACAGCAAAGAAGAAATTGTATCTAGAAATTTTGTGTTAGATGAGCATCCGAAGGCAATAATAAACATTGTGGATGCAACCAATATTGAGAGAAATTTGTACCTGACAATGCAACTTCTAGAGATGAATATTCCAGTAGTAGTTGCTCTTAATATGATGGATGAGATGACTGGAAATCATGGTGCTGTTGATGTAAATACCATGGAAAAAATGCTCGGAACTCCTGTTGTTCCCATTTCGGCGGCAAAAAATGAAGGTGTAGATGAGCTTATTAAGCATGCTATGCATATTGCAAAGCATCAGGAATGTCCGGCTGTACAGGATTTTTGTGACAAGGATGACCACGGTGGAGCAGTTCACAGATGTATTCACGCGGTTGTACATTTGATAGAAGACCATGCAGACAGGGCAAAAATCCCACCACTATTTGCGGCAGTAAAAGCTATTGAGGGTGATGAGCTTATCATAGAAAAATTAGCCCTTGATGAAAATGAAAAAGAAATGCTTGAGCATATTGTCCTTCAGATGGAGTCAGAGAGAGGACTTGACAGAAGTGCGGCGATTGCTGATATGCGTTTTGAATTTATTGAAAAGCTATGTGAGAAGACTGTCACAAAGCCAAAAGAAAGCAAGGAGAGAATACGCAGTGAGAAAATAGACAGAGTACTCACAGGAAAATATACTGCTATTCCTTGTTTTATTGGAATTATGGCCTTAGTGTTCTATCTGACATTTAATCTGATCGGTGCATTTTTCCAGGGGCTGTTGGAGAACGGAATAGAAATGTTGATGAATTCAGTAGATGAAGCAATGACAGCTGCGCAGGTAAATCCTGTGATTCATGGGCTTGTTATTGATGGAATTTTTGCCGGTGTTGGAAGTGTATTAAGTTTTCTTCCTATAATTGTAATTTTATTCCTGTTTCTTTCTCTTATGGAGGATAGCGGATACATTGCAAGAGTGGCTTTTGTGATGGATAAGATGCTTAGAAAAATAGGTCTTTCAGGAAGAAGTATAGTGCCAATGCTTATTGGTTTTGGGTGCACAGTACCGGCAGTAATGTCAACTCGTACACTTCCAAGTGAAAGAGATAGAAAGATGACAATTTTGCTTACTCCATTTATGAGTTGTACTGCAAAGATGCCGATTTATGCTTTTTTTGTAAATGCGTTTTTCCCTAAAAAGGGAGCATTTATTATGACTGGTTTGTATGTGCTTGGAATTTTGGTTGCTATACTTGTAGCCTTCCTGTTTAAGAATACTTTGTTCAAGGGAAAGGCGGTTCCTTTTGTTATGGAGCTTCCAAACTACAGGCTTCCAGCTGTAAAAAATGTATTGCAGCTACTGTGGGAGAAAGCCAAAGACTTTTTACAGAAGGCTTTTTCTGTAATTCTGGTTGCAACAATTGTGGTTTGGTTCCTTCAGAGTTTTAACATGAATTTCCAGATGGTTTCAGATTCATCTGAAAGTATTCTTGCAAAACTGGCAGGTTTTATTGCGCCGGTATTAGCCCCTATTGGAATGAATGATTGGAGAATCTGTGTGTCTCTTATCAGTGGAGTGATGGCGAAAGAAAGCGTAGTCTCTACAATGGAAATTCTATTTGGAGGAAATGTAGGGGCGGCTATTACGCATTTGACAGCTACTTCAATGCTGGTATTTAGCCTGCTTTATACACCATGCGTGGCAGCAGTTGCCTCAGTAAAACGTGAACTTGGAACAAAATGGGCGATTGCTCTTGTATTTTGGCAGTGCTTTATAGCTTGGCTCGTTGCATATATTGTCAGAATTATTTGTATGCTGATTGGTGTAGTTTAAATATGAGATAAATTATGTTTTTTCGGAGTAGATTGAATGAATATTTGGGATTTACTTATAATAATTGCTATAATAGTGATATTGGTTATTGCTTTTATATTGAAAAAGAAAAATAAGAATTCCTGCTGTAACTCTTGCAGAGGCTGCAGTATGAGAGGAAACTGCAGCATGGGGGAAAGTAGCAGCAGTAATAAAAAGGAAGGGGAAAAGATGAAAGATATTGAACATGAAGTAGTGAATTTACTTAAAGAAAAAAATTATCATATCTCTTTTGCTGAATCCTGCACTGGTGGTCTTGCAGCAGCAAGGCTGATTAATGTAGCGAATGTATCTCATGTGCTGGATGCTTCTGTTGTGACATATGCAAATGAGGCAAAGATAAAGTACCTCGGAGTTAAAGAAGAGTCGATAAATAAGTATGGTGTGGTAAGCGAAGAGGTTGCAAAAGAGATGGCACTTGGCGTGGCAGAAAATAATAACGCCCAGGTTGGCGTCGGAATTACTGGGATTGCCGGACCTTCAGGGGCAGTACCAGGGAAACCGGTAGGGACTGTTTGCTTTGGATTTTCCATAGAAGGAGAAGTTTCAACATATACTATGCATTTTGGAAATCCAGGCAGAAATGAAGTAAGACAAATGAGCGTGAATTTTGTATATCAGAAATTATATGATCTTTTAGAAAATAAGATAGAAAAATAAAAATTTGTGTTAATAGGACAAATGGGTTATAATCATATGTATCAAAAGTATCAGAAAATAGATGGTGATAATTATGAGAACATATGAGAAAAGTGCAATTCTAGAGATAATAAGATGTTCAAAAGATTTGGATTGCAATGACAAAAATCAGGTAAAGGCTGCGCTTGTTAGGGGAAAACAGAGTGAGGTGCTGAACAAGACAATTTTCGGCGGACGCTTTTTGAAACGTTTGAATGCGATGGCAGATTCACAGGAGTATGAGCATAAATGCGTGCTTTGTGAACGCCCTGAAAATGGAATTGTATGTCCAACCTGTATTGAACAGCTTATGCCAGCTGTTGAAGAGATGGAAATCGAATCACAGAAGGTTGCTGAAAATCGAAAAGTTAATAATAAGTCATCAAAGACTGCAACAAAAGAAAAGCATAGGCATAGTAAACAACAGGTAGTGGCGGATTCAGAATGGCTGATGGATGAGCTTGTAAGAAATATGGACTCTTCAATGGACAGACTCGCAAACAAAAAATCTGTCCAGAAAATTAATCGCATTTTGATTGTGCTGATATTTATGGGGATTTTTGATACGATTGGTATTATTCTGATTATATTAATGTTAAAGGGAGTAATTGCTTGACATGGAGGCTAAAAGAGGGGTTATTGGTGGATTTGTTTCTGTAAACAATTCAGAAGGTAAAATTGAAAATTGTTATTGTGCTACAAAGTTCTCCGGCGCAGG
Source organism: Agathobacter sp. (assembly GCA_045123895.1). Lineage (GTDB taxonomy): Bacteria > Bacillota > Clostridia > Lachnospirales > Lachnospiraceae > Roseburia. Next base: position 6,670 of record JBGVKW010000056.1, read on the forward strand.
CTTTATGTCCGGGGGCTTTGCAGGCAAAAATGACGGTCGGATTTCAAAAAGTTATTGTGAGTCTTTGGCTAAGAAGCTTGATGGCAATTTTGCAGCAGAGAAAAATTCTACTCAGGCAAACTGCTATTTTTCAAAGGATAAATCGCCAAAGAAGAAAACTTGGGATGAAGACTGTTTTTTTGCGTGTTCAGATATAACAAAAAAGTCTGCCGCAGAAAAAGGGTTTGATACAGAAAACATCTGGAAAGTAAGCAATAAGCTTCCACACCTTTCTTTTTCAGAAGAAAACTGGATTTGTGATGTAGATTCGAAAAAGAAGAAGCTTATAAAAATTAAAAATGCAGATGATCTTTTTCAGTTTGCCAAAATGATAAATTCGGGAGACAGACGCGCGAACGATGTTTACGTCAGATTAGAAAATGACATCGATCTGGGTGGAAAAGAATGGACCCCAATCGGGTATAAAAGAGTATATGCTTTTTCTGGGATTTTTGATGGAAATGGATATACTGTAAAGAATTTTGTAATTACAAACGATGATATTATCCAAAAGGGATTTTTCGGTTTCCTTAAAGGAGAGGTATACAATCTGAGTGTTGACTGTCAGATAAAAGGTAGTGGAAAAATTGGTGCGCTTGTGGCTAATAACGAAGGCAGGATTTCCTGCTGTGGAGCTACATTTCATATAAAGCTTAAAAATAAAGACAGCGATATTCAGGTCGGTGGACTTGTTTGCATAAATGAAGGAATTATTGAAAGAAGCTATGCGGCAGGGAAATATGGAGTCGGAGGATTTTGGATTTTTCCAGCAACGTTTGCAGCTTCGGCGGCAATTCTAACTTTTAGCTTATGGGTAGTAAATCCTTTTTCAGCAAGAGGACAGGACGCACTATACAGTCCAATAGATGAAGACCCGGAACAGGTGAAGACGGATATTACATATGAATCTACGGAGTCGGCGGAGCATACATTGTCATTTCAGTTTAGAGAACATCTGATTGTCAGTCGCGCAACAGGTGAATGCGAGATTGATTTTGTAAATCCTGAAAGTGATGATTACAACATCGTTGTAGAACTTCAGATATCTGATGAGGATGCAATCAGGGTGATGGGAGGAACGGGACGACCAGAGGAGCTTCAGACCGCCTTTGAAAATGCGGATGATTACGACCCACAAAAAGGAAGAGTGACAATTGCCTGTTCAGGTGCGGTAAAGCCAGGATATGCACTGGAAAATTTAAACCTTTCAAATTATTCCAAGATTAATCTCGATGCTGGAGATGTACAAGGATATGTTGTTTTGGTACCTTTCAATCCGGTTACTAACGAAAGAGGAATAGTTCAGACTGAGATGCCAGTAACAATTTCTTTACATTAATTCAGAGGATAATTTTGAGGAAAAGTTTTAGCGGAGAGTTAAGTAAATGAAGAAAAAAAGTCAACTATCAGCAAGGCAGAAGATAAAGGCTTCTACGGGACGGAATATTTTTTACATAAAGATTCTGTCGGTTTTTTTGCTGATTATTGTAGCGATATTAATTCTATTTATAGGTCTAAACAGACAAAATAATCAATATACCCCACCTGAGATGGATGAGACTGCAATAAAAGGTGAACCGGATGTTGAAGAATCGTATCTGTATGAAGAGTGTCCTACAAAATTCGATTATAAATATAGTGTAGCGGCAAATTTATATATGCAAGAGGACAAGAGCTTAAATGTATATTTTACTAATCCCATGGAAAATACAGAATATCTGATGTGTGAGATAATTGATGAAGAATCAGGTGATGTTCTATATAAAAGTGGGGTGATTAAGCCGGGTTATTATGTTGAGAAGCTTCAACCGACAGATGAGGATATGGAGAACAAAGCTAGAAGTGTCATTATGAAAGTGTATTCTTTTAAAGCAAGGAATTGGCAGAGTTGTGGGACTACAGAAATTAAGCTTATGTTACAGGCTTGGTAAAATGTTGTGTATTTCTTGAATTTCAGCAGTAGTAAAATCGTACTACAATGTTGACAAAACGTATATTTGGTAGTACTATTATCCTATAACACAAGGAAGTGAATTAGGTCTATACAAGGAGGGAAATGATGAGGAAGAAGATTTTATCATTTGTTATAGCGACAACTCTTGCAATAACAATGTGTGTAATCCCGACAACAGTAAAGGCTGAAACGTTGGGCGGTAAAGCTGATTCTGGAAATGAAAATGAAGTAATAGATGGTTCATCTGGCAATTCAACAGAAATAGGTACGTCAAATATAGATGTTCAGGCCAAAGAAACTGGAAACGCCCATGAAATAGTATATAGTGTAACTGTTACATGGGGAGCTATGCAGTTTGAGTATTATTATGGACCGACATGGGATCCGGGAAGTCATAGCTATAAAGGTGCAAGCGGTGAAGGATGGAAAGATTCATATGTAGATGGTTCAAATAATAGGATTAAGGTAGTAAATGATTCTAACTGGCCTGTTGATGTTGAAGTAAGTTTTGATCTTGCTCCAGCTAGATTTAATGTGCATCCTGACAGAGAAACATCTGTAAAAGGTCGATTTGATTATGATAATGATGATTTGAAAAATAATTTGACAGATAGTAATGTTGATAATTGCGGATATGGAAGACTTAGTTTTTTTCTAAATTCCTCAGATAGTTTAAATCAGTATTTTGATTCAGATACATTACTTGATAGTGGGGGAACGAAGCTAACTACTTCGAAGGTGCTATATTTTACTTTATGGGGAACTCCTGATAAGGCAAATGCTAAGTCAGATTTTACTAAGGCCGGAACAATTAAGGTGATGGTTAAACCATATACAACATAATAAAAAATTTTTAACTGCCATTGGTTTTCCAATGGCAGTTTTTTCTTGCCTGTTCTTGCAGGGAAAATCATGCAAGGAAAATCATGCTATAAGCATATGTAGAATCCATTTACCGCCTGAAATAAAAAATCAAAAATCTAAGCAGTAATTTTTCTTCCATTTTTCGTTTTTTAAAGCAAAAATTACTGCCTTGAAAGCAGATTATGTTTCTAGGCGGTAATTTGATGTTCGAAAATCAAAAAATACGCAAAATTTTACTGCTTAGAAATTAGTATTTGATATAGCAGCCGTAAGTCGTTAATGTTGAAATTAAAATCTGTACAAAAGCACACAAATCTAATCTAAAAACATTCAAAAAACAACTAGAATTTGTTCTGAATGCTTGTTGTGAATTATACGTATAAAGAGAATACTGCTTCAAAATGAATATGGATTTTCAAGCAGTAAAATATGTGAGAAGCCGGAGCTGATTAAAGGCAACAGCCAGCAACCGGGGCACTATCAGTCCATTTCCAAAGTTTCAAAAAAGTTTCCCCAAAAATCTAAATAAAAGTTCAACATAAAAACTTGCAAATAAAAAACTGTTATGATAACATTTTAAAAGTATGTTAGATAACATATAGCCCACTTCGTATACGAGTTATAAATCTTAATTTGCGTATACAACAGAAGTTAAGCCCAGACGGACAGGCGGGGCGGTTGCCGAGCGTGGGAGACCACATTATTGATTGAGTTAGAAGCTCAAATTTTATAAGTTGATTACTTTATAATCAGTGCACATGCACATCATCTTGTGAAACGGTCAATAAAAGGCAACAGCAAGCTTTAGACAGACATGAAAAGAATTTTTGAACAGGTGATGCGATAGTGTTACCTGTTTTTTTTATGGAGATAAAGATGGATATTAACAGACAGCAAAGAGCACCAATATATGAGGCGCTAGAAACCTTTAAAAAGAAAAGAGTGGTACCATTTGATGTACCTGGACATAAAAGAGGAAGAGGAAACCCGGAGCTGGTTTCACTTCTTGGAGAAAAATGTGTAGGGCTTGATGTAAATTCTATGAAACCACTTGATAATCTCTGTCACCCGGTTTCAGTAATCAGGGAGGCTGAGGAACTTACTGCAGAGGCATTTGGAGCAGAGAATGCGTTTTTAATGGTAGGAGGAACAACATCAGCAGTTCAGGCCATGATTTTGTCTACCTGTAAGGCAGGGGATAAGATTATTCTTCCTAGAAATGTCCATAAAAGTGCATTAAATGCAATGGTGCTTTGTGGAGCCATACCGGTGTATGTAAATCCTGAGGTAAACTCAAAGCTTGGAATATCACTTGGAATGGAAGTAAGACAGGTGGAGCAGGCGATAGAAGAAAATCCGGATGCAAAGGCTGTTCTTGTGAACAATCCAACATATTATGGAATATGTTCAGATCTTCGTTCCATTGTAAAGGCGGCGCATGAGAAGGGCATGAAGGTGCTTACAGACGAAGCCCACGGAACACATCTGTATTTTGGGAAAAATCTTCCAATATCAGGAATGGCAGCAGGGGCAGACATGTCAGCTATTTCAATGCATAAATCAGGAGGAAGTCTGACACAGAGCTCAATCCTTCTTACCAATAAAGGCGTAAATGCTGATTATGTAAGGCAGATAATAAATCTTACACAGACTACAAGTGCGTCATATCTTTTGCTTTCAAGTCTTGATATATCAAGAAGAAATCTTGCACTGCGCGGGGAGGAATCCTTTGCAAAAGTAGCTCA
>JBGVKW010000057.1:0-4068 GCA_045123895.1 Agathobacter sp.
TTCTTTTGCATCGTGCTCCGGGAAAAAAACAGTAAACTTATTTGCCTCTGGAGAAACCAGCTGCAAATCATCCACATAAGAAATTTTTGAGAAAAATCTTTTATATATAGACTCATAACATTTATGCTCTTTTAGAATGTAGACACTGTCTAACGCACATAAAAGAGGTATTCCTACCTCTTGATTTAATACAAACTTTATCATTTTCTTATAATCTGCCTGCGGAATAAGATTTTTATAGATAATCTTTCCATCAGCTTCAATGAGGGCTCCGTTGTCACTGATAAACCCCATATGTCCCTGGTACTCTGTAAACATTTCCTTTAATGAGTACATGGGTCTGCCACTGGCGGCAATAAAATGGATTCCCCTCTCATGCAATCTGTCAACATATTCTCCAAATCCCTCTGGCAGCTTATTGTCCTCCGTTAACAGTGTATGGTCCATATCTGATGCTACTAATCTTACGTTTTTCATTTATCTTCCTTTTCCTCTTCTGTTGTTACCCCAAGAAGTGGTCCCGATACTTTTCTGTTGAAGAAATCAACTAGCGGTCCCATAAAAAATGCTGTAAAAATAGTTCCCACACCAACTACTGCCAAAATACTCTTTACATCTCCTCCACCTATGTAACACAAAATTGCACCTGATACTACACAAAATACATCAGTCATAATTCTCAGGTATCTAAATTCCGCAACTTTATATTTCCTCGATAAAGTTATTGCTATTGCATCATATGTTGATACACCTACGTCCGCTGTAAAATACAATGATGCCGCAAAACTAAGCACAACAAATCCAACCAAATAGCAGGCAGCTCTTACGATAAGAGTTGGATTTACAAAAATACTATTAAAAAACTGCTGGCTAAACTGTGTAATATATCCAATCAAAAACAGATTAGCAAGAGTTCCTATTCCAATGGTTCTTCTATCGCATATTAAACTAAAAATAATAAGAACTGTATTTATAATAATATAGTCAATTCCATAATCAAATGGTGTAATTAAATCAAGCCCACTTACCAAAACAGTAAACGGATCAACCCCTAGCATAGCAGTCTTGAAAAGGCCAACATTTATTCCCAGTATTACTACAGCAATCATTGACATTACTACTCTTTTTGCCAGCATTATTTTGTTCATCTGTATTGCTCCCCTATGTAAAAATCCTCTGTGTTTCTATAAACAATCTCCGTAATATTCTATCACACATTCTTTACTTCTTCTCATACAATTTTTCCTTATAATCGCACTATTTTTACCTTAGAAATCAACAAGTACATTAACAACCTAGCGCCGACAGTACAATTGAAACCACAGTAAGTGTTACCGGGGTAAAAATTGTAGTAAGAAGAATTCCCTGTGTAAGGACTCTGGTATCCTCTCCAACCTGTTGCGCCAGCATCAGTGGCATATTTGCAGAAGGCATTGCTGACAGAAGCACATAAGCCTGTACTATCTCTTTTTTCACTCCTGCAGACACGAGAATTACAGCCATTAATATTGGGATGGCAAGCATCTTTATCAAAACAAACAAGTATGTCTTCCAGCTTGCCAGTAGTATTTTGACTGAAACCATTGCAAACGAACAGCCTAATATGGTCATTGATAAAAAGGTTGTTGCGTTTCCCAGATAGTTTGCACTCTGTGTAAGAATATCAGGAAGCTTAAGATTAAACCAGAACAAAACTATTGTAAGTATGCTGCACACAAGGCCGGGGCTAAGCTTAAACTTGAAGCCTCCTTTTGCGCCCATAACAAAGACTCCATGTGTGTAAAATACAAAACTAAACATGATATTTAGTATAACCACATAAATCATTGCTTCTTCAGGCAACACTACTTTGGCAACAGGAATTCCAATAAAACCGATGTTTCCGTATACCAGCATAAGATTATAAAATTTTTGTGTGTCACGTGGCAATCCACATAGTTTGGGAATTACAAAACCACTTATCAACAAAAATGCATATACTAATATTGCAATCACAAAAGCAGTCGCAATCTCTTTATGCCCCGCCTGACCTTCCGCCGCAAGTCCACTTGTAAGACAAAGCATTGGATTGCAGACATTAATTACAATTGCAGACAATTTTTCTGACATTGCCTTGTCTATATATTTTTTCCTGTACAGACCAATTCCTACGCAGACTAAAATTACTATTACAAGCATCTGCCCGAAGACTACTTCATAATCCATTTTTTCTCCTAAATCGCATTTTTTATTTTATATCATCATACTCTCATAATCTTGCAATTGATGAAAAATATTATCTACTATTGCCATACCTTCTACAACACGAAATAACATAAAATATTGATGAGATTGAAAGTTGATTCTTTTATATCCCAACTCCCTTAATCTCGGGTTTTCACACAGTTTCAAGCTACCAGCCACCCTTGATAAACATTGCTTTGTCACTTCAAAATCATCTAATACATTAGAAGCCGCTTGCTCACTTTTCTTTTCAAACAAAAGATATCGAATAAATTCTTCCAAGTCGCTCTCCGCATCAGATGTAATAACAACCCTATAATCCATACTTTTCCCTCATATCTGATATCACATCATCTGCATCTCTATACTTACCTTGATCAGCACTTTTTCTAGAACATTCCAATTTTTGTAATATTTGTTCTTCAGATAATGCAACATATGGATTTTGCACAGTTTTCTTTATTTCAAAAGGAAAACCATTATTTGCAACTGCTTGTGTTAGAAACATTCTTATCGCAGTTGTAGTATCGGTTCCAAGTTCTCTAAAGAGATTATCTGATTTCATCTTTAACTCATCATCTACACGGATTTGAATTGTACTTGCCATAATAAACCTCCTGCAAACAACATCTTTATTATTATAGTCATTTTACTACCAATTCATTACCCATTCAATACAAATGCATTACAATAATGGAGAAAAAATTTTCGTAATGACCTTTAATAAAAAAGACGGAGCCGCATCCTTGGATTTATATTTCATTGTTATATCCTCTGATTCTTCAAATAATTTTTCAAAATCTTCGTATATATCTTTAATCGCTGAAGCCTTATACACCAGCACCGCAGTCTCAAAATCACGTCGCATACTTCTGACATCCATATTTATCGAACCTACTACTGCAATTTTGTCATCACACAGGTATTGTTTTGCATGGCAAAAACCTGGCGTGTATTTATAGATTTTCACATCATCCTTTGCCAGGCAATGAAAATATGAACAGGTAGATTTATAGAGCCATTTTTTATCAGGTATTCCCGGTATGATTAACCTTACGTCCACTCCTCTTTTGGCTGCAAGTGACAATTCACGTATCATCACATTACTTGGTATGAGATATGGTGTTATGATGTAGACGTATTTGGTCGCGGCTTTTAAGATATTCAGATAAATGTTTTCCGCCAATGGTTCATCAATATATGGGTCACTGTAATATGGCTGAATAAATCCATCCGTTTTTTCAGAATGATAGCCTTCTACCTCAATGTACTTTGAAATATCAGTATCAGTTTTTTCTATCCTGTTCCACATATAAAGGAATGTAACCGTCATGGTTTTTACAGCTTCATTCCTAAAAGAAAAACCAGTATCCTGCCACTGTCCATACGGTCTTGTCACTCCAAAATATTCATCACCAATATTGTATCCGCCTACAAAAGCTATTTCATTATCAACAACCATTAGCTTCTGATGATTTCTGTGCATGGCGAATTTTACAAGATTTAATCCGGGTTTTCCAAATGCTCGACACTGTATTTTGCAATCCTTCATTTTTCTGACAAACTTTGGGCTCAGATACACCATGCTTCCAAAAAAATCAAAGATTATCCTCACCTCTACCCCACGCTTAGCACAGTCTCTTAGCACCTCAAACATTTCCCCGAAGATGTCTGATTCCTGAATTGTCAGATACTCAAGGAAAATAAACTTTCTTGCCTTTCTTGCTGCTTCAAGCTGATCCTTGTATGCATCGTTTGGAGTGGGATAATATTTTGAATCATAACATCTGTAAACCGGAAAATTTCCGTACTTACTCACATAGCGAAACTGGTTTGCTATAGCAG
>JBGVKW010000058.1:0-21291 GCA_045123895.1 Agathobacter sp.
GGTCGACAACAATTGTGATTATGATATGTATTGCTGTTTCATATACTGTGATTGCAATACTAAATTCAACACAGGGAACGTTTGTATATGGATACATTTTTTTAATTGCTACTGTTGTATTTTTGGATAAGAGAATGACAATTTATGCAAGCTGTATAGTACTTTTTGCAAATGTAATTAGGGTATTTACAACTCGTTCGTCTATGGTTTATTCGATTTGGGGAATAGATGCGTTTATCATGATGTTTACGACTGTGCTAATTATCATTGCGGCAAATCGAATCACGATTCTCCTTTGTTCTTTTACTGATGAAAATATGGGTGCAGTTATGCAGGCTGCATCAGCCCAGGAGCAGAGTAATGTCAGAATGCAGCAGGTTGCTGACACTGTTTTAAATAACTTTGATGTTACAATGAAAGAAATGGATGTACTTGATGAGGCTACTCAGGTAAATAATGAGGCAATGCAGAATATTGCTGATAGTATGGAAAGTACAGTAGATGCAGTTTCAAGTCAGGTTTCAATGTGTGATGAGATTCAAAAGATTAGTGAAAATACTATGAGTGATATAGCTGTTATTCTTGATACAGCTAATGATACAAGAAATCTTGTAGAAGATGGAGTAAGAGACATAATTTCTCTTAAAGAGCAGGCAACAAATGTTGAGATTACAAGTAACATGACTGTTCAGACAATAGAAAGTCTTACAAATAAAGTTGGTGAAGTAGAGTCCTTTGTGGGTTCAATATTAAATATTGCAAGTCAGACAAATCTGTTGGCACTGAATGCTTCTATTGAAGCGGCAAGAGCTGGAGAAGCTGGAAAAGGATTTGCTGTTGTTGCAGACGAAATTAGAACTTTGTCAGAGCAGACAACGGAGGCTTCAAATAAAATCACAAGAATTATTGAGGAACTCAATCAGGATACAGAAAAGGCCAATAAGAGCGTAGATGTATCTGTTGAATCTGTTGTAAAACAGAATTCAATGATTGAAGGGCTTCAGGGGAGTTTCCAAGCAATTAAGGATAAGATGGTTGAACTGTCAGAAGTAATTGCGACAACAGAACAGGGAGTAAATGAAATCCTTTCTTCAACATCTGTAATTACTGACAGTACATCACATATTTCTGCCGTTACAGAAGAAATTTCAGCTACAACAACCGAAAGCCTTAAAAATTCTTCTGATGCTGTTAAGAGTATGAAAGAGTGTAAGGCACAGCTTAAACAGATTTTTGATATTGCTCAGTCATTAAAAGCTTGATAATATTGAAAGCTTAATAATTATCGGTGCTGTTGAAAGCTTAATAATTATTGACAAATAAAGTGATTAATGTTACTCTTACTGAGTAATGGCGTGTTACTGATTATGCAGGCACAAACCGTACATAAATATTTTATATTTATGCTTGGTTTGTGCCTTTTTTGCGCGCAAAAGTCATGAATCGGGCGATAATGTATGAAGGGAGAATAATAATAATGAAAGACAAAATCTTTGGAGTATTACAAAGAGTAGGAAGATCATTTATGCTTCCAATTGCTATTTTGCCTGTTGCAGGACTACTTCTTGGAATAGGTGGTTCATTTACAAATGAAACAACATTGCAGACTTATGGACTTATGAAAATTATGGGACCTGGAACAATAATTAATGCCATCCTTCAGGTCATGAATGCTGCTGGAAATATTGTATTTGCAAACTTACCTATAATCTTTGCTATTGGTGTAGCAATTGGTATGGCAAAAAAAGAAAAGGAAGTTGCAGCTTTAGCAGCAGCAATTGCATTTTTTATAATGCATGCTTCAATATCTGCGTTGATTACAATTAATGGAGGGCAAGAAGCCTTTTTATCAGGAGCGGTTGCTGATGTCTGTGGTATAACATCACTTCAGATGGGGGTATTTGGTGGTATCATTGTTGGATTAGGTGTTGCAGCATTGCATAACAGATTCTATAAAATAGAATTACCACAGGTTCTTTCATTTTTTGGAGGAACCAGATTTGTTCCAATTATTTCAGGAATAGTATATGTAATTGTTGGAATTGCAATGTTTTATATCTGGCCATTTGTACAGAGTGGAATTTATGCTGTAGGAGATATTGTTCTTAAATCAGGATATGCAGGAACATGGGTGTATGGATTTATGGAGAGACTTTTGATTCCATTTGGACTTCATCATGTGTTCTATTTACCATTCTGGCAGACTGGAGTGGGAGGAAGTCTAGAAGTTGGAGGACAGCTTATTGAAGGCGCTCAGAATATCTTTTTTGCACAGCTTTCTGACCCTTCTGTAAATCATTTTGCAGTATCAGCTACAAGATTTATGTCAGGAAAGTTCCCATTAATGATTTTTGGATTACCTGGAGCTGCACTGGCAATGTATAAATCTGCAAAACCAGAAAAGAGAAAACTTGTTGGAGGACTTTTGCTTTCAGCAGCACTTACATCTATGCTGACAGGTATCACAGAACCAATTGAGTTTACATTTCTTTTTGTTGCACCAGCCTTATATGGAATCCATTGTGTATTTGCCGGAGCTGCATATATGTTCATGCATATGTTAAATGTTGGTGTAGGAATGACATTTTCAGGTGGATTTATTGATATGTTCCTTTTCGGTATTCTTCAGGGAAATGCTAAGACAAGCTGGATTTGGATTGTAGTAGTTGGTATTGGATATTTTGTTGTTTACTACCTTCTTTTTTCTTTCCTTATCAAAAAATTTAATCTCAAAACTCCTGGAAGAGAGGATACAGATAATGAGGTTAAGTTATACACAAGAGCTGATGTTAATGCAAAAAAAGCAGCAATGACTTTGGATGATGAAACATCTGAAGGAATTCTTCGTGGACTTGGAGGTAAGAAAAATATATCTGATGTTGACTGTTGTGCGACTCGACTTAGATGTACGGTATTTAAATCTGAGCTTGTAAATGAGGGGACTCTAAAAGCCACAGGAGCATCTGGCGTTGTGGTAAAAGGAAATGGTGTTCAGATAATATATGGACCAAAAGTAACTGTTATAAAATCAAATTTTGAAGATTATCTTGAAAAAGCATCGGATGAAGAATATTTTGCCGAGGATATCGAAGATACTAATGAAGAAATATTAGATACCGCAGAAATTAATAAAGAAGAAAGGATTGTGGAATCCATTATTGTTTCTAGTCCAATAACAGGTGTGGCCGCGGATATTGCGACAACACCAGACGATGCATTTGCTTCAAAAATGATGGGCGATGGAGTAGTAGTAACGCCTACAAATGGAATTATTGAAGCGCCAGAGGATGGTGAAATTGCTTTTGTTTTTGATACAAAGCATGCTCTTGGATTTGTTACAGAAACAGGTGTTACACTTCTTCTCCACATTGGAATAGATACTGTAAAATTAAATGGTGATGGATTTGAAGTTTTTGTAGAGAATGGACAGAAAGTAAAAAAAGGACAGAAACTTATGTCTATTGATTTAGAATTCCTGAAGAAAAACGCGCCTTCAATTGCTTCGCCAATTCTATGTACAGATTTAAAGAATAATCAGAAAGTACGAAGAATAGCAGACGGAAATATCAAGGCGGGAGAGCCACTTCTTGCTATAGATATATATGAAAAATAGTGTATTGAAAAACACTTAGAAACATTATAAAATCTAGGAGGGCAGAGTTTTTTGTTACTCTGCCCTTCTAACTATTTAGGAGTTTAATTGTTTAGAATGGATAATGGGGAAATGTATAGAGTAAGTAAAGTGTTGAATCATAATGGTTTAATTGCAATTGATATGAACGATAACAGAGAGTATCTTTTACTGGGAAAAGGCGTTGGTTTTGGAAAAAAGATTACTGAAAGATTCGAGTTGCCAGAGGATTGTACGGTATATTCAATTTCACAGAAGTGTGAAAGAGGTTCTGCAAAAGAAATTATAAAAAGTGTAAATCCTATGTATTTTGAAATAGCAAACAGGATTCTTTTAGAAGCAAAAAAACAATTCGGTGAGTTAGATATGGGAATTCTTTTTCCCCTTGCTGATCATATCGCTTTTGCAACTGAGAGAATGCAAAAGGGGGAGATAATATCAAATCCTCTCACGGATGATATTAAAGTCTTATTCCATGGGGAATACAAAGTGGCGTCTTTGTTAAGGGAAATACTTAAGAAGGAAAAAAATATAGATGTTGCTGATGATGAGATTGGGTATGTAGCTTTACATATTCATTCTTCGCTGGACAGTGAATCTGTTTCTATTTCAATGCAAATGGCAAGTGCACTTAGGGAGTGTGTTAGCATGATTGAGGAAAAAACAGGAAATAAGATTGATATTATGTCAATTTCTTATAATAGGCTTATGAATCATGTGAAATATATGGTTGCTAGAGTGATGAAGGGGGAACATTTAAAAGTCAGCATGAATGACTATGTTGCTCATACTTTTCCTGAATCATTCGAATTGGCAAGAACAATTTGTAAGCAGTTAGGCAAGGCATTAAATAACGAACTTGAAGATATTGAGATTGGTTATCTTGCTTTGCACATAGAGAGAGTTTTTGCAGAGGAATAAAATGAAAGAAATAAAATATACAGTAAAAGACAAGAGTGGATTGCATGTAAGACCAATTGCGGAAATACTTGATATTTTATCTGAAAATAATTGTAGAGCACTAATTTGTAAGGGAGATAATAAAGGAAAAGCCGTTGATATAAATAATCCTGTAAGTGTGCTTGCGTTAGAGATTGTATGTGGAGACTCATTTTTTATGACAATTTATGGAGAAAAAGAAGAGGAGGCAGTTGTTGCAATTTACAACTACCTCCAAAATAATCTTTAGAATTCTTTCTGAAAATGTTGATAATCTTTGCTACTGTTCCAGTCCCCACCCCAGGTGAAACCGTGTTCGATAAATAGTTTGTATGCCAGGTCGTTCTTATCTATTTTGTAGTCGAATTCTAAGCTTCTATCAGCAAACTCGGTGCCGTTTTCCGGTGATATTACAGTTTCTCCATTTAACTTATGAATATAAGGATTGTATCTTGGATTGATATCTATTGCCATGCCCTGACTATGTTTTGATAGTTTGGTTGTCCCTTCCACAACCCGGTAGTTGAAGGATGAGGTGTTGTTGTCTGCCATTGAGAGATTGTCATCAGCATTGTATTCATCAATTAACACCATTTTTTCTATAGGATAATCATTATGATACAATTCTTTAAATATCAAAAGGGTATCATCTGCGATAGCCTTATTAACAATCATTTCGCCAATGTGTGTGTTCCCATCTAAATCTTTATAGAGCATACGAAGATATGTAAGAGAATTACGACTGATGGTACAATCTGTTTTGTAAGATTTTCCATATATTCGATTGAAAAGTTCATCGTCAATATCACAAGAGTAAAATAAGGAATCAATTTCACTATTACTAAATTTTTGTACATCAATTATGGTAGTTGCTTTGAGTGATTTATATTCCATTAGCAGTTCCTCCGTTGTTTTTTTATGTGTTTCGGTTTCTGTCATAATGTTCTTTGTATTTTCTTCTTTTTCTGACACAGGTATTTTATTGAAATCATCCTGTGACACTTTGTTACAGGAATAAAATAATAGGGAACATAGAAATAGGCAAGCGAATAACTTATTTTTCATAGATTTTCCTCACAATTTTATTTATTGCTATTTTATTATAATACTATATCTGATAGAATGAAAAATGTATGAAATGGCATACAATACAATTTTAATACGAAAGGGGATAAAAATGGGAGCATCAGTGACACCAGCCATTGTGGGTATTGTTGCAGTTTTAATTGTGATAATACTTCTTGCAATGGGATATGTAAAGGCACCACCAGATATGGCATACATCATTTCTGGTATCAAGAAAAAGTCAAAGATTGTTATAGGAAAGGCTAGTATCAGAATTCCTTTCTTCGAGCGTCTTGATAAATTAAATCTTAGACTTATTTCAATTGATGTAAAGACAAGCAACGCTGTTCCAACAGCAGATTACATCAATATCAATGTTGACGCAACAGTAAACGTAAAGGTAAGTAATAATCCTGAAAAACTTAGACTTGCAGCAGAGAACTTTTTGAATAAACCAACAGAGTATATCGCTGCTGTTGCAAGAGAGGTTCTCGAGGGAAATGTTCGTGAAATCGTTGGAAAGATGAGACTTGAGGAAATGGTTTCAGACCGTCAGAAGTTTGCAAATCTTGTAAAAGAGAATGCAGAACCTGACCTTGCTGCAATGGGTCTTGACATTATCAGTTTCAATGTTCAGAACTTTGTTGATGGAAATGAAGTAATTGAAAACCTTGGTATTGACAATATTGTTAAGATTAAAAAATCTGCAGCTATCGCAAGAGCTGAAAGTGAAAGAGATATCAAGGTTGCTCAGGCTGCAGCTGACAAAGAGTCAAATGATGCAGCAGTTGAAGCACAGACTGAAATTGCTAAGAAACAGAATGAACTTGCAATTAAAAAATCAGAGCTTCAGATGGACGCAGATACTAAAAAGGCTATGGCAGATGCTGCTTACGAGATTCAAAAAGAGGAACAGCGTAAGACTATTGAGATTACAACTGCAAATGCTGACATTGCAAAGCAGGAGCGTGAAATTGAATTAAAGCAGAAAGAGGTTGCAGTTAAAGAGCAGGCTCTTGAGGCTGAGGTTAAGAAACAGGCGGAAGCAGAAAAATATGCTGCTCAGCAGAAATCTGATGCTGCATTATATCAGAGACAAAAAGAAGCAGAGGCTAAACAGTTTGAAATTCAGCATGCTGCTGAAGCAAAACAGTTCGAGGCTCAGCGAGAAGCCGAAGCTAGAAAAGCACAGGCTGAAGCTGACAGATTCTCTAAAGAGCAGGAAGCTAAAGGTATTCGTGCAGTGGGAGAAGCTGAAGCTGCTGCAATTCAGGCAAAAGGTTTGGCTGAAGCAGAGGCTATGGAGAAAAAAGCAGAGGCGTATGCTAAGTACAACAAAGCCGCAGTTGCTGAGATGATGATTAAAGTTCTTCCAGAAATTGCTGCTAAGGTTGCAGAACCACTTGGACAGATTGATAAGATTACAATTATTGGTGGTGGTGAAGGCACTGGAAATGGTGTTGACCAGGTTGCAGGAAATGTTCCTGTTGTTATGGCAAAAGTATTTGAAAGTATGAAAGAGGCTACTGGAATTGATTTAGCTGAGATAATTAATGCTGATTCATATGATGCAAAAGTTAACAAGAACATTAATGTTACAGGACTTGATGGTGTAAATGTTGTTGTAAGTGACAAGAATCAATAAACAGAAAAAAGGGATGAGTGAAATTTTTCACTCATCCTTATTTTTTATTGTTCCCCATTTTGTTCAGCAAGAGCCCTGCCAATTTCTGCCTGTTTAATTGCTTTATCAATGTTTGCTTCATTTTCTAGTCTCTGATGTATTTCAAGAGCTAGTTTAAGGGATTCATCATCCTCTGGTGAAGTTGGATTTGAATTTGCCCTATTTATGTAAGACTGTGTCTTTTTCGCATTTGGATAATCATATGATACGTTCCACCATTTGATAAGAGAATTTGCAAGTTTTTTACGAGCATCTCTTTCAGCAATCAAATCTTTGTAATAAGTCATAGAATCACCTCCAGATTCTATAAACATCTTCATGTAGGAATATATTACCATTTTTTTAAGAGAGTTTAAATAGGTATTAATAAATTTGTATAAATGATTTTGGCAATTTGATGGATGAAATTGGCATAAATCAAGCTATATATACAAAGTGCACAAAAAGAAAAATGTATATTTGGAGTCTTTTACGGTTACATAAAGCGACTGAAATGAATATAATTGTAATCAACAAAGAAATTTCGTAAAATTTCGGAAAATTGAATGAAATGATGTTTGTTATTATGAAAAGGAGAGGAAAATGAAAAAGAGAACAAAATGCAAACGGATTGCCAGTATATTAATGGCATTTGTAATGGTTGTATCATTGGTGCAGACATTACAGTTCACAAAGATTTGGGCAGAGGAAAGCAAAGCGGATAGTGCTTATGTAGTAGGAACATTAAATTCGCTTGATTCAGATTTGCCAAATTGGGACCCAGCCGGTGAGCAGGCAAAAATGAGAAGCATAGCTACAAACTATTATGTAAAAACATTAATGTTTGACGAATTAGCAGAGGATACTTCAATTGAATATAAAGTAGCCTTTGATGGAAGTTGGGCAAGAAGCATTGGAAAAGATGGTGGAGAAGCAAATATAAATGTGACAATTCCAGCAGGAGCAAAAAGCTTTACAGTTGTTTGTGATGACAACGAGGGAAAAGTCTATGATTCAGTAAATCCTGTATCGGATGCTGAGACAGTTTCACTTATTGGAACTGTAAGAGGAACAGGTGACCAGGACTGGGCTCTGGCAAATACAGATTTTGATATGGTGTATGTAAAAGATGGATTTTACGTATCACAGTTAAAACTTAATAAAGGTACATATGAGTACAAGTATGTAACAGGTCACAAAGACTGGTCAAATATGCCAAATGCAACAGTTGAAGTTGCAGAGGACAATACTCTTGTAACATTCGTATGTGACAGAGCAAATGACACAATGTACGATAGCATTAGCGGTGCAGATAAAATCAAAAATGCACTTGAGAAGAATGCTGAGGATGCAATTAAGCAGGTTAATATTACAGTACATTTTAACAATGAAGATAACTGGTCAACAGTTAATGCATACATTTCTGAGGGGGCTACTTGGAATGCAATTAAAGGATATGCATATGCAGGTTCATGGCCAGGAGCTCAGATTGCTGCTGATGAGAAAAATGCAAATTATTATAGCTTTGTAATTACAAAAGACTCTTCAGTATTTAACCTGATTTTAAATGATGGAAATGGTAATCAGACAAATAATATTAATATTTCTGAGTTTGAATCAGAAAATGTAGAGTATTGGGTTAATACAGACGGAACATATTCTTCTACAGCTCCAGAGGGATGGGTTACAGGAGAGACATATCAGGCTCCAATCAAACCTGTAAGCGACAATGATGTTGTTAGTCCTGTTGTAAATGATGATAAAACAGTTACTGTATCATTAGATGCCACAGGTAAATATGCTGGAAGCGAAAAGGTAGACCTTATGGGTACATTAGCAGGAACAGACTGGAATACTGGTCTTGCAATGTCACTTAGTGAAGATGGAAAATCATATACAGTAACAACTCCTGTACAGGCAGCGGGTGTATATGAGTATAAATTTAGAATCAACGATTCAGACTGGATTACAGACCCTGCTAATGAGGAGACACAGGGGGGCAACAGCAAAGTTGTAGTTGCAGGTCTTGCATCAGCAAGTGTTGATTCAAAAAGAGGAACAGAAACAAATTTACCAGAGACTTTGAAATTGTATGATGCTGATGGAAAAGCTTCTGATGTAGAGGTTACATATTCTTTGAAGGATGAGAGTGAGTCAGATTCTGTTGAGATAGCAGATGGAAAAATCACTGTTTCAAAGGATAGCACATTAGATGTAGTAGAACTTATTGCAAAAAATGGTGAATATTCATCAACTGTAACAGTAAATGTAAAAGATGAAGTTTATACTTACAATGTATATTTCTACGATGCAAACAGCAAGCATATCAGTGTAGATTCTGCTGATTTATGGGCATGGGAAGTTGATGGTGGAAACCTTGGACCAATTGATTTTTCAAGTGTTGAAAAACTCTCAGATGGAAACAACTGGCTTAAGGCAACATTTGAAACATCTGCAAAAAATATTGGACTCATTCCTAGATCAAAAGGAGCATGGGAATGGCAGACAGCAAATCATTACTTTAACAATGAAAGCGGTGCCGATTCAACCGACTTATATATTGTAATGGATGATGACAATACATATACTGAGTTGCCAGAGATAAAGGAAGTTCAAAGCGATTATCTTGTAGTAGAATATGACAGACCAGAAGGAGACTATGAAGGTTGGAATATCTACAGTTGGAATACTGGTTTTGGCGGGTCAACAGAGCTTTATGCACAGGAAGTAAATGGAAAGCATTACATTATTGTTCCAGTAAAAGATACTGGGGCAGAGAAAAAAGTAAGCTTTTGTATGAGACATACAACAGAGGATGATCCATGGGAGAGTAAAGATGGTGGAGATCATTGTGTAACAATTCCAGCAGATCAGTCAGTTGTACATGCTGTATTTACTCAGGGTAAAGGAATTACATATGTTTATCCATACAACAAGGGTTATGAGATGAATGGTGAAAAAGATGAAATTTCATTCCTTTACAGAGATGATTCTCGTATTGCTGATGGAACAGAAGGTGATTTAGAATCAGTAAAAGTTGTTGTAAACGGTAAAAAGCATGATATGGAATATGATGAGGAGTCAGAGCGTTATACATTTACATTAACAGATTGTAAAAAAGGTGATTACGCATATTACTATTTAGTAAACGATGAAAAAGTACTTGATGCTTTCAATGATAAGACAACAACTTACAATGATGAAGAGTGTTCAGTATTTACATTCAAAAAATTCGATGATTTATCAATTAAGGCTTCACTTAGTCTTGAGAAGATGAATTATTCTCAGAACAATGTTCTTTCTGTAGAATTAGAGGGAGCAGATGCAAAAGATTTTACAAAAGAAGAAATAGCAGATATTAAGGCAGACCTTAGCCAGTTAGGATTACAGACATTAAATGTGGATCCAATGATTATGGAATTGTCAATTGCTGCTACAGAGAATACAAAGCTTGGAAATAAAGAAATTCCTGTTACTTTAAAGGATATTTATGGAAATGTATACAAAGATACAGCAAAGGTTGAAATTGTTAAAAAACCGGCAGAAACAGCTTCTTCATCTGACTGGGATGAAGCAATTATCTACTTTGCAGTAACTGACCGTTTTTATGATGGAAGCACAGATAATAATAATGGTGTAAACAAAGATGGTTCACTTAGTTATCATGGTGGAGATTTTGAGGGACTTACTCAGAAATTAGATTACTTAAGTGATTTAGGAGTAAATACAATCTGGATTACACCTATCGTTGAGAACTCAGATGTAACAACGGAAAAAGATGGGGAGACAATAGAGTCTACTGGTTACCATGGATATTGGGCTAGTGATTTTGAAAAATTAAATCCACATCTTGGTACAGAAGAAGAGTTTGCTACACTTATTGAAGAAGCTCATAAGAGAGGTATCAAACTCATGGTTGACGTTGTAATTAATCATGCAGGATACAATACAGAGGATTACTACAACTCTATTATTAAGGGTGAGGATGGAAGCTCTGTAAATATGCTTCGTGATTCATCAAATACAATTTCAGGTGATGACGTTCGTGATTCACTTGCTGGACTTCCTGATTTCGTAACAGAAAATGAGGAAGTTAGAAATCAGCTTATTGAGTGGCAGACAAACTGGGTTGAAAAATACGATATTGATTATTACAGAGTAGATACTGTAAAACATGTTGATTCAACAACATGGGCAGCATTTAAAAATTCACTTACTAAAGTAAATCCTGATTTCAAGATGATTGGAGAGTATTCAGGAGCAGGATATGCAAATACTGCAGGAGAGCTTGGAACTGGTTCAATGGATTCATTGCTTGACTTTGACTTTAATGATAAGGCTCAGGCATTCGTAAGTGGAGATATGAGTGGAGTAGAGGCATTCCTCAGTGATAGAAATGTAAACATTAACAATACAGCCACAATGGGAGCATTCCTTAGCAGTCATGATGAGGATGGACTTGTATACAAACTCATCAACCAGAACGGATATAGTGAAGAAGAGGCGTTAAACTTATTCAGAGTAGCAGCATCTCTTGAACTTACTGCAAAAGGTCAGACTGTAATCTACTATGGTGAGGAGTTAGGCCAGTATGGTGCTGATAACTACCCATACCAGACAAACCGTTATGATTTTGACTGGAACGAATTAGAGAACCAGAAAAATGATTCATCAAGTATGTACAATCACTACAAGAAAATGCTTGCAATCAGAAATGATAACATGACATTATTTGCTCGTGGAACAAGAACAACAATTGATGCAAATAATGAAGCTGGATATGATGTGTTTGCACGTACATATGGTGACAAGTCACTTTACATCGGATTAAATGTAAAAGATGAAAGCCAGACTGTGACATTTGCAGTTAATGAAAAAGCAGGTACAAAAGTATGCGACTTATATTCTGGAAAAGAATATGTTGTAGCTGATGATCAGACGGTTACAATTGAGATTCCAGCTGCTAAAGATGGTGGAACAGTAGTTTTATCAATGAAGGCAGATACAAGTAAGCCAGAAGGCGGAAATGGAAGCGAAGGTGGAAATGGAAGCGAAGGCGGAAATGGAAGCGAAGGCGGAAATGGAAGCGAAGGTGGAAATGGAAGCGAAGGCGGAAATGGAAGCGAAGGCGGAAATGGAAGCGAAGGCGGAAATGGAAGCGAAGGTGGAAATGGAAGCGAAGGTGGAAATGGAAACGAAGGTGGAAATGGTACAGTAGATAAGCCAGGAAACGGAAATGGAAACGGTACAGGTAATAAGCCAGGAAATGGAAATGGTACAGTAAACAAGCCAGAAAATGGAAATGGTACAGTAAACAAGCCAGGAAACGGAAATGGTGCGGTAAACAAACCAGGAAATGGAAATGGTGCGGTAAACAGACCAGGAAATGGAAATGGTGTGGTAAATAGACCAGGAAATGGAAATGGTGTTGTAAATAGACCAAGTAATGGAAATGGTGTAGCAAATGGACGTAATCCTAGAAGGACAGTTTTGGGTATCACATTTGCGCCTGAATCAAATACAGTTGGCAATTCAACAATTACTGATGGAGAAACATCTGAAATTGTAGCAGATAATGCTAATATTGAAGAAGAGGAGATTCAGGAAAATAAAACAGAATCAGATGTGTCAGATGAGAATGAAACAGATGATACAACAAAAGAGATAGAAGATACAAAGGTTCCTACAAGTTCAAATAAAGCAGAGAGTAGTAGTGATTCAATTTTTTGGATACTAATTGCAGCTGTTGGAGTTGCTCTTGTTGGAGGATGTTCTATATATCTTGTTCTTAGATATAAAAAGGTAAAATAAATGATGAGAAACGGGAGACTATCAGGTCTCTCGTTTTTTTGAAATTGTATTTAATAATAAATTTCGTTATACTATTTATAGTTGAAATAGTGTAGCGGAATTTACATTTTTGGAGGGCTATATGTCAAGAAAAGTTGCAATAGGAATACAACAATTTGATAAATTAAGAGATGGCAATTATTTTTATGTTGATAAAACAAACTTCATAAAAGAATGGTGGGAAAGCGGAGATGAAGTAACTCTTATTGCCCGTCCAAGAAGATTTGGAAAAACTCTTACAATGAGTATGGTAGAACATTTTTTCTCTGTAAAATACAAGAGCAGCGGAGATTTATTTGAGGGGCTTTCAATATGGGAAGATGAAAAATACAGAAAATTGCAGGGAACATATCCGGTAATAAGCCTGTCATTTGCAGGCGTAAAAGAGCAGGACTACCTTTCGGCAAAGCAAAGGATTTGTGCCCTTATCGCAGAAGTTTACAATGCAAACTGGTTTCTTATGGAAAGTGATATCCTAAAGGATAACGAGAAGAAGGATTTTCTCAGGATAACAGACGAAAAAGGAGATATGCCTGAGGTAATTGCCACATTAGCAATTTATAATTTGGCTAATTATCTTAGCAGGTACTATGGCAAAAAAGTAATTATTTTACTTGATGAATATGATACACCAATGCAGGAAGCCTATTTACATGGTTTTTGGAATGAATTTGTTGCATTTACCAGAAGTCTGTTTAACTCAACGTTTAAGTCAAACCCATATCTTGAGAGAGGCTTAATGACTGGAATTACAAGAGTTAGTAAAGAGTCTATTTTTTCGGATTTAAATAATCTGAAAGTTGTGACAACAACATCAGATGAATATGCTACAGCATTTGGATTTACGGAAGAAGAGGTTTTTGATTCAATTAAGGAATTTGGATATTATGATCAAAAAGATGATGTAAAGCGATGGTATGATGGATTCACTTTTGGACATTTTAGAGATATCTATAATCCATGGTCAATTCTTAACTTCATAGATACAGGAAAAATAGGAATATATTGGGCAAATACCAGTAGCAATGGTCTTGTGGGAAAGCTTATCCGAGAAGGGGATACGGGCATTAAAAATAATTTCGAAGACTTGTTAAGAGGAAAAAGAATTATCTGTCCAATTGATGAGCAGATTGTCTTTAATCAGCTTGATGAGAATCCGGAAGCGATTTGGAGTCTGTTACTAGCCAGCGGATATCTTAAGGTGACTTCATTTGATAAGCTAGATGAAGTGTCGATGGACGAAGATCCCATGTATGAGCTTGAACTTACAAACCTAGAAGTGTATCGAATGTTTAGAAGCATGGTTCAGGGTTGGTTTATGACAGCAAAAAGAGACTATAACGGCTTTGTGACAGCACTTCTTACTGACGATATAAAGTCAATGAACAAGTACATGAACAGTGTTGCACTAAAAACCTTCAGCTATTTTGATTCAGGAAATAGTCCATCATATGAAGCACCAGAGAGATTTTATCATGGATTTGTATTAGGACTTGTTGTGGATTTGGCATCAGAATATGTTATTACCTCTAATCGTGAAAGTGGGTTTGGTCGTTATGATGTTATGATTGAGCCTAAGAATGTTGACAATAAGCTTGCATTTATTTTCGAGTTTAAAGTATTTGACCAAGATGACGAGAAGTCTCTTTCAGATACTGTTGCAGCAGCTCATGCGCAGATAGAAGAAAAACGCTATGAAGCGAACCTGATTGCAAAAGGAGTTTCGGCAAGTAATATTCGTAAGTATGGGTTTGCATTTGAAGGGAAAAAGGTTTTGATAGGATAAAAGAGCCAGCTATGACCAGTAGTGGCATTGCAGAATGGATTATATTGAGAAGCTAATTGAGAATACAAAAGAATCATACTACGACTGTTTGCAGCTTAGTTTGGCAAAGTGGCATGAGAATGAAAATGGTTAGTTGAATGGGAGAAGATATTTTCTGTTACTATTTTGTACACCTTCTATTGATTTAACTTTGATTATGTTAAAAAGTTAATAACCAACATTGAGTTTTTTCAATTTGTGTGGTAGCATTTATACGGAATTTTCGTGAGATAAAAAACGTAAATATATAAGACAAAGGGCTTTCTTTAATTTAAAAGGGACGTACCTAAAGAAACTGGAGGAAATATAAATTATGAAACTAGGTATCGTTATAAATTGACGATTTCGATGCAAGTTTCTATATCTCTATAAAGTCCAATAAAGCTTGATGTTTCAAGGGTTTGCAGGATTTTTAAAAAGGATAAAAGTCGATATATCTTTATGTGATTACTACGAAAATTGGTACGTAATTGGTACGTAGATTTTTCAAGAAGTTACAAAAAAGTGAAAATAGGTGTTATATGACGCCTTCACGAGCAAAAATATAAAAGAAAGATGAATGACAGGTGGAATGCCTGTCATTTTTGTTAAATAAAAAAAGTGGATTAATTAAGTTACATTAAAGGTGCAAACGCTATATTTTATGTTTAATTTATGGTAAAATTATGGATAAAAATTACCGAAGGAATTAATGTTTATTGAAATTCATGGTAGGAAGGAAATGAGCATGAGTAATGATAGAATATACGATGCAATTAAACTTGATGATAGTTGGTTCAAACGCCAGTTGCTAAAAATTAAAAGAACAAATGATAGGGAAGATGCATATCAAGCATATATGGTTTATCCTATAATAGAGAGTGCTCTTAATAGAATAAAAAATTGTTCTTATGAACTTATAGATACACATATGTTTAGACAAGGAAATACAGAAAAACATGATAGACGGGGATATTCTTCGTTAGCAATTGCGGTTCCAGATTTAATTATTGCGGAAAATTTTGTGTATCATAATCGAGATATGGATAATGCAAAATATGCAGTTTCTATAGAAATTAAAACAATTGATTCAGAAGAAATGCTTGGTAAGTCATTTTCAATGCAAACGTTATATAATGATTCTATATTGGAGCAGTTATTTCCTCAGTTAATGAGAAGACAATCTGTAATATTAACAAATTTACGAGTGTGGGAATTTATTACTGTAAAAAAGAATATTGTGATTGAACACCTTCCAGTATATCAATATTATATGATAATTGAAAATTGTGGAATAGATGTGAAGGATGATTTGTTTGCTATAAACTTAAAACTTCATAAGTTAATTGAGTTAATGGGGATAAGTCAAAGTAATGAGAGTGAAGATGATGTAGAAAAGGCTATTATAACAAAACTTGATGATTTAGTAATTTTTATGAATGAACAGACTTTTTGGGATAAAAAAGAAAGAGAAGAAATAGAAAAAGCAGCAAAAAGTCCGAAAAGATTAATAAAACAAAAGATTTTGGGTAAAGTGGTTAAATGGGCTTATAGGAAATATGAAAAGGAAATAAAATATTTCTTCGCAAGTGATTGCGAAATTGATTCAAAAAGAATTTTGAAGAATGATAACGCCTATGTGATTAGGACAAATGTTCAAAAAAAGCGTTCAGATAAAAAATATATAACATCAGTTGATGATATTAATTTCGATGGAGAAATTAATAATCTCAGTGAATTAATTAGTTGTATCGAGAATTTTTTAAAAAAAACATTGAATGCATAAAAACATGAAATATAGAAAATAGATTATGAGTCTCTCATAAAGTGCGAAAGGCGGGCAGAGAAGCGTGCAAAGGAAGAATCAAAGAATAATAACAATCAACGCAAAATCCCTATTCAAATATTTCCCTAAAAAGAAGAATGAACAAGCGGAATCTTTTTGCTTTGATACAAGAAAACGCACCTTATACACTTTAGTAGTTAAGGCGGAAAATGAATTAGAAGAATGTCCTATGCTTCATCAGTTCCTTGAAGTGTTAAAGGAAGACTTGGCTGATAAATTTGATAGCATGGACGAATATCTTTTACATGATAAATTTCTTATTATGGATTTTGAAGATATCTTTATGCCTATTGATGAGAATGCATCGGATGCAGTACGCAAATGGCGAGAAGGTCTGCAAGCTAATGTAAAAGATATTATGGAAAATGGACTTAAAATACAGTTCGATGACCATATTGTACATATGATGCCATTTGATAAAAGTGGCAATATGAGTAGAAACGGACGTATTTCTTTTGTTAATAAGGAATATGTGAAGCGTATGAATGAACGTTTAAATTTAGGCATTGATTTTAGTAAGATTAATGTGCAGCTAAGCAAGTACTATGCATATAGAGGTTTATATCTTTCTACTTCTCAGCGAGTAAATCATGATAAATTTGAAATTACTCCGGAAACTTTGGTTATAGTGAAAGATACTAGAAAAGCAAGTGGTGTAAGCTTTGAACGAGATGTTAAAGTTGAAACTGCAGAGCAAGGTAAAACACAAAAAGAATGGAAATTTCAGAAACCCAAAAGATATAAAACATTAAAGGTTGAAACGCCATACGATGGGGAAGGATTTATTACCCCGGAATATTCGAAGTATATAAATGCAGCGTTGGGAATAAACGGAGCGAATTCTTTCCAGATAAGATTGCCGTTTGCAAAGGGAATGCTTCATCAAGTAGATGTATTAGAATTTATTAACGAATTTACAAAGAAGGGAACTGGAGATGAGCAATACCTATATAAGGATGCATTTGGAATTGAGAGAGATTTAAGAAAAGCACATATTTTCATGACAGAAAGTATGTTTAAAGGTAAGGCGTGGTTAAAAACATATTGCGATGAAAACAAGATTAAAGATCCAATGCAATATTATTGCGATACCATAGTTAAATTTAATCATGGTTTTTATGTTTCGGGAACCAATTTACCATATGGCCATTCGAAATATACACATTTAAGTTATCAGGCGATTAATACATTGGCTTTTGATAATGAACAGTTTAAACGTATTATGGATGGACATGGTAAATTTATCAAGAATCCAATTGAGTTTTTAAAGAACTGGGATGAAATCGAACATGAAGATGTTGTAAAGGAAGATAGTGAAGAACGTTATCATTTGCCAAATTGGAAGCGAGCTGTTTTGCAGAATTCAAGTCTTGCTGGTGATAAATATATAGCAGAACAATTAGAAAACGTACAGAAAAGTTTGCTTTCTAAAATAGCATTAGGCAAGGTTTTGGTAGAAGGTCAAACTCGCTATCTTTGTAGAGATTTAGGTCCTCTTTTGTCCAGTCTGCTTAGATCTGATAAAGATGTAAGTGATGCATATCTACGAAATTTATATACTCGTTTTTATTTGCCACAAGGTAAGAATAATAAGCTGAAATTGAATTTTGAAGATTATTATGCTTTTTTCAGAAATCCGCATTTGTCAAGAAATGAGCAATATATAATGCGAGCATTTGTTTTGCCAAAGTCAGAAAACACATATGCAAAAGACGGTAAAAAAGATTATGAGCATTATACAAAATATGTGAAGATGTATGATAAATACTTTGGACACTTGACCGGAATTGTTATGGTGCCAAGAGGTTCGACACTTCCATTGTGCTTAGGTGGGGCTGATTTTGATGGCGACTTAGTAAGTATTGTCTTGAATCAAGATGTTGTTAATGCTGTGGCTAAAGGTGTATATCAGTGGATGCATTCAGATAGCTTGTATTACTACAAAAGAAATTTGTCTGCTATTTCTATACCAAGCACAAAGGCAGATCCGGTATGTGTACCAGAATATGTGGAGTACCAGCACATATACAATACCTTTTCTAATCATATTGGGCAAATCTCAAACATGGCGATTTCTATCGGACAAGTTGAATATGATAGAAAAAACACTTGTAAACAAAAGTTTGATGCGAATGCTCCAACTTGTGCTAAGTGTACGATTCTTACAGGATTAGAAATTGATGCAGCGAAGAATGGTGTTCATCCTAATTTGGACTTGATACTGAAAAAAGATATTTTAAAGAGTCCATATTTGTCATTTTTACGACAATTTAAACTGCTCAAAGCAGAAGATAATTTCCACTTAGATAAAATTGAGATTAAAGAAGAGAACGGCGTTATAGTAATTGGTACTAAGAACTGTGAAACCAAAGTGAAATGGAATCCGGAAAATGAAGAAATAGGTACCTACATTAATTTGTTACCAAAATACTTCCTGAAATATTTTGAGATTTTTTCTAAAATGAAGAAAGAGAAGGTAAGAGCCAATCTTATAAAGCCTAAATTAAGTAAGGATGAAAAAAATGCAATTATAGAATTCAAAGAGAACTGTGGTGCAATTTTTGAATTATATGGTTTTTACAAAAATGTGCTTCTAAAAAATTTGGCAAGAGAAAAAAATAAAGGATATTTTGCAGTTGAAAATACAGAGATTCTGCTTATGCGTATGTACGATGAGAGTAACGTGGATGAGAAGTTATTTGAAACATTGCCAGAAGTAAAACGAAAAATAGAAACGGTTATTTTGGATGATTCTGCAATAGATGAGATGAGAGAACGGATGAATTCCTTACAATGGCAGTTTCAACCGCTATGCAAACGAGGGACTGTACTTGAGCAGATTATCGGTAACGGATTTAAAGAAGATGTTTTAACAGAAAATGAAAAAAGTCTTTTGTATCATTTTAATCAACAGGGCTATAAACTTTTATGGCGTTTGCTAGATCTAATTCAGGGACCAAAAGTGAGTACCTATAGCGAGATATATGATAGTGTAATAGCGGCTAAAACGTATGAAATTGTTTTTGACGAGATTCTAGAATTAGAGAGCGTATTGGAAGATGAAAGCAGATGCTACTATGAAAACAATGGTTCTAACATTGAACAAAAATTGTATGCACATTGCTTAACTGCTATATGTTCGATGATTAATAAAAGTAGTAGTTCAATTAAGGAAAAAGAAAAACTGGTCTATGCACTATATGAGTCGACAAAAGCAAAGACAAGTACGGCAAAATTTTTCTGGGATGCATTTGCATGGGAAGATATTAAGTTGATAATCGGCGGAGAGGAGGAGAAAAGATAATGTTAAATGAGTTCTTAGAATTTGAATCATATGTTACAAATCCAACTTCCTCGACACCGAGAGTTCAACCATACTTGCTTACAGATCATTTCAATGAATCCGCCAATCTGATAGGGATTGAACATATCATGACAGTGATTGCGCGTGGTTTTCTTTTTTCAGAGGGAAGGATTCAACAAGGGGAAGTCATCAGTCAGCAAGTGGTGGATGATACAATAGAACTACTTCATCGCTGGACCGGGTTTGCAGATCTAGAGAATAGAAAGAGAACTCCAAATGAGAGCGTTGATAAATGGATGAAGAGTCATTCCGTGACAGAGGGGGGGTTGAAGGAATATTGGATGTTTCAGTTTGATAATTGGAAAACGAAAAAGAAAAGAAAATTATCAGAGAAGGAAGCAATATCAAGACAAACTCTTTGGGATACGTTAGAAAAGAAGTGGAATGAAAGATTAAACAGTGGCATTGACTATTCTGCAAATACCATTAGTTACAATAATATCATTGCTAACGCATTAGAAATAGGACCTTTGAAAAATCAATATTTTATAGTAAAGAAGGATTTTACGCCAAAGGACAAGCCGGTAGAGGAAAATAAGCGATTCAAATATTTATCAGATGAATCTGGTAGACAAGAGTCATCTGATATGAAGATTATGAAGATTGTAGCGGCATATCTTCTACGTTTAAAATACCATCCGGATGGTCAAAAGGAAGTTTGGATTACGAATGGAGAATTGGCAAATTGGTATGGGTTAGACGATGGTAAGAATGGGAATGAAACATTCTATCCGAAGGATGTGTCCTGGAAAGGAATGCCAATATATACGATTCAGAGTTTGAGAGGACGCTATACAAAGGTGTTTGTGAATCAAGAGTATTTGAAGGAGTTTGATTTCAAGATTATTGATATTGAGGATACAGATCAATACAAGGAAACGCATTGGGTATTAGAGGATCTTGGACATAAGTTGAAAGGATGTTGGGGCATAAAATAATACCTCCGTTGAAAGTGATTTTGGAGAACAAAAGATAAATAGAATAATACTCCATTTATATGAAGTGTTTTAATTATTACATTGAAAAAAGATGAAATTTAGGAAGGAAGTGTAGAAATGGATCAGACAACTTATGATAGGATTTTAAAAAGTATAGAAAATAAAGCTCCATTAGAATCAGGAGTACAGGC
>JBGVKW010000059.1:0-99378 GCA_045123895.1 Agathobacter sp.
TGTATAATATTAAGCAGGAGAAAATATCCGGCGATAATGTGTATCAGTTCTTATTATTTTTTGATAAGCTGTACGACAGATTTACAGATATGGAGAAGAAGACATTTATGAAGAGCTTCCTCGAGGAAGTAAATATCTATGAGGCAGAACAAGAGGACGGCAGGATTTTAAGAAGTCTCAAGTTCCGCTTTCCTGTATTTTTCAACAATCAGGAACTATACGAACTTGATTGGGACAATGAAAGTACCGTTGAGACGGTTGTCCTCTTGTCCCAACGGAAAGCGGATGATTATGTTTAGGTGGAATTGGAACTGGATGAGCTGGATGTGACGAGTGCGGAGACAAAGGCGACTTATAAGGAAATTAAGGAGTATGTGCTGAAAGAGCATGGGTTAAAGGTCTCTAATCTGTATATTTCACAGGTAAAGAGGAAGTGTGGAATTGAAGTTGGGGAGAATTATAATCTTCCTAAAACAGAGGATAGCAGACAGCCTCAGTGTCCGGAGGAGAAGGAAAAAGCGATTCGGGATGCGTTAGAGCATTTTGGGATGGTTTAAGAATTTAAGGCGGAGGAGATGCAAATGTTCGCAGACGGAAGGGCGAGCATAGGATTTAAACACTTCCTTGGGGATGACATTGAAAGGTTATAATGATGAAAGGATAGAAAAGAAGTTTTTGAAATTGGGAGTTTAATAAATGGTATTATTGAAAATAGTGCAACAAAAGATAGGTTGTATGAGTTGGTCAATCAGGTGCTTAATGAGAATTGTTATTCTTTATTGATGGCATTGGATGGAGAAGCTTCTTTAGGGGACATTCAAATGTTATATAGATTATATGATGAAGAAGATAATGAATTAACAGGAAATAGAGTAATTACGAGTGAGGCATACGAACAGTTCATGCAATAAATGAATTCTAATTTAGCCGCTAATCGAGGAAAGGAAAATATGTATTATTATGAATAAACGGCTTAATTATATTGATAACTTAAGAAGTATAACAGTAGCTTTGCTAATTTTGTATCATGTCGCAATAGCCTACAATTCTTGGGGAGAAGCAAATTATATATTTTTTGAAAGAGTTAATCCTATTGCATCATTGGTTGTGCTTATTTCACCTTGGTTTATGCCTTTGATGTTTTTGCTTGCAGGAGTGTCAGCATCATTTTCTTTAAAGAAAAGAAGTAATGAAGATTTTATAAAGGAACGAATGAAAAGGTTAGGAATACCATTGGTGTTTGGTGTAATAATTATTAATCCGATTATGAGCTATATAGCAGACATAACACATAATGGATATGTTGGAAATTATTTCGAGCATTATTTGGTATATTTCTCAAAATTCACGGATTTAACAGGATATGATGGTGGATTTACGCTCGGACATTTTTGGTTTATAGCTGTATTGATTGTTATTTCATGTTTAGGGTGTGGTGTGATTAAGGTAATTGATTGTATATCTAAGAATAGCAGAAAAAGACTGTTTGCAGTAGAGGTTATAATAAATGTACTTGCTATTGCAACATTTGATGTAACATTATTAGGTAAGAGAATACTTACATATCTGTGTGTATATTTACTTGGTTACTATTTGTTTAGTAGAGAAGAATTTGTCCGTAAATTAATAAAATTCAAGTGGATTATTATTTGTCTATGGGGCGTGACATCCGGAATAAATACCGTATTGTTCGTGTATGTGGGACAGTATGAACTGTTAAATACAGTATGTAATTATCTGGCGTTTGCATTTGGATTACCGGCACTGTTTTGCCTGAGTTATGATCATTTGAATTTCTCCAATGAAATAAGTAAAACAGCAGCAAGGTTATCATACGTATTTTACAGTGTTCATTTTCCAATCGTGGTATTATGTCAGTATTTTATTAGTATGACCGGAATTGGCTATATCATGAATTTTATGTTATCGGTAATTGTTGCGTATCCATTGTCGTTCTTGTTGTCTTGGTGGATTGGTAAGTCAAAATACTTAAGAGTTTGGTTTGGGTTGAAATCATAAGCGTGCATTGTGTTTTGTTATTTAATTAGGTTAAAATCAAAAGGCAATTTTGATTAAGCAGTAGAGGAAATCGAAATATTATCAAAAGATGTCGAAATAGATGGTGAGATTTACACTCTATCTTCAAATGTAAAGTACAAAACTAATTGCATTACAGAAACTTCTACAAGCATTTCAGTAGATGAAGATGGTGAAATTGATACAAATACATCTTGGTCGGAAAGATTTAAATCTCAATCCTCATTGTCTATTCATGGAATAGAAGTTCCATATAATTTGTTTCCTAATTATTCCAATAGGATGTCAAAAGCAGTCCTTAAAATACCATTTCCGTTTTCTTTTAGATTGGATATTGGGGTGAATAGTGATTTAAATTTAAATTCTGCAAGAGACCAGATTATTTATGACGAGAAGTGGTTGGCTTTTGAAGAAAATTTATACCGGGTTATTTGTAGAAGACTTAAAAATGTGCTTTCGCAATCTGATTGGAAAAAATTGAATGAGATAATTCAAAAAAATGAAACTGATACATTTAGTCGAATTGCAAATAGTTTTGAGTGAGAATTAAAGGGCGGCATTGGAGTGAGACCCATGTCGCCCATTGCTCAAGTACACAGATAGAAGTTCTGGTTATTGTTCCATATTGACTTGGGATACTATACAATAATCATTATTTTTTATAACGCACAATTTTCTCCCAGTTTGCAGGGAACCCCATTTTCGAAAATAGCAATTCCTGACTGATATGAGGGCAGTTCTTGAGAACAGAATTAATCAATCGCTTGAGCTCTGTTTTAAACTGCTTAAATTCTTGATTATCTATGAGATAACGTAGAGCTATTACTACTGCAAACAGGTCTTTCTTACCGATAGTATATTGGCCCTTTTTCTGTGGTAGCTGCAATTTACCATGTAAAACCATATCAGGAATTGCTTCATTTACCTGGAAGGAATAAAGCCTTTCATTATGGGCACATACATTTCTACAGCTTGCAAGAATACGAATGAGCTGATGTAACTGGACCTCTGACATGTTGGCGAAATTAAGACTGACCTTAGTGCGGATATCAGAAGTTGAATATTGATACATTTTTGAAATCTGTCCAAATGTAAGCGCATTGGTTGCTACCCACAAAGGTACATTACCATATACCCTTGCATGGTGCGTGATATAACTATAGTTGCTAGGCAAGGCTATGGTTTTGCTTAAGGTTGTAATCAGGCGATTTATTTTGCTGGAATTTTTGCGTGAATAGTTATAATTTCCAGTGGTTAAATATGCTGTTTGCTGTTCGCCATATTTTTCACAGAAGTAATATGACAACATGGATTTGAGCTGTCTTTCCACATGTAATATGTATTTAAGAAAGAGCGTTCTCAATTCTTCATCAAAGTAATAAAAGGCGGTTATTTCTTCAAAGGTGACACCATGTAGGTAATTCCCTGATGGCTTATGCTTAAATAAATCTTTATATCCACCAATTAATGAAAAATAGCTTAGTTTTTGTAATGTTATTCTGGCAAATTCAGGATCAGAAATAACAAGCTGTTTTTCTTTTTCCAGTTTTTTAATTTGCTCATCATATGTGAGAAATGTTTTGTTAGCCATCTCTGAATCCTCCTTTGTTTTGTGGCATAAAAAAAGTGGAGCCCACGCATGGAACTCCACCGGCTGCGGGCATCGCAAGTTTCCGCAGCGCAACCACTAAAGATAATGTACCATTGAAAACAAAAACTGTCAAATGGATTTTTAGTGGTGGTAGTAGTTTATGCGTCACAAATTAATATTATTCTAATTGTTTTAAAACCGATTGTTTCACCCCAAGAAACTTATCTCTGTACTCAATCGCCTTTTCCGGCTTCTTCCATCGTGCATACAGATTATTCAGATACCGATAGGTAGTCTTCATATAGTCATTATCCGTACCCACAGCATTACAAATAATACTTTCTGCCACAAGCTAGTTAATCTCAGCCGATTCCGGCGTTCCTTCCATCATATCAATGATGCCTTTGCTCAGCTTGCAGATACCATAGTCAAGAGAGGTATCTGACAGATGCTCCAGCACTAATGATTCATACTGTTCCAATACAATCTTGGCATTGTCCACATCCTTTGCCAGCAATAGTATATTGATAAGGTTCATCATCTGCTGCAGGGAATCATGGGATTCGGTTAGTCCCAAGTGTGCATATTCCATACGGATATCAAAGGCTGTACGGAGTGCATTGGCTGCCTCATTTCCACGCTTCATCAGCAGATAAGTGTGGGAAAGGTTGTTGTACAGATTGGATAGCAGGTTTGCAGTTCGTATATCTGCATCGTTAGTATGAAGCTTTTCCATGATGTTGATTGCCTTTTCACGCTTCTTAACTGCATTTCCGTAATCTTTTTTCAACAGAAAACACTCCGCCTTATAATCCAGTAGCAAAGCCCTGTCACATGGAGAATCCAGTTTATATTCTTCCATAAGGTAGCTGATTCTATCAGTTAGTTTCGGCAGGTAATCCGATACAAGGTATTTGTCCAGATATGGGAACATATCCTGTAAAAACAGTAAGAAATATGCACCATCATCTACTATAATGCGCTCTGATACACTGATAAGGGAAGCAATGATATTTTCTGGCCTGCGAAGTTCCAAGCCATGTGCCAGGCAGATAAGGTGGAGGCTATTAAGCAGAGTCCGGCAGGCAGTCACGGTTGGTATGGTTTCAATGGAAATTACTTCCTGTAATAGTGGATGCAGGCTGATTTTCTTGTTATCTGTATCTTCGTTAATAAATCCGTACTTGATAAGGTGGTTTACATCCAAAAGGTTATCAAGCTTCATCCAGTTCTTGAAGCTATTCTTTAATATGCCGGCAACCGGTAGCAGAGACAGATTGCGAAGAATGTCCAATTGCTGATTGGACAATTTACCAAGTTGTAGGAGCTTTCGTAAATGCTCTATCATCAGTCCGTCGGTAAAATCATCATCTTTATACAGTTCCACATCTTCCCCGGAGGCGATATTCAGTCCACAGGTTCTCAGTTCAGCAAGCAGTTCTTCCGGCTCCATACCGCTGGCTGTCAGGGATAATGAAGACAGGCATACAGTAAGGGTGTGACAGCCTACCGTCTGGATAATGTCCTTTACTACATCTTCAGAACCCTTTGCAGAAGGGCAATGCTTATAAAACAGTTCTACAAGCTCTGTATCTGCGTCCATTTCAGAAACTTTTACCGTCTCAAACTGAGAGATATTGCACCGGCTGGTGACCAGTATCTTACAATTCAATTTTATAAATTCCTTAAAGAAAGCATCCTCTTTTGGCAGGACATTGAAGTTGTCAATGATAATGAGACTGTCAGAGTGGAGCTTTTTAAATAGTTTCATGTGCCTGTCAAGGAGCATATCTTCGCTCATGTCCGCGGTATCATCGCTAAATTCCATCTGAGCAACACATTTCTTTAAATTACCATCGTAAAATAAGTGAATGATATTGGTATATTTCTTTTCATTCTTTTTGGCATAGGTCTTTGCCAGTTCACTTTTACCCATACCGGCAGTGCCGGTGATAAATACAAGATTGTTTTCTTGCAAAGCTTTGCTAATGGCCTTTAATTCCTCTTTTCTTCCGAGAAAATAGCGGTTTACAGAAGGAAGCTTGTTACTCAGTAGAATATCCGATAAATTGGGAGATAACAGGGTGTGTCTGCTGTCATGGTCATTTAATATGGCGTAACGGACAAGAGCGGTAATAAACTCTGCATCATCGGTTATCTGGGCAAATTCATCTGCCTTTTTTGTACCAATTACATCCACACTGTCAATAATCAATTCTAAAAGCAGTTTCCTTGTGGCTGGCACATTGATAAGGTTTGGAATTACATCATCCTGAATATTATCCTGAATGCCGGCAAATCCACAATTGTCATAAAAGCACAATATTTCCTTGGGTATCGGGCGTTCTCCGGTACACCATCTGCTGTAGGTAACATTTTTCTCAAAACCCTCTTTTTCAAATAAATCCATGTTGCACAGGCAGTCGTAGAAGATGTCTTCAATCATCTGGTACTGTGCATAAGTTTTCTTTTTATTTTCCAATAACACTCCGATTACGTTGGAGAAGGTAATGCGGTTTTGCAATTCATCACTTCCTAACTTTTTCGTCAACTTCCGGTCAGCTTTCCGTCAATGATAATCCAAGACGAAATTTCGTATCATTAACCCATGAAAACGTAGCCACCAGAAGCCATGAGAGAAATGGCTTGGCTACAAGAAGATTATAACACAAAAAAGAACAAATGTTCTACTAAATCTTTTTGTATTTTGAACCTTGATAAACAATCCAGAAACGGATTCATGAGCTGTATCTTATGCCAACAGACCTTGCGAGGAAAACTGGAAAGTCAGGAGGAGCGAGGGAAGACACTTCTTTATTCACATAAAGAAGCCTCCGGCGGATGGCAGAAACGCATAAGGAAATTACCGTGTTACACACGGTGTGCGTTTCGCCACAAGAATGCCGAGGCATTCTTGAATAAAGGATGGGAAAGGAACTCGAGCAGGAGTAGCCCGCAGGCAAATTGCTAAAGGTCAGCTGTAACGCTGACGGCATAGGATACGAATGGAAGCCAAAAGAACTTTATCTTATCAGCAATTCGTGTATTATCACAGCATTTATGCAGAAAGAAGGTGATAAGTCAGATTATTAGGAAAGAGGGGGTGTTAGCTTATGACGAAGGAGTTGGAGTTGAGTAAGAAGCTTGCGGTGTTGGGATGGATTTTTCGCAAGGGACTGATTACGGAAGATGAGTACAACAGAACAAGAATTCATATTATGGGCGAATATGATGTTATCAGTTTTATGACTGCATAA
Organism: Agathobacter sp.; assembly: GCA_045123895.1. Classification (GTDB taxonomy): domain Bacteria; phylum Bacillota; class Clostridia; order Lachnospirales; family Lachnospiraceae; genus Roseburia. The sequence goes on from JBGVKW010000059.1 coordinate 6,886, forward strand.
TCCGCACATTCGTTAACATTTTCATTATGATTTATAGTGTAGGCAGTAGCAGATATTTTGTTGCTGCCTACTTAACGTATACAGACAGATTTTTGAAAGGAGTTTTTGCATGGAAGAAAGACAAGTAGAAGTAATTAAGAAAGTTGAAGGCCCTGTTATCAGGGATCGAAGACTGGTGTGGAAGCCACTTACCATCACAAGAAAACGAGTGGCGGCATATGTACGTGTCAGTACAAATGAAGAGGAGCAGTTGCAGAGTTTTAAGTCTCAGAAGGAGTATTATCAGGACAAAATTTCTGCAAATAAGGAGTGGGCGCTTGTAGGCATTTATGCGGACGAGGGTATTACGGGAACAAAGACCACCAAGAGAGACGAGTTTTTGCGCATGATTGATGACTGTATGAACGGTCTGGTGGATATTGTTATTACCAAGTCGGTATCCAGATTTTCGAGAAATCTGGTGGATGTGCTTTCTTATACAAGAATGCTGAAGGCAAAGGGGGTGACTGTCATATTTGAGAAAGAAAATATTGACACTTCCACCATGGAGAGTGAAATGCAGTTATCACTCCTATCCGCACTGGCGCAGAATGAGGTGGAATCTCTGTCACAGAATGTTTCCCTGGGAGTTCAGATGAAGATGTCCAGAGGGGAGCTGATGGGGTTCAATGGTTGTCTTGGCTATGATTATCACCCGGAAGATAAAAGCATTACCATCAATGAAAAATAGGCTGAGACAGTCCGTATGATTTTTGATTTGTATGTGCAGGGATATGGTGCTTATACGATTGCGAAGGAGCTTACGAGATTGGGAAAAGTGAATAAGAAGGGCGAGGTTAAGTGGACGGATAGCGGTATCCGGGGCATTCTAAAGAATGAGAAGTATAAGGGCGACCTGCTTATGGGTAAGACTTATACCGTTGATCCGATTTCCAAGAGGCGGCTTGATAATCGCGGGGAATCCAATAAATATTATACAAGGAACCATCATGAGCCCATTATTTCGGAGGAAATATGGAACAAGGCACAGGAGATTCGTGAGAGCAGATATCGTGCCAATGAGAATGTGTCCGATGGAGCAAGAACAAAGTTCGCAAGGAAGTACGCATTCAGCAGTATGTGTCAGTGTGGTTTCTGTGGAACGAATCTTACAAGGCGTTCCCATCATCAGGATACACAGCATAAAAAGCCTGTATGGAAATGCAGGACAGCAGCCAATAAAGGAATTGAAAACTGTCCGCACAGCAAGGCAATTGATAAGGTTATCATAGAAAATGCATTTCTGGAGATGTTTCGGCTACTGACTGAGAATTTCGATGATGTGCTGGAATCGGTGATTTCCTCATTGGAAGCTGCTATTTCAAAGGATGATAGCACTGAGAAACTAAAGCGGGTGGAGAAGGAAATTTCGACTCTTGAAAAAAAGAGAAAGAAATTGACCGACATGTATCTGGATGATAAAATTTCTAAAGAGGCTTATGAGGAAAAATACAGTGAATTGAATCACAAACTGGACAAGTGTGAGGAAGAGAAGCTGTTGTTTTCCGAGAATGCTCTGTTCCAGAAGAATATTGCAAGCCGTATGAAAACCATTAGAGCAAAGCTTAAGAATGCCGATGTGACGGATGAATTTGACAGACTGGTATTTGAAAGCATTGTGGAGAAGGTGATTGTCGGAGAGATTGCAGAGGATGGCAGTACTGACCCATACAAGCTTACCTTTGTATTAAAGGGTATGGATGATTGTAGTGTGCCGGATGCAAGGGACAGGTACAAAAATCTTCATAAGCAGGCAGTATAAAACAACAAGGAGGAGCTTAAAATGAGCGATAATCACGACTTGTTGAATGATAATGATATGTGTTCTTTTTCAGGACACGAGGCAGAGGATATGTGTTTCAACTGTGGTGACCACGCATGTGGAGACGGTTTGTTTATTGTCAAAAGAAAAACAATAATCTTTAGAAAGAGAGGAATAAGACCGTGCTATTTATTTGTTATCCCAAATGTTCAACCTGCCAGAAAGCAAAAAAGTGGCTTGAGGCAAACAATATTGAATACAATGAACGTCATATTGTTGAGGACAATCCAACCTATGACGAGTTAAAGGAATGGTACGCTAAAAGTGGCCTTCCAATTAAAAAGTTTTTTAATACCAGTGGACTTCTTTACAAAGAAATGAAACTTAAGGACAAGCTTCCTAGTATGAGCGAAGAAGAACAGTTAAAATTGCTTGCTTCTAATGGGATGTTGGTAAAGCGTCCGGTGATTGTAAATGGTGATACTGTGCTTGTGGGATTCAGGGAAGCTGAATGGAAAGAGAAAATCTAACCAATAACGATAGTGTCAAATGACCTATGAAAAACTGAGTTGAAGAAAAAAGGCTCAGATGAACCTTGAACACTGTAGATATTTTAGGTTGTGGCAGTTTTCCGCCACCCTTGACAGCACGAAAAAGAACTGCTGTAGGTTAATCACCGACGGCGAAGAACTCAAGAACAGTTAGATTTCCTCCGTCGTTTACAGCAGTGTAGCAGTTCTTTTTCGTGCCATCAAGGGCAAGCCACTTTGCGGTGGCTGGTTTACTTACCTCTGGCTTGGAATCTAAGAACAGTTAGCGGCTTCGCCGTGTTGCATGTTCAGGATTGTTTGTTGACCAAGAAAGATGAGGAGTTGCCATTTCCCGGGCATGTTGTCAGCACCATGAAGTATTTCGATATCGTTAAGGACTTTGTATCCAGCGTGCTTGTGAGGGCGCAGGAAGTTGTAATAAGCAACCCATAGAGCAAGGTCATAGTTGGCTCCATCGACATTGTCGAAACCATTGGTCTGGCGGTAGGATAGCTTATAGGTTCTATTTAGTCGTTCTATCATCTGCTTGAAGGGGCGGTATTCTTTGGATACTTCATCATTATTGGTGAGTCCAATTACCTGAGTGATATTGAACTTAAAATCGTCTCCGTATTCTCTTAAGAATTGTTGGGCTGCCAAGATATAGGCACTGTAACCATCTGCTATAAAGCGGAAGTTTTCGGGAAGCTTCTTTAAGTGTCTGAAAGCCATACGCATGGCAAGAATGCAGGCGCCGACATCTCGTTCCTGTGATACACGATAACCAACAATGGAGCGGTTTTTGGGATTCATAATGAACCAGATGAAAGCCTTTACACCACGGATTTTGATGTAGGTTTCATCAGCAGTAACGATATCTTTTACATCGTAGTCGTAATTATCGACGAAGGGTTTGATGCAGATAGCGGCTGTTTTGCAATAGTTGGCTACCTGTTGGTGAGAGATATCGATGTTGTATAGCTCTTTGAGAGCATGCTTGGTCTGGCGAAGTGACATTCGAAGGTTTATATGCATGGTCAAGCATAAGCCCATGACATTAGAATCAAACTTGGAAAACTTGAGCGATGATGCATTTTTAGGCAGCGAGTTAAGATCCATCTTGAAGAAATCCAAGGTGAATTCGCGGTAGATGTAATGAAGTTTGTACTTGTTCTTGCCATAGTCTTCCTTAAGGTCCTTTTTATCGACTTTACGGAGGTTCTTGATATAGTAAGGGCATTTAAGGTTCACACATTTATGAACAATAAAGTGCTTGCGATTTTTCTTAGGAACGAGGGTATTCATGCAGTGAGGACAGCGTAGCTTAAGCGACGAGTGGCGGTTCTCTTCCGGAGAGAACTTTGTATCACATACCTTACACATAAGTTGACCTTTGGAACCGTTGTTCTTGTAAAGATAGATACTAGGGGCATTGCAACGAGGACATTTACAGTCTTCGTCGATGTCACATTCAGATCTACGACGGATGGGTTTGATAGGCTTGTAGTCATCCTTGTAACGCCACTTAAGGTAAGCCATGAAATCCCGATAGTCCCAAGGCTCAACATTCAGGATAAGAGGAATTTCATCAATCTTAAATTTTTGGTACTTAGGAGAGTTGGAGTCATCATGAGTCCACTGCTTGAGAGGAATATATCTGCAGATAAAGTTAAGAAGCCAGCAAATTTGTTTCTGCTGGTATTGAATAAATTGAAGTAAATAAAGTATAATGTCCATGAGCGTTGGCTCCTTTCGAGGTAATGGTTTGTGGTGAACTCATTATACATCAAAAAGGGAGGTCAATGCTCTTTTTATTTGCAAACCTCCAAAAATCAAGGTTTTAAAAGAATTTTTTAAAAAAAAATGGGTAGTTTTTGACACTACCCCAATAACAAAGGAGTAAAGAAGAATGATGAATTCGGTTTTATTTATTCTGCTGGGGTATTTATCTGGTAGTGTCTTATATGCAAAGATATTTGGTATGTTATTTAAAAAGAAGGATATTGTGAAAGAAAGCCGTGACGGGAATCCTGGGACTGCAAATGCTTTTATGGAGGGAGGAGTTTTGTGCGGAATCTGTACCCTTATATGTGATTTGCTGAAAGGAATGCTTCCGGTTTATTTATATATGCAATCTTTGGATATACAAAAATCGCAAGGGATTATGATTTCCCTGGTATTGGCTGCGCCGGTATTAGGTCATGTTTTTTCAATTTTTAATAACTGGAAAGGTGGGAAGGGGATAGCAACAACTTTTGGTTGTCTGCTAGGGTTATTCCCAGATTTGAGTGCAGCGTTGATTCTGGCATTTTTCTTTATCTTTTTCTCTTTGGTGATTCGGGTGACGCCTCATTATGACAGGACAATTTGGACGTATATAGCATCGGTGGTGGCAATGATATTATTAAAAATTAATCTTTGGATTTCTATTGGATTTACTGCAATCACGGGAATTGTTTGTGTTCGTATGTATAACAGTAGTGAAGAAAGGGAAAAATGTAGGGTTAGAATGATATGGAAACGTTAATTTTGTCGTGTGGTACTGGTGGAGGACATAATGCAGCAGGAAGAGCTGTTGCAGAAGAACTAAAACGAAGAGGACATCATGTGAATATGATGGATCCTTACGAGTTGTCCAGCAGAAAACTGGCGGATATGATTGGTAACGTTTATATACGGATTGCCCAACGAACCCCTGCTTTGTTTGGATTCATTTATTTGTTGGGAGAAGGATATCGAAGACTTCCATTTCGGTCACCTGTGTATTTTGTTAATAAAAAAATGACAGAATTAATGGAACAGTATTTAAGGGAACATCCGGTAGACTTTATTATTATGCCACATTTATTTCCTGCTGAAATCATCACCAATATGAAAAAACACGGAATGAAGGTGCCGAAAACTATCTTTATTGCCACGGACTATACCTGCATTCCATTTACAGAGGAAACGGAATGTGATTATTATGTGATTCCGCATCGACAATTAAAGGATGAGTTTGTAAATCGAGGAATTTCAGAAAAGAAATTGTTGTATTTTGGAATTCCTACTAGTGCTGCATTTTGGAAAGAGATTTCGAAAGAGGAAGCAAAGAGGAGACTGGGACTATCTTTAGAGAAACATTACATTCTGATTTCAGGTGGAAGTATTGGAGCCGGAAGTCTGGAAAAAGCGATTAATCTGGTATGTAAATATCTGAAAGAACAACAGGACACAGAATGTATTGTAATTTGTGGAAATAACAAGTATTTATACACGAAGCTAACAAAGAAGAGAAAGAATTATCCTCAGATGCACCTGATTGGTAATACGAAACAGATGGCATTGTATATGAAAGCCAGTGATGTGTTTCTTTCAAAACCGGGAGGTTTGTCGTCTACAGAGGCTGCTGTAGCAGGAGTACCATTGATTCACATATCACCAATTCCCGGCTGTGAAACACATAACCGAAGATTTTTTCAAACCAGACATATGTGTATTGCCGTAAATAATATGCAAAAGCGCCTAATTAGAGCTATTGAATATATCAGGAGCAGGGAGGTTTCTTCAAAAATACGAAAGGCACAGTGGACTTATGTAAATAGAAATGCCAGTGGGGATTTGTGTGATTGGATTGAAAGAGAATATGTAAAATAAAAAGGATTAATTTCTATACCGCCTTATAAACAATATGGGTTAAGGCGGTATTTTTTTGCCACAAAAACAATAATTTTCTTTTTTTGAAACTATTTGTAAATATTCGCGGTCCTAGTAAGTGTAACAAGAAAAAGGAGGACAAGAATATGTTAATGGAAAATTATGGAAGACAAGGAGTAGGAGTAGAGGAAACAATTGCAAGAGGTACTATGACCGGGGCAACACGTGTTGCGGAATATGAAGTAAATAAGCATAGACTTATGGTAAAGCTTAGCATTTTACTTACAACATCTTTTATTTTCACAGTTCTCGGATTAGTGGGACAGTTGGAAATAGGAGAAGCGTTGCAACTTGGACTGATGGGAGGAATGTTTTTTTATATTGGTAGTAGAATCAGAAACACAATTGGAATTGGATGGTTATTCAGTATAATTATTTCAATTGTATATATTGGAATTTCAGTTTATCTTCTTGATACATTTGTTATACTAGGTATTATTGCCGTATTTCTTCCAGTTATTGATATCGGATTCAGTGCATTTAAGGTAATAAAGAATAGACCATAGGGATAGATTATGGAAGAAAACAAAAAAGAAAGAATTGATCCATGCCAATTTATGAATAAAAAAGGAAAACTATATTTTGGAATAAATATAGGGAAAAAGTTTTTCATTAAGATAAATAGAAAATGGTTGGAAATAAATAAAGATGGCAACAATTTTTATGTAAAAGAATGACAGCTATCATAAAATCTAGTATATACAATAGTAGGGGAAAAATTTTAGGAGTGAAAATTATGGGAATAAATTATTCTGAAGAACAACTTAATTTATATTCGAGATTGGCACAATTGACCGAAGAGTATAAAAGGGGAAAAGAAGAAGCATTTTCAGAGATGTATGAATTGATGCTGCCTCATGTGAATATGATGGTAAAATCAAGAGGTGTACCAGAATCTGATGTGGCTGATATCGTGTCAGATGCAATGGTTAAGGTATACAAAGGAATAAACACAATCAAAGATTCACAAGCCACTTATAAATGGATTATGAAGGTGACTTCGAATTTGGTAAGCGATTATTTTAAAAAGAGTGAATACAAGGAAGTTTTCGTGGGGGATATTGTGGGAAACGACAATACCTCAGAGGAAGAGATTTACAAAAAATCGCATAAAGATGGTGCATTTACGCTGGTTGTACCAGAAGATATTTTAGTTAACAAAGAACGTCAGAAGATATTGTTTCAAATGGTAGAGGAGCTAAAGCCAGATCAGAAGCAGATACTTATGATGCATTGTTTTGACGAAAAGACTTTTAAAGAAATTGCCGTTAATATGGGAATGTCAGAAAACAGTGTTAAGACAAAGTTTTATAGAACGCTGAATAAGCTTGAATCTTCCATTCTTGATATGGAGAAAAACGAGGGCATCAGACTTCATTCTATTGGACTTGTACCAGTTATTTTTTCGATATATGTATATGTGTCATCTACAAGTGCAGTGCCAACAAGTGTTTCGGGCAAGGCTGCACTTGCAGTAAGTGAAGTACAAAAACTCTCTTCAGGAAAGTCGATTATAACAGGAGCAAAAGCACAAGCAGGAGGGGCGGCAGCTGTGGGCACCAAGGCGGCAGCAGCTGTTTCAGGCAAAGTAATTGCTGCAATTGTTGCGGGGGTTGTTGGAGTAGGGACAATTGCCGGAGTAACAATTACATATTTTCATAATGAGAATGCAGAAGAAGTGGTAAAAGAAGTTGAGACAGAATCAGAAATAGAATCAGAAGAAACGGAATCATTAAATGATGGATCAGAAATCACAGATTCTGAAGAGTCAAATGAAGATTCAGCCATAATACTTGCTGATGGAGAATATAGCTCAGACTGTTCTGGTGATGAACAAAAAACGGGTCCATCAACTTATTCAAATTGCAAGGCAACGTTTAAAAATGCTTATATTAAAGATGGCAATTTAATTCTTGAAGGTCGTCTGGTATACAATAGTGATGAAGTATTTGAATATGCTACGTATACTGTGCCTGTATCAGAAAGCTGCAATTTTGAATGGGCTATAAATTCTTCATATTTTGGACCAGATGATGAAATTGAGAAATTCAACTATTGGTTTGAAGATAGTGATGGGGTGGGATTCGGAGTCATGTTAACGATAAAAGATGGTAAGCTGGTATCTGTTTATTACGGGGTATAATATTCTAGAGAGCAAAGTAGCATAGGACAAAAATAAAATGGACTAAATAAAAAACACGTGGTAATATAGTACTATAAATATTGGGGTATAGGGCTATAATTATGAGAGTTTACTATTTTATTTCAGCAATGCTAGCAATGGTGAATCTTGCAGTTTTCATTTTGCACGAAGATGAGAAGAAATCGCACTATTATACCAGATTGCTTCTTACAATAATGAGCTTAGCCAATTTAGGATATCTTGCTTTGGGGGTAAGTAATTCTTTGGAGGAAGCTATTCTGGCCAATAAAATTACATATATTGGAGGTTGTTTTCTTCCTCCTGTTCTAGCAGCATGTATTTGTTCATTATGCAATATTAAAATTCATCGGATGATAAGGTTTGGCGGTATTTTGTTTTCGTCCATAGTATATGGATTAGTTTTACTAACAGGATATACTGATATTTATTATTCGGACATAAAGTTAGGAAAAGTATATGATGCATCGGCATTAGTTGTTGAGCGAGGTGTATTATATAAGCTTTTTTATGTGATTCTGTATGGTTATATGATTGTGAATGTTGCAATTCTTGGTTTTACTTTTGTGAAAAAGCAGGTTACAAGGAAGCACTTATATTTGTTAATTATTATGCAAATTATTACCAGCGTTTCATTTTTGGTTGGAAGACTTGTGGCGCCTACTTTTGAAGTATTACCAGCTGTTTACGTTATAAATGGTTGTATTCTGGTTATAATTCAGTCTCGGTTATCAAAGTATAATTTATCGGATAGTATATATGAAGCAATGCAACAAACAAATACATCAGGATATATTGTACTTGATGTGGACAAAAATTTTATTAGTTGTAATGATATTGCAAAAGAATGTATTCCAGAATTAGCAAAATGCCAAGTTGATACAACCATAGAAAATGAAGAAGCATTGAGTTTTTTATATGAATGGATTTCAAAAATACAGGAAAATGATTATAAACAGTTCACAAAAACTTTAGAGTACAATGAGCGTTACTATGAGTGCACCATGAAGATATTGGTGAATAGAAAAAAAATTGGTGGTTACATAGTTGAAATGCAGGATTGTACTGATAGGAAAAAGTATTATGACCTTCTTGCCAATTATAATTCGCAGCTGGAGAAACAGGTTAAGGACCAGATTAAGCACATTAGTGATATTCAGCAGAAAACTATACTTGGAATGGCGAGTATGGTTGAAAATAGAGACAATAATACTGGTGGCCATATAAAAAGAACAAGTGATGTTGTAGAAATTTTTGTTGAAACAATAAAAGATAATAATCTGCTGTCATTAACTGATGAATTTTGCAAAGACTTAGTAAAAGCGGCTCCAATGCATGATTTGGGAAAAATAGCTATAAACGACAGTATTTTACAAAAGCCTGGTCGTTTTACAGATGAAGAATTTGCAATCATGAAAACTCATGCAGAAAAAAGTGCAAAGATAATAGAAAATATTTTGCGAGGAATAGAAGAAGATCATTTTGTAGACATTGCAGAGAATGTTGCAAAATATCATCATGAGAAATGGAATGGTCAGGGATATCCTATGGGCTTATCAGGTGAGCAAATCCCGCTAGAAGCAAGAATAATGGCAATTGCTGATGTATATGATGCATTGGTAAGTAAGCGGTGCTATAAAGAAGCAATGAGTTTTTCAAAAGCTTATGATATCATTATTGAATCAATGGGAAGTCATTTTGATCCTGGCCTGGAAAAAATGTTTAAACTAAGTGTAGGAAGATTAGAAGAATATTACAAAAATGTTGAGAGATAGAGAATCTCAAATACTGCCTCTTGCCTAATTTTAGGTTTGAGGCGGTATTTTTTTGCCTCTAGAGATGAGAAAATGCTTCAAAAAAATTTGAAAATTCATAATTCTATATATTCAGTGCTATATTGACATATATATCGTACTGCGATATAATAATGATATCGAAGTGCGATATATCGTAGTGTAATATAGGGAGATGATAGAATGGATGCTCATATTAAGAAAGTATATGTTCCTATGACGGAAACGGGGTTTTATATCCTTTTATGTTTGCAGGAATCCAATCATGGATATGGTATTGTACAAAAAGTAAAAGAACTTACCAATGGTGAAATTGTTCTTGCTCCGGGAACCATGTATGGTAGTCTTTCCAAAATGGAAAAGGATGGTTTGATTTGTTTTCAACGAGAGGAAGACAAGAGAAAAATATATCTTATAACTGATCTTGGGAAAGAGGTTCTTGAGATAGAGATGAAAAGAATTGACAGACTTTATCGAAATATGAAGGAGATGAGATAATGGGAAATACAAAGAGAGAATTTAAATTGTTTTCTATTACGCAATACAAGCAGGAAGAAGAGTATCTAAGTTTGATGCATAGAAAGGGGTGGAAGTTTACTAAAGTTGTTTTTCCAGGATTTTATTATTTTGAAAAATGTCAACCTGAAAATGTTACATATCGACTGGATTATAACAAGGACGGTGTTGCAAACAAATCAGAATATGTACAGTTGTTTAGTGATTGTGGATGGGAATACTTATTTGATTTTACGGGATATAGTTACTTCCGCAAGGTAGTCGAAGCAGCCAATGAAGATGAAGATATCTTTTGCGATGATGAATCTAGGTTAGATATGATGAAACGTGTATATAAGGGTAGAATCGTTCCACTTATAATCATTTTCTTCTGCATTATTCTTCCTCAGTTCATAATGAATATATTTGGACATGGTAGCAGACAGATTGTGCAGGATATTTTTTCAGTAGGATTTCTTGTTTTAGGTGTTTTTTATTTATGTATATTTTGTTTTTTTACAATACAGTTTCATAAGTATGAGAAGAGTCTTCATCCAGAGGATGGAAGTATGAAATGGAGATTTATCGGTATTTACTCGCTGCTCATAATATGTGCGTTGGGTTTTGGTGGTGCTGCATATTACAGATTTTCTTCTGATTATGAAATAATTGATAATGAAAAAGGATTCATCCTTCAAACAGAGAGATTAAATAAAACAGTTGTAAAAGAACTCAATTTGAAGAAAGGTGATGTAGTTGAGGTTATTCATGAAGCAGAAAATGGAAGTTGGGATATCAGCATAGAAAAGGGTGATGAAGACCCTGTTTTCTTTGGAAATACCTATGATGAATTTGAACGATTTTCTGTTGAGATTCAGGAGGATGGAACTTACAAAATCACATGCAAGGGGAAAAATGCAAAGGGAAATATTGAGTTTATTGTAAAATAGGAAAGATTAAAATGGTGAGTAGTATGGGAAAAACAGAGACAGCATTGAATTATTTTGATGAAAAATTTCACTGTTCACAGGCTGTATTAGCGGCATATGCAAGTGAACTTGGACTGACAGAGGAACAGGCATTAGAGATAGATACTTGGGTGCGACTTACAGAATTAGTGTAATGCGAAGTAGGAATATGAAGCAAATAATTAAGGATGAGGAAGAGGCTTATGAGAAGAAGTGACAGAGAAATTACAGACCCTAAAAAAATAGAAGAATTTGTGGCTGGCGAACAGATACTTAGGATTGCATTTTATGATGAGGGTGATATTTACATTGTTCCTGTTAATTATGGATATTTATATAAAAATGATAAATATTCATTTTACTTTCACGGTGCAAAAGCAGGAAGAAAATATGAACTTAGTAAAGGAAAACCCGTGGTTGGATTTGAGATAGACGGAAAATATAAACTGTTAGAAAATGAAAATGCTTGTGATTATTCCGCAACATTTCAAAGCGTGATAGGTACAGGCACGTTACAGATTGTATACAATATTGAAGAAAAGAAACTTGGACTCAATACTTTGATGAAGCAAATATCACAACATTCAGACTGGAGTTATGATGATAAAATGCTTGAAGCAGTTGCAGTGTTTAAATTGGATGTCAAAAAAATAGCATGCAAAGCAAAATAAATGTAAAAAAAGAAAAGTAATTTACGAGTTAATTGATGACTGGTAATATATAATAAAAAAGTTTATATAAATTTTGGAGGAAATAATTATGCCATTTATTGATTCAAAAATTGCAGGAACAGTATCATCAGAAAAGAAGGAAGCTATAAAAACAAGACTTGGGCAGACTATTTCAATTCTTAATAAGTCAGAGACATATCTAATGGTAGGATTTGAGGATAATTACGATTTGTTTATGGCTGGACAAAAACTTGAAAAGGGTGCATATGTTTCTGTAAGCCTTTTTGGAAATGCTTCATCTGATGCATATGATAAGATGACTGCAAAAATATGCGAGATTCTTGCGGATGAACTTTCTATTCCAGGAGATAAAGTATATGTAACGTATCATGGTGTAAATGATTGGGGATGGAATGGAAGTAACTTCTAAATTTTAGTGAGGGAAAAATGGAGAGAAAAATAGTATTAAAGCAAGATGTAAAAGACGCATTTGAAAAAGTTGGGGTAAAAAATGGCCAGTCAATAATGGTACATACATCGTTAAAAAGCTTAGGTTTTGTATGTGGAGGGGCTCAGATAATTATAGAAGCCTTGCTTGAAGGAGTTGGTGAGAATGGAACGATAATGATGCCTACTCAATCATGGAAGAATCTTGACCCAAAAGCTGGTGTTCACTGGGAGGAGCCGCAGGAATGGTGGCAGCTTATCAGAGATAACTGGCCAGCATATGACAAGGATATTACCCCAACAAATACAATGGGTGCAGTGGCAGAAATGTTTAGAAACTGGCCTGGTTCACTTAGAAGTAATCATCCAGCAAGGTCAGTGGCAGCATGGGGAAAAAACGCAAAGTATCTTACACAGAATCATGACCTGTCCAATATTTTCGGTGAAGGCTCACCAATTGCGAAACTGTACGAGCTGGATGGATATGTATTACTAATTGGAGTCGATTACGACAAGAATACATCAATTCATCTAGCTGATGTTCGTGCAGATTATCCAGGAAAGCACATGTCGGAAGAAAGTAGTGCTATTATGGAGAATGGAAAGCGTGTGTGGAAGACGTATGAGACACTTTTTGTAGATGGTGAAGATTTTATAGACATAGGAAAAGCTTTTGAACTTGAATGTGAGGTTAAGAAGGCCTCATTGGGAAATGGTACGATTACTATGATGAGACAAAGAGATATTGTTGATTTTGCAGTAAAATGGATAGAAGCGAATAGAAAATAAATTTGTTATCTTCTTGAAAAGGAAAGGAGATAAATCATGAAAGCTAAAATTGTAAATTCAAAAATCCAGTCTGAACTTTCGATAGAGCGAACAAAAATGGCAAATAGGCGTACATTACTTGCATATATACGAAGTACAGTAGGTTTGCTTGTTGCTGGTGCAGGTCTGATGAAATTCATTAATTCTTCAGTTTGGATTGTAATCGGAGTAGCATGTATTATTTTAGCTCCTATTACATTAGTTTTTGGGATATATGACTATTTTCGTATGAAAAAACTTATTCAGTTGGAAAATGATTTTCTAGAGGATGAAATGGAAGATATAAAATAGTAATTTAGGAAAATAGGATGTTGACTCTTACGTAACGTTATAGTTTATACTATGTTTATTAAAACCTATTGAGTATACAAAGCGTGCAAAAGAGCAGTGGGGGAAGACTGCGGAGTATAAAGAATTCAAGGAGAAGGCGAAAAACTGGACGGATGATGATCAAGCAAAAATGACGAATGTTTTTATGAAGATTTTCGTTGAATTTGGTCAGATGAAAGAGATGCAGCCTTCTGATGAAAAAGTACAGATGCAGGTAAAGAAGTTGCAGGATTATATTTCGGAGCATTTTTACCAGTGTTCGAATGAGATATTGAGTGGACTAGGAAGCATGTATTCAAGCGGTGGAGATTTTACAAAGAACATTGATAATGCCTGTGAATACCAAAGATACGCCGGAATGGGGGAGCAGTGTCAGACCAAGATATTTCTGGACTGTATCCGGCATATGGGTAAACTTTGCTCCGGCTCTTGCACCAAAGTATTTTCCAAAAGTACGGGCCGCAATATATACAAAAGTATACAGACCAGCTCCTAGAATTAGATGGTAATCTAAAGGGGCTCCAAGATCAACGATGGCAGCTAATAGGGCAACCAGAGAATTAACTGTAAAAAATACTGCAATACCTACAACATCATCCAATATGGTCATTGGAAGCAAGGTTTCTGTAACAGGGCCCTTGGCATGAAACTCTTTTACAATAGACAAAGCTGGTGCAGGTGCAGTTGCAAGGGCAATTCCGCCAAAAACAAATGCAAGGAAAATAGGTATTTTTGTAAAGTAAAAAACTATTCCAAAAGCAAGAGTAACAATTGCAAATGTTCCAAGAGACTGAGCCAGAGTAGTGATTATTGACCAATAAGTCAATATCATACATATTGTTGACAGAATGACAATAGTATTATATCATGCAAGTAAACACTTGCAAAGGAGCATTTGGTATATGTATGATGAAACTCAATTTAGGATTATTGATGCGACAATGACTCTTATTATTGAAAAAGGTTACTCTGGGGCAACTTCGAAGAATATTGCAAAGCTTGCTGGAGTAAATGAAAGCACAATTTTCAGAAGATTTGATGGAAAGAAGGAAATAGTACTTGCTGCTATGGAACTTCCAAAATGGAATCCAGGATTGTCAGAAAGTGATTTTATTTATCGTGGAAATCTTACAGAGGATTTAGTTAATTTTGCAGATATATATATGTCTAAGGTTACACCACAAATGGTAAAAGTATCAATTGGTCTTCGATCAGCTGAACTTGAAGGCTCTGCAATGCCAGGAATCATGAAAGTGCCTATGATTTTCAAAACGATATTGATGAAGTATTTCACAGAGATGATTGAAAAAGGAAAAATGATAGAATGTGATATTGAGAGTGTTTCTTTACAGTTTATCTCAATGAATTTTGGATTTGTTTTTTTAGATGCATCATTTGGAGATAAATTAATTGGGGTATCTAAAACAGATTACATACGAAACAGTGTGGAAACATTTGTAAAAGGAATAAGTGCATAATAGAATGAATACGTATACGTGCCTGAATTATTGCAGGCACGTAAAAAAATAACAACAATGCAAGTGATTACTTGCACATGCGAAAGGAGAAAAAATGAGAGTACTACAAATTAAAATTGATTTTAATGTGACACCACAAATCAAGAGATATGTATTTGTGTATGTAATTGAAACTGACGAGGGATGCTATTTGATAGACTCAGGAGTTGCGGCAAGTGAGCAGCTGATAGAGAAAGCGATTATTGAAAGTGGACATCATCCATCTGAAATAAAGGCTGTATTTTTGACACATGCACATCCTGACCATATAGGAACAGCATACTATTTTCGTGAAAAATATGGAGCATCAATTTATGCAAGTGAGGGAGAACGCGCCTGGATAGAAGACATTGATTTACAATTTAAAGAGAGACCAATACCTAATTTTTATGTGCTTGCAGGAAAATCTGTACCTGTGGATTATGTTGTAAAAGATGGAGATGAAATAGTATTCTCAGACAACATCAGTGTTCATGTGATAGGAACTCCGGGGCATTCTGCAGATGAGGTTTCGTATCGGATTAACGATATGGTTTTTATAGGAGATGCTGTCCCAGTGAAGGGAGATATTCCTATATTTATTAACCTGGAGAAAACTAAGAATAGTCTAATGAGGCTGGATTCTTTATCGGATGTAAAGATGTTTTATCCAGCATGGGATCAGGCATATTCAACTGAGATGCTAAAAAAGAAAATTATTGATGCAAAAGAGATCGTAGCAAAACTGGAAGAGGTTGTTATCGAGGTGGATAATGGCATGGTTGATTTAGAACTGGTAGATTTGGTTTGCGAAAGATTGAATATGCCAATGTTAAAGAACAATCCATTGTTTGCAAGAACCGTGGAATGCTGTAGAAAGGATAGAAGCTAGTTATGGAATGTTATTTTATTGTAGACACATATATTGATGAAAATAAAGATAGAGGCTTGTATGATGAATATATTAAGAAGGTAAAGCCAATTGTTGAAAGTTTTGGAGGAGAGTATTTAGTTAGGACTGAGCAAATTACCTCTTTGCATTCACAAAGAAATCCTCAAAGAGTGATAATTATTAGATTTCCATCTAGACAAATATTGGAAGAATGTTTTAATTCAGAAGCTTACCGAAAGATTATGAAAAATAGGACAGAGAGTGTTGATGCTCGGGCGCTAATTGTTGAGTGAAATAAGTTAATGGGATTTCATATTGACACATACCCCGATGGGGTATATAATGCAAATACCCTACAGGGGTATATACAAAAAGGAGAAATATGATGCCTGATAAAGAAATACATGGATGCTGTGAGAAAACAACAGCCCGCTCAGAGGAAGAACGAAAAAAACTGATACACCGTCTGAATCGAATCGAAGGACAGATTCGTGGTATTCGGGGAATGGTGGAAAAGGATGCATATTGTGCAGATATTTTGATGCAATCTGCGGCTGTGAATGCTGCAGTCAATGCTTTTAACAAGGAATTGCTGGCACATCACATCAAAGGCTGCGTTGCCAGGGATATCCGTGAGGGTAAGGATGAGGTAATAGATGAGTTAGTTGCAACTCTGCAAAAACTCATGAAATAAAGGAGACATATCAATTATGGAACAATATACAGTAAATGGTATGACCTGCGCGGCCTGCACTGCTCGGGTGGAAAAAGCGGTATCGGGTGTGAAAGGAGTTACTTCCTGTTCAGTGAGCCTGCTGACCAATTCCATGGGGGTAGAAGGAACTGCATCTGCTGAGGAAATCATAGCGGTGGTTCGTGATGCAGGATACGAAGCATCTCTAAAAAATGGAAATAAAGATCAAATTACACGTTTATCCTCGGATGAGGATGCACTGAAGGATAGGGAAACTCCTGTGTTAAAAAAACGACTAATCGCTTCTCTTGGCTTTTGGATAATACTTATGTATGTTTCCATGGGGCATATGATGTGGGGATGGCCGTTACCATCGTTTTTTGATGACAACCACGTGGCAATGGGGATTTTGCAGCTATTGTTAACAATTGCAATTATGGTTATTAACCAGAAGTTTTTTATCAGCGGATTTAAGAGCTTGTGGCATCATGCTCCGAATATGGATGCATTGGTTGCAATAGGTTCTGCGGCAGCTTTTATTTACAGTACAGTTGCCCTGTTTGCTATGACAGATGCACAGGTTAAAGGCAAGGCAGATGCAGTAATGTCATATATGCACGAGTTTTACTTTGAATCTGCTGCCACGATTCTTGCGCTGATAACCTTAGGAAAAATGCTTGAGGCACGTTCGAAGGGAAAAACTACCGATGCACTGAAGGGGCTGATGAAGCTGGCTCCAAAGACTGCCACAATTCTGCGAGATGGTACCGAAATTACAATGCCAATCGAGCAGGTGGCAAAGGGGGATATCTTTGTAGTACGTCCTGGTGAAAATATCCCTGTGGACGGAACTGTTTTGGATGGAAGCAGCGCAGTAGATGAATCCACCCTGACAGGAGAGAGTATTCCTGTAGACAAAGAGGCCGGAAGCACAGTTTCTGCAGGAACACTGAACCAATCTGGGTATATACGTTGTGAAGCGACAAGAGTGGGTGATGATACTACGCTTTCGCAAATCATTCAGATGGTAAGCGATGCAGCTTCAACAAAAGCACCGATTGCCAAGGTGGCGGACAAGGTATCAGGGATATTTGTTCCTGCTGTTATTGCAATTTCGGTTATAACCGTTATTGCATGGCTTCTTGTGGGACAGACAGCAGGATTTGCTCTGGCACGAGGAATATCTGTATTGGTGATTAGCTGTCCTTGCGCGCTTGGTCTTGCGACTCCTGTTGCCATCATGGTTGGCAACGGAATGGGTGCAAAAAACGGAATTCTCTTCAAGACGGCTGTGTCGCTGGAAAAAACGGGTAAGACACAGATTGTGGCACTTGATAAAACAGGAACGATTACCCAGGGGGAACCAAAAGTTACGGACATGATTCCGATAAATGGCAAGAGTGAAAAAGAACTTTTGGCAATAGCCTATGCGTTGGAGAAAAAGAGTGAACATCCGCTGGCAAGGGCAATCCATCAGGCAGCTGAGCAGGAGGGAGTGTCGGCAGACGAGGTCGAACAATTTCAGGCATTGCCCGGAAACGGACTAACGGCATTGCTTAATGGTACTATGTTGTATGGTGGTAGTTATCAGTTTGTAAGCGGAAAAATTCAGGTTCCTAATGAGATAAAAGTAAAGTATGAGCAGCTCTCGGAAGAGGGAAAAACACCATTGTTTTTTGCATGCGATGATGAACTTATTGGTATTATTGCCGTAGCGGATACCATTAAAGAAGACAGTCCCCAGGCAATTAATGAATTACAGAATATGGGTATCCATGTGGTAATGCTGACTGGTGATAACGAACGTACAGCTAAAGCTATCGGTACCAAGGTTGGTGTGGATGAAGTGATTGCCGGAGTACTTCCCGATGGGAAGGAAAGTGTGATTCGTAAACTGCAGCAAAAAGGAAAGGTCATTATGGTTGGTGATGGCATCAACGACGCTCCTGCACTGACAAGTGCCGATATCGGCATTGCCATTGGTGCAGGTGCGGATGTGGCGATTGATGCAGCAGATGTGGTACTGATGAAAAGTCGTCTGTCTGATGTTCCTGCGGCAATTCGTTTGAGCCGTGCAACGCTCCACAATATTCACGAGAATCTGTTTTGGGCATTCATTTACAACATTATTGGAATTCCTTTAGCTGCTGGAGTATTTATAAGTGTGCTGGGATGGCAGCTTAATCCGATGTTTGCTGCTGCAGCCATGAGTTTGTCCAGCTTTAGTGTAGTGACCAACGCACTGCGCTTGAATTTCTTTAGAATACATGATTCCAAACGGGATTATAAAATCAAAAATAATATTAAAATCAAAACTAAAAAGGAGATTAAAACTATGGAAAAAACATTGAAAATCGAAGGTATGATGTGTGGGCATTGCGAGATGCACACGAAAAAAGCTCTCGAAGCACTTGACGGTGTGGAAAAGGTGGAGGTTAGTCACGAGACAGGAACCGCTGTTGTGATCCTTGAGAAAAATGTTTCGGATGATGTTCTTATGCAGGCTGTTGTTGATCAAGGATATAAGGTAATAGATATTCAATAATCAGTTGACACCAATAAAAGCTTTATGTACTAAATCTGTGATGTATCAATCTGCCTTATATACGCATAAAATAATGTGAATAATAATAAGGCAGGAAATTAAAAATGAAAACTTTATATCCGGGAGAAGAGGGAACCTGGGTGAAATATCTTCAGCTGGCTTTACGTAGAGCAGGGCAAAAGATAGCACTGGATGGAATTTTTGGTCTTAATACATGTGAGGCTCTAAAGCAGGTTACGGGTAGCAGTGTAAGCTGTGTAGTTGAAGATGCACAATGGAAACTTCTCCTTCCGTATTTGAAGGGAGATGTATCCCACACCTCTTTTCCACTTGTTTCTACGGATGTACCATATTCTTCTCAAATGGTGGAGTGGGTAGTGGAAGGATTAAAAGCTCGGTATCCATATCTTGAAATCGGTGAAATAGGACGAAGTGTTATGGGAAGACCACTATGGTATTTAAAACTGGGAAGAGGTTCAATAGAGGTCTCATATAATGCTTCGTTTCATGCAAATGAAAATATTACAACACCTCTACTATTAAAGTTCGCAGAGAATCTTATGGATGCATATACAAAGCAGCATACATATTTGGATTTATATGCAGAGCGTCTGTTTCAGGAATTTACTTTATATCTGATTCCACTTGTAAATCCAGATGGTGTGGATTTGGTAAACGGAGTACTTGACGATGAAAAATATTACAGACAGGCGGAAAACATAGCACAGGAATTTCCCCAAATACCTTTCCCTCAGGGATGGAAATCAAATATACAGGGTGTTGATTTAAATCTACAGTTTCCGGCAGGATGGGAAGAGGCTAAAAAAATAAAATACGCTCAGGGATTTGTTAAACCTGCACCCCGCGATTATGTTGGGGTAGGACCTTTAAGCGAACCGGAGAGTATTGCCATGTACAATTTCACGAGAAGGCATAACTTTTCCTTGATACTTGCATATCACACTCAGGGAGAGGTTATCTACTGGAGATATCTCGATTATAATCCTAAAGGTGCATACAAAATCGGGCAGTATTTTTCAAGTGTCAGCGGATATAGTCTGGAGGAGACTCCCATGGCTTCAGCCTACGCAGGATATAAAGACTGGTTTATAAAGGAATTTAATAAACCAGGGTATACGATTGAAGCGGGAAAGGGAATAAATCCTCTTTCGATGAATCAGTTTGATAAAATATATTCGGATAATGTTCAGATTTTGATTGGAGGAATGACAGAGTTGGAGTACTATTAACGCATAGTGCAATTAATCAAAAGAGAAGAAATTGGTGTATAATAATACAAAAAGCAATTACAGGAGATAATTATGTGGACTTATATACTGGTTATTGCAGGGCTTATATTTGTGACGGTGGCCTTGTACATGATAAGAGGCCTATCGCGAATAGAATTTATGCAGCACATATGCAAAGATAAAAAATGGCTCAGCGTGATACTAAGCATTGTTGGATTTGCTGTAGTGTTTACTGTATTTGTACTATGGCTTGATTATATAAACACAATACTGATTCTCATTCATTTATGTGTTTTCTGGATGCTGGTTGATTTTATCATGTTTATTCGCAAACGAATAACTGGCAAGGAAGCGAAAAGGTGGATGGCTACTCTCGTTGCATTTTCCATTTCAACTGTATATATCTTGACTGGTGTGTATCATGCATACAATGTTGATGAGACTACTTATCAGGTAAAAACTGATAAGAATGTAGGTGATATTCGTGTAGTATTGCTGGCAGATGCGCATATTGGTGCATTATTTGATGGAGATGGATTTGAAAAACATGTTGATAGAATACAGAAAGCAAATCCGGATGTAGTGATTATCGCAGGGGATTTTGTAGATGATGACTCCAAAAGAGAAGATGTGGAAAAATGTTGCAAGGCATTAGGAAAGTTAGAGTGCAAGTATGGAGTCTATTATTCGCCGGGAAATCATGACAGAGGTTACTATAGCTACAGAGATTTTACATACAATGATTTGAAAATTGAATTTGAGAAGAATGGAATCGATGTTTTAGAAGATGAGTGTGTTCTGATAGATGACAGATTTTATATCCTGGGACGAAAAGATAAATCAGAGTTTGCCATTGGAAGTGAAAGAAAATCCATGGAAGAAATGGTTTCTGGTCTTGATGAGTCAAAATATATGATAGTTGTGGACCATCAACCCAATGATTACAAAGCAGAGTATGAAAGCGGTGTGGATCTGGTGCTTTCAGGTCATACTCATGGAGGACAGTTATTTCCAGGTGCATATACAGGTGAGTGGACGGGATTAAATGAGCTTTCCTACGGAATGGAAAATATTAATGATACATATTTTGTCGTTACGTCAGGTATTGCAGACTGGAGGTTGAAATTCAAGACAGGATGTAAGTCTGAATATGTAATAGTTGATGTAAAGGAAGAGTAAAAACAGATGTTACATATGGTCTTGACTTTAGCGCTGTCAAGTGCTACGCTTATTATAGTTTAATCGTTTAAGCAAACCAGTAAACAAATGGTTTGCTTAAAAAATACTAGTTAATTTAAACGGTTAAGCAAAACAAAAATAACATTATTAAAAGATTGAAAAAGAAAGGAAGAAGAAGGTATGAAAAAGGGAAAATCTAAAGTATGGATTGCAACAATGTTGGCGGCTGCAATGCTTGGAGGCTGTGGAGGTGGAAATTCATCAAACAGCGATAGTACTGAAGCACAAAGCCAGGTAGGAGAAAAGTATACAGTTACTTTTTATGATTCGGATGGAAAAACAGTGTTAGAAACCAGGGAAGTAAAAGCGGGAGAATGTGTTGAAGAATTTGAACCAGAAAAAGGAGACAGTACATTTGTAGGATGGTATGCTACTCCACAGATGAATCATCGTTTTGATTTTTCAACGAAAATTACATCAGATACATCAGTGTTTGGTGGATTTGTTTCTTATCAGGAGGATACAAGAAGATGGGCTATTGTAGGTAGCGGTAGCAGTCAGGCATTGCTTGAATCAAACTGGGGAAAAGTAATAAATGACGCGCAGACTTTGAAAAAGGAAGATGTAGAGGGCGTTAATGAATACACAATTACTCTTGATTTAATGGAGGGAGATGAATTTCAGTTTGCCATTGATGAATCATGGAGTGATCAAAGAGGCTTTGGATATTTAGATGGAATAGAAAAAGATGGCGTGGAGTATTTTGAAAATTCTGGAAGTCTTGGTGATGCCAAAGTTAAAAAAGCAAATATCAAAGTTGCTGTGCCAGGAAATTATACATTTACATTAACTACATATCCTTCTGAAGATTACTATGATACAGAGGATGAGTACTACAAAGAAGAGTCAAAGGAAAGCTTTAATTATAGTAATTATGACTGTATTACATGGACATATAATGGAGAATCTTCTTCCGCAGGAGTTGAGTGTCAGACAGATTATTACATAAAAGGTGCTGTGATTACAGACTGGAAAGATGTTTATTCAGATGAGACAAAATTTACAGAGAAGGACGGAATATACACATTAACAATTGATTTGACAAAAGATGATGAGTTCTTGTTTACCACATTGCTAACAAGTGGCGAAAACCAAAGTGTTGGAAATGAGTATGTGAGATTTACCAACATTGCTGCAGATGACAAGGATACTCTTGCATGTATTTCGGAAGGAAGTAGCGCAAATATGGTAGCTGCAAAAGATGGAAAGTACACTTTTACATACGATCCAAAGACAAAGGTATTGCAGGCATCCTGCCAGTAAAATTAGTTGAAGAACGCTTTAGCGTTCATAAACTGCCATTCCAGCAATCAGATGCGGACATCATGCGCTACATCTTTTGTTCTCTCTAATGCATACTCCATGCATGTAAAGAGAGCGTTAGCCTTTTGCACTGTTATAACAGGCTGATAGCAGATTTGATTTGATGCATTGTTCGCATCTGCCATTCCTGTATAAATGGAATGTTCTAGAATGAGCAGTCGCTCGTTCGAGAATTTTGTAAGTTGATTTGGTGAATCAATATAGATAACATCTGGAAATACTTTTTCGATTATTGTTTTACGTTCCTGATTAGATGGTGTAAGTAAGAGGAGCTTATATGAAGCTCCATCAAAAAACTTTTCAGCTTCTTTTGCAATTCGCACATAATCAGAATTGATTTGAAAAAAGAGCCCATTTCCAGGAACCAGGCAGTCTAATGCCAAAAGAGGTATATAATTGCGATCACCAATTTCACAAAAATATTCTGAAGTAGTATCAAAACAGATAATAGCATCTGCATGATCAAAGCGTTCTGTATAGGAACTGCTAAGATATGTCAGGCTATAGTTTTGATCATGAAAAAACGACGAAAGATAATTGATAACATACATCTGCTCAGCAAGTTTCAGTACAGAAACTTCAGGTGAAACGTAGAATGCTACAACGCGTTTTCGGCTAGTAGCTAATGCCTGAGCAGCCTGATTAGGAGTGTAGCCCAAGAGGTTGCTAATCTGTAATACTTTTTTACGGGTAGCATCACTGATGCGAAGGTCAGTACGATTGTTCATCACATATGATACAGTTGCAACTGAAACCCCTGCTTCGCGGGCTACGTCCTTAATGGTAATTCTACGATTCAATTTAATTTCCTCCCCCATTCTTCGTCGTTCTTATCACAAGTTATAAAGAATTTAGGGGGATTTGTCAATAAGTGAAAAGGAGAAATTAACATAATGAATGAGTATGCATTAATGCATATACCGGATTCAAGATATTGCTTTGCAGTAGGACAAAAAGAACTGGTAATACGACTTAGAACATCAAAAGAAGACAGGGATGCACAGGTGTATTTAATCTATGCTCCTAAATATGAATTCCATGAAAAAAGAGAAAAAAAATTAATGCAGATTAGTTACAGTGATCGATTATTTGATTACTATGAGCTGCATATTACGTTAGAGGATGTAAGATTTGCATATATTTTTGAATTTCATCAGCATGGCGATACATATTATTTCAGTGAGGATGGACTTACAAAGGAATACAGATTTGAGGAAAGCTTTTATAACTTTTTTCAGATGCCGTATATTAATAGCAATGACTGTATGCCTGTAGTTGACTGGATGAAAGACGCAGTATTTTATCAGATTTTCGTAGAACGATTTAATATCGGCGATATGCAAAAAGATATGTCATACATAAATATGGACTGGGGAGATATTCCAAATCCAAAAAGCTTTGCAGGTGGTGACATAAAAGGAATAATTGAAAAGCTTGACTATATTCGTGGACTCGGAGTAAATGTTTTGTACCTGACGCCTATATTTGAATCTATCTCAAATCATAAGTACGACATAAAAAACTATATGGAAATAGATTCACGATTTGGATGCAAAGAAGATTTTAAAAAGCTTGTAGAACAGGCGCACAAAAGAGGCATAAGAATTGTGTTAGATGCAGTGTTTAATCATTGTAGCATGCAGCTTGAACAATTTCAGGATGTGTTAAAAAATGGAAAACAATCGCCTTATTATGACTGGTTTATAATTGATGGAGATTACCCAACACCTGAAAATGTTAATTATGAATGTTTTGCAGCATGTAATTATATGCCTAAGCTTAATACTGCCAATCCCAAAACGCAGGAGTTTTTATTAGAAATTGCATGCTACTGGATTAGGGAATTTGACATTGATGGCTGGAGATTAGATGTATCTGATGAAGTATCACATGCATTTTGGAGACGTTTTCGTGAAGTAGTAAAGAAAGAAAAGCCTGATTGTGTTATCATTGGAGAAAACTGGCATGATGCATATCCGTATCTGATGGGTGATCAGTATGACAGCATAATGAACTATTCATTTACCAAGGCATGTCTTGATTACTTTGCGAGAGGATATATTGATGCAAAGCAGATGGCAGAAAAGCTTAGTTCGAATCTCATGCGAAATACAAAGCAGGTAAATCAAATGATGCTAAACCTTTTGGATACTCATGATACACATAGATTTTTTACAGAGGTTGGAAGGGATAAAAATAAGCTGTTAGCCGCAATAGCCTTAGAGGTAATGTTTCCGGGAGCACCTTGTATCTACTATGGAACAGAAATCTGTATGGAGGGTGGATATGATCCTGATTCAAGAAGGTGCTTTGACTGGGACGAGTCTCATTGGGATACGAATGTGATGGAGATGATTCGTTCATTGACCAGTTTACGAAAAAGAGCAGAACTTAAAGAAGGAAATGTTATCTTAGATGAAGACAGGGGAATGTTAAAACTGGTGCGAACCTTTGATAATCAATCGGTAAGTCTGTTTATTAACTTAAGTGGAAAAAATGTAACATTTGACAATAAGGCAAAGAAACAGGATATTTTATGTAGTAACAATTTTAATGACGCAGTGTTACAGGATGGAGGATTTGTTATCTTAGTCTGAGAAGAATCCAACTTCTATAATTGGTGAATTAAAATACAGGAGGGAATAAAATGAGGAAAAAATTATTATCGTATTTTTTAGTTCTTGTTATGGGGACGAGTATGTTTTGTGGATGTGGAGGAAGTGAAAGTGATTCTAAAGCAGACACAAAGGGAGTGGAAAATGGAGTTTTTAATGGAGAACTTGAACACAATGTTACAATTCGTGTGTTAGAAAATGATACTGCTATTTCAAAGGGATACTTTGATGAGCTTATCGAGGCGTTTAATGAAGAATATAAAGAATATGGAATCGTGGCAGTAGATGCCAACATGGATCAGTATCTTGATCTGGCAAATGACGGACCTTATGGATATGGACCGGATGTTCTTTATCAGGCAAATGACGTAATAATGAAATATGTTGATGGAAAACATGTATATCCGATTCCAGTTGAAAAATTAGAATGTTATGAGCAGATTCCAGAGGCTGCATGGAATGCTTATAACACAGAAATTGATGGAAAAAATTATACATGTGGTGTTCCTGTGAATGTTCAATCAGGTATGCTTTTTTATCGAAAAGATTTGCTTCCAGAGGATTGGAAAACAAACTGGGATGATAACGGAAATGATGTACCTGACATGGTAGAAAACTGGAATGATATGTACAAATTCTCAGCAGAGCGACATGCAAATAATCCAGAGCAATATGGATATATGAAATCAATATATGATGTTTATTTTTCAAGTGGATTTTTGTTTTCTTATGGAGCATATGTGTTTGGAGACAACAATACCAACCCTGAGGATATAGGTTTTTCAGCAGGGGAATCTGAAAAAGGTGCATGGGTGTTAAGTCAGCTGGTTGAGAATATGAATGAGGAGTGTATCGACGACACCATTACAGTAAATTCATATAGCAAAATTGGTGATGGTACATATTTTGCCACAATTACAACACCGGATTTGTACACATCATTTTTAGATGAGATGGTTTTAAATTATCAGAAGGAAGGATTATCTGAAGCAGATGCAAAGGCAAAAGCTAAAGAAAATCTTGTTATGACTACATTACCTCAGTTACCTGAAAGCGGAGATTTATCTGAGGAGAATCCAAAGCTCATTGATATGAAATCCATGGGCGGAATAAATGGATATGCCATAAGTGCCTATACAAAGGCTCCAAATGCAAGTCTTGCATTTGTGGATTTTGCAACAAGCTATAAGATGATGAAAAAAAGATGTGAGATGCTTGGAATTGCACCTGCAAGGGAGGATGTAGCAAAAGAGGCAGGCGGTACATCGGAAATGCTTTACTCAAATATGGAATCAGGCAATATTGTTCTTATGCCTTCTATTACCGAAGTGGGACAAATCTGGACTCCGGGACAGACATTTTTTACAGATTTGGCAAAGGATGGCTTTAGAAGTGACGGTGAGAAAAAGTATAAGGATCTTCCATCCATGAAGACTGGACTTGAATCGGTTGATAAGGAAATATATGATGCAATATTTACGTTGCAGCAATAGGAGTAGGGGAAATGAAGAAATGGAAAGGTTTTTTACAGGCAGTAAAGCATAGTAGCATTCAGGTTAGGCTTTCTGCAGTATTATTTGGAAGTGCGCAGTTTCTATATGGAAGCAGAATAAAAGGTGCATTATATTTATTGTCTGAGATAGCAATGTTAGGGTATTTCTTTTTTCGCGGCTTTTCAGATATTATAGGATTTTTTACACTTGGAACAGTTAAGGCTGACCCATGGCTTGGAGTAGAAGGGGACAATTCAGTTGTAATGCTTCTTATGGGAATATTTGCATGGATTATTGTTGCACTATTTATAGCTCTTTGGGTGGTTAGTCTAAGGGATGCTTATTCTTTGCAGCTTAGAATTGAAAGTGGAAAAAAAGCATTGTCATTTAGAGAAGAACTGAGCCAGTTTCTTGATAAAAAATTTTATAAGACTGTGCTTTTTCTTCCGGTTTTGGGAGTGTGTGTGTTTTGTATTCTTCCAATTGTGTTTATGATTTTAATCGCATTTACCAATTATGGAGGTACTATTGTTCCCCCTGAGTTGGTGGACTGGGTTGGATTAGGGAACTTTAAAAAGATTGTGACACTATCGCAGTTTGCCCCAACTTTTTTCAAAATCCTTGCCTGGAACCTGCTTTGGGCAGTTATAGCTACAGGACTTAATTATTTTGCCGGACTGGGGCTGGCATTGCTTTTAGATAAGAAGTGTGTAAAAGGAAAAGCATTCTGGAGAGCGTTTCCGGTGCTTGCATATGCAATTCCGGGATTTATTACTCTTGTGGCATTCAAGTTTATGTTCTCTTACGGAGGACCAATAAATCAGATGATAGTCGATTCTGGAGGAAATGCAATAGGATTTCTCGATTTGGATGCAGGCTGGATGGCAAGAGGAATTGGACTTTTAGTCAATTGCTGGATTAGCGTACCATCTATCATGCTTCTTGCTACAGGGCATTTATCAAATCGTGATATGTCATTGTATGAGGCTGCAAGAATTGATGGAGCGACTTCTTTTCAGCAGTTTAGAAAGCTTACTGTTCCATTTATGCTATTTGCCACAACACCGGTTTTGTTAGGACAGTTTATTGGAAACTTTAACAACTTTGGAATTTTCTATTTCCTAAGAGGTGGTTTGTATGTGGATGGATATTTTCTCTCAAGCGATACAGACTTACTTATAAACTGGTTGTACAATCTGTCAATTGACAATAATTATTATGCAATAGGTGCAGCAATCAGTCTTGTTATTTTCCTAATTACATCAACACTTTCGTTAATTGTTTATGTTCGTTCATCATCATACAGAGAGGAGGATACATTTCAATGAAAAATAAATTTGCTATTTCAAAGGCACTTGACACGGGAGTTACATATTTAATATTGATTATTGTTGCTGTGATTTTTTTCTTCCCATGTCTGTGGCTTATTATGGCTGCTTTTTCATCATCCGGAAGTATATACTCCTTCGATGGATTTTTTCCATCCTCTTTTAGCATTGATACATTTAAAAGATTATTTACGGATACTACTCTTTACAATTATCCGAAGTGGTTTATGAATACTTTGTTTATTGCCACTGGAAGCTGTGTACTTGGAACATTTTTGACTATTCTTACAGCATATACCATGTCAAGGTTTACATTTAAAATGAGAAAACCGATGATGAAAATCACTATGATTTTAGGTATGTTTCCTTCCTTTATGAGTATGACAGCGGTATATCTTTTGATGACACAGTTTGGATTAATCAATCAAAGCTGGGGACTCATACTTATCTATGCAGCAGGTGCGCCGATGGGATATCTGACTCAAAAGGGATTTTTTGATACGATACCAAAAGCAATTGATGAGGCGGCTAAAATCGATGGAGCTACAAATTTTCAGATTTTTACTAAAATAAATCTTCCTCTCTCAAAACCTATAATTGTGTATACAGCTTTGACATCGTTTACCTGGCCATGGAGTGATTTTATTTTGCCAAAACTGTTGCTAAAAGAAAGAGATTTCTACACAGTTGCTGTTGGACTAATGAGTCTGGATGAAACAGAGTTTGCAAGATTTGCTGCGGGAAGTGTGTTTATCGCTGTTCCTATTGTAGTTTTGTATTTTTGTCTTGTGAAAAATATGGTAAGCGGAATTTCAGATGGAGCTGTAAAGGGATAAAATAGTATTTAGAACTAAAGATATAAGTAAGGATATTATCTAAGTACCGTACTCGAATAGTGCAAAGGTAACAAAAACCAAACTGAATAAAAAAGTTTTTATGTACATATTGACAGAAAACATCCTTGAGACTATTATGATTACGTCAAAATAACAAAAATGGAGGATGGTTATGAAAATGTGCAAGAATTTTATCGCCAAAGTTTTATGTGTAGTTTTGGTGGTAACAATGATGATGGGAATGACACCTATCGACGCAAGGGCAGATGAAACTCTGCTTACAACATATGGTAAGACATATGGAAGAGTTGGAACATGTATTAATTACAGCCAGCTCACAAATCAGACTGTGCTTAATCATGTAAAGTCACAGTACAACAGTATTACATTGGAAAATGAGATGAAACCTGATGCAATTATGGGAAGCTATGCAAATCAGATTTCAGTCTCACAGGCAAAAAGTCTTGGATATTACATTCCAAGCAACTATACTGAGTCAACTGTACCAAAGTTAAATTTTGATACAATTGATAAAGTAATGAAAATCTGCTATGAAAACAATATCGGTATGAGAGCACATACTCTTGTATGGCATAGTCAGACACCAAGTTGGTTTTTCAAATACGGATATTCTTCTTCTAATGGATATGTTTCTCAGTCTATGATGGATGCAAGAATGGAGTTTTATATTAAATCCGTAATGAATCATGTATACTCTAGCCAGTATGGAAGCTGTGTATATGCATGGGATGTTGTTAATGAGTATTTACATGCAAGTAATTCAGGTTGGCAGTATATTTATGGAAGTGTTACTACAAAACCAGCATTTGTAAAGAAGGCCTTCCAGTATGCATACGATTGCCTTTCGTATTATGGATTAACAAATAAGGTATCTCTTTTTTATAATGACTATAATACTTATATGGAAGTAAATGATGTAATTACAATGATTAATTACATTAACTCAGACAAAAAGATTTGTAATGGTGTAGGAATGCAGTCACATGTTGGAACAACATTTCCAAGTGCTGATTATTATGCATCAGCATTACAGTCATTTGTAAATGCAGGATTTGAGGTACAGATTACAGAGCTTGATTTTTCAAGTAGCTCAAGTTCTGATCAGGCAAATTATGCTTATCAGTTAATGAAAAAAGTAAACAGTATTAAAAAAGCCGGTGGAAATATTACAGGTGTAACACTTTGGGGTATTTCTGATGATGTATCATGGATTTCAGCAAGCAAATATCCATTATTATTCTCATCACTTAATGTACCAAAGGAATCATATTATAAATTCCTTCAGGCATATAGCGAAACTGGATTTAGTAGCTCAAGCAACTCAGGAAGCTCAAGCAACTCAGGAAGCTCAAGTAGTAGCGATTACGCAACATTATCAGATGGATGGTATTATATCAAGAATGTAAATGCACAGAAATATCTTCAGGTGCAGGATAACACAGGAAAAAGTGGACAGAACGTTGAACTTGGAACTGGAACAGGAGCAGATGGACAGAAATGGTATCTTACAAACAAGGGAAATGGAGTAATAACATTAAAGAGTTCTCTTGGATATATGCTTGATGTTACAGGCGGTAAGAATGAAAATGGTACAAACATTGAAATCTGGTCAGAGAACAATGGTAACCCACAGCAGTTTATGTTAAAGTCAAATGGCAATAACCAGTACGCAATTGTAACAAAGGTTAGTAGTGGAGAAAAAGGTCTTGATGCTTCAAATAAGGGAACAGCTGATGGTACAAATGTTCAGCAGTACAGCTATTGGGGAGCAACAAACCAGCTTTGGACATTTGAGAAGGTTAGTACATCTTCATCAAATCAGGGTACTTTATCAGATGGCTGGTACTACATCAAGAACGTAAATGCGCAGAAGTATCTTCAGGTACAAAACAATGTTGGTGCAAACGGACAGAATGTAGAAATTGGAACAGGAACAGGAGTAAAGGGCCAGAAATGGTATGTTACAAATACAGGTGACGGATATGTTACATTAAAGAATGGTAACGGCTATATGCTTGACGTTCAGTATGGTACAAACTCGGATGGAACAAATATCCAGACATATCAGAGTAATGGAGCAGATGCGCAGAAATTCAAGATTAAATCTCTTGGAAACAACCAGTACGGAATCTTAACAAAGGTTTCTTCAGATGCAAAGAGTCTTGATGTATACAACTTTGGAACATCAGATGGAGCAAATGTATGTCAGTGGACATTCTATCAGAATACAAACCAGAAGTGGATATTTGAGGCTTGCAGTAACTAATACATAATGATTATTAAAACAGACATCATAAATATGGTGTCTGTTTTTTTTACAGTATAGGAAAGTTATGGTATGATAAAAAATAATTACGAATAATGGAGGAGAACATGAAGAGATTTAATTGGGTTTCATTAGGCTGTGGGGTAATTGCAAATGAACTGGCAATGGCGATGCAGAAAGAGGGAAGAAGACTCTACGGAATTGCTAACAGAACATACAGTAAGGCACAGGATTTTGCAAAAAAATATAATGTTGAAAAAGTATATGAAAATTATGAGGATGTCTATGAAGATGAGAATGTAGACATTATCTATATATCAACGCCTCACAATACACATATTAATTTTTTGCGTGAGGCATTAAAGCATAAAAAACACGTTCTTTGTGAAAAATCTATCACATTAAATTCAGAAGAATTGCAGGAGGCTAAAAAGCTTGCAGAAGAAAATAATGTGATTTTGGCAGAAGCTATGACAATATATCATATGCCAGTTTATAAGCGCCTTGATGAACTTGTAAAAAGTGAGTCACTAGGTGAGCTACGAATGATTCAGATGAATTTTGGAAGCTATAAAGAGTACGATATGAAGAACCGTTTTTTCAATCCTTCGCTTGCAGGTGGAGCATTGCTTGATATTGGTGTGTATGCACTTTCTTTTATCAGATGGTTTATGTCACAAAAACCAGATCAGGTGGTTTCACAGGTTAGGATGGCGCCAAGCGGAGTAGATGAGCAGGCAGGAATACTTCTTATGAATCCAGCCGGAGAAATGGCAACAGTTGCACTTTCCCTTCACGCAAAGCAACCGAAGAGAGGAATGGTAGCTTTTGATAAAGGTTATATTGAATTGTACGAATATCCGAGAGCACAAAAGGCTGTAATCACATATACGAAGGATGGCCATCAGGAAGTGATAGAGGATGGACTTACAGAAAATGCGCTTAGATATGAGGTTTCTGATATGGAAAAAACAATATCAGAGGGGATTGATTTAATGCATCTTGATTATACTGTTGATGTCATGTCAATGATGACGGGAATCAGAAAAGACTGGGGACTTGTTTACCCAGAGGAAAAATAGAATTTTAGAAAAAGGACAGTGTCTGCAAAAGGAAGAAAATGAATAAGATATTAGTAGTAGAAGATGATATAACAATTGCAAAGTCAATTTGTATGCATCTTGAAAAATGGCAGTATGAGACAAAATATATAGAGGATTTCCCAAAAGTGATGGAAGAATTTGAGGCGTTTAGTCCTGATTTGGTTCTTATGGATGTAACACTTCCATATTACAATGGATTTCATTGGTGTCAGTTGATAAGGCGAAAGTCAAATGTGCCTATTATGTTTGTATCATCTATTTCAGACAACATGAATATTGTAATGGCAATGAATATGGGGGGAGATGAGTACATTGAAAAACCATTTGATTTAAATGTGCTTACCGCCAAGATTCAGGCACTTTTACGAAGAGCCTATGGACTTACACCGAAGAATGATAAATGCTCTTACAAAGACATTACTTTAGACATAAATTCTACAAATCTATGTGGAAAGGATAAGGAAATATCACTTACCAAGAATGAATATCTTATACTAAAGCTTTTAATAGAGAACAATAATAAAGTAGTAAGCAGAGAAGAAATCATGGAAGCACTTTGGGGAAATGATGAATTTGTTGATGACAATACACTAACAGTAAACATGACTAGACTTAGAAAAAAGCTTGGTGAGATTAGTTGCAATGACTATATCAAGACAAAAAAAGGTTTGGGGTACATACTAGAATGAGAGAATTAAAGTATTTACTGTTAGCGCTTTTATATTGTGTTATTAATGTTATTGTATTGATTGCCTATGGGGAAAGTTTAGAACCAGTTTTATATGCTCTG
Organism: Agathobacter sp.; assembly: GCA_045123895.1. Classification (GTDB taxonomy): domain Bacteria; phylum Bacillota; class Clostridia; order Lachnospirales; family Lachnospiraceae; genus Roseburia. The sequence continues at coordinate 40,497 of JBGVKW010000059.1, forward strand.
ATTATTTTTGCAATTTGCTTAATAATATATGAGCTTGTAGAACTTGCAAGAAGACGCAAGAAAATGAAACTATTAGCACGATATACTCCATTTGTAAGTGAAACAATTTCTGAGTACATAAAACCAGAGACTAAAGAAGAAGAAAAATATCAGGAGATAATTGAAGTCTTATTAAAGGAAGTAAGAAACGTAAATGAAGACAATGCGAAGAGAGAAAAGGAAATATCCGACTTTTACACTCTTTGGGTGCATCAGATAAAGACACCAATTGCTGCACTCGATTTGCTTTTACAGACATCAACGGATAATACTTCTGATATGAAAAGCGAGCTGTTTAAGATTGAAAGATATGTAGATATTATCTTAGGGTATCTTAGAATGGATGATTTAAATAACGATCTTACATTAAAGCATTACTCACTAGAGAAAATAGTAAAGCAGGCACTAAGAAAATACGCACCGCTTTTTATTAAGAGTCATCTTTCATTAGAAAAGCAGGAATTAAGTGATAGTGTACTTACTGATGAAAAGTGGATATTAATTGTACTTGAGCAGATACTATCAAATGCAATAAAGTACACACCACAGGGAAAGATAAGTATTTATTCAAACCAGACACGTAACGACAAGCAAATAACAACACAGCTTATTATAGAAGATACAGGAATTGGTATTTCAAAAGAGGATTTGCCAAGGATTTGTGAGAGAGCATTTACTGGTTATAATGGACGAGTTGATAAAAAAGCAAGCGGATTAGGATTGTATCTAAGTGATAAAATAATCGAAAAATTAGGGCATAAGCTTATTATAGAATCTGAACCAGGTGTTGGAACAAAAGTAATTATTGAATTTACGGAATTGCTTGTTGAGTAAATAATAAGGGTGTTAACCTTACAAAATTGTAAGGTTAGCATCCTTTTTTGTAAGATAAATCTAAGGTAAACTGTTAATATGCGTGTTAAACTAGTATCATCAAAAGAGCAAAGGAGTTAAGACAATGACAATTTTAAAGGCAGAAAACATTAAGAAAATATATAAATCAAAAATGGGAACCAACCAGGTTGAGGCATTAAGTGACATAAGCTTTTCTGTAGAAGAGGGAGAGTTCATTGCAATCATGGGGGAATCTGGAAGCGGAAAATCAACCATGCTTAATATTTTAGCTGCACTTGATGTTCCAACATCCGGTGAGGTGTATCTGGAAAATCAGCCATTCTCAAATATCAAAGAAAAGCAAAGGGCGGTATTCAGGCGTAACAACTTAGGTTTTGTATTTCAGGATTTTAACCTTCTTGATAATTTTACATTGGAGGATAATATTTTCCTTCCACTTGTGTTATCAAATACACCTCATGCCGAGATGAAAAAGAGAATTGAGCCACTTGCAAAAGCACTTGGAATTGAAGGCCTCTTAAACAAGTATCCATATGAGGTGTCCGGAGGGCAGAAGCAAAGAGCAGCAGTTGTAAGAGCATTAATCACAGATCCAAAGCTTCTTCTCGCTGACGAGCCTACCGGAGCATTAGATTCAAAAGCAAGTGACAAGCTTTTAGATAAGTTTGAAGAAATTAACAAAAATGGTCAGACAATACTTATGGTGACTCATAGTGTTAAGGCTGCAAGCCACGCCTCAAGAGTATTATTTATAAAAGACGGCGTTGTATATAACCAGATATATAAAGGAGATTCTACTAGAGAAGAGATGTACAGGAAAATCAATGATTCTCTTTCAGCTCTTTTAGTAGGAGGTGAGGATAATGAGTAAGCATATTTACACAAGGCTTTCGTTAACAAATTTTTCAAAGAACAAGAAAATGTATTTACCATATTTTCTGACAATCTGTGGAAGTATTTTGTTTTTCTTTATCCTTACTTCCCTTAGTTCAAATACGCTTATTTATGATAGAACTACAGGTGCCGAGGCATTTAAGGGCGCATCACTTTTAAGCATGGTGCTTGTTACAGGAAAAGGTGTGACATCACTTTTTGCAACAATTTTTTTACTGTATGCCAATAGCTTTGTGCTGAAAAATCAGAAAAAGCAATTGGGACTTTACCGTGTACTTGGCATGGAAAGAAAGCATATGGTCCGTCTTATTTTCTTAGAGAATTTTTTCATCTATGGAATGGGACTTGTAGTAGGTGTATTATCAGGAATTCTTCTTGATAAGCTTATGCTTTCAGGACTTTTTAGAATAATCGGCAAAAAAGCACCAAGTGGTTTCTATATCAATGTAGCTGCAATATCTGATTCTGTAAAACTTGCAGTTTTAATAGCTGTTATTATAATGTTTGTAAGTTTTATTACAATTGTAAGAACAAAGGACATTGATTTATTAAAGAGCGATAAAAAAGGAGAGCGTGAGCCAAAAAACAGAATTGTTTTAGCGTTTTTGGGAGTTGTAATTCTTGTTGCAGGATATATTATTGCACATATTCCAAATAATGCGTTTGATGGAATAAAGTATTTTTTCCCAGCTGCATTTCTTGTGATAATTGCAACATATATTCTTTTTACAGCAGGCACAATAGCTGTGTTAAAAGCACTTAAGTCAAATAAAAAGTATTATTACAAGACAAGACATTTTATCAGTATTTCAGGACTTTTATATAGAATGAAGCAAAATGCTGCAGGACTTGCAACAATATGTGTTCTTTCAACCTCTGCCATCGTAGTTCTCTCAGCAGGAACTGCTTTGTATGCAAACGGACAGAAAAGTATTAATGAAATGTATCCAAAAGATGTTCAAATTAGAGTATCAGGGGATGATAAGGGAATTGTTTCAGATGTAATAAACCAGCTGAATACGAAAAAATATGAACTTATAGATAGAGATGAAGTTGTCTACTATACAGGTTTATTTGAAATCGAGGGGAATGAGTTTAAGGAAATAGACAAAAATAATACAATGGATTTTGGTTCAATACCTGATGTATATGTTATTTCTCAGGACGAATACAATAGAATAAGCGGGCAGAATGTTTCACTTAAAGAAAATGAGATTCTTTTTGCTCAGAATGGTGAGTGGAAAATTGATAATAAAGTAAAATTAAATGGAAAAGAATATAATATCGTGTCAGAGGCAAAATCTGATGTGATTGAATATATTCAGGATCCAACAATGACGCTTTTTTCAAAGATTCTTATTGTAACAGACAGTAATGAAACGGCAAACGAGATGACTGCTACGTCAACAAATTATACATCGGATGAGATGAGTTCAGTTGTATATATTCAGTTTAATATGGAAGAAAGCGACGATGCAGTAACAGAATATACAAAGAATATTGAGTCAAAGTTATCAGAGATTAACATTACAGGACAGGTGGCATGTAAATCAGAGACTGAGGATACATTTAATTCTGTTTATGGTGGAATAATTTTTATTGGCGCAATTCTTGGGTTACTGTTTATTATGTCAACAGCAATGATTATATATTACAAACAGATTTCAGAAGGATATGAAGACAATTCAAGGTTTGAAATCATGCAGAAGGTTGGACTCACAAAAGGAGAGATAAGAAAGACAATACATTCACAGATTTTACTGGTATTTTTTCTTCCACTTGTAACGGCAATTGTTCACGCTGCTTTCGCACTTAAGCTTGTAGCAAATTGCTTAAAAATGGTAGTTATTGTTCATATGCCAACTTTTATTCTTAGTTTTGTAGCAACCTGCGTAGTATTTTCAGTACTTTATGTGATAGTATATCTCCTGACATCGCGTGAGTACTATAATATAGTTAATTCATAAAATATATCATCTTTTTAAAGTAATATGTTTATGTTATAATGTCTTACTGACTTAGGACAATTCCGGGTCAGTAAGACTTTTTTTACATAAGGATATGGGATATGAATTATTCAGGTTTTGAGATATTGTGGTTGTTTTTTACATATTCATTTATTGGATGGATGCTTGAAGCGGCCTATGCTGCGGTCAGGCAAAAAAGACTTGTAAACAGAGGTGCAATTACCCTTCCATTTTGCATATTATATGGTATGGTAGCTGTGTTTATAACTGTTTTTGGAAGAGAACTTCGCGGAGTCTGGTTATTTATTGGTTCTGCAATTATAATTACGGTGTTTAAGTGGATTGCAGGTTATCTGATTGAGAGAATCTATCACGAAAAATGGTGGGATTATTCAAACAGATTATTTAATATTGGAGGTTATGTATCATTAATTGATTCAGTCATTTTGGCAGTCCTTGCTGTCGTAATGAAAACCTGGGTAAATGGCTTTTTACTATTTTTATTTGATTCTGTTCCACAAAATATTCAGGGGATTATTATTTGGATATTGGTTAGTCTTGTTTCTGTTGATATTGCTGCAACAGTTTTGGCATATCATGGAAAAGAACATAGATTCAAAATATTACATAGAATATCAAAAAATGTCTCAGGATTTACAGATTCACTTAATCAGAAGGTATATAAGTTTATTGATAAGCGAATTAGAAAAGCTTATCCACAGGTAAAAGATATAGAAGAGCCACGTGAAGAAGAAAATGTATTCGCCTATGGATGTTCAATTCACAAACTGGTGTGGTTGTTTATTATTGGTTCATTTCTTGGTGATATCACAGAAACCATTTTCTGCAGAATAACAGCTGGCAAATGGATGAGCAGAAGCAGTGTTGTCTGGGGACCATTTAGCATTGTCTGGGGGCTTGCCATTGTGATGGCGACCTTGCTTTTGCACAGATATCGGGAGCGACCGGACAGAAATATCTTTTTGGCAGGAACACTTTTAGGTGGAGCATACGAATATATCTGTAGTGTGTTTACTGAGATTGTATTTGGAAAAGTATTTTGGGATTACAGTCATCTTAAATATAATCTGGGTGGGCGAATAAATCTATTGTTTTGTTTTTTCTGGGGAATTGCAGCGGTAGCATGGATAAAGGGTGTTTATCCAGCTATTTCAGGGCTGATAGAGAAGGTTCCAATTAAAATCGGAAAAATTATCTCGTATGTTGCAATAATATTTATGTGTGCAAACATGGTTGTATCAAGTCTTGCACTTATTAGAAGTACACAAAGAAGCAAAGATATTCCGGCCACACAATCATGGCAGAAACTGTTAGACGAAAAATATGATGATGAAACGTTGATGAAAATTTATCCAAATGCTATCAGTAAAAAACATATAGAAAAATAATAGTGCAACTATTCGTTGCGGAAAAATACTAAGGAGAAATATTAATTATGACTTTTTCAGAGAAATTGTATGCACTTAGAACTCAGTATGGTTATTCACAGGAAAGCCTGGCAGAAAAGCTGGGAGTAAGCCGACAGGCAATTTCAAAGTGGGAGCTTGGAACAGCAATGCCGGACACAGAGAAAATCATTACAATAAGTGATACCTTTGATGTCAGCATTGACTCATTATTGAAAGATAACATTAAGCTTAATGAAAATGAAAGTCTTGACAGGGTGGTAATTAAATTCTTAAGCTCAGCTCAGGATATGGATGTTATTTCAAAAGAGCTTTTGGATATTGTAAAAGATGGTGTAATTGATGATGAGGAAAAGGTACGAATGGATGGAATCATTGATACACTTGATGCAATTGCAAGTATCATAAATGAGATAAAACAGAAGATGAATATACAGTAGATGTATATAAAATAAACAACTTATGGTTGCGAAAAACTGCAAAGTCTGATTGGTAGAATGTAGTGTGTCACTCCGTTATAGTTGTATTTGTCAGATACAACAAAAAACAAACGGAGGAAATGTTATGAATGTAAAAGACGTATATTTTAAGACAATGAAGTTTAACCTTATGAAATTAGGGTTAGGTGCAGCAGTTACGGGGATTTCATTAATACTGTTGTTACTGTGTGGAGGAATCACTTATTTATGTAACAATCCGGGAGTAACATGGATGATGATTTTTATATGGAGTGTTGGAACAGCAATCACATATAAACTGCTTATGTATTATGTAGGATATATGATAAAAGCTGCTCACGTTGCTGTAATCTCTCAGGTTGTTACAACTGGACAGATTCCAGAGAACATGGTTGAAACTGGAAAGAACATGGTAAAAGAAAGATTTGTTGAGTCAAATGTATATTTTGTTCTTGATAAGCTTGTAAGTGGAGCAGTAAAACAGCTTCAAAAAGCAGTTGGAGCTGTAGGGGGCGCACTTGATTTTGTTCCTGGAATGAGCAGTATTACAAATATTCTTCAGACATTTATTGGGATATCATTAGGATATGTAGATGAATGTTGCTTAGGATATACATTTATCCAGAAAGATAAAAATGCTTTCGAAGCAGGCTGTGATGGAGTAGTAATCTATTTCCAGAATGCAAAACATTTACTTAAAAACGCAGCTGTAACTACATTAATTGTAATCGCATCAACATTTGCAATTTCAATTGTACCACTTGTAATTCTTTTACCAATTTTTGGTGCTTTAGGATGGAACCTGCTTATTGCATTTTTCATTGCACTTTTTATTGCAATCTGCTTAAAAACAGCGTTTGTTGATAGCTATATGCTTGTAAAGATGATGTTCTCATACATGCAGGTGGCACCATCTACAGAGCTTTCATTTGACTTATATGAGAAGCTTTGCAATTTATCAAACAGCTTCAAAAAGCTTTTCCAAAAATCAAAGGAAAAAGTGGCTTCTTTATAAAAAATATTGTTTACAAAATAATGACTGTACTTATGGGAAAAATCTCATAAGTACAGTTTTTTGTTTTGCTATAAAAAGAATTTATAACGAATGATAAAAAATAAATATATTTCAAAATACATAAGATATGCTATTATACTGTAAAACCTAGTAATGAGATAGGAAAAGGAGATAATAAAATGATTCACACCACACAAGAAAGCTTAGTTGCGTTAGGAATAATTATTGTTGTATTTACGGCAATATCAGTCGCATCTGCCTTATTACATAGAAAAAGAGAAAAGGAATATTTTTTACAGTAATATCCTACCGAACTGTATGATAAAGAGGTTAAGTTATGAATAGAAAACGGATTCAACTAATTGGTTTAATGATGCTTGTAGCTTCAATGATTTTATCCGGTTGTGGCCTTGGAAATGATTCGGTAACCCTTATAAATGTTTCTTATGACCCAACCAGAGAATTGTATCAGGATTACAATGAACTTTTTTCAAAGTACTGGAAAGAAAAAACAGGTCAGGAAATTGAGATTGTTCAGTCTCATGGAGGCTCAGGAAAACAGGCACTTGAGGTTTCGAATGGGCTTCCCGCAGATGTGGTTACTCTTGCGCTTGAAAAGGATGTGGATTCAATAGCAAGCCAGGGACTTATAGATGAAGGATTTACAGATGAGTTTAAGAATGATAGTGCACCTTATACCTCAACAATAGTTTTTCTGGTGAGAAAAGGAAACCCAAAAGGAATTAATGACTGGGATGATTTGATTAAAGAGGATATTGGAGTAATTACACCTAATCCTAAGACTTCGGGAGGTGCCAGATGGAATTATCTTGCAGCCTGGTATTATTTCGAGAGTAAGGGACTAAATGAAGATGAAATCAAAGAAAATATGAAAAGCTTATATAAAAATGTAGTGGTGCTTGATTCGGGAGCCAGAGGTTCAACTACTTCTTTTACGGAAAATGGTCAGGGTGATGTGTTAATTGCATGGGAGAACGAAGCGTTTCTTGCTATGACTGAGGAACCGGGAGAATATGAGATAGTTGTTCCTTCCGCTTCAATTTTATGCCAGCCTACAGTTGCTGTTGTAGATGATGTGGTATATGAGCATGGTACCGAAGAGGTGGCCCGTGAATATCTTGAATACCTGTATTCCAAGGAAGCGCAGAAAATAATTGGTGAGAATTACTACAGACCCGTTGATGCTCAGGTTGCAAAGACTATTACAAGAGAAGACGAAGGCAATGTGATAAAAGAAATACCACAGGATGGAAGATGGCTGGTAGATAGTATTGATTTGACTGATATAAGTCATTTTGGTGGATGGGAAAAAGCATCAGATAAATTCTTTGATGAAGGAGCTATTTTTGATGAGATTTATGAATAAGAAAAGTAACAACAAAAGAATAATACCAGGATTTAGATTATCCCTTGGCGTGACAGTTTCTATTCTTTCGATAGTTGTTCTGATACCAATTTGTTCACTGATTGTATATTCGGCGAAGCTAAGCCCAACGGAGTTTTTTGAAATAGTTACCAGAAAAAGAGCGTTGGCAAGCTATGGAGTAAGTCTTCTTACTTCGTTTCTTGCAGCTATAGTAAATGCAGTAATGGGAGTAATAATAGCGTGGGTTCTTGTCAGATATGATTTCCCAGGTAAGAAAGTTATGGATGGAATGATTGAACTTCCATTTGCACTTCCAACTGCGGTAGCAGGAATTGCACTTACTCATTTGTGTGTTCCCGAGGGTTGGATTGGAAAGTTTTTTGGAGTATTTGGAATAGATGTGGCTTACACGAAATTTGGAATAACAATTGCACTTATTTTTATTGGGATTCCTTTTGTGGTAAGAAGTATTCAGCCGGTGCTTGAGAGAGTAGAGCCTGACTATGAGGAAGCTGCAAGTATAATGGGAGCAAACAGAATTCAGATATTTTTCAAGGTGATTGTACCTGAGATAATTCCAGCTCTTGTGGCTGGTTTTACAATGGCTTTTGCAAGGGGCTTAGGAGAATATGGAAGCGTGGTTTTTATCGCAGGAAATATGCCATATAAGACAGAGATTACACCACTTCTTATCATGACAGAGCTTGAAGAATTTGACTATGCAAGTGCAACAGCAATTGCACTGATGATGCTCCTTATTGCATTTGTGATTTTGTTTATAAACGCCATACTGCAAAGCTTTACATCAAAAGTTGTAAGCGGACTAGAATAGGAGAAAAAGATGGAACTAAGAAACAATAAAGGATTTGTCAAATGGCTGCTTATTGGAATCAGTGTTTTGTTCTTAACAGTAATGCTGATACTTCCACTTGTATATGTGTTATACACAGCGCTTCGCGAGGGACTTGGACCATTTGTAGCAGCTGTTACAGATAAATATGCATTAAAGTCAGTGCTTCTTACAATTGAAGCCACAGTGATTGCTGTTGTAGTAAATACAGTTTTTGGACTTTTTGCTGCATGGACGATTACTAAATTTACTTTTAAAGGGAAAAAAATAATATCAACACTAATCGATCTTCCACTTACAATATCTCCTGTAATAGCAGGTCTGATTTTCCTTTTGACATATGGAAGACAAAGTATTTTATATCCGGTTCTTCACAATCTAAAAATACATATTGTGTTTGCGGTACCGGGAATTGTGATGGCGACGGTTTTTGTTACTTTTCCTTTTATCTCAAGAGAACTTATTCCTGTATTAACCTCGCAGGGAAAGGATGAGGAGGAAGCAGCAGCTCTTATGGGAGCTGGCGGTTTTAGAATTTTTAGGGAAATTACTTTTCCACATATAAAATGGGCGCTTTTATATGGAGTTGTCCTTTGTGCGGCAAGAGCGATGGGAGAGTTCGGTGCGGTATCGGTTTTATCAGGACATCTTCAGGGACTTACCAATACAATGCCTCTTTACGTGGAACTTCTTTATCAAGGGTATGATTTTACAGGAGCGTTTGCAATGTCATCAATACTTGTGATCATGGCAGTGATTATTCTGATTCTAAGAAACGTATTGGAAAACAGAGGCAGGAAAGCAGAGGAGTAGAAATGAGTGGAAACGAAAATGCATATGTGAGTATGCGGGATATAAATAAAAATTACGGTGACTACAAGGCATCAAGAAACGTAAATTTTGATATAGAAAAAGGAAAACTTGTGGCACTTCTCGGACCATCAGGAAGTGGAAAAACAACAATTCTTAGAATGCTGGCAGGACTTGAAAATGCTGATTCAGGAGATATATTCATCGATGGAAAAAGAGTAAATGATACGCCGGCAAGTGAGAGAGGGATAGGCTTTGTTTTCCAAAGCTATGCACTTTTTAGATACAAGACGGTGTTTGAAAATATTGCGTTTGGATTGAAAATTGCAAAATGGAAAAAGGCTGACATTAAGGAAAGAGTTGATGAACTGATTGAGCTTGTGGGATTAAAAGGAATGGAGAAGAGATATCCCAATCAGTTATCAGGAGGTCAGCGACAGAGAGTTGCATTTGCCAGAGCACTTGCTGTGCAGCCACAGCTTTTGCTTTTGGATGAGCCATTTGCTGCAATTGATGCAAAGGTTAGACAGGAGCTTAGAAGCTGGCTTAGGGAATTGATAAGTACAGTGGGAATTACAAGTATTTTTGTCACACATGATCAGGATGAAGCAATTGAAGTTGCGGATGAAATCATCATTACCAACAAAGGAAAAATTGAGCAGATAGGAACACCTCTTGAGATTTACCAGAATCCAAAGTCTGCTTTTGTAGCACAGTTTATCGGTCATCCAAATCATCTTGAAAACCCTTCTCAGTTTAAGGGATTTAGTCATGTGGAGCCGGGAATAGATGCTTTGATAAGACCTGAATTTATTACAGTTTCAAAGAAAAATGAGGAGTGTAAATATGCAGTTACAAGTGAAGAGGCAACTGTAAAAAGAGTTTCATTCAGAGGAAATTCTCTTGAGCTTACACTTGATGTGAGAGGTCAGGAGCTCATTGCAAACCGACAGTTAAATGAAGCCCCTATAGAAAAGGGAGAAAAAGTAAATGTATTTATTCATTCTATGTATGCGCTTAAAGGTGAAACAGCCTTTAATGTTCAAAACGGAATACTGATTAGTGAAGATTATACATTTATCTAGGAGAGAAAAAATGGAATTAAAAAAGCTATATACAGATGTACTTATTATAGGTGGTGGTACAGCAGGCTGCTTTGCCGCTTATACATTAGGTAAGAATAAAAATATTAATGTGCTTATTGCAGAAAAGGCGAATATTAAAAGAAGCGGATGTCTTGCCGCCGGAGTAAATGCGATTAATGCATACATAACTGAGGGAAGAAAGCCTCAGGATTATGTGGATTACTGTAAGGCTGATGCAAAGGGAATAGTAAGAGAGGATTTACTTTTATCCTTGTCAGAAAGATTAAACCATGTGACTGAAGTGATGGAAGCGCTTGGGCTTGTGATTTTAAAGGACGAAAATGGTAAATACGTAACTAGAGGAAACAGGAACATCAAGATTAATGGTGAAAACATTAAACCGATTCTTGCAGAGGCAGCAGAAAAACAGGAAAATGTCACAGTTTTAAATCATGTAAACATTACAGATTACATAGTAAAAGACAACAGAATTTATGGAGCCTATGGGTTTGATGTAAATGAAGAAAGGGCGTATGAGATTCATGCCAAAGCAGTTCTTATTGCAACAGGTGGAGCTGCCGGTCTTTACAGACCAAATAATCCGGGCTTTTCAAGACATAAAATGTGGTATCCGCCATTTAATACCGGAGCTGGATATGCGATGGGAATAAATGCCGGAGCAGAGATGACTACTTTTGAAATGAGATTTATCGCACTTCGCTGTAAAGACACGATTGCACCAACAGGTACAATTGCGCAGGGTGTACATGCGAAGCAGATGAATTCAAAGGGACAGATATATGAGACTGACTATGGTATTGCAACCTGTGAGAGATGTTACGGAACTACAAAGGAGAATCAGGAGGGCAGAGGACCTTGTTATCTGAAAACTGATGAGATTACAAAAGAGCAGGAAAAAGATTTGTACAAGGCATACCTTAACATGGCACCGAGTCAGACTTTAAAATGGCTTGAAGCTGGAAAAGGTCCATCAGAGCAAAATGTTGAGATTGAGGGAACTGAGCCATATATAGTAGGTGGTCATACAGCAAGTGGTTACTGGGTAGATAATGGCAGAGCAACCACAATCGAAGGACTTTATGCTGCAGGAGATGTGGCAGGTGGAGCACCACAAAAATATGTAACAGGAGCTTTAGCTGAAGGAGAAATTGCAGCAGAGTCAATTATAGAATACTTGGAAAATCGAACTAATATTTCTGATGGCCATGAGTTCTTTGCTGATGAAGATAAGCTTTCAGAATATAAGAAGTATTTTGATAATGAACCTTCATTACTGTCAATTGAACAGGTTGAGGAAACAATGCAAAAAATCATGGACCAGTATGCAGGAGGAATATCAAACAGCTATCAGTTCAATGAGAGTCAGCTTGAGCTTGCAGATGAGAAGATAAAAAGTCTTTTTGCGGTGGTTGACAAGCTTCATGCAGACGATATGGATGAGCTGCTTTCAATCTATGAAATCAAAGACAGATTAACCTGCTGCCAAACAGTTATCGCACATCTTAAAGCCAGAAAAGAGACAAGATGGCACAGTTTTGCAGAGAATATGGATTATCCAAACAGCAGCGACGAATGGCTTAAATACGTAAACTCTGTGAAAAAGGGCGATGATATAGAGATTATTTTTAGAGATTTAGTGACAGGAGGACAGACATATGAGCATAGCAATCAAAAATAAATCCTGCGTAGGCTGTGGCCGATGCGCCGAGGTTTGTCCGGGAAACCTGATAAAAATCATTGATGGCAGAGCCGTGATTAAAAAGCCAAAGGATTGCTGGGGTTGTACATCATGCTTAAAAGAATGTAATACAGGTGCGATACAGTTTTTCCTGGGAGCAGATATCGGTGGAAAAGGAAGTACACTATCAGTTGAGAAAAAAGGCGACCTTCGAATATGGACTGTTACAGGAATAGATGGAAGCAAACAGACAATAGAAATAAGCGCAAAAGAATCAAATAAATACTAAGATTTTGGAGGAATTAGAAATGAGTAATTTATCACACTTAGATGAACTCGAAGCGGAAGCTATATATATTATGAGAGAAGTAGCGGCAGAATGTGAGAAACCGGTAATGCTTTATTCCATAGGAAAAGACAGCTCGGTAATGCTTCATCTGGCACTAAAGGCGTTTTATCCTGAGAGACCACCATTTCCATTTTTACATGTAAATACAACTTGGAAATTCAAGGAGATGATTGAGTTTAGGGATCATGTGGCAGAAAAATACGGACTTGAGATGCTTGAATATATCAATGAAGAAGGCGTTAAGCAAGGAATTAATCCTTTTGACCATGGTTCAGCTTATACAGATATCATGAAGACACATGCATTAAAACAGGCGCTTGATAAATATGGATTTACAGCTGCCTTTGGTGGTGGACGAAGAGACGAGGAGAAATCCCGTGCCAAGGAGAGAATTTTCTCATTTAGAAATTCAGCACATGCATGGGACCCTAAAAACCAGAGACCAGAAATGTGGAAGCTTTTTAATACCAAGCTTTTTAAAGGTGAGGAGGTTCGAGTGTTCCCACTTTCAAACTGGACAGAAAAAGATATCTGGCAGTACATACAAAGAGAAAATATTGAGATTCCATCTCTTTATTTTGCAAAAGAAAGACCAGTTATTGAGAGAGACGGAAACATCATCATGGTTGATGACGACAGATTAAAAGAAAGACTTCTTCCTGGTGAGGAGATTGTAAATAAAAAAGTACGTTTCCGTACACTAGGCTGCTATCCTCTTACAGGAGGTGTGGAGTCTGATGCAGATACATTAGATGCCATTATTGATGAGACACTCAGTGCTGTTTCAAGTGAGAGAACAACAAGAGTAATTGACAACGAAGCAGCAGGATCAATGGAAAGACGTAAACGTGAGGGATACTTCTAGAAAGGGGAATAAAAATGCAGTTACTTAAATTTATTACATGTGGAAGCGTGGATGACGGAAAGTCAACACTTATAGGACATATATTATACGATTCAAAGCTTTTATACGCAGATCAGGAAAAGGCTTTGGAATTAGATTCAAAGGTAGGAAGCCGTGAGGGTAAAATCGATTACTCACTTCTTCTCGATGGACTTATGGCAGAGCGTGAGCAGGGTATCACAATCGATGTTGCCTACAGATATTTTACAACAGACAACAGAAGCTTTATCGTAGCAGATACTCCTGGACATGAAGAATATACAAGAAACATGGCTGTAGGAGCATCATTTGCAGATTTATCAATTATTCTTATCGATGCAAAACAGGGAGTGCTTGTTCAGACAAAGCGTCACGCAAGAATCTGTGCTCTTATGGGTATAAAATACTTTGTTTTTGCAGTAAATAAAATGGACCTTGTTGACTATAGCCAGAGTCGTTTTGATGAAATTGAAGAACAGATTAATGCACTCAAAGAAGAACTGGGACTTGAAAATGTAGTTATCATTCCTGTATCAGCAACTGAGGGAGATAATGTAACAAAGCGTTCAGATAGAATTGACTGGTATAAAGGACCTGTTTTATTGGAATACTTAGAACAGGTGGACATAAAGGAGAACAGTCGTGAAAAAGGCTTCTATATGCCTGTACAGAGAGTATGCCGTCCAAATCATACTTTTAGAGGTTTTCAGGGACAGATTGAAAATGGAAGCATTAAAGTAGGCGATGAAATCACAACTTTACCAAGCAACGAAAAAGCTAAAGTAAAGAGTCTTTATGTAGCATCAACAGAAGTGGTTGAAGCATCTGAAGGCCAGCCGGTAACTATTCAGCTAGACCGTGAGGTGGATGTTTCAAGAGGCTGTGTTTTTACTGTTGATTCAGGAGTATCGGTTACAAATTCTGTTGAGGCAACACTTCTTTGGATGGATGACGTGGAGCTTCTTGAGGGAAAGAACTTTTTTGTTAAGCTTGGAACAAAGCTTATCCCGGGAACTGTTACCAAGATAAATCACACAATTGATGTAAACACAGGAGAGAAGAAAGAGACAACAACTCTGAGTAAAAACGAGATTGCAAGATGCGAAATTCTCTTTGCTGATTCAATAGTAGTTGATTTATTTGAGAATCATAAAGCACTTGGTGAGCTTATTCTTATAGACCGAGTTACTAACATGACAGCAGCCTGCGGTGTTGTTACAGAGCTTAGAAAAAATAACACAGATCTTGGAAGTGAAATTGACAGGGAAGCAAGAAGCAACTGGAAGAGTCAGCGTTCAGTGACAGTAGAATTTAATATTGGAAAAAATGGCGTCACACATGATTTTGTTGCAAAAGTTGAAAAGGCACTTAGCAACGAGGGAAGACACACATACCTTTACGAGCCAAAGAAGGCAGATGATGTCAAGCTGGTTGTAGAGCATCTGAATAATGCTGGTATAGTTGTCCTTCTTGCAGCAAACGAAGATGTAGATACATCTGTATTTAATGAGACGAGAACTTATTACAGTAATTGGATTGAAAAGGAAGACATTACTGTAGAAGAGGCAGTAGATTATGTGTATAAGGTTTCAGGAATACATGGAGAAGTGTCTACTGTAGGAGATTATATTTAGAGGTAAACAGCATGTATGATGTTTTAATTATCGGCAGTGGTCCAGCAGGACTATCTGCCGCAATTTATTCAAAAAGAGCAAATTTAAAAGTAGCAGTTCTTGAAAAAGAATATGCGGGAACAGGACAGATTGCAGAGAGTGAAAAAGTTGATAACTATCCGGGATTTTCTGAGATAAGTGGTTATGATCTGGGAGAAAAATTCAGAGAACATGCACTAAGACTGGAGGTCCCTTTCATCGAGCATGAGGCAGTAAAAATAGAAAAAAATCAGGATAAAATCTGGGAAGTAAGTCTTGAAAACAAGGAAAAGCTTTATGCAAAAACAATCATCTATGCAACAGGTGCCTCTCCAAGAAAGCTTGGTGTAAAAGGAGAAGAGCAGCTTCTTGGAAAAGGGATTTCATTTTGTGCAGTATGTGATGGAGCCTTTTATAAAGATAAAACTGTTGCAGTAATCGGTGGAGGAAATACAGCAGTAGATGATGCTCTTTTACTCTCGGACATTGCACAGAAGGTATATCTGATTCACAGAAGAGATGAATTTAGAGCATCAAAAAAAACAGTAGAACTGGTAAAGCAAAAAGAAAATGTAGAAATTATCCTTAATGCTTCTGTAAAAGAAGTTGAGGGAGAAAAGCTTGTAACAGGAATTGTCTTAGAAGATGGAAGAAAAATAGAAGTTTCAGGTATTTTTGAAGCTATCGGACAGGCACCGTCAACGAAGCTGATTTCGACACTTACCTCACTGGATGAAAGTGGATATGTAGTAGCAGATGAGGATGGAAAAACTGACAACGAGGGATTATTTGTGGCAGGCGATGTACGAACCAAGAAACTTCGTCAGGTTGTGACAGCAGTATCCGACGGAGCCAATGCTGTTTCAAGCGTAGAGGAGTATTTGTATTCATAAACTTTTCACTTATATATGATTTGTTGAGGGATGGACAGAAAGGCAGCCGGGACCCCTTATTATCTATATTTTTGACGAGCCGTGTGCAAGTTATATGCTGATTATCAGCTTATGATTGCCCGGGAAAGCCTCGTTTAAGCGTAGCGCGTTTTGGCTTTCCCGCGGCATAATAAACATAGCTGATAACAGCATTTACTTGCACTAGGCTAAGGAAACTTTATAGATAATAAGGGGTCCCGGCTGCGTTTCAGTCCGTCCCTATATAAAAATATAAGTGACAAGTTTGTTATAAATAATATTTATAACTCATCATAAGTAAACAGTATTGGACGAAGGAAAAAATATGTCCTATAATTCTATACAGATAAAACCCATAGAGATACTAGGAAATGTAAAGAGAGGGAAATATGAATTTTAACACTAGTTTATTACATGCTGGTGTAGACAGGAATGAATGCAAAGGAGCGACCCTTACTCCTATCTATCAGTCAAGTGCATTTGAACAGTCCACGGCAGCAGATTTGGAAAATATTTTTAATAATAAATCTCCGGGATACTGTTATACACGAGTAGGTAATCCAACAATTACTGCTTTTGAAAACAGAATCACAAAGCTTGAGAATGGAGTGGCAACTATAGCGTGCGCTTCAGGAATGGCAGCAATATTTAATTCCATTACCAATATTGTTCAAAGCGGAAATGAGATTATCTCAAGTGCCAGTCTCTATGGTGGAACGATAGATTTGTTTACAGATTTGGAGGCTTTTGGAATCACAACCAGATATGTCGAGAACAACAACTGGGAGGAGATAGAAGCAGCCTTTAATGAAAATACCAGAGCTTTTTTTGCAGAGACAATTGGAAATCCAAGACTTGATGTAACTGATGTAGAAAAGCTTGCGGATATCTGTCATAAGCATAATGTTCCACTTATTGTAGACAATACAGTTGCAACTGCTTATCTTTATAAGCCATTAGAGCACGGAGCTGACATCGTAGTAAATTCTTCTTCCAAATATATAAACGGAAGCAGTAACTCAATCAGCGGAGTGTTGACGGATTCCGGTAAGTTCAAATGGGATAAGGAAAAATATCCGCTTTTGGCACCATATGCAAAATTCGGACCATTTGCTTTTACAGCAAAGCTTCGCAATGGATTATTTAGAAATACAGGTGCCTGTCTGGCACCGCAGAATGCATTTTTAAATCAGCTGGGACTTGAAACTTTGGGACTTCGAATGGAAAGACAGTGTAGTAATGCAATAAAATTGGCGAGCTGGTTAGACAGTGAATATCCGGAATTTGAAGTGAATTTTCCGGGATTAAAGAGCAGTCCGTGGTATGAAATAGCAGACAGACAGTTTAAGAATGGATATGGTGCAATCATTACTTTAAGAGTAAAGACCAAGGAAAATGCATTTAAGCTTATTGATAATCTAAAGATTGCGTACAAGCTATCCAATATTGGAGATACCAAAACACTGGTAATTCATCCAGCATCAACCATCAGTCTTCACAGCACGAAAAAGCAGCAGGAAGAGGCAGGAGTATTTGATGATCTTATCAGAATAAGTGTTGGTATAGAAGATGTGGATGATTTGATCGAAGATTTTAAACAGGCCATTTTGAAATTGAATTAGATAGTTATTGGAAAGTTAAGGAGGAATAAAGGAATTATGGCAGATAATAACGTGGAAAAGAAGAAAGTTGATTATGCTTCGTTAAAAAAAGGTGGATTCATGAGACAGAAACAGAAAAATAATTTTTCGCTTCGTCTTGCAGTTGTTGGAGGAAATATGACAGCAGAGCAGCTTAAGGTTGTGGCAGATGTGGCAGAAAAATATGGACATGGATATGTGCACATGACATCACGCCAGAGTGTCGAAATTCCATTTATTCAATTTGATGATGTGGAAGATGTTAGAGATGTACTGGCCCAGGGTGGTGTTAAGCCGGGTGTTTGTGGACCAAGAGTAAGAACAGTTACAGCCTGTCAGGGCTCAGAGATTTGTCCTAGTGGATGTATTGATACATATACTCTTGCAAAGGAATTTGACGAGAGATACTTTGGAAGAGAGCTTCCACATAAGTTTAAGTTTGGTGTAACAGGATGCCAGAACAACTGTCTTAAGACCGAAGAAAATGATTTCGGAGTAAAGGGTGGAATGGTTGTAAACTGTGATACTGAAAGCTGTATCGGTTGTAGTGTATGTGCTAAGGCATGTCGTGAAGGTGCCATCAGTATGGTAGATGGAAAACCTGTATTAGAGGAGAGCAAATGTAATAATTGTGCAAGATGTGTTAAGAGCTGTCCTGTAGATGCATGGAAAGGCGAGCCGGGATATATCGTATCCTTTGGTGGAACATTTGGAAACAAGATTTATAAGGGAGAAGAACTTCTTCCAATCATAAAAGATAAAGAGACATTATTTAGAGTTGCAGATGCTGCAATAGGATTTTTTGAAGATTATGCAAACGCAGGAGAGAGATTTAGAGCAACACTTCAAAGAGTTGGAGATGATGAGTTAAAGAAAAGAGTTCAGGCAGCATACGAAGGAAAAGCAGTTTAATAAAAATGAAATGAGAGGAATAGAAAAATGGCAGATTTAGATTTTAAAATAGATGATGAGGTGGATATCACAGATAAGGTTTGTCCACTTACTTTTGTAAAAGCGAAGGTTACACTTGATGAATTAGATGACGGAGAGGTGCTCGCAATCAGAATGAATGATGGAGAGCCGGTACAGAATGTTCCAAGAAGTATAAAAGAGGAGGGACATCAGATTCTTAAGTTAGCAGACAACGAAGATGGAACTTATACACTTTATGTGAGAAAGGTGGAAGATTAGTATGGCAGCAAGAATTTCAGGAGATGAATTTGAGGCAAAAGTAATAAATGCTGATAAGCCGGTTCTTGTAGATTTTTACTCAGATTCCTGTGTGGCATGTAAAAGACTTGCACCGGTGCTTGGACAGGCTGAGGATGATTTTGAAGACAGTATTTATGTTTATAAGGTAAATACCAATTTTGATGCTGAACTGGCACAGAAATATGAGATAACAGCAAATCCTACACTTTTATTTGTAAAAGGCGGACAGGTGATAGACAGAAAGGTCGGAGCATTAAGACCTGATGAATTGAATTCATGGATTGAAGAAAATATTTAATTTAGAAAAAGGAGATATATCATGACTATTACAGTTGCAGGTGTAAAAAAAGAATATAAGGATGGACTTACTCTTCCTGAGTTAATTGAGGCAGAAAATGTTGAGATGCCAGAGTATGTTTCAGTTTCTATTAATGAAGAATTCGTTGAGAGTGACAAGAAGGAGAGCACTGTTTTAAAAGAGGGAGACAATGTTGAATTCTTATACTTCATGGGAGGAGGACAGTAAAAATGGCAATGACAGATGAACAGATTGAACGTTATTCACGCCATATCATCTTAAAAGAAGTCGGAGCAAAAGGGCAGAAAAAGCTTTTAAATGCAAAGGTTCTTATTATTGGTGCAGGCGGACTTGGAGCACCGGCAGCTATGTATCTTGCTGCGGCAGGTGTTGGAACAATTGGAATTGTTGATGCAGATGAGGTTGACCTTTCTAATTTACAGAGACAGATTATTCACGGAACTAACGATATAGGAAAGGCAAAAGTAAAATCAGCAAAAGAGACAATTAATGCAATGAATCCTGATGTGACAGTTAATACATACAGAATGTTCGTGGATTCTACAAATATCAGAGAGCTTATCAGAGAATACGATTTTGTAATTGATGGAACAGACAATTTCCCAGCCAAGTTCCTTATAAATGATGCCTGTGTAATGGAGAAAAAACCATTTTCACATGCCGGTATCATTCGTTTCAAGGGACAGCTTATGACGTATGTGCCAGGAGAAGGCCCATGCTACAGATGTGTATTTAAAAATCCACCACCAAAGGATGCAGTTCCAACATGTAAGCAGGCCGGTGTAATCGGAGCAATGGGAGGAGTGATTGGCTCACTTCAGGCTATGGAAGCAATTAAATACATAATAGGAGTAGGTGAGCTATTAACAGGAAAGCTTCTTACATATGATGCGCTTACAATGGAATTTCACACAGTTAAGCTTCCGAAGAACACAAGTGGATGTGCAGTCTGTGGAGACAATCCTACTATCGTTGAGCTTATTGATTACGAGCAGGAGGTTTGTGAGGAGACTGCAGGAAGGTTTGAGCAAAGAGACAAACAGTAATTAGAGGGATAAAAAATGGGAATAATCAGAATTGAGTATCATCTGTATGATGATATTGTAAGATATGCAAAGGAAAATCTTCCCGAGGAGGCTTGCGGACTTATTGCAGGAATAGAGGATGAAGAAGGAAACTGTGAAATCAAAAAAGTATATTTTCTTGAGAACACAGACCACTCCAACGAGCATTTTACACTAAGTCCCAAGGATCAGATGACAGCAATAAAGGATATGAGGGAGAATTCCCTCAAACCTTTAGGCAACTGGCATTCTCACCCAGAGTCTCCATCAAGACCATCAGTAGAAGATGTTAAGCTTGCATATGACAAGAATGCAAGGTATCTGATTTTATCATTGATGGCTGAGAATCCTGTTCTTAATGCTTTCCATATTGAAAACGGAGAATGGGAAAAAGAAGATTTACGAATTTATTCAAAAGAATATTTTTTCTAGAGAGAATATGCTATTATTAGAAAAAATGTAAGTGTAATATGAGGATTAGATATGGCATATTTTCCAATGTATGTTGATATAACAAATAAGGACTGCCTGATTGTAGGCGGTGGAAAAGTAGCACTTCGCAAGGTTGAAGTGCTACTTGATTTTAAGGCAAAAGTTTGTGTTGTAGCGCAGGAGGTCTGTGAGCAGATAAAGGCCTTAGAGGATGAAGGAAAAATTACGGTACTTGAGAGAGAATTTATAGATAAGGATATAGAAAAACGTTTTCTTGTGGTTGCTGCAACGAATCAAAAGGAGTTAAACCATAGGATTTCAATACTGGCGTCACAAAAAAATATTCCAGTTAATGCAGTTGATCAAATAGAAGACTGCTATTTTATTTTTCCAGCGTATGTAAAGGAGAAGGAGCTTGTGGCTTCTTTTTCAAGCAGTGGAAAAAGCCCTGTTACAGTACAGTATCTAAAGCAAAAGGAAAAAGAGATACTGACTCCTAGACTTGGAGAGATAAATGATTATCTTGGGGCTATTAGACAGGAAATCATAGAAAAATATGATGATGAAAAGCAAAGAAGAGCGGCGTTTAAAGAAATATTGGAAAAAGCCCTTTCGGAAGAAATATAAAACAGGAAACAGGTAAAAAATGCATTATATTATTGGAACAAGAGGTTCAAAACTTGCACTTTTGCAGACTGAATCGGTAATGAAAAAATTAAAAAAAGCTTATCCTGATGATTCTTTTTCTATAAAAATCATAAAGACAACAGGTGATAAAAATCAGATTCAGGCTTTGGATAAGATAGGTTCAAAAGGTCTTTTCACAGATGAAATAGAGAAGGAACTTTTATCGGGAGAGATTGCCATGGCTGTCCATTCCATGAAGGATATGCCAGATACCCCACAGAAAGGGCTTACTTTTTCAAAAGCATGGAAGCGGGAAGATCCAAGAGATGTGTTAGTTTTAAAAAATCATAAAAGTCTTGATGAACTTCCAATAGGTGCGACAATTGCTACGGGAAGTAAGAGAAGAGCATATCAGATAAAGAAGATTCGACCGGACATAAATATCGTGGGAATACGGGGGAATGTTGATACCAGAATTAGAAAATTACGGGATGAAAATGAAAATCTCGATGGTATCGTACTAGCAGCAGCAGGCTTAAATAGGATTGGAAGAGCGGATGAGATTACACAGTACTTAGAGCCTGACGAAATGATTCCAGCGCCTTCACAGGGGACACTCGCCCTTGAGGTCAAAGAGGATAATGTAACATTGCTTGAGAAGCTTAATGCATTATCAGATAATCAAAGTCAGCTTGCAGTAGACGCAGAGAGAGGTTTTTTAAAGGCAATAGGAGGAGATTGTCATTTACCAATCGGTGCATACCTCAATGAACAAAAAGAATTGATGGCACTATTTGGAGATGAAAATGGTTCGGTGCTCGCAAGGACTGTTGTTAAGCTTTCTGGCGAGTCAAAGGAAGAAATAGAAAACGCAGTACAAAAGGCTGTAAAGGAAATAAAACTACAGCTTGAGGATAAATAGGATGACAGGAAAAGTTACGCTTATTGGAGCAGGACCGGGTAATCCGGATTTGCTAACCATTAAAGGAAAAGAAAAAATTGAACAGGCGGATTGCATAATCTATGACAGACTTGCATCACCAAAGCTTTTAGGCTATGCAAAAAAGGACTGTGAATTTATATATGTTGGAAAAGAGAACCACCATCATACAATGAAGCAGGACGATATTAATGAACTTCTGTATCAGAAGGCACTTTTGGGGAAAGATATTGTCCGATTGAAGGGCGGAGACCCTTATGTGTTTGGAAGAGGTGGAGAGGAGGCTCTTTTTCTCATAGAAAGAAATATTGAAGTGGAAGTGGTTTCCGGAATAAGCTCTTCCATTGCGGCACTTGCTGATGCCGGTATTCCAATTACCCACAGAGGTCTGTCGAAGGGCTTTCAGGTTATTACCGGACACAGTAGAAAGGATAAGCCGGCAGAGATTGATTATTCACAGCTGATGGACCCCACAGTGACGTATGTGTTTTTGATGGGGCTTTCCCATGTAAGGGAAATTGCAAACGGATTAATTGAAGCGGGAAGAGACAAAAATACTCCTGCAGCAGTTGTATCAAACGGAACCACTGCCAGACAGAGAAAGTCTGTAGGAACACTTGAAAATATTGCGGAGCTTGTGGAAAGAGACCAGCTGCCGTTACCTGCCATTATCGTTGTGGGGGATGTTGTTACTTTATCAGATAAACTGAATTTTTTTGAGAAGCGAGTATTATTTGGGCAAAAGTTTCTGGTTCCGTATATTGAGTCCTTTAAATTTGATTTTTCAAAGGGGATTATTCCTGAAAAAAAGGAGGATTACTTTGATTCTAAGCTTGAAGTGACCCTTAGGAAAAATGGGGCACATGTAGATACTCTTTTGATAGGAAAAATCAAACCTGTTGAAATAGAAAGGTCTGTATTTTTAAATCTACTAAAGGCAGACTGGTTTATTTTTACAAGTCAGAATGCTGTAAATTCCTTTTTCTGGAATCTAAGGAAAAATGGTCTTGATGCAAGGTCAATTGGGGATGCAAAGATTGCAGTTGTTGGAAGCCGTACCAATCAGTGTCTGGAGAAATTTGGGCTGTGTGCAGATTTGATTCCGGACAAACAGACAGCAAAAGATTTGTGCGAAGCATTGTTGGATTTGATTAATGACAACAAAAAAATTGTTTTTTTCTCAGGAAAAGAATCCAGTCCAGAAATAGAGGCGATGTTATCAGATAATAATGAACTAACAAAACAGGTATGCTATGTAAATGAAGTCGTCTCGAATGAGGGAACTGTAATTCATTATGAGGATTATGATGGAGTTGTTTTCACAAGTGCATCATCTGTAAGAAGGTCGCTTAGTCTTTCGGATGGAACAAGACCAAAGAAGGTTTTTTCTATTGGACCGAGTTGTTCTATGGAAGTGGAAAAGCATGGAATTACTGAGTTTGAAGAGGCAAAAGAGCACAATTATAAGGGCTTAATTGACATGGTTATTGGTAGGAATAAATAATTCCTACTAAAATGATAGGAAACTATTGATAAGCGAATATTTTAGTGATAGAATACCGAGTGTGATATAAATCACACTCGGTATTGTTGTATATGTAATAAACGAAATAAAGGGAAGAACAAATGATTAGAACAAGAAGACTAAGAAATAGTGAAAAACTAAGAAGTTTGGTGAGGGAGAATGCGGTCAGAATTGATGAACTTATTTACCCGGTTTTTGTTGTTGAAGGCAAAAATCAGATAAATCCAATTGAGTCAATGCCTGGAATTTGCCAGTATTCCCTGGACCATTTGCTTGAAGAAATAGGACGAGCAGTAGAGCTTGGAATAAATGCTGTGCTTTTATTTGGCATTCCGCTACATAAGGATGAGGTTGGAAGCTCGGCATATGCAGAGGATGGAATCATCCCAAGAGCAATTGATTTGATAAAGAATGAGTATCCGGATCTGATTGTAATTGCAGATGTATGTTTGTGTGAATACACATCCCATGGTCACTGCGGACTCATAAAAGATGGTACAATTTTAAATGATGAGACACTTCCTCTTTTGGCAAAGGCGGCAGTGGTATATGCACAGGCGGGTGCTGATATTATTGCACCAAGTGACATGATGGATTTTCGTGTTGCGGCCATAAGAGATGCATTGGATGAGGCTGATTGCAAGGATGTTCCAATTCTTTCATATAGTGCTAAATTTGCATCTGGATACTATGGACCGTTTAGGGATGCTGCTCATTCTGCTCCGGGTTTTGGAGATAGAAAAACATACCAGATGGATCCGGCAAATGGAAAAGAGGCACTTCGTGAGGTGGAGGAAGACATATTAGAGGGTGCTGATTTTATTATTGCAAAACCAGCTCTTGCATATATGGATGTGATAAAGGAAATTGCCTTAAATTACAATATTCCAATTGTTGCATACAACGTAAGTGGTGAGTATGCCATGGTAAAGGCAGCAGCACAAAACGGCTGGATAGATGAGAAAAAAATTGTTATGGAAAATATGGTAGGACTTAAGAGAGCCGGCGCTACTGCTATTATTACATATCATGCATTAGATGTAGCAAGATGGCTTAGAGAGGAACAATAGATGACATTAGTTTTAGAAAATAACATATGGGTTTTGTGGGGGATAATAACTTTTGCAGTTGCACTTAGTGTATGGCTTGAAAGTCGTTTCAAGTGGGCGGCTAAGCTTTCGGCACTTGTAATTGTGCTAGTGCTTGGAATTGTCTTATCGAATGTGAGAGTGATTCCAAAATCCTCAGGGGTATATGATGTGGTAACTGATTATCTGGTTCCGCTTGCCCTTGCGTTTTTGTTGTTTAGAGCAGACCTTAAAAAAATCTGTAAAGAATCTGGAAGGATGCTTATAGCTTTTCTGATAGGGGCTTTGGGAACTGTTGTAGGAAGTTTCGTTGCGTATTTAGCTTTTTACAAGGCATTAAGAGTACTCCCGGGACTTACAGCTATGTTTACAGGTACATACACCGGCGGAAGCGTAAATTTTGCAGCACTTAGTGTGTCCTTTGATGTGCCGAAAAAAATGGTTTCTGCGGCTACTATCGCAGATAATCTGAATATGGCGGTCTACTTTTTTATACTATTATCAATTCCTGTGAAAATGAGTATTGATAAAAAAACAGAATCGCAGCCTAAAGAAGCTGAGAAAAAAGAGATTTCACTCACAAGTCTTGCAATTGGAATAGCTTCTGCCGTAATAATTGTTGCAGCCTCGCAGAAACTAGGAAACATTATTGGTAATCAGTATTTGTGGATAACTACTTTATCTGTAGCATGTGCCACACTATTTCCAAATGTTTTTGGTAAAATTGCAGGACTTCAGGAACTTGGAACATTTTTTATTTACTGCTTTATGTTTGTAATAGGAGCACCGGCATCTATTAGTGAAATTATAAAAAATTCACCATATCTATTGGTGTTTGCAATGATAATTGTTCTATTTAATATGATTTTTACCTTTGCTGGTGGAAAATTATTAAAGTTTGACAGAAAAACCTTGATAATTGCATCAAATGCAAATGTGGGTGGTCCTACAACGGCCGCCAGTATGGCAATTGCAAAGGGGTGGGATGAACTTGTAGGACCCGCACTTTTGATTGGAAGTTTAGGATATGTAATAGGTAATTATCTCGGACTTATGGTAGGTTATGTCTGTGGTTTGTTTTAACATAAAGGCGCGCAAATTCTTTTAAAACTTAAATGTAAAAGGAGAAATATATGAAACACAGTGTGCTGGATGATATTTCAGAAAGCTGTTTGGAAAAGCTTAAAGAAAATGGGGAAATCCTTGAGCTTAAAAAGGGTGAGCAAATTTTTGATGAAAATGAAAGTGATAATCTGTATTTTGTCCTAAAAGGATACGTGTCAATTTACAGAGCAAGTCGTTACGGAGAAGACAGAATAATCTTTATCTGTGCAAAAAACGAGATTCTAAATGAACTGGTTGTAACCTGTGGAATTTCATGTGTCTTAGCAAAAGCTGTAAGTGATGTGTGTCTCTTACAGGTCAGAGGAAATCTGATAAAGCAGATTATGGCAGAGCATAAAGATTTTTCAGAGAAGCTTTTGGAATCATTAAGCAGTAAAACAAGAAGATTGTATCATCAGACGGGAAATGACAGTGGAGTTTATCCACTTAAAAAGCATGTGGCAGTAAAGATATGGAAGCTTGCAAAAGACAATGGTGTAAACAACCATGAGGGAAGAAAAGTTGATTTTGAGGTATCAGTAAAAATGCTTTCTATGATGCTTGGCGCAAAAAGGGAATCTGTATCAAGGGAGGTGTCAGACTTAAGGAGAATGGGGATAGTTTCCTTTGAAAAAGGATGTCTTGTGGTTAAGGATATGCAAAAACTCTCGGGTCTAAAATGTAAATAAATTAGACATAAAGTACTATGTGGTGCTATAATAATTCAAGAACGCTTCAGCGTTCTTGTTGCGTAATGTGCATTTGGGGGGCCATAAGATGAAAAGCATTTTATCATATTTGTTTATGTTTAATGCAGAGTGTGCAATTTTACTTATTATGTTTAATCACAAAAAGATTAAACAAATTAAAACACAGGATGTTCTTTTTACATTGTTTGCTCTATCAAGCAGTATCTGGAGTTTTGGTTTTGCAATGTTAGTAAACCAGACTGATACAGATACCGCTCATTTCTGGCGCTGTTTCGCTGTCTTTGGAACCGTAATGTACATCATTTCAGCAGAGTATCTGGTTTGTAAAATGTCAGGATTAAAGGGTAGAATAGCTACTTTTTTTAATATGATAGCTCTACTTGGAATACCAGTCTATATTCTTTCAATTAATAAAAATCAAACAAAATATATTAATTCAAAGTTTGGAATGACTTATCAGTTCAAACCCGGACTAATAAGTAATATTTATTCAGGATATTTTATTCTAATAGCCGCAAATATTATTATTATAATTATTTATATGATGCGTTTTTCAAAGTTAGAACGTAAGAAAACGTTCGCTAAACATTTTTTGCTGGTTACGACACTTATTCTGCTTGGAACAGTGCTTGATATGGTTTTTCCGGTTCTTGGATTTCCAGCCTTGCCGGGAAGCAACGTCACACAGTTCTGGGGAATATTAATTGTCAGATATGCTTTGTTTGTAAGAGATAAGAACGAGGTAAATGTAGCAAATATGTCAGAGTACATTTACTATTCTTTTGGTGATCCAATTTTTGTATTTGATGATAGAAACAGGCTTAAGATTGCAAATGAGTCTGCAAATGAGTTTTTAAAAAATGATGGTATAACAGAAGATATAAAAGATAAAAAGCTAGTGGATTTTTTTGATATAAAAAAGGAAAACCTTGTTTTTATTGGAAAAAGTCATATTAATTTTGATTGTACTTCTAAGGGGAAAAACACACCATGTAGTGTTTCGGCAAGTAGGATTGATGACAGATATAACGATGTCATTGGATATATTGTGGTAGTAAAGGATGTTTCAGAAAAACAGAAATATATTGAAGAACTAAAGCTTGCAAGAATAGAAGCCGATGCATCTAATCAGGCCAAAAGCAGTTTTCTGGCAAATATGTCCCATGAGATTCGAACACCAATGAATGCTATAATAGGTTTTTCGGAAATAATCTTAAAGAAGGATTTGAGCCGAAATGAACTTATTGACTATGTCAAAAACATAAAAGATTCATCGTATGGTTTACTTGCAATAATAAATGATGTTCTTGATATTTCAAAAATCGAATCAGGAAAATTGCAGCTTGTTTTATCGGAGTACAACACAAGAGATCTTGTAACTAATACAATAAAGCAGATTAAACCACTTGCTGAAAAGAAAAATATTGAATTTAGTGTTTATGTTGATAGTACTCTTCCAAGAGTACTTTATGGTGATGGGACAAGAGCTCAGGAGATTCTTATTAATCTTTTGAATAATGCAGTAAAATATACTGAAAAAGGATATGTAAGAATTGAGATAGTATATAAAGAAAAGCTATCAGATAATGAGATTTTAATTGAGACAAGAGTTATTGATACGGGAAAAGGAATAAAGAAGGAAGACCTAGGAAAGATATTTAATGCATTTGAGCAGGTAAATAAAAAGTTAAACAGTGGTATTGAGGGAACAGGACTTGGACTATCTATTGTAAATGGTACAGTCAGTCTTATGAAGGGAACAATTGATGTAGAAAGCAAATTTAACGAAGGTTCTACTTTTATAGTTCGTGTTCCACAGACAGTTGTTGATTTTACTGAAATTGGCCAATTTAAGATGGAGGATGATACACAGAATAATTACAGCAGCGATATGTCTAGTATTGGGGATATAAATATAGAAAGTACCCACGTACTTGTTGTTGATGATAATAAGGTTAATCTTAAAGTTATTTCAAAAACATTGGAATGTTATGGGTTAATGGTGGATGTTGCAGATAGTGGTTTTGCTGCAATAGAAAAATGCAAAGAGAAGGAATATCCAATTGTATTTATGGACCAGATGATGCCAGAGATGGATGGAATAACTGCAATGCAGGAAATCAGAAAGATTTCCAAATTCTATACAAATGATGGTGGTGTAAAAATAATCGTACTTACTGCGAATGCAATTAAGGGCGTAAAGGAAGAATTAATCGGGGTTGGATTTGATGAATATCTAAAGAAACCGATAGAATTTGACCAGTTAGAAAAAGTACTTACTGAATGTATTCCGCAAAAGGAAATTGTCCGACAAATAGTCGATAATTTGGAAACTATTGAAATAGAAGGAGTCGATACTGAAACTGGAATCAAAAACTGCGGTGGCAATTATGACAGTTATCTGGAGATTCTAAAACTGGCTGTTTCAACCGGAAATGACTATTTGAAGAAGATGCCAAAGGAAATGAAGGGAGATTTGAAGGATTTTGCCATAGATATTCATGGATGTAAGGGGATGTGTTTAAATATTGCGGCGATATCGTGTGCAGAGGAAGCTAGAAAATTGGAAGTTGCCGCAAAGAAAAATGACTTGGATTATATTGAAAAAAACTATGGAATTTTTGAAAGAAAGTTTGAAAGCCTCTTGAAAGAAATTGAAGGAAAATTGCAGATTTTATGTGAAAATAATAATAGAGATGATTTAGATTTTGATAAATTTTGTAAAGAAATTATTGAAACTGCATTGAATTATGATTTCCCTACGTCTGAAAGATTGGTAAAATTGCTAAAAGAAAGAAGATTATCAGAGGAAGAATTGGATAAAGTTAATATGATAGAACGTTGTGTGATGGAGATAGATTTGGAAAGTCTACAAAATATACAATAAAACAGGTAAAAAGCTTACTATTTTATACTTGTAGAAACAATCTAAATACTGTAATATACTACCTTGTCGGGTATTTAAAAAGGAAACTGTGCATTATTGTGTAGTGGAAACTGACAGAAGGATAGTAAATTATTATGATGGAGAGTAGAAAATGAGCACAATGGTATTACTTAATTCAATTGCAAAAATTGGAAGATTTCAAAGAATTGTAAAAGAGCTTCCATATGAGATTGATCTTGTATCAGGAAAGCATACATATCTTGATGGAAAATCAATTGTAGGAATATTAAGTGGGAATATTTCAGAACCGTTTAAATTGGAGACAAATGCTTCGGATGAGGAGTTTGAGGCACTTTTAGATGATTTGGAAGAATTTTTAATTACAGAAGCATAGAAAAAAGCATTCGGTTTTGTACCGGATGTTTTTTTTGTGGTAAAATTAATAAATTCTCAAAGAATGGAGTAAGGTATGTTTAGAAATTTTGTAAGATATATTTCTCAAAGTGTTGCTGGAATGATAGGAATTTCAATATATATTCTGGCAGATACTTTTTTTATTTCTTTATGTAATGGCAGTGATGGACTTACAATGTTGAATTTAGTTCTACCTTTATATGGACTTATTTTTGCCATAGGAGCAATGCTCGGAATTGGTTCTGCAACATTGTATGGAATAAAAAAGGCGGCAAATGAGAATACAGATTATTTCTTTTTACAGTCATTACACTGGTGTATTCTGATAAGTACTATTTTTATTTTGCTTGGAGTTTTTGCGCCAGAAACGGTGTTAAATGTGCTGGGTGCAGATAAGGATATTGTAAGTATAGGGCGAAACTATACAAGAATTATGTTGATTTTTTCCCCTGCATTTATGATGAATTACACATTTACGGGATTTGTTCGAAACGATAATGCGCCAACTGTTGCAATGGCTGGCTCGCTAATTGGTAGCTGTTTTAACATAGTATTTGATTACATTTTAATGTTCCCGGTTGGAATGGGACTGGCTGGTGCTGCTTTAGCAACGGCATTAAGCCCAATTGTTACAATGTCAATTTGTTGTGTGCATTTTGCAGGAAAAAACAATAATGTGGGTTTTAAGATTAAAAGACTGTCATTTTCACATCTTTGGAAAGTGTGCTCGCTTGGGGTGTCTGCTTTTATCAATGAATTATCATCGGCTGTTACTACAATAGTTTTTAATTTTCTTATACTTGGACTTGCTGGAAATATTGGAGTGGCGGCATATGGTGTAGTAGCTAATATTGCTCTGGTTGCAAATGCAATTTTTAATGGAATTGCTCAAGGGGTTCAGCCAATATTTAGTAATTCGTATGGAAGAGGAGAAAAGCGAGAGATTTTATATTATCTGAAAACCGGCATTATTTTTACACTTATTGTTGAAGCAGTAGTTGTAATAAGTATATGGTTTTTTACAGATTCATTAATTGCCATATTCAACAATGAAAATAATATACAGTTGCTTTTGTATGCAAGAGATGGGCTTCGATTTTATAGCATAGGATTTTTTATTGCTGGAATTAATATTTTTCTTTTGGCGTATTTTGCTGCGACAAATAACACAAAACCTGTTCTTATTGGTTCATTGTTACGAGGTGTAATTGCTATTTCTGGTTTTGCAGTGATTTTCTCTGCATTTGGTATGGGGGGAATATGGTTTTCATTTACCGCTTCAGAGCTGTTTACATTTTTAATTATCTTTTTAAAAAAAGTTGTTGACAAAACAAAGTTAATTATGTAAGATGATATTAACAAAGAGATATTAACAACAAGATGAGAGGAGAATAAAATGTACGAAAATAATCCGATGAATCAAAGTTATGGAAATCAGGCAAGCGATGGTATGAGAAATCAGAACGTGGGATATCAACCAAATCAGAGTATGGGATATCAGGGGAATCAGAACATGGGGTATCAGCCAGATGTTAATATGGGGTTCAATCCTAATATGGGCATGCCACAGCCACCACAGAAAAAGAGTAACAAGCTTTTGATTGCATTAGCAATTATAATTCCGGTTTTATTAATAATAGGCGGTGTAGTACTGTTTTTGATTTTTGGAAAAGGGGATTCAAAGGAAAAGAAAACTCCTAAAAAAACAAGTGGCAGTTCGTTAAATAATTCCGGTAGTTCAAAAAATAAAGACAAAGACAATGCTAGAGGCAATGACGAAGATGATGAAGAAGAGTCAAATCAGATTATTTCAGATGTATTTATGGCAATGGAAGATACTGATGAGGATGCCATTTATGACTGTTTCTATGTAGAAAATGAAGATTTTGAAAATGATGCCAAGGAAATGTATGAGTTATCACTTTCCATTTCAGATTATACAGATATAGATTACTATTCAATCGAATTTGAAAGTGAAGAGTTTGATGAAAATGATAAATGGATTGATAATATTGAAAAAACAATAGATGCAGATGTTGAAAAAGCTTATTCAGTGACCGCTGATGTTCCAATGACACAGACTGTGAATAATGTAGAATATGATGTTGTGGAAACTTATGAGGTTTACACCATGAAAGTAGATGGAGAATGGTATATTGGTTACATGGAGTCAATTAGTACTGATTACAAGAAAGTTGATAATCAATCAGGGTCAGGTGGATCTACTGGAATAACAGGCAATTCAAATGGAAAGATGGACTTTTCGTGTATAGCACAACCATATGAAGGAACTCGTAAAGGTGATTCAACACTTGGTTATGTTAACTTGCCTGATGAGTTTGAGGTAGAAACAGATGAATCTTCAGTAACTTATTGCAGTACAGTTGATGAGAATAATTGTTTTGGAGTTTTTTGTCTTGAAGATGCAGATGATATCTCTACAGAAGAGTTTGTAGAGCAGCTTAAAACGGAAATACAAAGTGATTGTGCTGAGATAAAAGTTGAAAATTCAGATTATATATGCGATGGATCGTATTATTTAAATTCTGTAATTATTGAAAAGAATGCTGCTGTAGAAATGTATGTGTTTAAAGATCCAGATACTTCAAATCTTTACTGGTTAGTTTTATCGTATGAAAATGGAAATTCGCAGCAGAGAGATTACATGAGAAGTATTCTCGCAAGCTATAATTTATATGAATAATAGTATCTGACGATTATTAAAAAATCTCAATTGGCATATAGCCAATTGAGATTTTTTATCTCTAGTTGGAGAAGACGACCACTTCTATAAGTGGTAAGAATAGATAATTAAATGTCCATAAAGAGTATTTTTACATCGTCAATTATCTGAGTTATTTCCTGTAAATGGTCAATTTCATCAAGCAATCCATGAGTTGAGTTGATTACTTCATCGGAGGTTGCTTTAATTTCCTCACTCATTGCGGCATTTTCTTCAGAGGCTGCGGCAAGTGCGGCTACAGTTTCAATTACCTGATTTTTGCTGTCTATTACGGCGGTTGATTCGCTGTTAATATTTGTAATGTTTTCTGAAATCTTGTCAAAAGATTTAGTAACGCCGTCAAGTCTTTCTTTTGTATCAATAAGCGACTGGATAACTTTATTGTTCTTTTCGATAAGAACATCAGAAGCCTGAGTGGTTTCAACCATTTTATCATTTACTGACTGAACAATGGCAGTTACTTCTTCAAGACTTTCTTTTGTTTTGTCACTTAAATCTTTAATGCTATCTGCTACAACGGCAAAGCCCCTTCCGGCATCTCCTGCTCTTGCTGCTTCAACAGAAGCATTGAAACTTAAAATAGTAATCTGGAATGCAATGTCATTTATTACTTCAATTATTTTATCGATTGTAAGTACGGCATTACTGTCTTCTTCGATTTGTTTTGAAATATGCTCAATTTCGTCACTGTTTTCACTTGATAACTGTTCAAGTAAATCAATTTGTGACTTGAGTTCGGAAATTAAGTTTATACTGTCGACAGAAATAGCTGAAGTCTCATCAACATGGTTCATAATAATATCTAGGCTGCTTCCAAATTCTTCCATACTCCCCATAATTTCTTCCGTGTGGCTTGCCTGTTTTGTGACAGCCTGTGAAACCTGGTCGATTGCTATATTAATCTGAGCCATATTTTCTACAGTCTGTTTTCCTAAATCGGTGACAGAAGTCTTTTTATCTTCTGCAACGCCTGAGGCTTTATTAAGGTTGCCCTCAAATTCGATACCTTTTTTCTTAATTGATTTTGTGATAAGAAAACTAATCACAATTGAAAGAACAAGTGCAACTCCACAGGCAATGAGGACATTTCTAATGATTATTACAGTAACCGTACTTTGATTTACACCTACAAAAATTAGTCCGACAACATCATCTCCGTTTTTAAGAGGAAAGTAGCAGACAGAGTATTGGGTCCCATAGATGTTTACCCTGTTACCGCAGTACATTCCGTCATTTTTTACTGCTTCCATGATATCTGAATTATCGAGCTTTGTACCAACAACAGAATTTCCATCAGAGTCTTTTAAATCAGTAAGAATTCGTGTATCGCCCCAAAAAATAGTGTGATGAATATTTTTATTTTGAGCCTGAAGCGTTGAAAATGCCTTGTCGGTTATTTTGGTATCTCCTTTATATAGAGTACCTGTTTTTTCGTCAAATGAAAAATCACCATCGATTTCATCAAACATGCTTTCCATATGGGTGCAGGCTGTTTGAGCAATTGTTTGGTAATCAGAACTGGTCTGACTATCAATTAAAACTCCGCTCATTATTGCTAGAACCGCTCCCACAAATAAAATTGAAAGCAGATTACAGGTCAGTATCCAACGTATAATACTTTTGTTCTTCTTGGTTTGTTTTTTCATATACTCCTCCTAATATCACAATTCAAATTTGCTCTTTTTTCTTTTTATTTCCTCCATATAAGCCGCTGTGATAATGCCTGATGGAAGCGCTATAATTGCCACACCGACAAGTGCTGAAACCATAGTGATAAGTCGTCCTATTGTTGTTATAGGAGAGATATCCCCATAACCAATTGTAGTGATAGAAATTGTAGCCCAATACAATGCATCAAAAAAATTATTGAACAGGTTTGGTTCAAGTTGGAAAATAAATACTGCTGATGCAAAAATGTATAATCCGGTCAGTATTAAAACGGCAAAGAGCTGTTTTTTTACTCGTCGTAATACATTTCGGATTAAATGCATGGTTTTTGAATATCTGACAAATTTTAATACAAGAGCAACCCTGAATAATCTAAGTGTACCAATTACAGATTTTGACTTGATAATAAAAGACAAGAGTGGCACTACAGCCATTAAGTCAATAATCGCAAGTGGAGTGACCATGTATGCAAGGTATGCCTTGTAACTTTTTACCCCCATTTTGTAATCAGATGTGAACAATCGGATTGAGTAGTCACAAAGAAAAATGAGAGCGGTAACAATGTCAATTGCTTTTGCGTAAGGACTTTCATTTTTCATAGTTAGTGGAATTAAGCCGACAACAATAGCTACCAGAACCATTGAATCGTATGCTTTACTAGCGATGTCGTTTTCCTTAGATACTTCCACTATTTCATAAATTCTGCGTTTGAAATTCTCCAAATTATTCATTTGTATTACCCCTTAAAAAAATAATGTTAATATCCCCAGAGTAATCAGCAACAATATAAGAATAGTACTTGTAATGGTAACCGTTATTCCAAAGACATCCTGCTTTTCAACAACACCAGAGTCACTGATGTACGTCTGATGCTCAAAAGACTTATTATTCAATTTCTCCCCCTCCTATAATATTAATATTGCGATTTGTATCGGCAATAAGTACTAATTTATAATAAAATTTTACAATATAGTGTAAAAAAATACAATTATTTTTGGCTAATTCAACAAAATGTGCTATATTATAGCTATGGTAAATAATAGGGACGAAGGAGAGGTAAAATGTTTGAAACTATTGTACAAAAGGGTGTAGCCGTTCTTCTGATAGCGGCAATTGTATATATTGTTATCAGACTCATAGTAGGTCATACAGTTAAAAAGTATACATGGGTGGATACTGATGCCTTTAATGAGCAAAGAGACAAGGTATTAAACAGATGTACCGAGGAGACATTGCATATGTTTATGCATTTTCTCACATCTTATCAGGGCGGATTTATAAAACGAAGTGGTAAAAAAATTGTTTTGCAGACTTATTCTCCGCAGGAAAAGCAGGACTTAAGTGATACATTTTATAATGTTGTTCTTAGGAATAAATATATATCTGTAAAGACAAAAGAAGATTTCAGACACTTGATAAACAGACTTGGAGCACCAAACACGGAGCAAAAACCTGATTATGAACATATTGATAACTCTATTGTTCAAAGGAAATCAGATGATGAGAGTAAGGATAAGCAAAGAGCAGTAAAAAGAAAAGCGGAATCCATGGTGGCAGATGTATTAAACATGGGATTAGATATGAAATACAATCACGTTTTTCACAACATATATCTTACAAACGCAGATGAAAGACGACGCTTTGATCATATTGTTGTGAATGATAATGGAGTGTTTGTGCTTGAAACCAAGAGTTTTGGTATGGAAGAATTCACAGAACAGTATATAAACTGTGAACTTTTTATTGAAAAGGGTGACAGATGGAGTATCAGAATTGGAAATGATATGCAAAACCTTGAAAGTCCAACCCTTCAGGTACTTGAAGAAAAAAGATTTATTGAGGATTTTGCGGGAGATCTGCTGCTTAAGGTGCATCCAGTTGTAGTTCTTCCCAAAAAAGATATGATTGTGTATAAAAAAGCGACACTTCCATATGAGGTTGTTGGGATTCGTGAACTTTGCGATTTCCTTCAGGAGAAACACGATACATTCAGTTTAAATGACAAGCTTACAATGATTTCAAGACTTAATGATGCAATGTAAATTTATAGATGAATTTTATTCACTTTAGAAATGAGTAAGAGTTTACACTTTCACTTTACTTTATTGAATTTAGGAATATAATAAAGAAAGTTGAAATAATATCAATTTAAAAATGAAAACTATTACACAGGAGAGTGAATAAAATGGATAAAGGAATTGAAATCAGATGGCATGGAAGAGGTGGACAGGGCGCTAAGACTGCTGCTTTATTATTAGCTGATGTTGCTTTTAAAACAGGAGCATATGTACAGGGATTCCCTGAGTATGGCCCGGAAAGAATGGGGGCTCCAATTACAGCATATAACAGAATCAGTAGAAAAGAGATTCGTGTTCATTCTAATATTTATACTCCTGATCTTGTAGTTGTTGTAGATGAGACATTACTTGAATCAGTGGACGTTACAGCTGGACTTAAAGTAAACGGAGCTGTTATTGTTAATACTCCAAAGTCAAAAGAAGAGATTCTTCCACATTTAAATGGATATAAAGGCGCTGTTTATACAGTAGATGCAAGAGCAATTTCTGTAGAGGCCCTTGGAAAATACTTCCCAAATTCACCTATGCTTGCTGCAGCAGTAGCAGTTTCAGGTGTTATGGATCAGGACGATTTTATCAGAGAGATGAGAGCTTCGTATCAGCATAAATTTGCTAAGAAACCAGAAGTTATTGAAGGAAACATGAAAGCTCTTACAATGACTCTTGAGGCTTTA
Source organism: Agathobacter sp. (assembly GCA_045123895.1). GTDB lineage: Bacteria > Bacillota > Clostridia > Lachnospirales > Lachnospiraceae > Roseburia. The sequence goes on from JBGVKW010000059.1 coordinate 77,903, forward strand.
AAAGATGATCTTGAGATTGCAGACAAGAAAACAGCCTAGAGAAAAGATAAACCTGAAAAAATAATAGAATGAGAGACGATTACTAAAATGAGAACAGATATAAAGAAAATAAACGAAACAACACCGCATCAAGGCCTTACAGAAGGCTTGATGCTTTTTAATGCAGGAACATCAAAGGAGTTTAACACAGGCGAGTGGAGAACAAACACACCGATTTTCAAAGCTGACCTTTGTAAACAGTGTTTACTTTGTGTTCCAGTTTGTCCAGATAGCAGTATTCCTGTAAAAGATGGAAAACGTTTAGATTTTGATTATGATCATTGCAAGGGATGCGGTATCTGTGTAAAATCCTGTCCTTTCGGTGCACTTGAGATGAAGGAGGGAAAATAAAATGGCTAGAAAAGATAGAATGTCAGGAAATGAGGCAGTATCATACGCTATCAAACAGGTAAATCCGGATGTAATGCCAGCCTTCCCAATCACACCTTCAACAGAGATTCCACAGATGGTTTCAAACTATATTGCAAACGGACAGATGGATACAGAATTTATTCCGGTAGAGAGTGAGCATTCGTCAATGTCTGCTACAATTGGCGCCCAGGCAGCTGGTGCAAGAAGTCTTACAGCAACTTCATCAGCAGGTCTTGCACTTATGTGGGAGGAACTTCTTCTTGCTGCAAGTAATAGAATGCCTTGTGCACTTGCTCTTGTAAACAGAACTTTGTCAGGTCCTATCAACATTAACTGTGATCATTCTGATGGAATGGGAGCTAGAGATACAGGCTGGATTCAGATTTATGCAGAAAGCAATCAGGAAGCATACGATAACTTTATTCAGGCATATCCAATAGCGGAGGATCCAAGAGTACATCTTCCAATTATGATTTGCCAGGATGGATTTATCACAAGTCATGCTGTTATGAATATTGAACTTCTTGAGGATCAGGAGGTAAAGGATTTTGTTGGTGAGTATGAGCCGGAAGAATTCTTATTAAATCCAGATAAACCAATTGCTGTTGGTCCATATTCTGTTTCCAACTATGCGATGGAAGCAAAGAAAAATCAGGAAGTTGCGCTTGAAAATGCAAAGGAAGTAATCCTTGAGGTTGCTGAGAAATTTGAAAAATTATCAGGAAGAAAATACGGATTATTTGAAGAATATAAAACAGAGGATGCAGATTATATCATGCTCCTTATTGGTTCTGCCGCAGGAACTGCAAAACAGGCAGTAGATGACCTTCGTGCAAAAGGAAAAAAAGTTGGAGTAATCAAACTTAGAGTATTTCGTCCATTCCCAGCACTTGAATTAGCTGAGGCTATGAAAAATGCAAAAGCAGTGGCTATCATGGATAGATGTGAGAGCTACAATGGAAATGGTGGACCTCTTGGAAGTGAGGTAATGGCCGGACTCTTTAGAAAAAAAGTAATGATTACAGCCGTGAATTATATTTACGGTCTTGCAGGAAGAGATTTCACTGTAGAGGATGTTTACAATATCTTTGATGAACTTGAAGATTCTGTTGTAAATGGAAAAGAAATTGAGCAGTTCAAATATATAGGATTAAGAGAGTAATATTAGCGGGAGAATAGAAATGAGCAACTACAGTTTAAAAGAGGAATTAAATAAGCCGGAGCGTCTTGCACCTGGACATCGTATGTGTGCCGGATGTGGAGCGACAATCGGAGTTAGAGCCGTGCTTAGAGCACTTGAAGAAAACGACAGAGCTGTAATCGGAAATGCAACAGGATGTCTTGAAGTTTCATCTTTTATGTATCCATACAGTGCATGGGAGGACAGCTATATCCACAATGCTTTTGAGAATGCCGGAGCAACACTTTCTGGTGTTGAGACAGCATACAAGGCATTAAAGAAAAAAGGAAAAATTCCTGAGGATGTAAATTACAAATTTATTACCTTTGGTGGTGATGGTGGTACATATGATATTGGATTCCAGTCTCTTTCAGGAGCAATGGAAAGAGGACACGATATGGTGTATGTGTGCTATGACAATGGAGCATACATGAACACAGGAATTCAGCGTTCTTCAGCTACACCAATGTATGCAGATACAACAACAACACCTGTAGGAAAAGAGTCTGATGGAAAGATGCAGAATAGAAAAGATTTAGCATCAATCATAGCAGACCATGACGTTCCATATGTAGGACAGTCTACATTTACAAAGGATTTTAAAGACCTTCATCTTAAGGCAAAAAAAGCAATCTACACAGAGGGCGCATGCTTTTTAAATATCATGACTCCTTGTCCAAGAGGATGGAGATACGATGCTGCTGATATTATGGAGATTTGTCAGCTTGCTGTAGATACATGTTACTGGCCAATGTTTGAGGTGGAGCACGGAAAGTGGACACTTACATATGAGCCAAAGAAGAAGCTTCCAATCGAAGACTTCCTTCGTAAACAGGGTAGATTCAAACATCTTTTCAAACCAGGAAATGAGAATTTAATCGAGCAGTTCCAGGCTGAAGTAGACAGAAGATGGGAAGATTTATTATACAAATGTAGTAGAAATAATTAATCTGGATTTAATTAATATGGGGAAATGGCAATGACATTATTAACTTATCAGGTTTTTAAGACAGTTGCAGATATCGGCAGTTTTCATAAGGCTGCCGATATTTTAGGTTTAACACCTTCTGCAATTAGTCACGCAATCACAAATATGGAAAAGGAACTGGGATTTACTGTATTAACCAGAAGCAAAAACGGTATTAGTCTCACCAATTATGGAGAGAATCTCCTACCGTATGTAAATGCAGTATTAAATAGCGATGAGACACTAAGGCAGGTTATATCCGAGATGAACGGCTTACAGATTGGCCGAGTGAAAATTGGGGTTTTTTCCAGCGTATGTACCAGCTGGCTTCCGGATATACTAAGTTCATTTAAAAGTAAATATGAAAATATCAGTATTGAGGTGTACCAGGGAACCTATGATGATGTGGCAGACTGGATAAAAACCGGTGTGGTTGATCTTGGTTTTTTATCTATATCAAGCGCCAAGGATATTCCTATTGAACCTTTGTATAGGGACCCTCTTCTATGCGTACTTCCAAAGGGAATGGAGGTTGACGCTGATGATGGAGTGCTGGATATAGAGAGCATGAGAAATCTGTCATTTGTAACTCAAAGAGAGAGTACGGATGCTGATATTCAGAACTTTCTAAAAGAAAATAACTTGAGTATTCAGTCAAATTATCATGTGGTGGATGATTTGTCAACAGTTCGTCTTGTGGAAAAAGGCTTTGGAATCTGCCTGATGCCTGAACTTGTAATGCAGGACATTCCGTATGAGGTTGATACATATAGAATAAAACCAGATGCAAGCCGTGTGATTGGGATAGCCATCCTAAATACAAATTATGTGGCACCTGCAGTTAGAACGATGTATAATCATATAGTTAATAATTATAGACAAGATGAGTTTCTGAAAGGAAAAGAATAGTATATGGGTGAGTATGTTATAAGCTGTTGTTCAACAGCAGATTTATCAAAAGAATACATGGAGTCAAGAGATATCAAGTATACATGTTTTCATTATGAACTTGACGGAAAACAGTATTTAGATGACCTTGGACAGTCCATGGCAATAGAGGATTTTTACAAGGCAATGGTGGATGGGGCAATGACAAAAACCTCACAGATAAATATGGAAGAGTACAAGGATTACTTTAGAACTTTTTTGGAAGAAGGAAAAGATATAATACATCTTTCACTTAGCTCTGGAATTTCGGGTACTGTAAATTCTGCGAGACTTGCCAAAGAGGATTTGGAGGAAGAATATCCTGATAGAAAAATCTATGTGATTGATTCACTTGCAGCATCTTCAGGCTTTGGTTTATTGATGGATAAACTGGCAGATTTAAGAGATGAAGGAATGGATGTGGATACCCTTGCAAAATGGGCAGAAAATCATAAACTTCAGGTAAATCACTGGTTTTTCTCTTCTGATTTGACATTCTTTATTCGTGGAGGAAGAGTATCCAAATCAGCAGGCTTTATCGGTGGGGTATTAAATATTTGTCCACTTTTAAATGTAAGTAACAAGGGTGAATTAATAGTACGAGACAAGATTCGTACCAAGAAAAAAGTAATCAAAGAGATGAATTCGAAAATGCTCAAGCTGTGTGAGGATGCTGCAGATTATTCTGACAAAGTATTCATTTCTCATTCGGCATGTTATGATGATGCAAAAGCTCTGGCTGATTTAATAGAAGCTACATTTCCAAAAATGTCAGGGAAAGTGCAGATTTTTGACATAGGTACTACTATCGGAAGTCATACTGGCCCGGGTACGGTTGCACTCTTCTTCTGGGGAAAAGAAAGAGAAGATTAAAATAGTCAATCTGATTGACGAATTTTTAATGAAAAAATAAAAATAATCAATAAAAGTGATTAAATTTAATCATTCAAATCGCTTTTTACTTTTGATACCATTACATCAATATAAATCACGCTTGAACCGGATATAAATGGGGATATTAGCGGATAGAAAAGAGGTAATGGCTATGAGAGGATATGAGAAATACGAGCGAGCATATTTTATGCCACCAGAGTGTACCTATGACTGGGTGAAGAAGGACTATATTAATAAAGCACCTGTTTGGTGTTCAGTTGATTTGCGTGATGGTAATCAGGCATTAATTGAGCCAATGAGTCTAGAGGAAAAACTTGAATTCTTTCAGATGCTTGTGGATATAGGATTTAAGGAAATTGAGGTTGGTTTTCCGGCTGCGTCAGAGACAGAATACAATTTTACAAGAGCTCTTATTGAGAAAAAGATGATTCCCGATGATGTTACAATTCATGTACTTACACAATCTAGGGAGCATATTATCAGAAAGACCTTTGAGAGTCTTGAGGGAGCACCTTCTGCGGTTGTTCATCTTTACAATTCGACATCTGTTGCTCAAAGAGAACAGGTGTTTAGAAAATCAAAAGAAGAAGTAAAAGAGATTGCAGTAAATGGTGCAATTCTATTAAAGGAACTTGCAGAGGAGACAAAAGGCAACTTTAGATTTCAGTACAGTCCTGAAAGTTTCCCGGGAACAGAGGTTGATTATGCTTTGGAGGTTTGTAATGCAGTACTTGATGTATGGCAGCCAAAACCTGACAATAAGGCGATAATCAATATTCCTACAACAGTTGAGAATGCAATGCCACACGTTTTTGCAACTCAGGTTGAGTATATAAATAAGCACCTTAAATACAGAGATGGAGTTGTACTTTGTCTTCATCCACACAATGACAGGGGAAGTGGTGTAAGTGACGCGGAGCTTGGGGTATTAGCCGGAGCGCAGGAAATAGAAGGAACTTTATTTGGAAATGGTGAGAGAACTGGAAATGTGGATGTGATTACACTTGCTATGAATATGTTTTCACATGGAGTAGACCCGGAACTTGATTTTTCAAATATGAATGAGATAAAGGAAAAATATGAGCGTTTGACAAGAATGAAGGTTCACGAGAGACATCCATATGCGGGTGATTTAGTGTTTACAGCCTTTTCGGGTTCGCATCAGGATGCTATTTCAAAGGGAATGAACTGGAGAGAAGAAAAGCATCTTGAAAAATGGAATGTGCCATATATTCCGATTGATCCAAAGGATGTGGGAAGAACTTATGAAGGTGATGTTATTCGAATCAACAGTCAGTCAGGAAAAGGTGGAGTGGCCTATATTCTTAAGCAAAACTACGGAATTAGTATTCCGGAAAAGATGAAAGAAGAATTAGGATATCTTGTAAAACAGGTTTCAGATAAAGAACATAAGGAACTTTCGCCAGAGTGGATAAGGGAGATACTTATTGATAACTATGTTGATCATCATCCATTCTTTTCAATACCTGAATGTCATTTTAAACAGGTAAATGGCATATTTGCTGAGGCTGTAATTTCTCAAAATGACAACTCGAGAAAAGTTGATGCAAATGGAAATGGAAGACTTGATGCAGTCTGTAACATAATTAAACAGTATTTTGATATTAGCTTCGAACTTACTGTTTATGAGGAACATTCTCTTTCCCATGGTTCATCTTCAAAGGCTATGGCGTATGTTGGAATTACATATCATAATAAAATGTTCTGGGGAATTGGAACAGATGAAGATATAATAAAGGCATCAATTAGTGCGCTTGTCGTGGCGGTAAATCATTTAATGTCAGATATTAATATTGAATCTGTAAAAGATGAGAGATACGTTGCTATGCTTAATTTTATTCAGGCAAATTACAAGACTGTATCGCTTACTGATATGTCGGAGAATTTTCACCTTACAGAACCATATATTTCAAAATATATTAAAGAAAAATCAGGAAAGACATTTGGCGAACTTGTTACAAATGCTAAGATGAAAAAGGCAAGGACACTGCTTAGAAATAGTATAATGACAGTTGAAAGCATAGCATATGAGGCTGGTTATCAGAACGTTGAGCATTTTAACAGACAGTTTAAAAAACTATTTGAAATGACACCACTTGAGTACAGAAGCAGTAGTAGTAAATAATAGATAGCAGTAAATAGTAGTATAAGAAGAAATATCTTGTAATCAAAAAAAATCGTGATATAATAGTACTAAAGTATGACAGTTGTTGAGAGGTACAGACATGGCAAGGGTATTAGTATGTGATGATGCTGCGTTCATTAGAATGAGTCTTATTAAAGTTTTAAAGGAAGCAGGACATGAACCGGTAGGAGAGGCCGGAAATGGTGTAGAGGCTTTTAAAAAGTATGTAGATTTACATCCTGATGTTGTTCTTATGGATATTACAATGCCGGAAAAGGACGGTTTGGCTGCTACTAAAGAAATTACTACTTTTGATCCAAATGCAACGGTTATTATGGTTTCTGCTATGGGACAGCAGGCAAAAGTATTTGAAGCTATTGCTAACGGAGCAAAGGATTTTATAGTAAAGCCATTTGACCCGAACAAGATAATTGAATGTATTGCAAAGTATACATAATCAGTACCAGGGAATGATTTTTTGAATAGTGATAATTTTGGATGATAATAACAGCACTTCCGAATTGGAGGTGCTGTTTTCATATTTTTTTAAAATCTGGTAATACTAAAATAAAATGTACTCTAGGAATTGATAAACAAATGATTTGGCTATATCAGAAATCCTTTTAGAAAGATTTCGAGAGTACATTAAAAGCAGATGGAGGAAAATATGAAGAAAGAAAAAATTAATCCAAGAAAGGCAGCAATGATAGGATGTGGATTTGTTGGTTCAGCATCGGTTTTTGCCTTGATGCAAAGCGGTCTGTTTTCAGAAATCGTGCTTATCGATGCTGACAAAGAAAAAGCGATAGGAGAGGCTATGGATATTAGCCATGGAATTCCATTCTCGAGACCTATGAAGATATATGCAGGAGAGTATAGTGATATTTCTGATGCATCAATAGTAATTGTTTCAGCGGGAACAGGGCAAAAATCAGGAGAGACAAGACTTGATTTAGTAAATAAAAATGTTTCTATTTTTAAATCCATTATTCCGGAAGTGACAAAAAGCGGATTTGCAGGTATTTTACTGATTGTCTCAAATCCTGTTGATATTTTAACACAGGCTGCTATTAAAATATCAGGTTTCGATAAGAATAGAGTGATTGGCTCTGGAACTGTGCTAGATTCAGCAAGACTTAAACACCAGCTAGGAGAGCACCTTGCGGTAGATAGCAGAAGTGTTCATGCATTTATAGTGGGAGAACATGGAGATAGTGAGGTTGTTGCATGGTCAAGTGCTAATGTGTCCGGGATTTGTCTGAGTGATTTTTGTGAGATGAGAGGGCATTTTTCGCATAAAGAGCAAACCGATGAAATAGCTTTAAAAGTAAAAAACAGCGCATACGAAATAATTGATAGAAAAAAAGCAACTTATTATGGAATTGCAATGGCGGTAAAACGTATATGCGAGGCGATTGTCCGAGATGAAAAATCAATATTACCAGTTTCTCATATGATAGATGATGTGTATGGTATAAATGATGTGGTTTTGAGCATGCCTGCAATTGTGGGTGCAAATGGAGTTGAGGTAGATGTTCCTATTGAATTAAATGGGGAAGAAGCGTTGAAATTAAAGGATTCTGCGGAAAATCTCAAAAGAATTGTTAAGTCTGTTGATATGCAATAAACTATATATTTTCATGCGAAAATGTATTATAATGAAAAGTGTAGGCGTATTGCCGTGGGAGGGTTTTTATGAGAGAAGAAGAATACAAATTTGAGCAATTGTGTACTTCGATTGCTGTATTTTCAGAGTGTATGGATGATTATCCTTATGTATATGATTTACAAAATGACAGATATTTTATTTCAGAGAAAGCTGTTAATAGATTTGCTGTGCCAAGTTGTGAGTTTTCTGATGTGGTAAATACACATAGTCTGTTTGTACACGAACAGGATATAGATTTGCTTCAGGCTGATTTAGAGGAAATGATTTTAGGAGTAAAAGATACTCATAATCTTGAATACAGATGGCTCGATAAAGAAAAGAAACCAGTTTGGATAAATTGTCGTGGTAAGATTATACGAGATGAAAATCATAATCCGCTTTTTATGGTTGGATGTGTAAATGAGATTGGCCAGGAAGCAAAGGCTGACAATTTAAGTGGATTTTTGCAGTGTACTGCACTCAGGACTATGTGTGAAGATGACTCTGATAGACTAAAGGTTTCAGCAGTATTAAGGATTGGAATAGATGGCTTTAAAAATATAAATGAGACTTTTGGAAATAAATATGGTGACAGGGTATTGAGAGAAGTTGCTAAGTGCATTTCCTATTGTATAGGGGATAGGTATAAGGCTTTTCATGTAGTTTCTGACGAATACTTAATTGCTGATTTAACAAATAAGGGAAAACAGGAAGAGATGCATGAATTGTATCGTGAGATTAGAAGAGCGATTGACAGAAATATAGAGGAAAATAACTACGAAGCAATTTACACAGTTTCAGGTGGTATAATTACCCTTGACGATATTGAAAATCCTAATTATTCCAATGTGATAAAGTATTCAGAATTTGCGTTAGCTCAGGCCAAGAATCAGGGGCGAAACCAGGCGTATATTTTTGATAAGGAAGATTTTGAGAAATTCCTACGAAAGAGAAAAATTCTTGTGGAACTTAGGAAGTCGATTGCAAATGACTATAAAGGATTTAATCTTGTTTTTCAGCCAATTATGACTGGAGGAAAAGACAATGTAAAATTGTTTGCAGCAGAGAGTCTTATTAGATTTACTACATCAGAGGGAGAATTTCTTGCACCATATGAGTTTGTTCCTATCCTTGAAGAAAGTGGACTTATTGTTCCGGTAGGAAAATGGATAATTGATACTGCTTTGAAAATGTGTAAAGAATGTCAAAAATATAATCCTGATTTTAAAATTAGTATTAACCTTTCTTATATCCAGATTTTAAAAAGTGCAATTCAGAAGGAAATATTTAATGCAATTGCAAAATACAGACTAAAGCCGGAAAGTGTTATTGTTGAGATGACAGAGAGTGGGTATCTTGAAGATAGTCCGCTTGTAAAAAGAGTGTGGAATAATTTTAAAAAGTTTGGTATTGTAATAGCCATTGATGATTTTGGTACAGGATATTCAAATCTTTCAAGTATCAGTAAACTTAGACCGGATATTGTTAAAATAGATAGAGCCTTTACTTTAAAGGCTCTGACAAATCACTATGAAAATCAGTTGCTGGCTAACATTATTGAACTGGTTCACAGTATTAATTTGAAAATATGTCTCGAAGGCGTTGAAACAATTGAAGAACTTGAAAAATTGAATAAAATGATTCCAAATTATATTCAGGGATATTATTACAGTAAGCCATGCGCAAGAGAAGAATTTTTGGATAAGTTTTTAGTGTGATATCTAATGTTTCATTGAAAAGAGAACTTGATTTATGATATAATTCGCGTGAAAAAATATTACGGAGAGGAAAGAACGATGCAAAATACTGAATCTTCAGAAAATTACTTGGAGACAATACATATTCTTAGTAAGAGACTTCCTGTGGTTAGAGCGGTAGACATAGCAAATGAACTTGGATTTAAGAAATCAAGTGTAAGTATTGCAATGAAGAATCTTAGAATGAAGAATCATATTACAGTAAGTGATGCGGGGTTTATTTTTCTTACTGAGTCAGGAAGAGAAATTGCTGAGATGATATATGAAAGACATGAGATACTGACTAAGTGTCTTGTTAAGTTGGGGGTTGATGAAAAAATCGCGGCAGAGGATGCCTGCAGGGTTGAACATGTTATTAGTGCGGAAACCTTTGAGGCAATAAAAAAAGCTGCAGACAAATTTTAATTATGGTTGGAAAGTGTTAAAAAATGAAAAATGTTCTTAAATATTTAAAATATTACAAAAAGGAATGTGTTCTGGCACCACTCTTTAAGCTTCTTGAAGCTTCGTTTGAATTAATTGTTCCGTTTGTTATGGCATTCATAATAGATAATGGTATTGCAACCGAAAACAAAAAGTTCATTATCGGTATGGGTGGTGTCCTTTTAATGTTTGCAGCTATTGGATTTGCAAGTGCGGTTACTGCACAATATTTTGCGGCAAAAGCTGCTGTTGGATTCTCTACAAGGTTAAGACATGCTCTTTTTAAAAGGATAGAGTCTTTGTCATATTCACAAATTGATACAGTTGGTAATTCAACTTTGATTACAAGAATGACAAGTGACGTTAATCAGGTTCAGTCAGGAGTAAACATGGTGCTTAGATTGTTCTTGAGATCGCCGTTTATTGTTATAGGTGCAATGGTAATGGCATTTACTATCAGTGTTCCAGCGGCACTTGTTTTTGTTGTGACAATTCCTTTGCTTTCGATTGTTGTATTTGCCGTTATGGTAATTACAATTCCTATGTACAAAAGGGTTCAGTCGGGACTTGACCGCGTCCTGGGTCATACAAGAGAGAACCTTGAAGGCGTAAGAGTTGTACGTGCTTTTATAAGACAGGAAAAAGAAATAGAAGATTTTCGAGAAGATAATGATTCACTAACAGCTTTTCAGATTGCGGTGGGGAAAATATCTGCTCTTACAAATCCTCTTACTTTTGTGATTGTAAACTGCGCAACATTAATTGTTATTTATGTGGGCGGAAAGCAGACTTATATTGGAAATATTACTCAGGGACAGGTTGTTGCGTTGGTTAATCTTATGTCACAAATTCTTGTTGAACTGATAAAACTTGCAAATCTTATTGTTAACATTACTAAGTCTGTTGCCAGTGGAAAGAGAATTGGCGATGTGTTAGAAATGGAGAGCACGTTGAAAGAGACAAATTCAAATACTGTTAATTCGGATTTACCTGAACAGTATGTGGTGTTTGATAATGTGTGCATGACATATGATGGAGCATCTGATGAAGCTCTTACAGATATTGATTTTTCTGTGGAAAAAGGACAGATAGTAGGAGTGATTGGTGGAACGGGTTCTGGAAAAACTACTTTGATAAATTTGATTCCAAGATTTTATGATGCCAATAAGGGTGCAGTAAAAGTAAATGGAGTTGATGTCAAAGATTATCCAACAATTCAGCTTAGGGATATGATAGGTATTGTTCCGCAGAAGGCGGTATTATTTGCCGGAACAATTGCTGAAAATCTCAGATGGGGTAATCCGGAAGCTTCTGATGAGGAGCTATGGGAGGCACTTGAGATAGCCCAGGCTGCAGAAATTGTTAGAGCGAAAGAAGATGGTTTGGACTTTGTAGTTGAGCAGGAAGGAAAAAACCTTTCTGGTGGACAAAGGCAAAGACTTACTATAGCAAGAGCCCTCGTTAAAAAACCTGAGATTTTAATTCTTGATGATAGTGCATCAGCACTTGACTTTGCCACAGATAAAAAGCTTAGAAATGCATTGGAAAAGCTTCGTGGAAAAATGACGATATTTATTGTTTCTCAAAGAACTTCATCAATACAATTTGCCAACAAAATAGTTGTTTTGGATGATGGAGAAATGGTTGGTTTAGGCTCACATAACGAACTTGTTGTAAAATGTGATGTCTACCGTGAGATTTATTCCTCACAGTTTAAAAAGGAATCACAAGTGGGAGGTGTAAATCATGTTTAAGAAGAGACTAGATACTTTGAAAAAAGTATTAAGATATATGAAAAGATATATACCGATTTTGGTTGTTTCTTTGCTTTTTTCAATTGTTACAGTTGCTATGACTTTATATTTTCCTATCCTGACTGGAGATGCAATTGATGTTATTGTTGAAAAAGGAAAAGTTGATTTTGATGCAATTGGTCATATAGCATTTAAAGCTGTCATAGTAGTTGCTATTGCAGCTGTGTCACAATGGATTACAAATATATGCAATAACAAAATGACATATAATATTGTAAAAGATATAAGGCGAGATGCATTTTTGAATATACAAAAGCTGCCAATTTCTTATCTGGATAGTCATTCACATGGAGATCTGGTCAGTCGAGTGATTGCCGATGTAGATGCATTTTCAGAAGGTCTGTTAATGGGATTTACACAATTGTTTACCGGGGTGGCAACAATTGTTGGAACATTTATATTTATGCTTTCAATAGATGTGAAAATAACTGTGCTTGTTGTTGTTATTACACCGTTATCTTTGTTTGTAGCAAGCTTTATTGCGAAAAAAACATTTTCGATGTTTTTACTTCAGTCACAGACAAGAGGCCAACAGACTGCTCTGATTAATGAGATAATTGGTCATCAGAAGGTGGTTCAGGCATTTAATCATGAAGATGAAGCGTTAAGAGATTTTGATGAAATAAATGAGAGATTACAAAAGTATTCGCTTAGGGCAATATTTTTCTCGAGTCTTACCAATCCGGCTACACGTTTTGTTAACAGCCTTGTGTATGCTGGGGTGGGAATATTTGGAGCTTTTTCGGTTATTGCCGGAAGATTATCGGTTGGACAGATGTCATGTTTCTTGTCTTACGCAAACCAGTATACGAAGCCATTTAATGAAATATCAGGAGTAATCACGGAATTACAAAATGCCTTGGCATGTGCTGACAGAATTTTTGAACTTATTGAGGCTAAAGAGGAAAAATTGGATAGTGCTGATGCCATTTCACTTAGTGACGTAAGAGGTGAAATTGATATTGAGGATGTTAACTTCTCGTATGTTCCGGATAAAAAGCTTATTGAAAACTTTAATCTTCATGTAAATCCGGGGCAAAGAGTTGCCATTGTTGGCCCTACGGGATGTGGAAAAACTACAGTAATCAATTTGTTGATGAGATTTTATGATGTAACAAGTGGACAGATTTTTGTTGATGGTGTTGGTTTAGATAGAATAAAGAGGAATAGTCTTCGTTCCAATTATGGAATGGTGCTTCAGGAAACCTGGTTAAAAAATGGCACTGTACGTGAAAATATAGTAATGGGACGGGAAAATGCAACTGATGAAGAGGTTATCGCAGCGGCAAAAGCCGCTCATGCGCACAGTTTTATCAGGCGACTTCCTAATGGATATGATACAGTCTTATCAGAAGATGGTTCAAACTTATCGCAGGGGCAAAAACAGCTTTTGTGTATTGCAAGAGTAATGTTATGTTTACCACCAATGTTGATTCTTGATGAAGCTACATCTTCAATTGATACCAGAACAGAAAGTAAGATTCAGGAAGCTTTTCAGACGATGATGAAAGGAAGAACGAGCTTTATTGTGGCACATAGACTTTCTACAATCAGAGAAGCGGATATTATCCTTGTTATGAAGGATGGAAAGATAATTGAACAGGGTAATCATGAGAGCTTGCTAAGAGAAAATGGATTTTATGCCACATTATATAATAGTCAGTTTTCATAAAAATAAAAACACGGTTTAATAAAACCGTGTTTTTGCGTTTTATTGTGTAGGTTTTACATACGAAAAAGCATTTGATTGAGCTGCAGCGTTATTTGTAAGTGCAACCGGCTCTCGGTAATATGCAACTACAGGAGTTCCAACATCAATATTCTGGAAAATAGTAAGTGCAACAGGTTCGGGAACATTGATGCATCCATGAGAACCTGATGCTTTGTAAATATCCCCACCGAATTTATCACGCCAGCTTGCATCATGAATACCTATATTGTATGCAAAAGGCATAAAATATTTAACAGCAGAAGAATAGTTTTCACCAACAAGTGTGGCATCCTTTTCTTTGTATACTATTTTGTATATGCCATCTACGGAACCGTTTTGCTGATTAATATTTCCAGAAACAATATCTGTTTCTACAACTAGTGAACCATTCTTATAAAACCAAAGATGCTGTTTTCCGTAGTCGATTTCTACATATGTATTTCCGATATCATTTGGTCCGCTACAAACTGCTGTCTGCTCGTAAACAGGTTCACGTTCTGTTGGTGAACCTTTTTTTATATCCTCTAGTAACTGGGCTTTTTCCTTAGATTTGCTAATGACCCATCCGTAATCGCCACCTCCAATGTTTACTATATCACCAGAGCTGGTTTTAAAGGCCCTTACATCACCGTAAGTATTATATTTTGATGCAAGGTATTGTACATATTCGGAAACTTTATTTTCGTTAATTGAGACTGAAAAATCGTCATCTACCGTAATCATCTGAAGTATTTTATCAGATGAAAGTGTCTCGTCTGTGTTTTCTATCAGATAATGAACGGTAGAAGCTGTGTAAGTGTCAATTTGCTTTAATGCACTTTTAATTTTGTCGTCGTTAGCCTTAATTTTTGGTTCTACATAACATTTGTCGCTAAGAGTAATACTTTCAATCTGATTGTTTAGTGCTTCAGTTGTTTCGCTGTAAATTTCTTCTTTGACTGGCATATTTCCATATGTTTCATCAATTACGCTGTATTCAGATTCGGTAATCTCTATACGGGCATCAACTGGCTCCTCTATATAATCAGAGCTAAAAAGCATAAGTGAATCAAATATTTCTGAGAATTCATCCGCATCATATTCAACTGATGAATCAAGTTCATATGTGTGAGATTTAAAAAGGCATGTTGGCCATGCAAAGGCATTTTGTTCTTTTAATATTGATTCTTCCTCTCCGCTTGGAATATATTTATAGGAAATTTCTGAACCAATAATAGTAAAAATATTTCCTTCGCGGTCAGTTATATTCAGGCTATATCCATCGGCAAGAGCTTCATTTTGTTCTATTACATAAGAAGAAGTTTTTCCACCACATTCAACGGAACCAATTATTGTATTCCAAAAATAGTGCGATGAAAAATAGATAGTAAAGCCTAAATATATTATTAATAGCAAACCCAAAGAAGCACTTGCTATTATTATTTTTTTATTCATTTGTGTCCTCCATTAGTTAGCATTTTCGCAAATGAGACACATCCATATAATCAGGAACTCCGTTTTTGAATGAAACTGGTATCTCCCCCTGGATTAAAGGAGTAAGATATTCAATTAGTTCTGGTTTGATGTCATTTCCGGCTTCGTTAATCCATTCTCTAGGGATAGATTTAGCCTCATTTGCTATATTTTTTATCGGTGCATGTGAATATTCTACTGTATACGGTGAATTCGATGTCCTTGTAAGGCAAACCATAGAAGCAGTAATTCCTTCTTCAGCAAGTTTTACTCCCTTAACACCCTGATTGAAAGATTCCTCTATATCAGTACGTGATGCAAGGTGAGAAGCACATCTTTGAAGCACATTAATTTCTACAGAACGAACTTTTACACCAATATTTTCTTTTACAATAAATTCTATTGCTTTTCCTGCGCCACTAAGCTGCTGATGACCGAACTGGTCAGCAACTGCTTCAGAAGAAGTGATGTAGGAACCGTTTGAATCATGTATACCTTCAGAAACAGCAACTATAACGTTGTTTGTTTTATTAAGTGCTGATTTAATATCTGATACAAATTGATCGGTGTCGAAATCTACTTCTGGTAAATAAATAAAATGTGGTGCATCATTGTACTCATTTCTTGCAAGAGCAGCTGCAGCAGTAAGCCATCCGGCATCTCTTCCCATTATTTCTACAATGGTTACACTTTTTACTGCATAGATAAAAGTATCATGCGCAATCTCTCGAAGACATGCAGCTATATATTTTGCAGCTGAACCAAATCCAGGTGTGTGATCTGTCATGCATAAATCGTTATCAATTGTTTTTGGTACACCCACAATTCGTATATCACTTCCTATTTTTTCAGCATATTCTGAAAGCTTAAGAACAGTATCCATTGAATCATTTCCACCAATATAAAAGAACGCTTTAATATTTAGTTTTTCAAACTGATGAAAAATGAATACGTATGGTGAATCATCATCTTTGTAATCCGGAAGCTTATGACGACATGAACCAAGGTACATAGCTGGTGTGGTCTTAAGCTTTTCAAGAAGACGCTGGTCTTCAAAAATCTCAGAAAGATTGAGATAATTTTCATTTAAGATACCAAGAATACCATTTACTGAACCATAGCAGATATCGTATTCCTTAGAATCCATAACTGCGGAGATTACTCCGGCAAGTGATGCGTTAATTGCAACAGTTGGGCCGCCTGACTGAGCGACAATACAATTTTTTTGACTCATTCTATACTCCTTGTAAAAATCATAGATACTATTATTTTAGTATCAATCAATATATTGTGCAAGCTAAATATTGAAGAGATAATAATGAATTCTTTTATAAAAAGTACTGGAATTTCTTGTAAAAATATAGTACTATAGTAACACGATAACGATAATTGTATAATGAATGTATATGAGGGTAGCAAAATGAGAAAAGGAAATTTGGGGCAGATTATGATTGAATGTCCTAATACAATTTTCCATTTATATGTGCGTGATGGGGCTGAATTATCGAAGATTGAAATATTTATGGGAAACGTTAGGAATATTAAGCACCTTAGTGTAAATGATATTTATAACTGGTGTAACAGGCAAGGGATAATGTATACAACCAGATTTAATTATCATAAGGAATTTACTTGGTCAAAGACGGTAAAGTCATATTTGTTTTATTACAAACACAAAATAAAATATAAGTATCAATTTGGTTTTTAATTTTGAATCAAAAGTGGTATGATATTTGAGGAATCATGAATTATTAGCATGATTCCTTTTTTCATTTTGTATAATTTATTTCTTGAAAAGAGGTTAGAGGAAAAATGAGATATCCAGAGTTTTTAAAGGAAGCAGGAAAAATTGGATTTGTTGCACCAGCTTTCGGATGTGCTACAGAACCGTATCGTTCTGCGTTTGATAATGCTATATCAAGATTTAATAAAATGGGTTATAAAACACATGAGGGACCAAACTGCAGAGTTGAAAAGGGGATTGGAATAAGCAATTCTCCATTGGAGTGTGCTAAGGAGTTAAATGAAGAGTATGCTTCGCCTGAAAATGATGTTATTATCTCATGCGGTGGTGGAGAACTGATGTGTGAGGTTGTTCCATATATTGATTTTGAAAAAATAAAAATGTCGAAGCCAAAATGGTATATGGGTTATTCTGATAATACTAATTTTACATTTTTATCAGCGATTCTTGCTGATACTGCAGCAATTTATGGTCCGTGTGTATCTGCTTTTGGAATGGAACCGTGGCATGATTCCATATCTGATGCATTTAAATTGCTTACAGGAAAAAAATTATCCTTCAGCAATTATAATAAATGGGAAAAGGAAAGTTTAAAAGACGAAGAACATCCACTTGTTCCATATAATCTTACAGAGGAAACAAAAATTGTAACATACAACAATGAGGAGAATATTGAAATTTCAGGAAGGCTTATAGGTGGGTGTCTTGATTGCCTGGTAAATCTGCTCGGGACATCCTTTGATAAGGTTGATGAGTTCGTTGAAAAATATAATCAGGATGGAATAATTTGGTTTTTTGAGTCTTGCGAACTTAATGTTATGTCAATAAGAAGAGCAATCTGGCAGATGAAAAATGCTGGATGGTTTAAACATGTAAAAGGCTTTCTGGTGGGGAGGCCTATGCTGTTTGGCCAAGAGGCATTTGGCATTGATCAGTATCGTGCAGTTACAGATTTATTGGCAGATTATAATGTGCCTATAATTATGGATCTTGATATTGGACATTTGTCTCCAATGATGCCAATTATCACAGGTTCTAAAGTTATAGCCAGATTTAACAAAGGAAGTTTTGGAATTGAATATTTATTGGAGGAATAAGAAATGAAAAAGAAAATAAAAAGTTTTGCTGTATTGATGACTGTGTGCGCAATCTTTTCCGGATTGTCACAGAGTGTATATGCGACAGAAGAAAATGATGATGTTGTGATAGAAAAAAGTGATAAGCCATATTTATCTCTCGGTGAGGACTTGACTAGTAAACAAAGAGAAAAAGTTCTTGGACTTATGGGAATCGATGAGTCAAAACTCGACAGCTATGATGTTGTTTATGTGAATAATAAAGAAGAACATAAGTATCTAGATGAATATATTAGCTCAAGTGAAATTGGAACAAAGTCACTTTCTTCAGTTGTTATTACAAAAGGTGACAGTGGCTCGGGATTAAGTATTTCTACGTACAATATTAATTATTGTACAGTCGGAATGTATAAAAATGCCCTTGCTACAGCGGGGGTTACAGATGCTAAAATAATAGTTGCCGGCCCTACCCCAATATCTGGTACAGCTGCTCTTGTTGGTACATTTAAGGCATATGAAGAGATGACTGGTGAAGAACTTGACGAGGAAGTAGTGGATGCTTCTTTGGATGAACTTGTTACGACCGGTGAATTGAATGAAAGTATAGATGGTGATTCGCAGAGTGTTGAAGCAATGATTGCTGATTTAAAAGCGCAATTGGGCGATGGTTCGATTTCTACAAGAGATGAGATTGTGGCTGCAATCGAAGAAACTGCTGAAAAATATGATTTGAAATTAAGTGAAGAAGATATTGACAAACTGGTTAACCTTTTAATGAAGTTAAAAGACATAGATGTTGATTGGGATTCTATATCAGAACAGGCTTCAGATTGGGCATCTATGATTGGTGAAAAAATAGAGGAATCTGGAATATTGAGCATAATAGGTGACTTTTTTTGTGCAATATGGGAAGCGATTTGTGACTTTTTCATAGCAATATGGGAATTTATTAAAAATATTTTTATGTAAGACAGATGTAAATTATAACAAAAATGTTTGTAAAAATTGTGTAATGTGATTTATAATAGTGGAGTGTGTGCTTTGAAATGATTGTACGCACTTCACTATTTGTTTTTTATGAGGTAAAAAAGTATGGAAATCACAATGATAATTGTATCACTTTTAATGGGTGTGGCTTTATTTCTCTATGGAATGTCTGTCATGGGTGATGGATTGAAGAAAGTTGCAGGAAATAAACTTGAAGCACTTCTTTATAAGCTGACAAATACGCCATTAAAGGGAATTTTATTAGGAACTGGTGTTACCGCGGTAATACAGTCTTCATCTGCAACAACTGTAATGGTTGTCGGATTTGTTAATGCCGGAATGATGAAAGTTGCTCAGGCAATCGGTATTATCATGGGCGCGAATATTGGTACCAGTATTACAGGATGGATTCTATGTTTATCATATATTGATGGACAGGAAGGAATCGCAAAGCTCCTTTCTACTGCAACTATTTCTGCAGTTGTGGCTATTATTGGTATTATTTTTAAAACATTTATGAAGAAGGATTCGTATCACTATGTTGGTGATATAATGCTTGGATTTGCAGTGTTGATGGTAGGTATGCAGACTATGAGTGGTGCTGTTTCACCATTGAAGGAGAATCCGCATTTTACAGATATTCTTTCGATGTTTTCTAACCCTATACTGGGAATACTTGTAGGTATAGTTTTTACTGCAATACTTCAAAGTGCATCAGCATCAGTGGGAGTTTTGATTGCTCTTTCGAGCGAAATAGGAATTTCTTTTGCAACTGCATTGCCTATTACAATGGGAATTGGCGTTGGTGCAGCATGCCCTGTTCTTCTTTCTGCAATTGGTACTAATAAAAATGGAAAAAGAACTGCTCTTATTTACTTGCTGAATGACTTGTTTGGAATGATATTCTGGTCCATTGCATTTTATTCAGTAAATGCAATTGTGCATTTTGGATTTATGGATTATGAAATGAGACCAGTTTCTGTAGCGCTTATGAATACAGTTTTCAGAGTACTTACAATTATCGTTCTTGCTCCGTTTATTAAGAGTATAGAAAAACTTACATATAAGCTTGTAAAAGATTCTGAGGAAGATATAGAAGAACAGGCTGATTTTGATTTGCTTGAGGAAAGATTCCTTGATTATCCTGACCTTGCTGTGGCTCAGAGCCATACAGCTATGAATGGAATGGCAAAAAAAGCAAGAAAGAATCTTCTTAGAGCTTTCTCCGTAATGGAAAATTATTCTGAGGACAAGTTTAAAAAGATTCAGGAAAAAGAGAATTTGATAGATAAGTATGAGGACAAGCTTGGTACATATCTGATGCAGCTTACTCGAAAAGAGATGAATGAGGCTCAGACAAAAGAAGCATCAAAATTCCTTCATACCATGAGTGATTTTGAGCGAATTGGTGACCATGCATCTGCAATATCAAAGATTGCAAAAGAATTATATGAGAAGAAGATTGAATTCTCAGAGGAAGCGTTGTCACAGATAAAAGTAACGCAGGATGCGGTTCGAGAGGTAGTTGATCTTACGGTATCTGCATTTATTAATGATGATTTGGAGGAAGCAAAAAGAGTTGAACCGCTTAGACAGGTTATTGTTATGCTGTGCAACGAGTTGAAACTCAGGCATATTGAAAGACTCCAGTCTGGAAAGTGTGATATACAGCAGGGGTTCCCGTTCAATGATTTGATTACAAACTTTGAAAGAATTGGTGCGCACTGTTCGAATGTTGCTATTGCAATGGTTGAGATTGAAATGTCAGAATATGATACTCATGAGTATCTAAAGGATATTAAAGAGCTAAAGGATACAGGATATCTTAAGCTTTTTGATGAATATGCGGATAAATACAGTATGCCTGAAAAAGAGAAGAAAGATAAAAAGAAAGATAAAAAGTAGTGTCCGACTTATTGGACATATAATATGAGAAACTTCTTTCATACAAGTGATGAACTAACTAATTTACTTGAGTGAAAGGAGTTTTTTATTATGAAAAGAGAAACTATTTTTATTATGGCATTAATGTCATTAATGGGAGCAATTGGAATGGTTGGACTTCTTGGCGCTATATTTGGAAATACGATTGAAAAGGCAAATGTTATAAGTATTTTTTCGTTAGTTTTTGGCAATGCTGGAATTCTATTTAGTGTTCTTTTGTTTTCAAAAGTTAATAATGGTATTGACTAGGGTCTATTATCTCTAGTTGGAGAAGACTCCCACTTCTTTAAGTGGTGAGTAGAAATGATATTTGTCTCAGTGGGAGTCTCAATCTCCAACTGAGATAAAAGCCGCCGGCGGATTGCAGGAATGCGCAGAGGAAGATGTCAGCAAAG